>JAYKGY010000040.1:0-16632 GCA_035285545.1 Snowella sp. | reverse complement strand
CTAGGGTTTGGCGGGGTTTTAGAGTTTGCCAATGTTGATAAATTAGCTTTTTTAAGATTTCTTCTGAGCTAGTATTCTCTTGGGCAATTATTTCCGCTAAGTAGCTTTCTGTTTCTCGATCTAGGTTAATGGATAACATTTTATTTTGTGCAGTAGTTTTATATCTTTAAATTATAGTTTAAAAATGCAATCTGATCGCAATTAATCAAAATAGTCAATAATTATCTTTCAAATATTTATCACTAATTTTGGGGTTAATTTTTTTCTCCTTCTACTATCTTAATCTCTTCTTCTGTCAATCCATAAAGTTGATAAACTAATTGATTTATTTCTTTTTCCAAGGTGGTTGTATCACTTTTAACTATTATATATTCTTGCATTTTATCCAGTAAAACTTTGGCTTTTTCTAAAAATCGATCATCTATTTTACAAGGTAATTTTTCAACATAAAAAGCTGGGAATTGAGCAAAAGGCTTATTTTCTCCAGTTGTTAATAATTGGTGTATATAAGCAAACAACTTAGAGTTTAGTTGAAGTAAAATGATCGGTATATAGTTATCATTTTCAGGAATTATTAAGTATAGATTTTTTAGAGCAATAAACTTACAATAGTCAGCACAAGCAATAATAGAATTGCCTGTTCTACGCATAAGAATTTTATTTTTATTATAGTAATTTATATTGGCATTACTTTTTAACTGTTTTGGAATAAACTTTACATAAGTTCCACTATGATTGTATGAAAATCTATGTACATCTTTACCAAGTAGTATTGGCTTCCATTCATCGGTAAATTTTATATTTGCAAGCCATTTATTGTTATCTCCCGTCTCAACACCTCGATAAATAATACAATAATCAGACATCGATTTTTCATTGTGTAGAATTTTCTGAATAAAACTTTCAGCCTTGTTTTCAAAAGGATTAATTCCCCAATGAATTTGTTTTTCAATTTCTAAAAAATTATTATAGCAATCCTAAATGATTCGTGTTGTTGAGAGGCTCGAAACTCTTGCCCAGAGTGGATCGATATTTACAACTGGTTTAGGACTGCTATATTACCTAGATATTCTTTAAAAGTTATTCTGGATACTGAGTTACTCTTTTCTACAATAGAAATCATAGTTTCTACAATAACATCAAAAGCAATATCTTTTAGGTTTATCATTTCGAGATTATTGAACATAGAAATGAAACTTCTAAGCTTTGTAAAATATTGGCCATTTAGCCAAGTATTAGGAATTATAAAAGAAATATATCCTTGGCTTTTAGCAATTTTACCTAAGGCTAATTCAGTAAATAATGCATAAGTATTTGGATTATATTCAGAAGTTACATAGTTATTATTAAAGTAATTAATTATTTCTTGACCATGTTTTGATTTAATAATTACGATATAAGGCGGATTACCAATTACAATATCAAACCCAACAAAATCACCATCATCATTCAAAACTTCAGGAAACTCAAACCGCCATTCCAAAGCATTCTCATAAAATTTTCCACTTTCAATATCTGCAATTTTGGCTTCTAGCTTGTCAATTTCATTGTGTAATTTAGCAATTTTTTTCTCTCTAGCTTTCTTATCTGTTTCTGACTCAAATAATAGAGGATGTTCTTTTTCTGCAAGTTCTTGCTGTAACTTTAATAATTTCTTTTTATCAGGAGTATAATCACCAAGATAAACAGAAAAACCGTTTTTAATCTTTGCGATTAAACTTTCCATTTCCCGCTTCTGTTCCTTACTCACCGCATTCCGATAAGTTTGTACCGCATTCCGATACTGCTCAATATTAAAATTATGTTTCTTTAAAACCTGCGTCACATCCACATCTAACCCAAACCGACTAATTAAAGAATTTCCACACTTGATATTAATATCGATATTGGGCAACGTTTCCAACTCACCAACACTTGTCCCACTTTCTAAGGGTGGTTGGGGGGATTTATAATAGGCATTCTTTAAAAGCTCAATCCACAACCGCAAACGGCAAATCGTCACCGAATTAGGATTAATATCCACCCCAAACAAACAACTCTCAATAATCGTCTGCTTCTCGTGGAATAACGTTTCTTGAACTCGTTGACTTTCCTTATTTTTCGGATTATAACCAAACAGCTTACCATTTCTAGTGATTTTTAACTTGTCTTCAACTACCTCAATTTCATATTGGCTTAAATCTTCTCCATTTTTATCTTGCAAAATCCCCAAATATTGCTTAATCGAAATCATCTCATTCAAAGCCGAAACTAAGAAATGTCCCGAACCTACCGCTGGATCGCAAATTTTGAGACTATTAAAAATTTCACTAGCTTCATTTCTCCCCGTTGTTCTATCCTTAAACTCCATAATATATTTGCTTAAATCTTCCTTAAGATCCCGAATATTTTGACAATTCCATCCCTTTACCTCATTGAATTTTTGTACCACCGCCCGCCGTATTGTTTCCCGACACATATACATCGTAATGAAACTCGGCGTATAAAAAGACCCATCCTTATACCCATTAATTTTTTCAAAAATTAACCCCAACACCGACGCATTAATTAACTTTTCGCTATCTTCCTGCGGATTTTCTAACTCATCCCGATCAAACCGATAGGCATCCAAAAACTCAAATAAATAAGCCAACGCATTTAATTCACCCGATCGCCGCTTACCCTGGCTATCTTTTAACACCGTCGCCCCAAAAATTGGCAAACACCGCTCCTGAAGATTACTGATAAAGATCGTTTCCTGTTCCGTTTCCGTCGGCTCAAATAACGAACTATTCAGATAAGGCACATTGCCAAACATCTCTTTTACTCTTACATCGCGCTTATCCGTTTCTTTTGCCAATACATCAAAAAATAAACAATCTAAATCATCATAACTTTTCACCTTTTGTACATTTAAAAAAGCAAAATCTCGATTACCTTGGTGATACTTAATTAACTGCGCCTCCAATAACTTTAAAAATAAAATACGGTTAATCCAATTAATCGACAACCGCAACGCCACATTAAATAACCGCTCCTCCTCTTTCTCCCCAAACTCTTCTGGATTTGTTAACCGCGATAACTTACCCAAACTATCCAACCGACTCATGGCATTTTCAATCAACGACCCATCACGGCGATCGCCTTCTTTGACTCGTCCGATTAACTTTTTGCCTTTCTCTTTAACCTCCGTCAAGCCAATAATATACAAAAGCTCATTATAAAAAGGCTTATTTAAACTATTACTATCATTGACAAACGGTAACTTTAATAAATGCTGGGGTGACAGAAGCTTATAAAGATCTACTAAGTCTAAATTGTCCAAATTCCGCAAATCAAAATGCGTGAACTTGATTTGATCAATTACAGCGGCGATCGCAGGTTCCGCAATCTGTTTATAAAAAAAGTCAGTCTTTGTCCCACTCAGTCGTTTAGCTTCAAAATCCTTAAACTGCTTCACTAAGCCCTTATCTTGAGCAAATAAAGTCTCAAAAATCTGAGCATCAAAAATAAACCACTCATGAATATTGGTCACAATTAAATGCTTAACCGCAACATTTTGATGAATGATCCTTTCCCGTAAAAAATATAAAACTAACTGCTGAAACGCCTTCGTATTAAGATTATCGACTTTGGGCATTTCCGAATTATCGGTTTTGGTCGGCTTTTTTGTCTCGAAAATAACCCCAACCGAACTTTCTACTCCCTTGTCATTATGGATGACTAGATCGCTCTTGTCTTTCGTATTGATAAAATAGCGATTGCCGTAAAACGTCTGCTTAAAAAAATCAATCAGTAAATTTTTATTAAACTCTTCATCTTTTTTGCTGTCACAAAGCTCAAGCAGTCGCCCCAAACTCGCCTTAAAATCCTGAATCTGCTCAGGCTCAAGCTTAACCTTCCCGTAGATTTTATTTAATACCTGCTTGGGTTCCTGCTGATTGATCCTCATAAAAGCTGACATCTCGCAAAAATAGCCACTGATTTCATTATGCCTAATTTTACCGTCAGCGATCGCCCCAGGTTAATGCTACCCTTTGGGTTGAGATCTCATCAGCAATAAATTTGGAATTATTTATGCTAAGAAACACGGCAAAGAGCGACTGGAAATCTTATCAATTTATTGATCTTATGATCCTATTCATCAATCGTTTTATCACCCCGAACCCCCCGAACAATACGCGATAATTCGGATTTTTCATCCACACTAATGCGGGTAGGCGAACCACTAATAATCCGTTCGTAGTTACGGAAGGAATCTTTAATTTCTGCACCGTCATGGCTGATGCTGTATTCTCGAATGCCCTTATCATGCCAGGAACCCCGCATTTTAAAGACGTTAATAGCGCGGGACATTTCCCCTTTAATTTCCACATATTGCAACATAATGATCGTGTCCGTAATGGTGGAAATATGGGATTCCGTAATAGAGTGCGCCCCCATAAACTGATCCGTTGTATTGGTGAAGAAACCCGTAATTTCTTCCTGTTTGGCGTAACCTGTTACCCCAATGACAAACTGACGGAAAGCATTGTTGGTAACGCCCCTAGCCATTGCCGAAAGAGAGTCGATCGCGATCCGAGAGGGTTTAAACTCTGAAATTTCCGATTTGATCATTTGCAGGTGATCTTCCAATCCTGCCGATTCAGGATAGGTACAGAGTAATTTTAATAAGCCTTTTTGCTCCATTTCCTCAAAATCGATCCCCCAGGAAGACGCATTTCGGGATAATTGGGCGCGAGATTCTTCATAGGCAAATAAAATCGCCCGTTCCCCTTGGCGGCAGCCCTCTTGTAAGAACTTACTGACCAATAATGTCTTGCCTGTTCCCGTCGCGCCTGTGGCCAAAATGATGGAATCTTTGAAGAATCCACCGCCACACATTTCATCTAATGTAGCCACACCTGAAGAAATCCGAATATTAGAGGATCGTTGAGTTAGTCGCATAGCACCCAAGGGGAAGATGTTAATACCTGCACGGGTGATGGTGAAGGGATATTCTCCTTTCATGTGGGTTGTTCCCCGTAATTTGAGGATTTCTACGGTACGGCGGCGGCGTTCTCCCTCTAGCACGTTCCGCAAAATCACCACGTTATCTGAGACAAATTCCTCTACCCCAAACCGCGCGATCGGCCCGTATTCCTCGATCCGCTCCGTGGTCATAATCGAGGTTACTTTTAATTGCTTGAGGCGAGCCACTAAGCGAAAAATTTCCCGTCTTACCACCGAAGCCGCATCATACTGCTGAAAAACGGCTGTTACGGAGTCAATAGAGACGAGTTTAGCTTTATATTTGTGAATGGCGTACTGCAAACGCTCAATTAAAGCTGACAGATCAAAACTGCCGACCACTTCCTGCCCATCGGGATCGGGAGAGGCATCGAGAATAAATAATTTGCCTTCGTCAATTAATTCCTGTAAATCCCAACCAAAACTATGGGCATTGAGAATAATATCTTGGGGTGATTCTTCAAAGGTCACTAATAGACCAGGGGAGCCTGAATGGATAATACCGTGATAGAGGAATTGAACGGCTAATAAGGTTTTTCCTGTACCAGAGGTGCCGCTCACTAAGGTTGTACGGCCAATGGGCAATCCACCGTGGGTAATTTCGTCAAATCCTTCAATGAGGGTGCGGATTTTTTGGACACCTTTTCGAGAATCTTTTGCTGACTTCTGTTCGTTTTCAATCGCTTCATCCATAGGAATTTTAATGTATCGGTTGTTTTTGTAAGATTAGGTTATTTAATAAAAAATTTAATGAGGAGTTCAGCTTTTAAGATTGTTCTGGGAAATGGCCTCCGAGAAACGGGGTGAAGTGGGTTAAAGGTCGGTCTCTCTTTCCCGAATCTCATCATAAAGCAAATCTAGCCCAATCAATACCTTCTCCCTATCGGATAAATCGCCAATAATTTTACGAACAGGAGGGGGCAAAATTCTGGCTAAGGTCGGGGTTGCTAGGATTTTATCTTCTTCAGCGAGTTGGGGATTTTTGAGAACATCGATTACTTTTAAGGCGTAAACCCCTTTAAATTCTTTTTCTAAAATGGTTTTTAAAGTTTTTAGGGCCCGCACTGAGTTGGGTGTATTTCCAGCTACATAGAGCTTGAGTACATAGGTTTTTTGAAAGCTCGTCATGATAACAATCTCTGAGTAGTTTTAGCGTATCGAATAGAAGTTAATTTAATAATGTAATTTAATAACGTGAATAGCCTTAGAGCGTTACCTTTAGTCGGATTGATAGAAGAGATCAAAGGGAATGTCTTCTCTCGGAATAGAACGACGGTACATTTCGCCGAGATGGGCAAGAATATCAATCAAGGCTAATCGATAGTCTAATAATACTTCTTCATTTCTGCCTTCTAGTTTAAGGCTTTGGGCAAATTGATCGATCAATTCCATGTGAATTTCTAAGATTTGGGAAACCGAAATATCAGCAAAAAACGCATGGTTGACGAATTGGTCAATCATTTGATTAAAATTGTTGTCTGGAGTAAAGTAACTGAGTAAAATTTCTCGATATTCAAGACTCAACTGATTTAAAAATTCTTGTTTTTCTCGCCGACTCAGATTTCGATAAAAGTCTTTTGGATTACGCTTATAATACACTCCTAAATATCCCAATCTTTCTTTGAGTTTATCCGCTAATCGGCGTTGTTGCAGTAACAGAAAACTTTGTTGAGAATCTTCCGGATCGGTTTTATCTGGGGGCTTTTCGATTTCACTGGAGGGTTTGATCGGGGCAAGATGGAGATAGTGGGCGATCGCGCGGTCGATGACAACGGGGAGAGAATCCCAATCCGCTTCGGGAAGACGAACTTCCGCATTGTGGTAAAGAATCGTCGGCGTTTCTAATTTTGCAGCCTCTACTGCGTCGAGGGTGGAATTGGATTCAAGAATAATGACGGGGAGCAGTCTGCCTTGCTCATAGAGTTTATTAAAAACAGGAAGAATGGCAGTATCGTTGAAAACGATTAGACAATCAATATGTTCCGTATTGCCAACGACAAAGGAAATAAAGTCATTGAGGACATCAAAACTATAAATTCGGTAGCGATCGCCATTGACCCACTCAGACAACTTTTGAGCGATCGCATCAGGAACGAAGAGACAAAGGGAAAGTTGGGAGTGCAACGGCTTTACCGAGAAGGGTTAGGGATGGAAGAGACGGCTAGGAGAGGCCGATAGGACAGATTAAGCAGTCTTTCTATGAAGAAAGTTAACACAAAAGAGCCATCATAAATCTATTAATAGTAAGATTATAGGTTTTAATGTATCGTGTTGCGTCTGGTTTGTCCTATTCATTTTAAAGGAACTCACCGGCGATCGTCATCCGTAACTCCCCCGATTGCTAGCGCTATTGCTACATTTGGTGTTGCAGACTGTTGCATAATAGAGATATGAACGGAGAAAATCAAAATGCAATGCCCTCACTGTCAATCGACCCACATCCGTAAAAATGGCATCAATAAGCAGAGAAAACAAAATTATATTTGTGTCACCTGTCGCCGCCAATTTATTAATAATTATGAAAAACAGAAAGGCTATGATGAAAAAACCAAGCAAGAATGCTTAACCGCCTATAGGAACGGCATGGGATTTAGAGAGATAGAACGTTTAACGGGAGTTCATCATACGACGATTATCAACTGGGTAAAATCCTTGGGAAAGAGCTTGCCTACAGAGGAAAAACCTGGCCCGCTTTCTTAAGCCGGAAAGTCAGATAAAATTAAAACGTTTGTTGGAGCAAAAAACTGGCGATGGACATTAGAATAATGTAAAAAATCCCCCTAAATCCATAAGGATAGAGACATAAGGGGGATTTTAATTAAATTTTTATGCTAATAATTCAACAGCCCGTTTGCTTAATGCCTCAGCCGTTAAACCGTTGTAATTCATCAATTGGCCTGCGCTAGCCGTTGTTTCACCCCGTTTCCAAGCAAAAATATCGCGTTTAGCCTGAGAACGTAACATTAAAGGTTCCAATAAAGCACTACCGCCGCCGATGACCCCAATTAAGGCATCACCCCCAAAGAGACGCTCAAAACCCGCATCATCTAAGAAATGGCCATCCGCTTCTTTGCAAGAATCCCATAAAACATCATGAGGACGATAGAGACGACGGGGATTAATCACCGAAACAATCTTAACGCCGATGCCTTCCGCTTCCAGTTGAGCCGCCGCATCAAAAACGGGCATTAAGGTCATATCACCAATCACCGCAAAAACGACTTTTTTCTTGCCTTCCGATTCATGTAACACAATTCCCCCATCCTGTAAGCCTTGACGGTTTTGCTCAAAGGTAGTGCGGATAGGTAAGGGTGATTTACTAGCGGTAATCGTAATTCCCTTATTCTTGGTTTTTAAGGCCCATTCGTAGCAAACTTGAATACTATTAGCATCGCAGGGAAATAGGGGGAAAATATTCCCATTCCGCATCATGGCTGCAAAATAATTTTCAATTTCGGGCCGTTGATGTGTCCAACCGTTGCGACCTTGCTCTAAGGCCCCTGCGGTAAACAGCGTAATCGTAGAAGGCGTGGGGCGACGTAATTCCGCCATTGCTTGGGTAACGGTCTGCCAAATGGGTAAACCGTTGATAGCAAAGGATTCGTAGGAACACCAGAGGGTTCTAGCACCAAAGAGGGCTAAACCAACCGCTAAGCCTGCACAGGCATCTTCATTTAAGGGTTCATAGACTTGTCCAACGGGGCCTTGAAAATAGGTGTCGTCAGTGGTGGGGTGAACGATTTTTAAGCCAACGTTAATATTATTAATTCCTGAAGCGGCGTTACCGTCGGCATTCGTGACGACAAAATTTGCATCTTGACGACCAACGTGAACGACTAAATCTCCCATAACTGTAGTTGCCACTTTTTTATCCCCTTGGCGAGGATATTCCGTCAGGGGTAATTGACCTAAATCGGGTAAGGGGAATTCTTTTTCCGTAACAACGGTGCGGGAAGCGGGGCCACCATTAGACCGTTCAAAGTTAGTACGAACGAGTTGCCAAGCTTCAGGGGATAACGCCCGTTCTTTTAGGGCACTAACAATATAGTCACGCTCTAAGGTATCACCTGGGTAGAGGTTATGGGATTGGGCCCCCCGTTTGTGAACCCCTGCGCCTTTGAGTTGTTTAACAATTAAAACGGTTAAGGTTCCGCTTAGGGCAGATTTTGCAGCTTCATCCGTTGCCTCTAGGACGGCTTGGGTAAAGGCTAAACGTTTTTCAAAAGAGAATCGGGTGCTATCGACATAATCACCAGACTGATTGGCATCATCAAAGTCTTTGGCATTGACGAGGATAACTTTTTGGAACCCGTTGCCTTGCCAGTAGTTGATCATCTCTGCATTGGATTTGGTGGAGACCATGCTGTGATGTTCTTGGCTGTAACCGTTCCAAACCAGAATGGGTAAGAAGTTCGTAATCGTCGGGTAAGCCGTGTTGAAATGGCCAAAACTGCTCATGATGTAGGGTTCCCCTAATCCCCCATCTCCAATGGTTACGGGGAAAAGAACGCCTGAGTGTAACTTCGCGCCTGCCATTGCAAAGTGTTGACCCTGACCGAGCGGCCCTGCTGGCCCTAGAAGTCCAGGAATTTGACCGGATAAGTGACCTAATAAACCGTGCATTTCCCGAAAGCGATCGCCCATTTCTTGGACGGTTTTAATGTCCATATCTTCGAGGGAACGATCAAGGAACATATTGCTATAAAAGCCAGGGGCATGGTGTCCGACTTCCGTTACCGTATTTTTGTAACCTAACATCACCAAGGCCGCGATCGCGTCAGCAATACTGGCAAAACCGCCTGGGTGTCCCGATTCTTTAGCAGCAGTGGTTTGTAACGTTAAATATCGTAACGCATCGGCTGCCAACAGGGTTTGATAAACGGCTGTGGGATCACTGGGGGAAGCAATCGCGGTTTGTCCGGGCGCGATCGCCGCTTCTTGACCATAGCGATCAAAATTGGGCAGGGGTTGACCAAAATACTGGATACCTTGGCAGAAGGCAGGAATGGCACTGGCAACGGTCATAGCAAGTTAACGTCCTAGTCACAATAAAAAATCTGTATTAATAAATCTTACAGTCTTGTGTACAACGCTCTTACTCTATGGTTTTTATCTTTATCATAGAGAGGATTAAGGGTAAATCGAACTTTACTTATCCTAGACAAAAAAAGCGACCGTTTCTTAATGACGCGATCGCTAACTTGAAAGAGATTAAAAAATTGAAAGTTGAAAATGATTAACGAGTCACACCTAACGTTGAAACCAGTTCAGGCTGAGCAAGACTAGGAGCCGATAACACCTCTGCATAAATCTTGGGATTCGATTCAGCAATTTGGGTGTAGGACTGACGAAGTTGGCTATTTACCGCAACCGTGGTGACATCATACAGTTGAGTCGCTAATTTGGGATATAAACCAATCGCGATAATCGGCAGAATAAAGCAGGCGGCAATAAACACTTCCCTCGGACGTGCATCATGATAATGAGCATCCGTCGGTAACACACAACTGGTTCCAAAGCAAACTGCCTCTTGCAGACCTTCCGAATTCCCGCCTTGATTGTCTAAATTGCAATTGGGGAAAACATCATTTCCGTAAAACAGTTGACGCAGCATGGAGAGGAGATAAATCGGTGTTAACACCAAACCAACGGCAGCTAAGAATACTGTCCCAGTACGGAAGGCAGTGCTATAAACGTCACTACTGGTTACTCCGACGAATACGGCTAATTCACTGGCAAAACCACTCATACCGGGGAGTGCCAAAGAAGCCATCGTACCAATGGTGAAGAGTGCGAAAACGGTCGGCATTACTTTGCCAATATTGCCCATCTCAGAAAGATTCAAAGTATGGGTACGGTCGTAGGTAACCCCTGCTAAGAAGAAGAGAACCGCTGCAATTAAGCCGTGGGAAATCATCTGTAACATCGCGCCACTGATGCCCAAGTCGGTAAAAGAAGCAATCCCTAAGAGGACAAAGCCCATGTGAGAAACGGAAGAGTAGGCAAGACGACGCTTCATATTCGTCTGAGCAAAGGAATTGAAGGCACCGTAAACGATATTAACAACCCCTAAGATTGCCAAGATAGGCGCAAAGTAAACATGGGCATGGTCAAAGATGCCAAGGTTAAGACGGATTAAGCCATAACCACCCATTTTTAAAAGAACACCTGCCAAAATCATGGAAACAGGCGCAGAAGCTTCACCGTGAGCATCGGGTAACCAGGTATGGAGCGGAAAAACAGCTAATTTAACCCCGAAAGTAATTAATAGTCCAGCGTAAAGGAGTAATTCTAAAGCTAAAGGATAATCTTTTAAACCTAACTCGACCATATCAAAGGTCATATTGTCACCAGTCAAAGCCATCGCTAAGCCAGCAATCAAGATAAAGATAGAAGCGGCGGCGGTATAGAGCAAAAACTTCATTGCAGCGTACTGACGTTTTTGTCCACCCCAAATAGAGACTAATAAATAAACGGGAACCAATTCGATTTCCCACATAATAAATAGAAGCAAAATGTCTTGGGCGACGAAAACCCCAATCTGTGCCGAATAGAGCACAAGCATTAAGAAATAAAACAAGCGGGGCTTATGATTGACTTGCCACGCTGCGAAGATTGAAAGAGTGGTTACTAGCCCTGCCAAAAGAACAAGCGGCATTGAAACCCCATCAACCGAAACCGCCCAACTCAGCCCAAATTGCGGAATCCAGTCGTATTTTTCGACCATTTGGAAACTGGATTGATTAACATCATAATTTTTCCAAAAGGCATAACACATTAAAACAAAGTCTGTGAGTCCGACCCCAAGGGCATACCAACGAACTTGTTTACCGTCTTTGTCGGGGAGTATGGGAATCAGTAGCGCGGCGACTAGTGGGAAGAGAATGATCGCCGTAAGCCAAGGAAAGTGAGTGATCATTATAGTGATAAGAATAAATACCTATTTCGTGGATGCTCATCATTATATTAAAGTTTGTAAACTTTTGTGAATAATTCTTTTCTACCTTGGACGGACTTAGAATAGACAGTCTCTATCCATTGAGGGATCTGATGGGTATTTCCCTTATTCAATACATAAAAATCAATGACTGTTCAAGGAATCTCAGGGTAAACGCATCTTATTTCTACTGGTTGTATGATGAACTCGCTTTAATCCTGTTATTCCTCAGTTAGATTAGATCATTTGTCGGCGATCGCGTCTATTTCCCGAAAGGTTATGATAGAACAGGAATTTTGCTGACTCAAACGACTTTATGTTGAATCGCCCTTTTCAAAAAACTTCTCGAATCCTCTTACTGGCTCCCCTCATTCTCTTCATTTGGACAACCCTTCCCCCCATTGCCCAGGCCAATACCGCCCCGAAAGCAGCCAACACCAGCAATGCCATCCAGCCCTACTTAAACCGAGCGATCAACCGAGTCACCGAATTTAAATTGGATAACGGGATGAAATTTATTGTCATGGAAAATCATGATGCTCCCGTTGTTTCCTTTTTTACCTATGCCGATGTGGGGGGAGCCAATGAACCTGATGGAAAAACAGGGGTTGCCCATTTTTTAGAACATTTAGCCTTTAAAGGGACTCGACGAATCGGGACAACTGACTATCAAGCCGAAGCTCCGCTTTTAGACGAATTAGATAAAGTAGCCGAGCAACTCCGCCAAGCTAAAGCCCAAAATAAACCCGCAGAGATTCAACAACTCGAAAAAGAATTTGATCAACTCCAAACGGCTGCCAATCAATATGTTAAACGAAATGAATTTGGGCAAATCGTTCAACAATCGGGTGGTGTGGGCATTAATGCGGCGACTTCTACTGATTCTACTGTTTATTTCTATAGTTTTCCTTCTAATAAGCTGGAACTGTGGATGTCCTTAGAGTCGGAACGCTTTATGGAACCAGTTTTTCGAGAATTTTATAAAGAGCAGCAGGTTATTCTGGAAGAACGGCGCATGAGAACGGAAAATAATCCTATTGGTCGCATGGTAGAAGCGTTTCTGGATAAAGCCTACGATGTTCATCCCTACAAACGCCCGACCATTGGCTATGACCAGGATATTCGGAACTTAACCCGTCAAGATATTGCCGATTTTTTCCAACAATATTATGGGCCTAGCAATTTAACGATCGCGATCGTGGGAAATGTTGACCCCAATCAAGTTAAACAACTGGCCCAACAATACTTTGGACGCTTCTCCAAACGACCGGCTCCACCAAAATTAGCGAAAGTCGAACCCAATCAAACTAAAACGAAAGAAGTTATTTTAAAATTACCCTCCCAGCCCTGGTATTTAGAAGGGTACCATCGTCCTGCTTTAGCCCATCCTGATAATGCGGTTTATGAAGTTATTTCAAGCATTATGAGCGACGGTCGGACTTCACGGCTCTATAAATCTCTCGTCGAAGAAAAACAAGTTGCCCTAGTAGCAGAAGGTGAAAATGGTTTTCCTGGGGACAAATATCCGAATTTAATGCTGTTTTATGCCCAAACATCGCCGAGAGCAACGGTAGATCAAGCGGCCCAAGCCCTCCATCAAGAAATTGAACGATTAAAAACTGAACCTGTAAGCGAGGAAGAATTAGAACGGGCTAAAAATCAACTGCAAGCGAGTTTGTTACGGGCTTTAGATTCTAATAGCGGTATGGCGCGTTTATTGGCTGAATATCAAGTCAAAACGGGAGATTGGCGCAATTTATTTAATCAACTTGCGGCGATCGCGGCTGTAACTCCAGCGGATATTCAACGAGTCGCACAGCAAACCTTTACCCCTGAAAACCGGACGATTGGCCGGATTCTACCGGATAGTTCCCAAAAATAAGCTAAAGATGAGCAATTATTCGTAAGCGCACATAATCGGCAACCCAAATACCGTCTCGATATAACATCGGCTTGAGTTTTTCTGCGGCTTTTTGGTAAAGTTCCTGCTTTTCTGTTTCTGAATAGTCCTGTAGCCAAACTTGGGTAAACATTTTTAACCAATTCTGGATACCTAAATGACCCTCTAATGGTGTAGGACGTTCAAAGCAAGCCGCATAGATTACCCGAAAACCTTGTTCTTCTAGTAAGCTGGCATACTCACCAATACGGGGAAAGTACCAAGGATGGTCAACAGGAGGACGGGCAGCATTTTCAGTTAACAACGATTGCAGAACCGTAATGATCGACTGAATATTGCCTTTACCACCCAATTCAACAACAAAACGTCCACTTGGTTTTAAGGCATTTTTAATACAGCTAATCGCGGCTTGGGGCGGTTTAACCCAATGTAAAACAGCATTGGAAAAAACGGCATCAAAAGAAACATCAAAATGAAAATTGGTGGCATCCCCAACCTGAAAGGTTAAATGAGGATAATTCGCTCGCGATCGCTCAATCATTTTGGGAGATGAATCGATGCCAATAACCTCCGCGCCGAAATCCGCAATTTGCTGACTCAGTTGACCTGTACCACAACCTAAATCTAGAATGCGCTCACTTGGTCGAGGATTGAGGAGTTGAATTAAATCTCCGCCATATTCCCAAACAAATTGGTGTTTATCTTGATAAAGATCCGCATTCCATCCGTCCAAAGGATTTTCCTGAACATCCATGAATTAGGTGAAATTAAACATTAAATTAAATCAAATCGAGTTGATGGCAAATGATGGCTAATAAGGTCGCGATCGCGGTAATTCCTAACGCAATAAGAGGATGTTGGCCTTGAGCTACGGCAAATGAAGTGACAATCCCTGCTCCAATCCCTGCGGTTAACGCCGCGCTAACAAAATCCTTATCCTGATTGCTTTTATACATCGTTGGAACTAAACCTATTTGCTTAAGTACATATTATTTGTTCCAAAATAACACCTAGATTTAGGCAGTTCGGGAATCGCAATCAAGCTTCAAACTTAGCTAACTTTCTTTACATTTTTCTCCATTGAATCCGCTATTTTATTAAGATCTATTCATTTTTGTTAACAAAGGGTTACCTGATTCTAAGCGATCGCTTTTGACGAATCGGATTGAGTTTCTACAGTTGTCAGCATCCAACCGCGAATCAATTGATTAATTTGTTCAGGAATTTCATCGTGGGGGCAATGACCCGCATTGAGATAATATTCCGTAATATTTTGATAATATTGCTTAAATTTTGCCCCCCTGTCTCTCGCTTTCATCCAGGGATCGCCTTCTCCCCACAACATTAACAAAGGACATTGCATTGAGGCTAACAAACTGTCCACCGTATCTCCTTGGGGCGTTTTAAACACAGACGCAAAAACTTGAGGCGCGCCAGCATCACAGGAGGGACGATAAATCTCTTCAACGAGTTGGTCAGTAATGGCAGATTTATCTAAATAAACTTTTTCAAGGGTTTTACGAATATTTTTACGATTTCGGACATATTGAAACAATAAATAACTTGCCCAAGGCTGTAATAACAAATTACGCAGAAAAATTTGAACGGGATTGGTTTTATTGCTGGCAACGGTATCGCTAAAGGGGCCCGCACTGTTTAATAACACGACACCTTTAACTAAGTCGGGATGGTAGGACGCAACGGAAAGGGAACAGTAACCCCCCAAGGAATTCCCTGCAAGGACTGTGGGCTGTTGAATAACTTCACAAATAAAGGTTTGGAGTTGATTACGCCAGAGTTCTCCTCCGTAAGCCAAGGCGGGTTTCGCCGATCGCCCAAAACCCAGTAAATCAATGGCCCAAACCTCAAAATCCTGTTGTAATTCCGCGATATTTTTTCGCCAATGATCCGTAGAAGCCCCAAAACCATGCACCAATAGCAACGGTGGACGATCCTCTCGGCGATCGCCTGCTTTGACATAATAAATATTGTGTCCTTGCCACTGCCAATGGGTTCCTGTAACCGTAGAGGATTGATAGGGAGAAGTTGCTTGCATAATGTAAAGCTATATTAAAATCAGTGTTCGTTTTGATAGCAGGCTTTAGTTATTTATATTAAGTTATGTTAACGATGCTAGAGAACTTAATGCAAGGCGATCGCTGGTTGATTAACTATTTGAAAAACATGATTGAAATATACATTTAATAATGATGTCTTCTTTTCTCCCACTTTTACTATCCTTTTCGCCTCTTTACTCGCCTGTGCTTCCTGCTCCCCTATTCTCTGTAGTAAACGCCTTAAATTCCTCTACCATCATGGCTCAAGCAATTCCTGAAAATATCAGCTTTGAAAACGCGATCGCCCAGACGCAAGAACTCGTTGAAAAAATGGCAAATCAGTCTATTTCTGATACTGAAGTCGAAAAGACAATTACGAACCTAGTCAAAACGGAAAACGGCGCAAGGGGATTTTTTGTTACCTACCTAACCGATGAACGACCCTTTGTAGATTCTCCCTCTCCAAGCCTTATTCGAGCTTTGCAATCTTCTCCTGACATTGTTGGAGAATTACTCGTAAAAAATTTAGCCATGTCTTCTGCTACGGCTGTGGCTCATCGTCGCAATCAGGATGAAGCAATGGCAAAAGGATCGGAACAAGTCCGCGATCGCACCCTCTATTTAATCAAAGCGACGAATCTACCTGTTGTAAATACCAAACTCCAAAGCCTCGAAAGTACTTTAAAAAACGGTCAAGGGCAATATCAAGCCTTTATTGAACGCTGGGGCTATGACGATGAACAAAAACA
>JAYKGY010000039.1:0-5083 GCA_035285545.1 Snowella sp. | reverse complement strand
GTTTTAATTTTTTCCAGTTCAAGATGCTGTTCCGCTTTTTCCTGCTGTCGTTGTTTTTCTTCTGCTTTGGCTAAACGGTCTAACCCTTGCCGTAGCTTGGCAATTAATTGGGGATTATTGACGCTGGGCAATAACTGGCGGTAACCCTGTTTGGCTGTACTCCAATCGCCTTTTCCTTCTGCTAGACGAGCTTCGTAAAATTCAACCCAGGGGTTTTCCCGTCGCTCTGCGGGGAGATCCTTTAGCAGTTGCTCAGCTACCTCAAATTGTTGGGAATCAATCGCCTCGGCAATCGGTTTTAACATGGCAATGGCAGGGGGGCGGAAAAGGAGGAGTCAGGCAAGGTTTCGGCGGTTTCTGAGGCAGCGGCAACCAGAGATAGGGCAACGGTAGGGGCGGTGATGGCACGGAGAATGCGTTTCCCTAACGAGACCGGGGTTAATCCTGCGGCGATCGCGCTCTCAACTTCGGCATCTGTCCAACCGCCTTCGGGGCCAGTGGCAATAACTAAATTATGGGGTAAGGGGCGGGATAAATAGGACATCAAAGGAAAACTTGCCCTCCGAGTCACGCAGATATAGCCCGTATGTCCCCATTCTTTGAATTGGATTAAGGCTTCTGCAAAAGGTAAGGGTTCTAATACAGTAGGAACCAATTGCCGTTCACATTGTTCCGCCGCTTCTTTGACAATGCGTTGCCATCGTTCCCATTTTTGAGGGCTGGGTTTTAACAGTGTGCGATCGCTGATCACCGGGACAATGGTACTTACGCCTAATTCCGTACAGGGGCGCAAAATTTCTTCAAAACCACTGCCTTTGGGTAAGGCGATTAAAAGCGTGACAGCAAGGGGTAATTCGCTAGATTCTGTTAAAACATTAACGATATCGGCTTGCTCCTGATTTAACTGCGCTAACCAGGTCTGACCACAACCGTCCATGACCACAAAGCGATCGCCGTCTTGCAAACGTAAGACCCGCTTGAGATAGTGATGTTGCTCTGGGGTTAGGTGAATCTGTGGATGGTTTAACTGATCAGGGGAAATAACTAAGCGATAAACCAAAATAAATCTTTAAACAGCTAACTATTACAGTTATATTCTATTTATTGATAAATTTTCCCCTGATGTTTTAACCAACCATTGGGATGACGTTTTTTGGGGTGGTTTGTGACTAAATAGCCGGGAATTTTGGCTTTGGTAAGTAGGACTTGCTGAACATAAGATATCCTTATTTGACAATTAGCCATTTTCGAACATATACTCTGGAAGCATATTTTTTAAATTAAGGAGTTGTCATCATGGAAGTTTATCCTGAAGAAAGTGTTACCTTTCTCTTAGAAAATAAAGTAAGGGCAAACATGACAGAATTTTACGCTTCTCCTAGTGGACTTAAATATTGGGAAAACGATCTTTTAGGTGATGATCTTTTACGATCTGGAAAGGCAGTAGAAATTTATATCAATGATCTCACAACTTGTTTCTATGACTTTCAAGCCAAATTTGCGGACGGTGATGTGATGGAAAAAAATAGTATCAATATTTGTAAATTGAACGGTGGTAGTTACGAATTTTATGATTAGGTTGAATATCTGGCGTTGCTAAATCAAGCTATGAATGAGTAGGGAATAGGTGATTTTTGAAACTTTCAGATTCATCGAGTTCTCCTACTTGAAGAATTATTTCAGGCTCATAGACTTCAGGTAATAATTTTCCTCCTACGGATTTAACCCAGTTAATCACCGTGCTGGGTGAAAAAACGAAAAGAAAAGCGATCACGCTCAAACCAATGCCGATAAGCTGTTGTTGATAGTTTATTTTCATCAATCGTGACGCAAATTAGACCAAATATCTTTATTGAAGAACCGCTCAAGATAAAAGTTTCCCCCAACATCTTTCAGTCAGGGGAAAATAAAATATTTTTTTAACAAGTAACTAAACCGCTTGGGGTTGTCCCTGGGGTTGGAATTGGAAGAGGGAGTAAACTACATTCCGCCGAATATCGATCATCATTTCCAGGAACATTTCGTAACCTTCCTGCTTGTACTCAATGAGCGGATCTTTTTGTCCATAACCACGCAGACCGACGGATTCCCGCAGGCTTTCCATTGATTGTAAATGTTCTCGCCAGAGATTATCAATTTGTTGCAGGATGAAGAAACGCTCTGCTTCTCGCATTAACCCAGGGCGGACATTATCGACTTGATGTTCCTTAAGGTCGTAGGCTTTACGCACTTCTTCATGGAAAAATACCTTCATCTCAGGCACGGTCATATCGGCCATATCTTCGGGGGTAACATCTTCTAACAGATAAATAAATTCCTTGACCTTATCCACCATTTTTTCGAGATCCCATTCTTCAGGTGGCAGTTCGGGATTGACGTAGGCATCGACAATTTCATCCATTGTCTTTTCGGCATAAACTAAAACCTGTTCTTTGAGGTCTAGCCCTTCGAGTACCCGACGGCGTTCTGCATAGATGGCTTTCCGTTGATTGTTCATTACCTCGTCATATTCAAAGACCTGTTTACGAATGTCGTAGTAATAGGTTTCAACTTTCTTTTGGGCCCCTTCCAGGGAACTAGTCAACATTCTCGATTCGATGGGCATATCTTCTTCGACGCGGAACATATTCATCATGCCCGCCACGCGATCGCCGCCAAAAATCCGCAGTAGGTTATCTTCTAAGCTCAGGAAGAAACGGGTAGAACCAGGGTCACCTTGGCGACCAGCCCGACCCCGCAGTTGGTTATCAATGCGTCGCGATTCATGACGTTCCGTTCCAATGACATGTAAACCGCCTAAACTGACCACTTCATCGTGTTCTTTTCCGGTAAACGCTTCGTATTCTTTGCGAACTAAATTATAAACTTCCCGCAATTTTTGGATCACCGGATCATCCGTAGGGGCTTTTTCTGACGCGATCGCGAGCTTATCTTCGGCTTCAAGTTCCGTCAAACTTTGTTCCCCGTACTCAGACACGGCAAACTTAGCCGCTTCCTTGAGGAGGCTTTCCGCATCCTTAGAAATTTCGGTGGGGAAGATCTCCTGGGAAACGCGCCAGGTTTTTTTCTTCTTCCCTTGCCCAAAGCCCTGGGGTCGGTCTCGTCCCCCAAACCCTTGCACAGTGGCCATCAGTTCATCCTCATCAGGTCGGACAATTTTCGGCATCAGATATTCCCGTACTTTAAGGCGGGCCATGTAGTCCGAATTTCCCCCTAAGATAATGTCCGTTCCCCGACCTGCCATGTTGGTGGCGATGGTAACGGCTCCCTTACGACCCGCCTGGGCAATAATTTCTGACTCCCGTTCTACGTTTTCAGGACGGGCATTTAAGAGGTTGTGGGGAATGTTGAGTTCTTGCAGTAAACGAGAGATCACTTCCGACTTTTCTACACTGGTTGTTCCCACCAGCACCGGACGACCCTGTTCGTGAAATTCTTGACATTCCAACGCGATCGCTTTCCATTTCGCATTTTCATTTTTATACACCACATCGGCCAAATCTTGACGACGAGAGGGGCGATTGGTTGGTGTAATCGTCACCTGTAGGTTATAAACCTTTTCTAATTCGGTTTCCTCGGTTTTCGCGGTTCCCGTCATCCCCGACAATTTGGGGTATAAGAGGAAGAAATTTTGATAGGTAATGGTTGCGAGAGTTTGGCTTTCCCGTTGGATTTCGACCCGCTCTTTTGCCTCGATCGCCTGGTGCAACCCATCACTCCAGCGACGACCCACCATGATCCGCCCTGTAAATTCATCGACAATGACCACTTCCCCATTGCGGACGATATAGTTGACATCTTTGATAAATAATTCTTTGGCTTTAATGGCATTAAAAATATAGTGGGCCCAAGGATCATCCTTATCGAATAAGTCCGTTGTTTTTAATAAATTCTCTGCTTTTTCAAAGCCCTCATCGGTCATCAAGACATTCCGTTGTTTTTCGTCCACTTCATAATCTTCATCTTTAAGCAATTGGGTTGCAATTTCCGACGCTTGTAGATATTTTTCCGTTGGCCGCTCCACTTGCCCCGAAATAATTAAGGGGGTTCTGGCTTCATCGATGAGAATAGAATCCACCTCGTCAATAATACAGAAATTAAAGGGGCGTTGTACTACTTCTGCCATGGCCGTTGCCATGTTATCGCGGAGATAATCAAACCCTAACTCGCTGTTCGTTGTATAGGTAACATCACAGGCATAATTTTTTTTCCGTTCCTCTGGACTCATCCCCGATTGTACTAGCCCCACGCTTAACCCCAAAAAGCGGTGAATTTGGCCCATCCATTCTGCGTCCCGTCGAGCCAAGTAATCGTTCACGGTAACGACATGCACCCCTTTACCCGTTAAACCGTTTAAATAAGCCGGCAGGGTAGAAACCAGGGTTTTTCCCTCCCCCGTTTTCATTTCCGCAATTTGCCCTTTGTGGAGGATGATGCCACCGAGTAATTGAACATCAAAGTGACGCATTCCTAAGACCCGTTTACCCGCTTCTCTCACGACGGCAAAGGCTTCGGGCAAAATTTCATCTAAAACTTCTTCCGTTTCTTCGTCCGTATTGGCTTGGTCCAACAGTTCCCGAAATTCGACGGTTTTTTGCTTGAGTTCCTCATCCGATAAGGCCGCAATGTCTTCTTCTAATACATTCACTTCGGCCACATAGGGTTGAAATTTTTTTAATTTACGAGCGTTCGGATCGCCAAAGAGGGTCTTAAGCATAGGGTTTTCGGGACGTATTAGGAGTTTAATAGGGTCGTATATTGAGACGAATGATTATAATGACGGGGGGAACCCTTCAGCAATTCAGTCATTTTCTTATTTATCTTATCAAAGTTAGGGATTGAGCGGAGACGGCCTCATACCGCGATCGCCCTACCATAGCTTTTCATCTATACGTCTTATACAAATCAATCAAATTACGTATTTTCACGGATGCTCCTGTCCAAAAAACTAAGTTATGTAGGAGTTACGCATTGACAAAATTAAAATATAAGAGTAGCAGAAAAATCTAAAGTAGCAAATCAGTGGCAAGAAAACCGTCAAAGCCTTCAACTGCCAAATGTGATTGTAATCAGTACACATTAT
>JAYKGY010000038.1:0-6335 GCA_035285545.1 Snowella sp. | reverse complement strand
CCAATTGTTTCTTTTCCATGAACAGGAATTACCGTCCTTCTACCGTCAGGATGAATCAAAAAGTGATGGCTTCCTTTAATTCTCGCAATACTAAAACCTACTTTTTTTAAAGCAGAAATCATTTGCTGTCCAGTAATCGCGGGAATATTACTCATTGTCGAACTGCGATCCGTTGCACACCTACAAACTCTAACGGTTCAAACTCTTCGTTTTCCATTTCTAAACAAAGTTCAATGGCTTCTTGAATACGTTCCATCAATTGATCATAACTTTTGGCTTGAGTATGACACCCTTTTAAGGCAGGAACAGAAGCAACGAGATAACCATCGCTATCTTTCTCTACAATGACATTAAAATATTGGTTGCTCATAGTTTTTCAATTTTATTCATAATGTGACCACATCCTAAGAATTTCAACTGTTTGAGTTTCCTTAATTACTCGATAGACCAATCGATGCTTAATATTGATTCGTCGTGAATAACAACCTTTAAGATTACCCACCAATTTTTCATAATAAGGAGGATTTAAGAACGGATTTTCTCGAAGAATATCAACAAGTTCTTTAGTTTTGTTAAAAAGTCCAATATCTTTCAGTTTTTCTAAATCTTCTTGGGCTTTTTTACTCAAAATAATTGTCCACATTGCTATAAACCTAACTCCGTAGCATTAACCCATTCCGATCTAGGACTCTTAATCACTTCTTCAATCGAATCTACATAACCAGGAATAGAGCTTAGGTAAGCAGTATCATTACTCTCTCTGTATTTGCTCGATAGATACTCTGCGTAATGAAGAACTTCGGCTTGTAGAGATTCAGGTAATTGCTCTAATTGCTCTAGAATGAGTGAACTAATCATAATATTGTCTCAAATCTTTAGAATATTCGTCTTAATAAGGATTATAATCGAAATTTTAAAAAATATTTGTCATTGCGCGATCGCGTTTAAATGATTCTAAATAGGCGATTTGATAAAAACTAAGCAACAGCGTCTAATAGTTCATAATGTAGTTGCATGAATTGATTAGCCAGAAGCGTTTCCATCGCATAGGTTGTTCCGTCATTATTAGCAAATTCAACTTCAAATGCTTGACCATCATAATCCATTACAATCGTTCCTACTTGCCCTTTATAAAGCGTGATGGGTTCTCCCGTTTCAAAATGATTTGTAAATATATCTTCCGTTAGGGCAATAATATCTAGATCTTTTAATTTATTCATCATAAACCTCACTTATTTACAGGATAGCAATTTGTCAATCGAGGAAAATCTTCATCAAAACGAATTATCCATGCAACTAAAATAAAAGATTCTCCTAATTCAGTTCTGAGCAGAAATTTCATATTATAATGTTGACCATACTCATTTACTTTACGAAGAATAACTGATTCTGTAAGAGCCGGGTGCTTAATAGAATTTTTTAGAATATCGGAATTATTTAAAGTGATGCCCAATTTATTCTTGAAAAGAATCGCTTTATGTTTTCCTTCATTATGATCGAGATTCAAACAATAGTCTTCTATTTTATTGCCTAAATTAGCTCTGTCTCCATTCGGAAGTTTCATGCTTGGCTGTTTTCTTGATTATTATCTAAACAAAGTTCAATCGCTTCTTGAATTCGTTCCATCAATTGATCATAACTTTTTGTTTGAGTATGACACCTTTTTAATGCAGGAACAGAAGCAACGAGATAACCATCACTATCTTTCTCTACAATGACATTAAAATATGGGTTGCTCATAGTTTTTCAATTCTTTTTCTAAAGCCTCGTCCTAATTTTAAATCGAAATATGCTACCGTTCCGCGTGCAAGTGCTTGTTATGAGGAGTGCTGAGTTTTTTTGCTCTCTATATTTTCTATATATTGTCGTAAAACGTTGTTAATTAAAGTTTTGTACTGTTCTCCTTGATCCTGAAACCACTGCTTAACGTCGGGATCAAGCTGAACTAGATTGCAGGCCGTATCTGCTGGGATACGCAAAATTGCTCGCTCAAAAAATTCATCCGTTAGTGGCGGAATATCTGAGTAGTCAATATTTTCTTCTGATCTTGACTCTAAGGCTGCCCAATTAGTACGAGAGGTACTGTTCAAATCGTTTCTGTTCATGACGATTAGCTCTGCGCGCTGAAATGATTCGGATTACATTTTTTCGACCATAACGGTTCGGGTCAACTAGAAAACGGCGGTACAGATTTTTATCATGTCCATTGTATGAAAGAAGCAATGATCATCGAAGGATTGAAAACTTTTTAAATTAAGCGTTGCTAATAGAAATGATGAATTTTAGGAAAAACTGGTTAAGTAATGTTCTTACAAAAGTTTGTTTACTCGTGGCGTTCTCTAGCTAGGGTTTTTCGATAGTCTGTCGCTTCAGCAATCTTGGTAAAGGTTACTTCAGATTTACAGATCTTAAGTTCCTGATCTATCTCTTGTACAGCTCTCACTACTTCATCTAATGAAACTCGAAAGAACTCTTTCCTCTCATTTTCCTTATTCATTCTTCTATTATTAAAATGCTTGTGTAAGCGAGCTTCAAGCTCTGGAGCGTTCTCGCAAAAGATCATAGCATGAATATCAAAGGGAAAGGGAACAGAAGCATCCCCTAGTTCTTTAACTCGATCCGTTGGTTCAAGGCGGCGCGTCATCCCAATTTTGTAGACATTTTCACCAAAAGAACCAATGTTTGAAATAATGTAGACGTGTCCAGATTTTGTTAATTGAGCTTGAGATATAGCCCTTTCCTTGTTTGCTTCAGCCTCTGCGAGTCGATTCTGCAACTCCTCAATTTGTCTCAAAAGCTTCTCTTGAGCCTTACCTGTAGACGATTCTACATCTCTACGGGCTTTTTTTAATGCTTCTTGATAACGGCGTTCTTCTTTCTCGGCATCTTGTCTAGCTTTTTCAAGTTCGCGTAATGCCTTTTCTTCTTCGCGCATCTGTTCACGAATAATGCGCTGTTCCTCCTGCTCTTGATATTTCTTCTCTTGGTATTCGTGAGTTAAGCAAAGCTCCTGAATTTTCAAGTCTAAGTAACGCGAAGTGATCTCGCAGTGTGTAGTTTGAGATAGTTTATTTAAATCTTCATAGGTTTTTCTAATGCGATTCTCCATTGTCTGGATATTGTTGTATTTGACTTTGACAACAGAAGCATCACATTCACCATTGAAGGCACGAAGCACTAGCTTCAGGAAATTATCAGTCATTTTTTTACCTTCTTTCGCACTGCCACCAACTGACCATTCTGTATGGCAGACAGCAGCTTTCTTTTCCTTAATCATCTGCTTCTGTTGGGCACGAATTTTGTCTAAGCGTTGCTTATACTCTTCAGCATCTTGAAAATAATATTTAGACTCATAAAATCCAAAAGCTTCGACAATTTCTCGCTCTTCAAGCCCTTGAAGTTTTTCTCTGAGTCTTGAAATTTTGGAGGATAGCTCTTGCTCGTCTGCTCTTGCCTGCTTATCAAGTTGTTTAAGGCGATCTGTTAGAACAGTAATTTGTGTATCTAACTGTCTAACAGTCTCTTCTCTAGAGATGAGTCCTCCATACTTCTGATCTGCTTCCTTCAATTTCTGCTGAGCTATTACATATTTTTTCTTATGATCTTGAAATTGCTTAAATAATAAAGCAAGCACGGTAGTTAATACGATCAACAGAAGAAATAAGAAATATGTCATGGAATGAAGCTTAAATTATCTGTTATAAATTGTCCAAAGTAGCACGCACTTGTACTAAAGATCAAAAATTTTAAAACGTTACACATATGTAACACGGGATACGAATTGATATACTCTTATCAATGTAACAAGACAACCTCTAAGCGAAGCTTAAATACCTCATAATCTGTAATTATTAAAAAATCCTTTATTATCCCAAATATGGACGTAGCAGCCATCTTTCGGTATTTTAACCTAAAATGGCATGAGTATAAGAACTTTTGCTTATAATATCCAAACAGCATGCCATATCGATTGACCTATTCATTTCAAGAAAAATGGAATCCATTAGTTTCAAAATTCGTAATCCTTTCCGAACTGTTAGACGAGCAAATTCCGTTCCTGAGCGTCTCTGGAGAAAACTGATGTGGTCGGTATCAAGTAAATATTTCACGATTGTTCGTCGCTCTCGCTAATAGGCTTATCAGCTTGACGAAAAGCCCGCCCATATTCCAAAGCCTCAAGAAAAGCTGGTTCGTCAGAAATTGAGCCAATCAGTTTTTGCAACCAATTTTCAGAGACTGACGTATTATCAACCTTGTGTTGAAGGTCTGAGACTGCCTGCTCAAGCGTTATCAACCGTTGCTCAATCATTGTGTCATCTAACATATTCTTTCTCTAAAAGTATTAGCCATTTCACAGTGTATACCGTTTAACGGAGCGGGAATTGCCCATTAAGAATACTTGACCTTTTCTGGGATTTCTCTAGCTTTTCAGAAAAATGGAACTTATTAGATTGAAAAGCTGTCAACCCTTGTTAAACTAAGGAAATATTTGATTTTTAAGCGGTGCATGGTTCATATCAAGCGCATCGAACTGACTAACTTTAAATCCTTTGGTGGCACAACTGCCATCCCCTTTTTGCCAGGCTTTACAGTGGTATCGGGGCCCAATGGGTCGGGAAAATCGAATATTTTGGACGCAATTCTCTTTTGCTTAGGGCTGGCGAGTTCCAAAGGAATGCGGGCTGAACGATTGCCTGATTTAGTCAACCATACCCACAGCACCAGTCGTAACAGTTCAGAAGCGAGTGTTTCCGTCACCTTCGATATTTCGGATTTAGGGCAAGACGAGACAAAGGTAACGAGTGAGCCAGAAAGCACGGCTAACAGCAATGGACATCACGCAACGACTGAATCAGAAGCTAAACAGGTTGTGATTAGTCGAGAATGGACAGTTTCGCGGCGTTTACGGGTGACGAAGGGGGGAAATTATTCCTCGACCTATTACATTAATGGAGAAACGGCAACGGCAACGGAATTGCATGAAGAATTGAACCGTTTGCGGATTTATCCTGAAGGTTACAACGTGGTATTGCAGGGAGATGTGACCCGCATTATTACGATGAATTCCAAGGAACGTCGAGAAATTATTGATGAGTTGGCGGGAGTGGCAGAATTTGACCGAAAAATTGAGAAAACCAAGGAAACCTTAGAGGAAGTACGGGAACGGGAAGAACGGTATCGCATTATTGAAACGGAATTGGCGCGATCGCTGGAAAGATTAGCTGCCGATAAAATCCAAGCGGAAAAGTATCAAAAATTAAGGGCACAAATTCAGGAAAAACAACAATGGGAAATTGTCTTAAAATGGCAAGCGGTTCAACAGCAATTTAACCGTATTACAGCCCAATTCCAACAGGGAGAGCAGGAAAACGCCCAATTAACGGCAAGTTTGAGCCAACTAAATCAACAAATTGATGAGACCCGCCAACAATTTGATCAATTAAATGCTCAGGTCAAAGCTTTAGGAGAAGAAGAACAACTATCCGTTGCGGCCCAACTAGCCACCCAACAGGCCCAACGTCAACAACTCGAACAGCGTTATCAATCCCTAGAAAAGTCAGCAAAACAGCATCAAGCCAGTTTAAGTCAGACAAATCAAGAACTAAGCCAGTATCAACAGCAATTTTTACAATTAACTCAAGAAAAATCCCATTTTGAAAGCCACACCCTACCCCAACTGCAACGGGAACGGGACGAAGTTAAAGCGACAATTGAACAGCTACGGGAACAGTCTCAGGCGATCGCGTCTGCCTCAGAAGCTTGGGTACAGGAACAAACCGCCCTGAGCCGTAAAATTTCTAATTTGCAAGAAAGCTTAACCCCCCAACGTACAGAACAAGCCCAACTACGGGAACGACAAGAGCAGTTAACCAAAATCATTGCTGACAGTACCCCTAGATTAACCGCAACGGAAACGGAATTAACCCAAAAGGAAACCGAAGCTGCTCAACTATCTGGGTTAGTCAGTGGGATGGAACAACATATTCAAGCGATCGCGCAACAACTGAGTGATAGTGAAACCGATCGCAGCCTTTTACAGGAAACCCAAAATCGTTTACTCGCTGAACAACGGGACAAGCAACGGCAATTGGATAAACTCGAAGCCACCAAACAGGCTCAGAGCGAAGTACAGGGAACCTATGCCACCCAGATGATTTTGCAATCGGATTTACCAGGGGTCTGCGGTTTGGTTGCCCAATTAGGACAAGTCGATCCACGCTATCAACTGGCTTTGGAAATTGCCGCAGGAGCCAGATTGGGCTATGTGGTCGTAGAAGATGATGGCATTGCCGCCGCAGGCATTGAGCTATTGAAACACGCCAAAGCAGGTCGAG
>JAYKGY010000037.1:0-34719 GCA_035285545.1 Snowella sp. | reverse complement strand
GTTACGGCGATAAACATTAAGTTTTTGATGTAAGTCAAGGGAGACGGTACTCGCTGCAATTTCGACGATTAACTCTGGCGCACCTTCGACATAACCATCCTCACTAATCGTTGATTGTCCACCATTTCTAATTCTTAATAGTGCATCGGGTTGAGGTTCATTATCAGCATCAAGACGCACCGTACAATTATCCCCTAATTGCAGATTAGGCGTAAATACTTGATAGAAACCTAACCAAGTCATAATATGAGCGTGAGGTTCACCATGATTACTAATCCTTAAGGGAGAAGCCATATAAACAATTCCTTCAATGAGTTCTGCTTTTTTTAGATTTGGCATCGCATGATATCTACGCTCAAATTCTTGGCGAGTGAGTTTGTCGCCATTTTCTAAAGGAGAAATTGGTAATTTGGGAGATATTGTTGCAGTAGGCATCATATTTTTATTTCCGATTGATTAATTACTCACTCCGTAGGGCGACGATCGCGTCCAATTTCGCCGCATTTCGAGCAGGAATAACCCCCGCCACTAAGCCAACGGTAATGGACATTCCGAAGCCTGCCACGATGGAAAACGAGGAAATGACTAAGGGAATATTCATAATTTGGGAACTGGCAAACGCCAAACCCATACCAACAATAATGCCAATCCCGCCACCGACGGTAGAAACCACAACAGCTTCGGTGAGAAATTGAGTCAAAATTGCCCCATAGGTCGCTCCCAAGGCTTTCCGTAACCCGATTTCTTTGGTTCTTTCAACCACAGAAACTAACATAATATTGGCAATTCCAATGCCTCCAACCACAAGGGAAATACCCGCGATCGCGACGACCATCACCGTAATCGTTCCAATGACGCTGGTAAAAGTATTGACCACATCAACTTGATTAATAATGCGGAAATCGTCCAGTTGAGGCGGATAAATATTATGGCGCAGACGGAGTAAATTCGTGACTTGAAATTGGGTCGCATCCAGTTGGGTACTATCTTTCGCCGCAATCCAAAAGCCTGTAATCGAAATCCCAGACAGGGCATTATTTCCCACAATTCGGCTGGACATATTGGTTAGGGGAATAAAGATGCGATCGTCTTGATCCGTTGGCCCCACGGCTCCTTTTGGCGGCATGACCCCAATGACACGATACAATTGATTTTGAATGCGGATTTCTGCCCCCAGTGGATTTTGTTGGCCAAATAACTGCTCTCTCACCTTGGTGCCTAAAACAGCGACGGGTTGAGCATTATCTAAATCGGATTGGGTAAAAAATTGTCCTTCCTGGGGGAAGGAATCTTTAACATCGGGATATTCTAAATCCGTTCCTAAAACACTGGTGGCAATGTTTTGATTGTTATAAACAACCTGAATACCGCCCCGTTGTAAAAAAGCCGTAACCGCCCTCGCTGCCGTCACCTGTTGGGCCGCAATTTGAGCATCTTCTAGGGTTAAAGTGGAAGCTGAGCCACCACCTTGGCTGATTCCCCCACTACTCGCCGCGCCGGCTAGCACTAGCAAAACATCCGAACCCAGGGATTGAATTTGTTGTTCGGTTGCTTTTTTCACTCCTTCCCCGACGGAGGTAACCGCCACGACTGAACTAATGCCAATAATCATTCCCAGCATGGTTAATCCTGTCCGCAGTTTGTTACTCCACAGGGAGTTAACCGCCATGTTAAATACTTCAGCCAATAGGGAGGGATTAACGAGATTATCGTCTGGTAATGGTTTTTGAGGTTGCATGTTGTTAAACAGTTTATTCCACAAGCGGTAATAACTATTTTATCCAAATGGCTTGATGGCTAAGGTTAGGGCCTTTTGGCGCGATCGCTATTTTATAGCTTCACCCTTTAATATAAATCACTCAACTTGACTTCTAATGGGGATTTGGGTTTCAGGATAAGTTTATTCTAAAGGCAATTTTTGGGAATAAAAAATTGGAAATCAAAACATTATTTGACTTCCAACTTTGTTAAAGCTAATTTTTAAATTTTAGTAAGCGTGTTGTAGCTCGTAAAAATCAGGGGAAATATAGTCTTTCCGCAACGGCCAACCGATCCAATCTTCAGGCATCAAGATACGTTTTAACTCAGGATGACCCGTGTAGACAATGCCGTACATATCGTAGGTTTCTCGCTCTTGCCACTCTGCCGCTTTCCAAATCCAATAAACGGAGGGAAGGGTGGGATTTTCACGGGGTAAAAAGACTTTAACGCGAATTTCTTCCGGTCTATCCGCATTGTCCGTAACCTTGATGAGATGGTAGAAACTGACTAAGCCTTGACCTGGCCCTTCATCGTAGCCGCCTTGACACTGGAGATAATTAAATCCATAGGCATAGAGGGCGGTGGCGAGTGGAATCAATAAATCTGGATCAACCCGAATCATTTCCACGCCTAAGTGATCGGCTTCTAAAATTTCGTGCTCAAAACCATTTTCCGTTAACCAACTAGAAACGGGCCCCGCAGGCGCGATCGCGGTTTCAGTGGAGGTTTGTTCGATTGGATTTTCTTCTGTCACGGCTTATACATTCTCCTTCTGTTGAGCAGTAGCTAAGGCAGGGGGCACTGGGATTCCCATCGCTTCGGTTAACTCTAGGGGTGGGGTTTGACGGGTCGGAACTTGAAGATATTTTCCGGTCACAATGGGGTCAACCGCCTTCATTTTGTGGGTTGTGCTGTAATAGCGATGAATTTGATTGGTGACGGTCGCTCGTTCTTGAATGGAATCATTCGCCACTTTTTTCCGTAATTTGATAATGGCATCAAAGATCGCTTCAGGACGGGGAGGACAGCCAGGAATATAAACATCAACAGGAATGAGCTTATCAACGCCTCTAACGGCTGTGGGCGAGTCACTACTGAACATTCCCCCCGTAATCGTACAAGCACCCATCGCAATGACGTATTTGGGTTCGGGCATTTCTTCATAGAGCCGTACTAAAGCAGGAGCCATTTTCATGGTGATCGTCCCTGCTGTAATAATTAAATCCGCTTGACGAGGGCTAGAACGAGGAACTAAACCAAAACGGTCAAAGTCAAACCGAGAGCCGATTAAGGCTGCAAATTCAATAAAACAACAAGCAGTTCCGTATAACAATGGCCAAAGGCTGGATAGTTTCGCCCAATTATAGAGATCGTCAACGGTTGTTAAAATTACGTTTTCAGACAAATCCTGCGTTACCCCTGTCCGATTCATGGGATTGAGGATTTTGTCTTTTTGAAGCTGGTCAAAAGCAGTTAAATCAGCCATAACAATTGGGAATTTAGGGTTTAAACGCTTAAATATATTGAATAATTATTGCAAGAGACTGGGAATAAAGCGAATTGACTTAAATTTTTTCGCTATTTCGCTTTCAATTAACCTTTAAGACCACTCTAATGCGCCTTTTCTCCAGGCATACACTAGGGCTACCACGAGAATCGCAATAAAGATCAGAGCTTCTACAAAGGCTAAAAGACCTAGTTGATTAAAGGCAACAGCCCAGGGATATAAAAAGACGGTTTCTACGTCAAAAACGACAAAAACCAAGGCAAACATATAATAGCGGATATTAAATTGAATCCATGCCCCCCCAATGGGTTCCATCCCTGATTCGTAGGTTGTCCGTCGCTCTGGCCCGCCACCGCTAGGACGTAGGATCTTAGAAGCTGTCAGGGCAAGAATGGGGACTAAACTACAGATAAAGAGGAAGCCAAGGAGATATTCGTAACCATTTAATGTAAACACAGGCAGATTCTCACTTTTTTGAATGAATACTTCAGCCCCAAGGACTTCGGTTAATGCTTGTTGACATCACCTTAAGATTATAGGACTTTTTCAGATTGTTTTTGGTTAAACCCTTGATTTTACGATGGATTTTATGGATGCTAATCTGTGGTTTTCGTCAATCTTGTTAGACTTAAGTTATATTTGCGATCGCTTGGGAAATAAAGGGTAAGATCCGAGGGTTTTTAGCATTTTCTCGACCTTCAATAAAAACCGTTAATAAATAGGGTTGTTTGTTAGGAATTTCGATATAGGCAGCATCGTGGCGTACTTGGCTTGTCCAACCTGCTTTTGACCAGAGTTGAGCATTTTTTGGTAAACTTTCCCCTAAAAAGCCCGTTACTTGGTTTTCTTCCCCAGCTTCGGGGAGATTGACATTTAAATTGCGTTGTAACAGTTTCATCATTTCCTGCGATCGCGTTGAAGAAACGGCAACTCCCCCAATAATGCTATGTAATAAACGCGCCACGGCATCGGTGGTTAACATATTGCGATTGTCCAGCATTTGCCCGACAAAAGCCCGTTCCCGACCATAAGGGCCATCTCCCCAGGTTTTTTGATTAATATTAATGCCGTTTAATTCTTCCCAGCCCAAGGATTGAAAATAGCGGTTGACTAAATTGCGCTGATGTTTCCAAGTTTCAAAGGGGGCAGGAGGCAATTCTGGGCCGCTGGTGGTTCCCGTTAACACATCCACAATTAAACTGGTGGCATCATTACTGGAATCTACGATCATGTCTCGCATCGCCCGTTCTAATTCCGCCGAACTGGGGAGCATATTACTTTCCAACCATTCCGCGATCGCGACCAAATAGAACAACTTCACGATACTGGCAGGATAAATCCGTTCAAACCCCCGATAACTAAAACCCCGAACGGGATGCTGCCAAAATTCCTCTGCTGAAATCGCCCCGCCTGTATTCACAATCACAGGATTATCATAAACAACCCAGGTCATGGCCACTTGATCCCGTTTTAGACTAGGAAATTCTTGAAAGGTTGCATCCAGAATTGTTTGAGCCGTTTGGCTGAGGGATTGATCAGGGCGGAAAAAAGGCATAGTGGTTAGGTGCAGAGAAAGAACGTTAGGGTAAACAGGCTGAATTGGGCAATCATAACCGCGATCGCCACCTTCCATTATTGTTGAAATTCAACCCATCTTCATCAAAAAAAAGAACAAATACTTAGTGCATAAGTAATCTGTTCTTCAGGATTTAATTTTATAGAAATTTGAGAAGAAGAATTAGACTAAACTAGCAGGATTGTTGATGGCTTCCGTTGGAACATTAACGCGGCGGAGATTCGCGCCTAATTTTCGTAATTTCCCTTCAATATCATCGTAACCCCGATCCAGATGTTTTAAGCCTTGAATGATGGTTTTGCCTTCCGCTGCTAAGCCTGCTAAGACTAACGCCGCAGAAGCTCGTAAATCCGTAGACATCACCGGCGCACCTGATAGAAACGGAACCCCTTGAATAACGGCAACATTGCCTTTAACGCGGATATTAGCTCCCATGCGTTGCAATTCAGCGACGTGCTGCAAACGGTTTTCAAAGACAGTTTCCGTTACCATGCTATTCCCTTGGCTCACCGCTAATAAGGCCATGAATTGAGCTTGCATATCGGTTGGGAAACCTGGGTAGGGTAGGGTTTCAATATCAGTACCCCGTAACGGTGCCGGAATAATGCGAATCCGGTCTTTGTCTTCGATGACCACCTTGGGCCCGATTTCCTGAAGTTTCGCGATCGCTGAGGCTAAATGATCAGGAATCACAGGGAAAAGACTAATTTCCGATTGGGTAATCGCACCCGCAACGAGGAAAGTTCCTGCTTCAATGCGATCAGGCAGAATGGGGTAATCCGTCGAATGTAAGCGTTCTACGCCATTAATCACAATGGTATTAGTTCCTGCACCGATGATTTTTGCTCCCATCGAATTACAGAAATTGGCGAGATCAATAATTTCAGGTTCCTGGGCCGCATTTTCAATAATCGTTTCTCCTTCTGCAAGGGTCGCCGCCATCATAATGGTTTCGGTCGCCCCTACACTGGGATAGTCTAAATAGATTTTCGCCCCTTTTAACCGATTACTCTTGCCTTTGACGCTGGCTTGAACAACGCCATGCTCAATAATGACATCTGCACCCATTGCCTGAAGACCTCGAACATGGAGATCAACTGGACGCGCACCAATCGCACAGCCACCAGGCAGGGGAACCCGTGTTGTCCCTAAACGAGCTAAGAGAGGCCCAATAACAAAGAAGCTGGCGCGTAATTGGGAAACTAATTCATAGGGTGCTTGGGATTGGCCAATGTTACGGGCATCGATATCTAAAACATCGCCATTAAGTTGCAACTTAACGCCAATCGCAGACAAGATTTGGCTCATGCGGGTAATATCTGCCAAATTAGGTAAATTCCGTAGCCGACAATCATCTGAGCACAGCAGGGTTCCTGCCATGATGGCCAGTGCGGAATTTTTTGCACCACTAATTCTGACTTCTCCCTTTAAAGGAGAGCCGCCATAAATTTCAATAACGGGTTGGCTGTCACCACTGGATGCGAGGGCATCGGTATTGGTTGTATAATTAATGCTTATGGCTTTATCCTCCGATTAATATATAGGTTTATCATAAGTAAAGATTTTGCCTCTAGATTTTACTAGAAAATCGTAAAATGTCTAGTTTTTTTTCTAACTTTCTAGGGTTTAGCCAGCGAGAGGTAAATAACAATTAAGGTTTTGCTAGCAAATCATTGACTAACTAGCCCGCTATGGGTAATGATGATTAGTTGGGGATTAACCCCTATGAAGCGGTACTGGCGGAATTGGTAGACGCGCTAGATTCAGGTTCTAGTGTCCGCAAGGACTTCCGGGTTCGAGTCCCGGGTTCCGCATCTGGAATTAACGCTAGATGCAAGTTAAATTACTCAGTTTAGGGAAAGCCCATCACGTCGAGTCTTTCAGCCTATTTCGGCATGATTACCAGTTCGCAAAATCCTCTGGTTAAACAAATTCGTAAGCTTCATCGCAGTAAAGGACGACGGGAGCAAAATTTATTGTTACTAGAGGGAACCCACTTATTGGAGACGGCATGGCAGGGGGATTGTTCCTTCCAGACCGTTTGCTATACCCCTCAATGGCAGGAGAGATATTCCCAACTTTTAGAGCGAGTTATTCCGCGATCGCAACGGATAGAATGCGTTAGCCCTGAAGTTTTGCAACAATTAGCCACAACCGTTAATCCTGATGGTGTGATTGCGACAATTGAGAGAGATTTTCAAACAATATCAAGATCCAATAGTTTGCAATTGGGGTTAATTCTAGAACGCATTCAAGATCCAGGCAATTTAGGCACAATTATTCGATCTGCCGTTGCCACTCAAGTAGATCAGCTTTGGTTAAGTGAAGATAGTGTAGAACTCGATAATCCCAAGGTGCTACGGTCTTCAGCAGGAGCCTGGTTTCATCTCTCCAAGCAATCTCACCCCGATTTAGGTCAATTAATCAAAAATTATCAAGCCCAGGGGATTCAAGTTATTGCGACTCGCTTAGATGCCGCCAAAACCTTTTGGGAGATTGATTTTATCCAGCCAAGCTTGATTTTATTGGGAAATGAAGGGGCAGGATTAAGTCCAGAATTAAGTGAGTTAGCTGATGAGTCGGTGACGATTCCTCTTGCGCCTGGGGTGGAGTCTTTGAATGTGGCGATCGCAGCAGCATTGCTATTATACGAAGCCCAACGGCAAAAGCAGACTCAGACACGATAAGCTAAAAAGCAATAAAAATCAATCATTAGTAAACTATCGCATCATGCCGATTTTAGAGAATAATTTGAGCGAATCAAAGCGTTTTCGATTAGCCAATATTCAACATTTTGAAGGTTTATTACTCCTCATTTTTTTTGTTTTAGGATTATTGGGAATTCTGAACCATGCCATGTGGCGGGATGAATTAAATGGCTGGTTAATTGCGAGAGATAGCTTATCGCTAACAGATTTTTGGAATAATATTCGCTACGAAGGTCATCCAATCCTGTGGTATGCCTGTCTTTATGTTTTAAATCAGATCACAGCTAACGCGATCGCGATGCAGTTGTTTCACTTAGGTTTAGCCACTGTCGCCATTAGTTTATTTATTTATTTTTCGCCCTTTACTCGCTTACAAAAATTATTATTTGTACTGGGTTATTTACCCATTTATGAGTATTTATTAATTAGTCGCAATTACGCGATCGGCATTCTCTGTCTTTTTGCTTTTTGCAGTTTATTCCAAACTCGAAAAAAAAGTTATTTAGCATTAGCTTTAATTTTAGCCTTATTAGCTAATACTAATGCCTACTGTTTATTAATCACAATTGCTTTATTGCTAACTTTAAGTATCGAATATTTTAGTAGAAAATTTATTGATATCCCTTTAAAAGTTTCTCAAGTCGATGCCTTAGTTAGTTTAGGGATTGTCGTTGCTGGAATTATCCTATCCGTCATCCTCTTAATGCCACCTGGGGATAGTACCCTACAGGGAGGAGCCGATCAATGGTTTTTTCAGTGGGATTTTCATCGATTTAATCAAGCTCTAACTCGAATTTGGAATAGTTATATTTTAGTTTTAGTCCCAGGCGATTCTAAACCCTTAGATGTGTTTCTTTTTGCTGTGATTTCAATAGGAATTTTAGCCTTTACCATTACGGCATTTTCAGATTATCCTATCGTTCTATGCTTTTATTTATTGGGAACTGGTGCAATTGTTTTATTTACCTATTTAAAGTTTTTAGGCTCAGCCAGACATTACGGACATTTGTATATTATTTTGATTACCGCTTTTTGGTTAAGGAGTTACTATTCACCTTCACAATTAATTCCTGATTTTATTAAAAAATATTTATCCTATCCTAAAATAAAATTTCAGTTGCATCGTTGGAGAAATTGGGTAAAACGTTATCAAGTGACATTTTTAATGATTCTGCTTTATGCCCAATTAGCGGCAGGAATTGTCTCCTATAGCCGAGATATTTTTTTACCCTATTCGGCAAGCAGGGAAACTGCTAATTATATTAAATCAATGGATTTTAGTAAATATAGTTTAGTCGGCAGTGAGGATTTTGCGATTTCTCCCATTAGTGGCTATTTGCAAGCTCAGATTTATTATCCCGAAAGCAAAAAATTAGGAAGTTTTGTACTCTTTAATCAACAACGTCAAATCGTCACTGATTCAGAAGTATTAGCCCAAGTTCATGATTTAATTCTTCAAACACAAAAACCTGTTCTTTTAATTTTGAACCATAAACTCGATGCATCTCAGCCTAATTTAATCATTAAACCAATTCAAGAATTTACTAACAGTTTTATTGGTAATGAAGTTTATTATTTATATGAAGTTAATGCCGTTAGCGATCGCTTTTAAGGTTAACAGTTTATTCTCACAAAACTAGCGATCGCGGTTTCGGATCACCTTATGTTTAGGGACTTCTAATTGGGTATGTCGTTTCAGATAGGTAATCTCTGAGGGTTTTAGATAGCGATATTGCCCACTCCCTAAGCGTTCATTCGGAAGATGTAAGGTGATCTCTCCGATGGCCCAACGATGTAATTTCAAAACCTCAAAGCCAAATTCCTCTGCCATTCGCCGAATTTGTCGATTTCTGCCTTCGACTAAGGTGATTTCTAAGCACGTCCGCGTTTTGTCAAAATCTACTACGTCAACCTGGGCGGGTAAAGTCTGCTGACCTTCTAGTAAAATACCTGCTCGCCATTGTTCTAACTGCTGTTCAGTAGGATGCCCTGCAACCCAAACATCATAGGTTTTCGGTAAATGATAACGAGGATGGGTTAAGCGCAAGGTTAATTCGCCATCATTGGTCAGTAATAACGCGCCGGTCGAATTGCGGTCTAAACGGCCAACGGGGTGAATCCCTTTCCCTTCCCGTAGATGGGGAGACAAGAAATCGAGGACGGTTTTGCGCTGTTCAGGATCTTGACAGGTCGAAATCACATCCCTGGGTTTATTGAGCAATAAATAAACAAATTTGGGACGATTGACCGGCTCAATTCTTTTTCCATCGACTTCCAGGCGATCGCGACCGGGATCGGCTTTATCACCGAGTTGAACGGGCTTACCATTTAAACGAACTCTTCCTTCTAGAATCATTTCTTCCGCATGACGACGGGATGCCACTCCCCACTGAGATAAAATTTTTTGTACCCGTTCAGTCATGGGTTGATTGCTCCCTGTTGTAATTTGAAAAAAATGCGGTGTAGTATATCGTTTGCTGACTACTGCCTCAATGTCTTCCACTCACCAGAGTAGCAAATTCAGCTTATATTGATATAGCACTTATTGATTTAAGTGTAACCTTTGAACTGACCGTCCTATGCCCCTAAATCAGCCCAGTAAACTTATTAGTAAAATTCTTTCGCCGGCTTTGCGTCTTTGGTTACGCTCCCAAGTGGAACAGGCCGAACAACTCGATATTCATATTGAAGGGCAAGACCGCCAACTGCTGAGGGGTCACGTCCCCCAAGTTTTTTTGAGCAGTCAACGGGCAATTTATCAGGGATTGCAGTTAGGAAAAGTTTTACTGAAAGGCGAAAATATTCGCATCAATATGGGGCAAATCATTAAAGGGAAACCCTTGCAACTGTTAGAACCCATCCGAGTGAGCGGAGAAGTCCAGTTAGCAGAGAGTGATTTACAAGCGTCCCTGGCTTCGGAAATTTTGACCAATGCGTTTACCGAATTGTTGATCGCGCTTTTGGAGCTTAAAGGAATTGATAATCCCCCAGAAAGGCTTGCCCCCTATCGGATTGGCTGGAACGCGATCGCGCTTCATTCCCAGTCTTTTACCCTAGTAGGAACCCTCACTGAACCCGATAAACCGATTATTTCCTTAAAAATCAAAGCCAAATTAACCCTCATTAACCCGCAAACCTTACATCTTAAAGATATTGAAATTCATGGATTAGGGGAATTAACCCAAGAGGGCAAAGACGATTTTCAGGTAGATTTGGGAACAGACGTAGAAATTGAATCTTTACAGTTAAATAACGGGGAATTATCCTGTTTAGGTCGTTTATTAATTCGCCCTTAAGGTTGAAATTGCTCAGATGTTCATCATGGTCAATTTTTAAACCCAATGTATTAACCTTATCTGAAGGCTCGACCATCATTTTTTGGCGTGAGTTATCCTGCAATTACCCTGCTGGGTTCGTCGTTTTCGCTATTGACGGTTCGTAGTAAGCTAAATATTTCATCTGTATATTCATAAAATTCAGTTTTTCGTTTAATGTGATAATTTCTGCCTTCTGGTAATTGAATATTGAGTTCTCGCTGAATCTTTCCGGGCCTTGCGCTTAAAACATAGATCCGTTGGGCTAAAAAAACCGCTTCTTCGACATCGTGAGTAATCATTAAAATACTGCATTTAATCCGTTGCCAGATGGAAATCAGATATTCGTGCATTCTTTCTTTAGTTTGTACATCTAATGCGCCAAAGGGTTCATCCATTAACAGTACCTTGGGATGGCAAGCCAGAGATCGCGCGATCGCTACTCGTTGTTTCATTCCCCCAGATAATTCTTTGGGATAGGCATTAGCAAACGGGACTAAACCCACCACGTCGAGATAATAACAGGCTAATTCCCACCGTTCTTTTTGCGGTAGTCCTTGAAGCTTTAAGCCAAATTCCACATTTTCCTGTACCGTCATCCAGGGATAAAGGGTGTAACTTTGAAAGACCATTCCGCGATCAGCTCCTGGCCCGGTGACTTCCTTTCCATCCACGGTAATTTTGCCCGATGTGGGCATTTCTAAGCCGGCAATCATTCTTAAAAGCGTTGATTTGCCCGATCCTGATGCACCCACGACACAAACAAATTCAGATTCTTCAACATACATATTGATATTCTGTAAAGCAATAATAGAACCTCGTTTAGTTGAAAAAGATTTATTTAAATTAGTAATTTCTAAGTGCATAATTTTATTTTTCTTAAATTACAAAATTTTCGTAGGAACATAATATATTATGTCCTTAAAGATCATGAAAGCAACGATAGTAAATTAGCGAGTAATTGACCATTTACAAGTCCAACGCAGCAGTAAACGAAAACTAAGATCTAAAGCAAAACCGATAATCCCTAATACAATAAGACAAGCAAAAATTTCATCGGTTTTCATGAATTTTTGAGCCAATAAAATACGCTTTCCTAAGCCGTTATCCGCCGCAACCAGTTCTGCAACAACGACTAAATTCCAGGCTGCGGCCATATTAATTCGCAACGCATCCAAAATATTGGGAATAACATAGGGGGTAATCACTTGTAATAAAACTTGTTTGCGTAACCCGCCCAGGGTGTAAGTCACCTCAATTAATTCTTTGGGAATAAACTTAACCGCATCCATAATCATGAGCGTATTAAAGAAAATTGTCCCAATAAAAATCAACATGACTTTAGATGCTTCATCAATGCCCAAATAAATTACTAAAAGGGGAATAAAAGCGGGAGCAGGCATATAGCGAATTACGCCAATAATCGGTTCCGTTAAATTCCGAATACTGGAAAAAGTTCCCATTAAAATTCCCAAAGGAATCGCCACCATTCCCCCTAGAAAAAATCCCCCCACAACTCTTAGAAAGCTAGTGACGGTATCACCAACGAGAAATCCTTGCTGCCAAAGATTTCCTAATGCTTGAATTACGGCTAGAGGGGAAGGAAGAAAAATGGAATCAACACCTGAAAAACTCGAAATAATGACCCACACAATAAGCGGGACAACAATTGAAAGTGTCATGAGAACCCACTTCAAGGATTCGGGAACTTCTTCCGCAATTTGCCAAAAAAGTGTGGGTTTAAGGGATTTAGTTTGTGTTGTCATTCAGTCCTCTCTCAATCAGCAAAAAAGATACAGACTGTCAAGATCACCCAATTTTCGATTCCGATTTTTAATACAGTAAAGTTAATTATCCAAGCTAAAAAAACTTAGAATTTTGATTGTTAATAGTCTATCGTTACGCTTTTTTCTCAGCTAAAGCTTTAACAAATTGAGCATCTAATATTTTGTTTAAATCCGGTACTTGCTTGATAAAGCCAATCCCTTTCATAAAATCCGCCATTTTTTGAGCGGCAAAAGGCATATTTTTCATCGTATTACCAGGAGAGAAAGCTTCTAAATTATCCTCAAGGGTAAAAAATAAGGTTCCTTCTTTATAGAGCTGCATTTCTTCGGCACTGACTCCTGCCCGTTTAGCCATAATCTCATCGGCTTTTTGGGGATTCTTTTCCATAAAATCTCGAATATCAAACCAGGTTTTCACTAAAGCTTGGACTTGTTCAGGTTTTTCTTGAATTAATTTTTCGCTGACGACCAAAAGATCGGGTATCGCTCCGGGAAAGTCCTTAGAACTTGCAATCTCTTTAGATCCTTTCCGTTTTAATGCCGTTGACCAAAAAGGAGGAAATGCTCCTACCGCATCAACTTTTCCGGCTGCAAAGGCCGCTGCGGCTGCCCCTGTTTCCATCGGAACAATTTGAACATCTTTGCGGGACATTTGATTTTTTTCTAGAACTAAACTCAGTAAGAAATCATCGACCACGCCTTCTTCAACGGCAACTTTTTTGCCTTTTAAATCTTGAACAGTATTAATTTCTTCCGCAACAATAATTTTGTCATTGCCCGCTGAGTTATCATTCACCAAAACGGCAACTTCGCCATTAATGGCATCTCCTGCAAAGGCGATCGTGTCATTGAGGGTCTGACTGTTTCCGTCTAATTGCCCTGCGGCTAGGGCCTGTAAGGATTCTAGGTAACCATCAAACCATTTCATTTGCACATTGACCCCATTTTTAGCAAATAAACCCTCTTCTTCCGCGATCGCCCAGGGCCACCACCCCGCCCAGTTACTATAGCCAATTACGATTGGTGGGGTATTTAACGCAGAGATATTCGCATTAGGCGTTTGTTGAGGAGCTTGATTACAACTAACTGTCAATAGCAAACTACTACAAAAAATCAAAAGTAAGGAAATTAAACTTCTTCGTTTCATGGCAATAAAAATAGGTGATATCTACGATAGTTGATAAGGAATAGTTAATAGGAAATAAAGAATTTTAACCGTTATCTAATTAACCGTTTACCGCGATCGTAACTTTTAGTTGGCTTTCAACCCAGCTAAACCATTGCCCTAGACCTTCCCCCGTTTTGGCAGAGAGAAAAATAATGGTGACATCAGGATTCATCGATCGCACATTGTTTTCCAAACGTTGCAGATCGACTTCTAAATGGGGGGCTAGATCCAGTTTGGTAACCAATAAACAATCTGCTTCCTGGAACATGATGGGATATTTTAGGGGTTTATCTTCACCTTCCGTAATACTTAATAAAGCAACTTTTGCGTGCTCTCCCACTTCAAATTCCGCAGGACAGACCAAATTTCCCACATTTTCCACAAAGACTAAATCAAAATCCTTGGGGTTATAATCTTCTTTCAAACGATGGATTCCACCTGCAACCATCCGCGAATCTAAATGACAGGAACGCCCCGTATTAATGGCAATCACCGGCACTCCATATTGCCGTAAGCGATCGGCATCCAATTCGGTGGTCATATCGCCTTCAATCACCGCCATTCTGAACTGATTTTTTAAGGCCGCGAGGGTTTTTTCAAGTAAAACGGTTTTTCCTGCCCCAGGACTACTCATGAGGTTTAAACAAGTAATACCCCATTCATCAAAATGTTCACGATTATGGTCGGCTCCTGCTTGATTGGCATGGAGTAGGTTCATTTCTAAAGCTGCGTCAAAGGTTTGGTGCATTTTTTAGTTAATAGTTAATAGTTGATAATTTACAGAAAGCGTAAGAGCAATCCCGATTCGTATTCCTCTAAATGAGAGACGTTAAACAGTGGGGCTAGGAAGGGAATATTCAATGTGATCGATTTTTAATTCCCGCCCTGAGCGAATATCCTCCATCGGCGATCGACAGGTGGGACAGGAGTATTGCAGGCCAATTTCAGGTTGATACTCCGTTTGACAGCGATGACAATAGGCCACTAAAGGAATATCTTGGATCACCAACTCCACCCCATCCAAAAAAGTCTGGCGAGTCTGCACTTCAAAGGCAAATTGCAAACTCACGGGTTCAACACAGGTAAACTTGCCCACCATTAAGTGAATTTTTTCGATTTTGGGCTTGTCGGGTTGAGCCTCATACCAATCCTTTACGGTGATGATGAGGGCTTTAGTCATGTCAGTTTCGTGCATATTATGTCCAAGGCTCATCGACGGCCATATTGGCTTCAGGATGAATGTAGTAGGGTTTTTCCTTGCGGGGTAACTGACCCGAAATAACTAAATGGGCCATCGCATCACAGATCACGCGAGTCGCCATTAAAGAAGTCATATCGCTGATATCGTAGGGCGGTGAAACTTCGACGACTTCCATCCCGCAAATAGGGGCTTTTTGAATAATTTTGCCTAATAATGTCAAGGCTTCACGGGGGAGTAATCCGCCTGGTTCGGGCCAGCCTGTTCCTGGGACAAATCCCGCGTCAATGCAATCAATATCAAAACTAATCCAAACACAATCGGTTCCATCAAGCGCACGTTCAAGGGCAAATTCGGCGGCGGCATCAATGCCCCGTTCCACAATATCGGTAACCGTCAGAATATTTGTTGCTCTTTCCCGACAAACTTTTACGCCTTGACGAGGCACTTGCCAACCGCCTATCCCCAATTGAACCAGGTTTTTGGCGGGAGCATTTTTCATGTTGGTTGCGTGAAACCAGGGACAGGTGTGCATCCGTTCATCTAAGTCGGTTTCCTGGGTATCCACATGGCGATCGAAGTGAATAATGCCAACTTTTTTATCGCCTAAATGACGACAAATACCGCGCACTGTGGGAAAACCAATGGAGTGATCGCCACCTAAAATAATGGGGAAAGCTCCTGAGCTAAAGACATGGGCAACCCCTTTAGAAATTTGATCAAAGGATTTTTCATTATTGGCAGGAATGGTAAAGACATCACCCACATCACAAAGGGTAATTTGTTCGCGGAGATCAACACCTAATTCAAAATTGTAAGGGGTATAAAGGGCGGAAATGCGACGAATGCCTTGGGGGCCAAAACGGGTTCCGGGTCGATAGGTTGTACCAGAATCATGGGGAACGCCCATAATCGCCACGTCATAGTCTCCGACTTTACGCACATCCTCCAAATACGGGGCTTTCATGAAGGTATTAATGCCCGCATAGTGGGGTAATTCTCCCCTCGAAAAAGTGGGGATACTGCGATCGCGGATACTATCAGCAGCCTCTAAACCGTAGGCTAAGCCCTGAGACACTTCCTGTTGCCAACCCGTTAAGGGTAACTGACGTTCTTTTTCTAGGGCACGTTCAGCCTCTGATGAATGAGGCGGTTGAAAAGATGGTTGCTCGGACATGAATTTTACCTCAAAAAACAATATGCCCAGGAAACTCCAACAAGACTGATTGAAATCAACCGAATCAGTTTGATTAAAGTCTCCCGGGCTTTTATCCCGCCGTGTAGCCAGCTTGGGTCAGAAATTCGTGATTGTTACAAAACTAGCCAGCTTCTCTCGGACCTGACATTTAAAAAGTGAATCTTAAATCGGAACCCTAGAAGCATTTCTTTGACCTTAGTCTTTTTGAACTTTATAAGTGGTATCAAAATTGACATACCCCGTACAAGACGGTTAAGTTCGGGAAACCACACTTAAACGGGTGTTGCAATGGGTCAGGGAAATTGGCTAAATTAGCACTCGTGAGGTGAGAGTGCTAACCTGATAAAGGTAAGTTTAATCCCTTACATTTTTAACTTGTAACCGTCTCCTATCCTAACCTCTTCAGGAGGATGATTATCTATGGCAGCTATTAGTATTAACGTTACTACTGTAAAACCTTTAGGCGATCGCGTATTCGTCAAAGTTAGCCCCTCGGAAGAAAAAACCGCTGGTGGTATCTACCTTCCCGACAACGCTAAAGAAAAACCCCAAGTCGGTGAAGTCGTAGCTGTTGGCCCTGGCAAACGCAATGATGACGGCAGCCGTTCTCCCTTAGACATCGGTGTTGGCGACAAAGTTCTTTACTCCAAATATGCAGGAACCGACATCAAACTCGGTGGTGAAGACTACGTTCTGCTCACTGAGAAAGACATCTTAGCGTCTGTTATCTAAGCCTTTAGCTTGTCTTAAGCCGCTTAACTCACCTAAAACTCTTCAACTCCAAATTTACTTACTTCAAAAGGTTGTATTCCTATGGCTAAATCCATCATCTATAATGACGAAGCTCGTCGTGCCCTTGAAAGAGGTATCGATACTCTCGCTGAAGCTGTTGCCGTAACCCTTGGCCCCAAAGGTCGTAACGTTGTCCTCGAAAAAAAATTTGGTGCTCCCCAAATTATCAATGACGGAGTCACCATCGCTAAAGAAATTGAATTAGACGATCATATCGAAAATACAGGGGTTTCTCTGATTCGTCAAGCCGCTTCTAAAACCAATGATGTCGCTGGAGACGGAACCACCACTGCAACGGTTCTTGCCCACGCCATTGTTAAAGAAGGTTTACGCAACGTCGCTGCGGGTGCTAATCCGATTGCTCTCAAACGCGGTATCGACAAAGCCACTGAATTCTTAGTTGAACGGATTGCTGAACACGCGAAACCCGTTGAAGATTCCAAGGCGATCGCGCAAGTTGGTGCGATTTCTGCGGGTAACGATGAAGAAGTGGGTCAAATGATTGCCAACGCCATGGATAAAGTCGGCAAAGAGGGCGTTATTTCCCTTGAAGAAGGCAAGTCCATGACCACCGAACTCGAAATCACTGAAGGGATGCGCTTCGACAAAGGTTATATCTCTCCCTACTTCGTAACCGATCCCGAACGCATGGAAGCGGTTTTAGAAGATCCCTTCATCTTAATTACCGACAAAAAAATCAACTTAGTTCAAGACTTAGTACCTGTTTTAGAACAAGTTGCTCGTCAAGGTAAGCCCCTCTTAATCATTGCGGAAGACATTGAGAAAGAAGCTCTTGCTACTTTAGTGGTTAACCGTTTACGCGGTGTTCTCAACGTGGCTGCGGTTAAAGCTCCTGGCTTTGGCGATCGCCGTAAGCAAATGTTAGAAGACATCGCCATCTTAACGGGTGGTCAAGTGATCAGTGAAGATGCCGGTCTAAAACTCGAAACCACCAAGGTTGAAAGTCTCGGTAAAGCTCGCCGTCTCAATATCACCAAAGACACCACCACTATTGTTGCCGAAGGTAACGAAGCGGCAGTTAAAGCGCGGATCGAACAAATTCGTCGTCAAATCGAAGAAACCGAATCTTCCTACGATAAAGAAAAACTCCAAGAACGCCTTGCTAAATTAGCGGGTGGCGTGGCTGTCATCAAAGTCGGTGCTGCGACCGAAACCGAAATGAAAGACCGCAAACTCCGCTTAGAAGATGCCATCAACGCAACCAAAGCGGCTGTTGAAGAAGGTATCGTTCCTGGTGGTGGTACAACCTACGCTCACCTCGCTCCCCAACTCGAAGAATGGGCGAATGCGAACTTAACCAACGAAGAGTTAACGGGTGGCTTAATTGTTGCTCGTGCGTTACCCGCTCCCTTAAAACGGATTGCTGAAAACGCTGGTCAAAACGGTGCGGTTGTGGCTGAGCGCGTTAAAGAAAAAGACTTCAACACTGGCTTCAACGCGGCTAACAACGAATACACCGACATGATCGCGGCTGGTATCGTTGACCCTGCTAAAGTTACCCGTTCTGCGCTGCAAAATGCGGCTTCTATTGCAGGTATGGTCTTAACCACCGAATGTATTGTTGTTGATAAGCCTGAAAAAGAGAAAGCTCCCGCAGGTGCTCCCGGTGGCGGCGACTTCGACTACTAAGGTTATCTAAACTAACTAATTTAAAAGGGGCTTCGGCTCCTTTTTTGTTTCAAAATCATCGCTATCGTCAGTTAAGATTGAATAGAAAAGTCAGCATTGGCAGGAAAATCATTGTGTCAGAGACAAACCAACCACGACTTTTATCTTTTACGCTTGATGGCTGGTCTGTTTTAGGTGGGCCAGTAACGATTTCTTTGAATGATGGTGTTGCGGTTTTAGTTGGACGTAATGGTGCAGGAAAATCAGCTATTCTTGAAGGATTAATGGCAATTACAAGCTTTGCCAGTGGACGTAATCGTTTACGACCATTTTTTGATGATGATAATATTCCCAAAATATTAGAGATTGAAATTTTGTCTCCAACTAGTCGTCGTTTTCTGTATAGATATGAACTGCTAAGACAAATAAATTTAGAAGATGACTTGAGCCTAAATAGTTCGATAGAGGATGGTACAGCAGAAGAATTTTCATGGAACGAATGCTGTCAATATCTTGATCAAAATAAGGAAACAATTTGGAAAACTGAAAGTGGAGTAACAACTATTGAAAATGAAGATAATCCAATCACTGTGATTCTTGGCAATACTAGTTCTCTACAACGAGCAAATTTGCCTGAAAACTTAAGCTTAAAGTTACCAAGTGAAATGCACTGGGTTCGTTCCGTTTTAAGAGGTTTTAGTCTTATTGGTAAACGTCCTACCCGTCGAAGTTCCCAACGTTATCCTTCTTATTTACGAGTTAGATCAAGTGATATCCGTGTTATTCCCATTTCTGCGGGGGAATTATCATCTTGGTTGCCTATGCTTATTCATCGTCTTATAGAAAAAGAAGACTTTGATGAGCTTGAAAGCGTTTGCCAAAGAGTTGGAATTGGCAAAAAAATAACTGAGCAACAATTTGTCCGTACTGATAAAGACAAAGAATATCTTTTAGAAGTATTGTTAGATGAAGTTAATATTGGATTACTCTCTGATGGAACACTTAGAGTTTTATCAATTCTTTTAGAAATTATCACTTCATCTTCAACAGAAATGATAATTATTGAAGAACCTGAAACGCAAATTCACCCAGGTATGTTAGAAAAGTTACTTAATGAAATTGAATCCTATACTTATGGACAAAATTTAATTTTATCTACTCATTCTCCTCAAGTTGTTTCTTGGACAAAACCTGACAAAATCAATTTAGTTTACCGTGAAAACGGACGAACTTTTGTGCAGAAGTTAGGAGAAGATGAAATTCATAATGTCGCTAATTACCTGAATGAAGAAGGTAGCTTGGGCGACTGGATTTATAGCGGAATTCTTGATGACTAAATTAAAAGTTGGCCTGATTGTTGAAGATGATACGGACTATGAGGCGGTGCGCGAGATTATCCATCGCGTGTTAGGAGAAGATATTGGACTAAAAAAATGGAGTCCTAGTAATGGTGGTTGTAGTACGTTAAGAAAGAAACTTACCGCAACCATTAATACTTTGTTAGACAAGGGTTGTAATGTATTTATTATTATCCATGATTTAGACCGAAATCCTACTAATGGCTCTCTCAAGGATGAAGTTAAACTACGCACAAGTTTGGAACAGTCTATTTTGAAATTTCACAATATTGAAAAGCATATTTGCATTCCTATCGAAGAATTAGAAGCCTGGTTTTGGTCTGATCCAAAAGTAATAAAACACGTCGGACGTGGTAAAGGAGAAGCAAGTAATAATCCTCATTTACTACCTAAACCTAAAGAAGCATTAATCAATTTGTCAAAAGGAGAAAATAGAAAACCTCGTTATAGCACTAATATGAATGTTGAGTTAGCAAAAATGCTTGATTTAGACCTTTGTTCTCAACGCTGTCCATCATTTAAAAAATTACAGGATTTTCTTAAAGATCTACAGTGATTGCGTTATTTTAATTTGTTAAAAAACTTCGTTATTTTCATGCCAATTTAAAATGACACAATCGTAAGCATTACAAATAACTTGTTTTTCAGCAGGGGCTTTACGAATCCATCCTCAATATACGCTTTACTTTTAAGATCTTTGTCATTCTTCGTAACTTACTGTCTATATTCAATATTTTCTATAATAAAGATAAAAACCATAAAACAGAATCATTGTATACAAGACGCTAAGATTGACTAAGACGAATTTTTTAGAGTGACTAGGACGTTAACTTGCTATGACCGTTGCCAGTGCCATTCCTGTTTTCTGCCAAGGTATCCAGTATTTTGGTCAACCTCTGCCCAATTTTGATCGCTATGGTCAAGAAGCGGCGATCGCGCAAGGACAAACCGCGATTACGTCTCCTAGTGATCCTACAACCGTTTATCAAACCCTCTTAGCGACCGATGCCCTAAGGAATTTAGCAGATGAATTGACAAAAATAATGTAAATCACAGCCAGTAAAAAATGAATCCTTCAACACCTAGCTTTTTTGCTGATTATCGTTACAATTATCGTGTTTGATTACATTCTAAACCCAATTTCTTACTGATGAAAGTCGCTGTTTTCAGTACCAAATCCTATGATCGCCAATTTTTAGATCAAGCCAACCTGACGGCTCAAGCTAATCATGAATTGGTTTACTTTGAGACACGATTAGAACCCCAAACCGCATCCCTAGCGGCAGGATTCCCAGCAGTTTGTGTATTTGTCAATGATGAAGTAGGAGAGGAAACGTTAGAAATTCTGGCGGCTCAGGGGACAAAATTAGTTGCACTGCGGTGTACGGGATTTAACAATGTTAATTTGCAGAAAGCGGCTGAATTAGGCGTAAAAGTGGTGCGGGTATCGGCCTATTCGCCCTATTCGGTAGCGGAACACGCGGTTGGCTTAATTTTAATGCTGAATCGTAAGTTATATCGTGCCTACAATCGGGTTCGGGATGATAATTTTGCTTTGGATGGATTGCTCGGATTTGATCTGCGGGGGCGCACTGTTGGCGTGATTGGAACGGGAAAGATTGGTCAGATTTTCGCTCAAATTATGGCTGGCTTTGGTTGTCATCTGTTGGGCTATGATGCCTATCCCAATGCGAATTTTGAAAAGATTGGGGATGCTCGTTATGTATCGTTAGACGAAATTTGGCAGCAATCTGATATTATTTCGCTCCATTGTCCCTTATTGCCCGAAACCCATCATTTAGTCAATCAGGACGCGATCGCGCAGATGAAACCAGGAATGATGCTAATTAATACCAGTCGGGGCAAATTGGTAAATACCAAAGCCGTTATCGAAGGAATTAAATCGGGACAAATCGGCTATTTAGGAATCGATGTCTATGAAGAAGAAGACGAACTGTTTTTTGAGGATCTTTCGGGAACCATTATTCAGGATGATACGTTTCAGTTGCTACAATCCTTTACCAATGTCGTAATTACGGCCCATCAAGCCTTTTTTACTGAAAATGCCTTAAAGGATATTTCTCAAACCACTGTTGCTAACTTAACCGCCTTTGAACAGGGAAATCCCTTAGAGCATGAGGTTAAGGCTGTTGTCAAAGCTGAGTGAAAATTGACGGGCTATTCGTCACTGCCACCAACCCCAATTCCCGTATTATAAATTTCTGCATTTTGGATATTAAGATTATCCATGACGGCTCCTGTAACTTGGACATCATAAAGTTTGGCATAGGCAAAATCTGCTTTTGTCAAATTTGCATAATCGAGGCTGGCGTTGGTTACCATTGCATTTTGTAAGGTTGCACTTGTTAGGTTTGCTCCGGTTAAATCAGCTCCTTCGAGATTGGCATGATCTAAATTAGCCCCTTGAAGATTCGCTTCCCGTAAGTCTGCCCCAATTAAATGAGCACCGCTTAAATCTACGCCTTGTAAGTCACAGCGAAAACATTCATTGGTTTCTAAAAGTTGCTGAACTTGTTCTAAGTTTTGGGCTTGAACGGGGCTACCTAGGGTGAAAGGAAGGATCATTAATGTAGCGACCAATAAGCGTTTCATCTCTTTTTTCTCTCCGACTTCTCATGATTCTTTATACTTTTATGCTATCGATCCGGCGTGCGAGAAACTTCACCCAATTGGGCTAATCTTCAATGGCTGATTATAAAAAAACATCCTCGAACCATAGGAAGTCTTTCAAGGATGTTAGACGTTTGCTTAAGTTAAATTCAAAAAAATTAGCTTGCTTTGACCCACAGGAGCGTTTGCCCGTATTCAACAGGTTCGCCGTTAGCTACGACGATTTCCATAATTTGTCCTGAAATTTCGGCTTCAATTTCGTTCATTAACTTCATGGCTTCGATGATGCAGACCGTTTGGCCTTTGCGAATGGAGTCTCCCACGTCCACAAAGGGCGGTTCTTCGGGGCCAGGGGCGCGGTAAAAGGTTCCGACCATTGGCGAGGTGATTGGTGTCCATTTTTGGTCAATCGGAGAAGGTGCGGGCGTTTCTACCGGGGGGGCAGGTTCAGCGATCGCCGGAGTCGGGGGTTCTACCGTCGTAGTGAGGGGGGCGGCAACGGGGGCTGGTGCTTGAGAAATGGGAATCGGAGCGATTGCTTGAACTTGTTCCTTTTCTTTACGGACTGACAGTTCAAACGTATCGGTTTTGAGGATTAATTCGGTAATGTCGGTTTGCGCGATCGCCCCTAACAATTCCCGAAGTTCATTAAAATTAATAGACACTAATCACCCACCCCTGACAACTAAAAAAACTATTGAAAGAGAATTTAACGGCTGGTCTTTGCCATCTCAATTCTATTCTCGACCGAGATAGGAACCATCTCTGGTATCGACTTTGATGCGTTCACCTTCTGAAATAAACAGCGGAACCATAATTTGAGCGCCTGTTTCCACAATTGCGGGTTTAGAGCCGCCTGTTGCGGTATCGCCTTTAACGCCTGGATCGGTTTGGGTAACTTGGAGAATCACGGAAGTCGGTAATTCAATATCTAATACGCTTTCCTTCCAGAAAAGAATATTTACTTCCATTTCTTCTTTGAGGAATTTCACGCGATCGCCAAGCTGTTCAGGAAGAATGCGAATTTCTTCATAGGTTTCTAAATCCATGAACACATAGTCAGTGCCATCTTTGTAAGTATGTTGCATGGCTTTTTTTTCTAAGGTTGCGGCGGGAACCGTTTCTCCTGCGCGAAATGTCCGTTCAACCACGCTGCCCGTTTTGGCATTTTTTAATTTAGTCCGAACAAACGCCGAGCCTTTACCCGGTTTAACGTGGAGAAATTCTACAACGCGCCAGACCGCGCCATCAATTTCAATGGTTGTACCACTGCGAAAATCATTACTGGAAATCATGCAATCAGATTAGGCCATGAAAGTTCAAAATCATATTGTACTAGGGAAGGGGGCTGAGAAATGGGAAAATTTACAAATATCCTCTTAGCCTAGAAATGGAAAGTCACTGTAATGCAGAACCTAACAAAACAATGGGGAAATATGTTTAAAAAATGTCTAAAAATCGGCATTGTTGCTTTTTTGTGCGGTATTTTGTCTTTTTCATTGCCAGCAGTTGCATGGGCTAGTGAAACGGTCAAGTCTGTCCTAATTAGTGCTCTCGCGCAGGGAAATGCGATTACCGATCCCAATGCCATTCTCCGCTACGCTCTCCCGATTGATAATGCGACTGTCCGTAAGTTACAGGCTTCTTTGGAAGATATTAACAATCATCTCCGTGCTAAGCGTTGGCCTCCGATCGCCAAGGATGTTAAGTCTGCTAATTTTGTTCTCACTGTCCAGCACGATAAATTGTTAGAAGGGGTTCCCAGCGATCGCCAACCCCAAGCTGAGCAATTATTGACCACGATTCAAGATCAAGTAACCCAACTGCAAACCGCCGTTGAAGAAAAAGATCGAGAAAAAGTCGCAGAACTCCGAAAAACTGCCCTTGAAACTATCGGTTCTCTAGAACAACTGATGGTGACGGGATTTGCCTACGAAGTGCCCGAAGAATATGCCAACTTGCCCCAACTCAAAGGCCGAGCCACTGTTCAACTCGAAACCACGCAAGGCCCTGTCACGATTGTGGTCGATGGCTATAGTGCGCCCGTTAACGGCGGAAATTTTGTCGATCTGGTTCAACGAGGGTTTTATAACGGTTTACCCTTTGTTCGCGCCGAGGATAATTTTGTCATTCAAACCGGCGATCCGGTTGGCCCAGAGGATGGATTTATTGACCCCAAAACGAAACAATATCGAGCGATTCCCCTAGAAGTTTTAGTTAAAGGCGAAGAAGCCCCGATTTATGGCATCACCTTAGAGGAATATGGGCTGTATTTACCGGAATTGGCCTTACCCTTTAATGCCTATGGAGCCGTTGCCTTAGCCCGTCCTGATACGGAACCCAATGGTGGCTCGTCTCAATTTTTCTTCTTTAAGTTCGACAATGAGTTAACCCCCCCTGGATTTAATTTGATGGATGGTCGTTATTCGGTTTTTGGTTATGCGGTTGAAGGGAAAGATACCCTAGATAAACTCACTGACCAAGATAAAATCATTTCTGCCAAAGTGATTAAGGGTGCAGAAAATTTAGTCCAACCCCAAAAGGGTTAATTTTTCTACAAATTGGTTGTTGAGTCCTGAATACCTACTGGATTTAGCAACCAATATTTTATTGGATTGATTGGATTAATAAGTTCCGCGATCGCGCTAATGAGAGGTGTTATCGTTAACTTATGAACATTGTGGTAAGTCGATGTTTTTTGATTTTATGTTTATGCTAAGAGGTGATCTTATTAGACCTATTTCTGCTCGATATATGCATAAAAAAGAGGCTTAAAATTATGAGAAAATTCTACCTGAAATGATGAGTGACGATGAAGCCGAATCTCTTCTTGCGGCTGATCTTTCTGAGTACCTAACTCCAGAAAACTTTTTTTGATTTGATTTGGCAATGTTTTTTACTTTATTCACTATGACTTTCGCAAGAATTTTAGTGAGAAGCTTTTAATTAACTTTGCATATTTTTCATGCGTGATGCAATATACAAAAAGATTCTAAAAAAACATTACGCTATTATTCAGTTAATTTTAATATTTATTTTAAGGTAGGCCAGCTATGACTGAGAAAACAAAAATTCGGCTAAGTCGTTTAAAGATTAGCAATTATAAAAAAATTGATTCTTTAGAAATTGATTTCCTTCCGCCTCGAATGCAGGGAGATCCAGATATTTTGGTTTTGGGGAGTAAAAATGGTGGAGGAAAAACCTCTGTTCTTGAATGCTGTTCTTTGCTAATATTTGCAGGAATATTTAAAGATAAATTCGCAAAAACACTCAAAATGAATGGCTCCTTATTGGATATCACAAATTTATTGGTAAAGGCAGGTCAAACAAAAACAATTATTGAATGTAAAGTTGAGCAAAACAACAAAAAGCTTACAGTTTCTCTAGAAATTAGTAATGACAAAGGTTTTTCATCGCCTCATGTCAAAGATGATAACGGTAATGAATCGTCATTTGGCTTGAATAAAAAAGATTATCCAGAAACACTTGAATATTCTTTAAATAGTATTTTAGCTTTCTCAAGCGAGCCTTTAATTATCCCTCCCTTATTACATTTTAATAGCTATCGAAAAGTTCAAGAATCAAATCCTGAACTTGGTATGATGGCAGATGATTATCCCAGAAATTATGATATGCGAAGGAGATTGGGTATAAGAAACATAGTCAACCCAGTAAGTGCTTTTAAGTTGGAAATTTTACGCTCTTTAATGGGACAAGCATCTTTATTTGAAAATACAGATAAAGAGCAATCTGAGAGTGTGTTATCTCAATTGAATTCTCTAATCAAACGGTATTGTGGTGGTCAAATTGCGCATTTACGTCCTTTACCAGACAATAAAATTGACATTCGTATAAAACCTAATAATGGTAAAGAATCATTTTCTTTTGATGGCTTAAGTTCAGGACAAAAAGAAATGATTGCGACACTTTTCTTGATTTGGAAAAATACTAAAGAACAACCCAGTATCGTCTTAATTGATGAACCAGAATTACATTTAAATGCTGAATGGCATGGTGATTTCGTTAGACAACTTTACCAATTAGCCCCCCACAATCAATATATTTTAGCAACTCATTCTGAAGAAATTTTTCGCTCTGTCGAGGAACGTCATCGTTCTGTTCTAGTACCAGATGAGGATGGCTAATTTTTACGATGAGGAATAATTTATGAGAGTACAAAGCGGTGTCTACGCAACCCAAGTCAACCAAAGTGCACAACACAAGCTATTTGTAGAAGGTAAAAACAATCAAGAAATTGATCCAATCGTTATAAAGGAATTATTAAATAGTAACGATTTGACAGCCGTTAGCGTAAGTACAATGGGCGGGTGTGATAATGTTCGTAGCGCTGCACAAGCATTAATTAAGGAATATCCAACTTATTATTTTTTGATTGATCGCGATGATCAAGATCAAGAAACTGTTAATAAATCGTGGCAAAGTTTTCCAAATATAGATGAGTACAATATGCTCATTTGGCATAAAAGAGAACTAGAAAACTATTTTATTGATCCCAATTATATTCAAAGATCTGAATATTTAAAACGTGAAAGTGATATTTGTCAACACATCCTTGATGAATGTCGTCGCCGAATATTTCTTGATGCAGCCAATTTAACCCTGTATTCAATTTCGAGGGAGCTACGAAAACCTTTGCCCATTCCACATTTTAGAAATCGAGATGAGTTTCGAGATCAAGGATCTGGAATACTTAAACTAGAAGAGCTAGCTACAGCGATGGATGCTACAAGAACATCCGTTTCCAATATTTTAGAGAAAAATGTAATAAGTCAGCGATATTTAAACTTCGTTCAAGAATTAAGCGGTGGGACGATTCCTCTGGAATATGGCTCAGGAGTTTGGCTTGAACGAATGTCTGGTAAGGAGATCTTTCGGGCAATTGCTAATCAGTATTTTGAAGTTAAAGATTTACAAGGCAATTTTGTTACAGGAAAAGAAAAAAATAAAATTATTGCTAAAGGATTGACGAAATTGCCTCTTCAAGAGCAGCCATCAGATTTTCAAAAACTGATTCGTTTATTGCAAAATAAAGTAGTGCGATGACCATCACTGTAGGGAGCTTGAATCAAATGTAATGTTTCTTATTTTCCGTTAAATGAAAGTTTTTTGGGACAGAAATCATCTGGCAATTATCATCGATGCTGATCGTGATCGCAGAAAAACTCTCAGCTTTGATGATATAAAGCAATTTTGGTAAAAGTTCTTGATATGGCGATCGCCGTGATCATTGTTTTACGCTTACCAAAACTTCGATTGAAAATTTGCATTAGTCAAAATCACGATGCTTTCCCTACCCGCACCAACACAAATAACCCCTGACGAACAATGAATTTTAAGACAATTGATAATTAAACCGCGATCGCGCTTAACCTGTGCTGCTAACTTCACGATAAAATAAGCTCTGACGCTAAACACCCTAACCGAATTATGTCTGCACCCTTTACCTCCCAAGAAATTGCCTCCGAAGGAATCAAGCCCGAAGAATATGCCGATATTGTCCAACGCTTAGGACGGCATCCCAATAAGGCAGAATTAGGAATGTTCGGAGTGATGTGGTCAGAACACTGCTGTTATAAAAATTCCCGTCCCCTCTTAAAACAATTTCCCACCACCGGCGATCGCATTCTTGTCGGGCCAGGCGAAAATGCTGGTGTAGTCGATTTAGGAAATGGCTTACAACTGGCATTTAAAATCGAATCCCATAACCATCCCTCAGCCGTAGAACCCTTTCAGGGAGCAGCCACAGGAGTTGGAGGTATTCTGCGCGATATTTTCACAATGGGAGCCAGACCGATCGCGATTTTAAATTCTTTGCGGTTCGGTAATTTGGACGATGCCCGTAATCGCCGCATTTTTATGGGAGTGGTTGATGGAATTTCACACTATGGCAATTGCGTTGGAGTGCCGACGGTTGGCGGAGAAGTTTATTTTGATCCTGCTTATTCGGGCAATCCGTTGGTCAATGCAATGGCGTTGGGTTTGATGGAAACAGAATCCATCGTTAAATCAGGAGCAGCAGGTATCGGTAATCCTGTACTTTATGTGGGTTCAACGACGGGGCGGGATGGCATGGGAGGCGCGAGTTTTGCCAGTGCCGAATTAACCGATCAATCAATGGACGATCGCCCTGCGGTACAAGTCGGTGATCCCTTTTTAGAAAAATCTTTAATCGAAGCTTGTTTAGAAGCCTTTAAAACGGGGGCAGTCGTTGCAGCCCAAGACATGGGAGCGGCGGGGATCACTTGCTCAACCTCAGAAATGGCGGCAAAAGGAGGCGTGGGGATTGAACTGGATTTGGATAAAATTCCGGTACGGGAAACAGGCATGATTCCCTACGAATATCTGCTGTCTGAGTCCCAAGAAAGAATGTTATTTGTCGCGCAAAAAGGACGCGAACAGGAATTAATCGATATTTTCCATCGTTGGGAACTACAAGCCGTTGTTGCGGGTTCGGTAATCGAAGAGCCAATTGTTCGGATTTTATTTCAAGGAGAAATTGCCGCCGAAATTCCGGCTACAGCGTTGGCCGATAACACCCCCATTTACCATCGCGAATTAATGGCTGAACCGCCTGCCTATGCCCAAACAGCCTGGCAATGGACAAGTGAGCAGTTAGCGATCGCCGACTTAAACGGCATTGAAATCCAAGGTAAACTCCATAACTGGAATGAGGTGTTATTAAAATTACTCGATACCCCTTCTATTGCATCTAAAAAGTGGGTTTATCGGCAATACGACCACCAAGTGCAAAATAATACGGTTTTATTACCTGGCGGAGCAGATGCGGCAGTTGTTCGAGTTCGTCCCATCCACGCCAAGCCTGACAGTTGCACCATTGGGGTCGCTGCTACAACCGATTGCAATCCCCGCTATGTTTACCTCAATCCCTACGAAGGAGCAAAAGCAGCCGTCGCCGAAGCAGCCCGAAATTTAACCTGTGTCGGAGCAGACCCCTTAGCAGTTACAGATAATCTCAATTTTGGTAGCCCTGAAAACCCCGTCGGTTATTGGCAACTGGCCACTGCTTGTCAAGGCATTGCTGATGCTTGCCGTGAACTGAGTACACCTGTAACGGGCGGCAATGTCTCTTTATATAATGAAACTCTCGATTCTGACGGAAAACCCCAACCGATTTATCCCACTCCTGTCATTGGGATGGTGGGCTTAATTCCCGATTTAAGCAAAATTGTCGGTCAAGGCTGGAAAACATCAGGCGATTTGATCTATCTCTTAGGTAGTTCTGCTCAAACAACTTTAGGTGCTTCGGAGTATCTTGCCTCTATTCATGGCATCATCGCAGGTCAACCGCCCGTTGTGGATTTTGCCCTAGAAAAACAAGTGCAAGCGGCTTGTCGTCACGGTATCCGTCAAGGTTGGATTCATTCCGCCCACGATGTGGCAGAAGGGGGACTGGCGATCGCGTTGGCGGAAAGTTCGATCAGTGGCCAATTAGGAGCCGAAATTACCTTACCGACTTCTGAGCAACGGTTAGATGAAGTTCTGTTTGGTGAATCCGCCAGCCGAATTGTAGTTTCTGTTAACCCGCAATACCAAGCGGTTTGGGAAAATTATTTACAAGAAAATCTCGATCGAGCTTGGCAACAATTAGGGGTAGTCGGTACAGCAACAGGTAATTTAACGATACTTAATCAAACTAATCAAGCTCTAATTGATGCTAACTTGGCTGAGATTACAGGAACTTGGGAAAACGCGATCGCTTCTCGGTTAAAAGTTTAAAATGTTGGAGAAAAACATCTTAACTGTTGAAGTTACCCAAGAAACTTCTCCCCCATAATAAAAAATTCTTTTTCCGGTAAACTCAAGCCGAGCATTAGCCAAACTAAGAGGGGTCAAGGGGCGATTTTTTCTCTGCATCTAAGGACTTTTGCCAGATCATTGCCTGTTTCGGCACCCCAATATCAATTCCGGCTTGCTCAAAAGCGGCTTTAACTCGGAGTCGTAATTCCCTCGCCACAATCCATTGTTCGCCAGGTTTCGTTTTTAACCAAATACGAATCATCACACCTTGATAGGAAATATCTTCTACCCCTTTTAAATCAGGTGGTTCCAAGATTAACCCATTCCATTGGGGATCATCGTAAAGTTCTTGCGCGATCGCTGTTAGAAGCTCTAAGGCTTGAGGAATATCGGCTTCATAGGAAACCTGAATTTGATAATCCACCCTTGACCAATCTTTGGATTGATTCCGAACCGTCCCGACCGAACCATTGGGAATCGTGATCAAATCCCCATTTCCGCTACGAATACGGGTTACAAATAGATTCATATCTTCGACTAGCCCGCTATCATTGCCAATAATGACAAAATCTCCCAGCGCATAGGCATCATTGGCCAAATTAATCACGCCAGCAATGAGATCCTTAATTAAACTTTGAGAGCCAAAAGAAACGGCGAACCCTAAAATCCCTGCCCCTGCTAATACGGTAGTAATCGGAACATCAAACACTGCCAGCGATAAGATAATACCGATAATCCCACAGAAAGCAAGATTGATCCCTTTTAACGTGCTAGCAATCGTGGGAATCCGCACATTTTGTCGAGTAAAAGATTTTCGGATTAATTGCAAATCTTCTACCCAAGCCTGAAGGCTTCTATCAATGATTAGTTCGCCAATTTTAATGAAAAATATGATACCAAGCCAGATAGTTAATAAATTAGTCGGCGCACCGGCTAACAAAAATCCCAAGTTTCTCGTATGGGGAAAAACAGTTAAAATAAAAGCGATTCCTCGAATGAGGATAAAAAGTTGAGCTAGGACGGATAAACGTCGAATAAAAACCGCAAAACTCAGCTTCCGTTTGAGAAGCAATTGAATTTTTTCTAAATTGGGAGAATGGGCTGAATGAGGGAGGGAGGGAGACCGTAGAATCTCTGGTTGAGTAATTGTCTTTTGCCCTTCCCGCTTTTTAGGAACAGTGGAATTACTGTGAAACTTCAGTTGAGTAATCAGCCAATCCATCCCCAACCTTAGACGCTGACTCCTGTTTAACGGCATATTATCCCTGGGAAAGGAGAGGGAATTGTCCACTGGCGTATCGGATTGATCCCCTGCTTGCAAGCGATCGTCTAGATCTGCTAGCTTTTCTTTGTAAGATTGAATCTGCTTTTTGGTAAACCGTTGCAGGATTATCAGCACTCCAATCATCCCTAACATCACCCCAAAAATTTGCAGGGCGGACAAAATTTGTTGGCGAAAAGCTTCGGGCTGACGCTCTTCCCAGGCACGAATTAAACCTGAGCGCAGTAAACTCGTGATTTCCGCGGCGATCTCATCGACATCCTGACCATACAATTCGGCATCCGGTTCAGTGATAGTTCCGAGAATTTGGGGCTTAAAGTTCTTTTGATCGGCAACGAGAATGACTGTTTGATTATTGAGAACAGAGGGATAAACCTGTAAGGTTTGGGGATCGAACCCTCGTTTAAGGATTTCTTGAATTTTATTTTGAATGCGTTTTACCCGTTCTTTTAAGGGGGATATTGTTTTATGTTCTTCACTGTTGGCGATTGAGAAGGGAACGGCAATAAAAAATAGTGGACGACCATCAATTTTGATCGGAGCATAGCTTAGGTTTCCAATTCTTCCCGATAACTGACGGGGATTGGCAAATAATTCGCGATCGCTGCTCGGTAAAGAAGGTAATTGAGCTTGAATCGTTGACGCAAATCCGACACTCAGCCATAAGGTTAATAAGCTGAGTAGACAGAAATGGAGAAAACTGCGCCCCAACTTAGACCGCTTCAATCTTCTTTTTGGTTGCAACCCTATGGTCATGCTAGCTACACCGACCAGAATGCTATTGATTTTATAGCAACTTACCATGTCTCAAGGACAAGACCACTATGTGATGACTCTCGGAGTCTTTTGTTAACAGTCGTTGACTGCTTTATAATCCACCTTCATTTAACCAACGCACGGCATCTTTCGCATGATAAGTGAGGATTAAATCGGCACCAGAACGTTTAAAGCCGGTTAAGGTTTCGAGGGTGACCCGTTTTTCGTCGATCCAACCATTGAGGGCGGCGGCTTTGACCATAGAGTATTCCCCCGATACGTTATAGGCAGCAACGGGTAAATTGGTGATTTCTTTAACTCGCCAAATGATGTCCATATAGGCCAAAGCGGGTTTGACCATTAGCATATCTGCGCCTTCTAAAATATCCAGTTCAACTTCTTTGAGGGCTTCGCGACCATTGCCTGGATCCATTTGATAGGTACGGCGATCGCCGAATTGGGGAGAAGAATCGGCTGCATCTCGGAAGGGGCCATAGTAAGCCGAGGCATACTTCGCTGCATAGGACAGAATGGGAATTTCAGTAAATCCTGCTTCATCAAGAGCTTCTCGGATTGAAGTGACAAAACCATCCATCATGCCTGACGGTGCAATAATATCCACCCCTGCTTTAGCTTGGGAAACTGCCGTTTTCTTCAACAGTTCCAGAGTCGGATCGTTTAATACCCGTCCCGTTAAATCCCCCGTCTGTAAGTAACCGCAATGGCCGTGACTGGTGTATTCACACAAACAGGTATCCGCAATGACGACGAGATCGGGAATCGCATTTTTAACAGCAGTAGCGGCTTTTTGAACGATTCCGCAATCATGCCAGGCTCCCGTTGCGTCCGTGTCTTTATTTTCAGGGATACCAAAGAGAATGATGGCGGGAATACCGAGATCGTAGACTTCTTTCGCTTCTTCAACAATTTTATCAACCGATAACTGATACACCCCTGGCATCGATTTAACTTCGTTGGCAATGCCTTCGCCGGGAACTGCAAAGAGGGGATAGATCAGATCATTGGCTGTTAAAACAGTTTCTCTGACCATGCGGCGGAGGGGCGTTGTTTGGCGGAGGCGACGGGGGCGAGTAATCGGAAACATAATTTTTAAACGGCTTGAATGAATCGTATTAACAGTCTCTAAACTTCCTAGTCTACGGCGATCGCCGATCTCCTTGTAAACTGCTTAACGTTTCGTAATTAAATTATATTGAGTCTTAATTTAAGAAAATACCACATCTTCATAAATCCCTTGAATCGTCGTTTCTATATTTAAAATCGGCGATCGCAATATCGCTTCGGGAGTTTCGTAGGCCCGATAAAGCCAAGTCTCATCATCGGTTTTGTAATATTGTTCGATTTGAATTTGATATTGATCGACAAGCCAGTATTCTTTAAAAGTGGGAATCGACCGATAAAATTTGAACTTGTCACCGCGATCATAATCAGAAGTCGAGCGAGATAAAACTTCAATAATGACAGTCGGATTGAGAATAACATCTTTGCGATTTTCTTCAAATTGGGGTTCTCCTTGAATCACAAAAACATCGGGGTAAGTATAACGGCGGTAAGTGGGTATCAAAACTCGTAGATCGCCAATATAAGCTTTTGCCCCTTGACCCCGAAGGACAACCTTAAGCCAAGCAAAAATATTTCCCGCAATAATGTTATGTTCAATCGATCCACCCGTCATTGGAACAATAACTCCGTCTCTGTATTCATTTCTGTGTTCGGATTTTTCTTCTAGAGATAAATATTCGGCGGGACTGTATAAGCGGGGAGGCGATTCAACTAAGGTAGACATAAATTTTAAGCTGATGTTACTAAAGGTAAAGCAAAGGATTGAAGATCAATTTCATCAACATTTTGGGAGTAATTATCAAGGGTAATGGCTACGACTTTGCCTTGCTCGTCATAATCCAAAATGAGATCATCCGTTATAGCATCGGTTAAAACCACAAGGTTATGCGTTAATTCAATGGCAAGAGTATCTGTTTCAGGAAAATATTGAATTTTCATATGGGTTCTTCTCCTCGTTGTTGTCTTTTGTAAAAGTTACGATCAAAAAAGGCATTATGAACCGTTTCACCATCGTCAAGGGTAATCACTCTTATTACTCGTCCATTAGCTTCTTCGATGTTACCCCAATAAGAGCCTATCCGAAAAGTCAATAGGAACGAAATTGGTACATTTTAGCGAACGCTAACTTCACTAGCTAGGTGGACGGTTATTTCCCTAGCAAATGCTCGGATAACTATCTCTCAAATGAGTC
>JAYKGY010000036.1:0-65882 GCA_035285545.1 Snowella sp. | reverse complement strand
TAATCGTTTCCGAGGCATCCTTATTCGATGGGCCAAATCTTCTCAATCCTACTTGGGCTTTATTCAGATTGCTGCTTGTTTGATCATCGGCCGCAAACTTCTCACATTTTTCGGATAGGTTCTTAGCCCCATAGATAGAAGAACAAGTTGTTTCGAGTTCACCAATTTTTTCGCCTAACGTCTATGATAGACAGAACTTTAATCGTTTAATTTTTTAAGTTTAAGGATTTTGAAAATATTTAAAACTCCTTATCCCTTGCTTTGGCTCTGTTAATAAGCGTCTGATGAAATAACATTTTCCAAATCATCCCCTTAACAACCGTTTTTATACGGGTTTAAAAATGCTTGATTTTTAGAAAAAGCCCTAAAAATCAGTACTTACCCCTATTTAAAGGATGAACATTTCAGAAATAGACACGATAGAATAAATAAAGGGTCATAATGCCAAAAAACGCTTTCCTTTATCCTTATGTCCTCTATCTTTTTCTAATCGCCTGAAAAACGAACGTGTTGTTACTTAAAGAGTCAAAGTGGGAAAGTTAAACGTAGCCAAAAATAATGCCCTTTGTTATCTCGTCTTATCTATCGAGAAACCACCATGCTAGTTCATTCTTTTGAATCCAATCCAGAGTCCCCTACTGAGTTGGCAACAACCATTGCTCCAAAAAGGACTTCTGATTCAACCTTAGTAGAGGTAATGCCAATGTTAGAAGGTGATCCCTTAATGTTGGAACTATCTGACCTTGTGTTTAGCGAAGTCTCCCCGCAGCAAAAGAGTAGCACGGATCTGGTACGGCTGTATTTACAAGATATCGGCAAAGTCCCCCTCCTCAAAAAAGAAGAAGAAGTTGTCAAAGCGCAACAACTACAACGCTATCTTCAATTAGTAGAACTGCGTTCCCAAGCGAAGGAGCAAGGCGATCCACTCATTATTGATTTTGTGCATTTGATCTCGATTCAAGAGACGTTAATGGCTAAATTAGGCCATCGTCCTTCTTTATCCCGTTGGGCCAAGGAAGCTCAAAAGAGCGTAACCGATCTCAAGCAAATTCTCCTCGCCGGCAAACAACACTGGGCAGCGTTAGCTGGGGTAACGGTTGAGGAATTAGAAGCCCAACAACAGGAAGGACTCCAGGCCAAAGAACAAATGATCAAAGCGAATTTACGCCTGGTGGTGTCGGTTGCCAAGAAATATCAAAATCGAGGCTTAGAATTACTCGATCTCATTCAAGAGGGGACATTGGGCTTAGAGCGAGCCGTAGAGAAATTTGACCCAACCAAGGGCTATCGGTTTAGTACCTATGCCTATTGGTGGATTCGGCAAGGGATTACACGGGCGATTTCTACCCAAAGCCGTATGATTCGTTTACCTGTCCACGTTACGGAAAAATTAAACAAAATTAAACGGGCCCAACGGAAAATTGCTCAGGAAAATGGCCACACGGCAACGGTGGAAGAGGTGGCGAAAGAACTCGATATGACTCCCGATCAGGTACGAGAAATCCTAACCCGTGTTCCCCGTTCAGTGTCTTTAGAAACCAAAGTTGGGAAGGATAAGGACACCGAATTAATGGATTTATTGGAAACGGAAGAAACCTCTCCTGAAGATATGTTGGCCAATGAATCTCTCCGCAAAGAGTTAAAACAGTTAATTGGGGATTTAACTGGGCGGGAGCAGGAAGTGATTGCGTTACGTTATGGTTTCCAAGATGGGACTTCCTATTCCCTCTCCGATATTGGCCGTTTGTTGAATTTATCACGGGAACGGGTGCGTCAAATTGAAGCGAAGGCTCTGCAAAAATTACGCCATCCTCGGCGACGCGATCGCGTTAGGGATTTCTTTGAAGGCTTAGGTTAATCGACTGAGGGATCTATCTTAAGGTAGAAAAAGCAATTGTGAGGTTGACAAAGCTAGGGAGCTATTGAATACTATAGACAGGTGTGAGGAAAAAGTTTGAGAGAAGGCACTTAGGGTCGAAACACGGCAAGACTCCTGAGTGCTTTTTCAATGGGAGATGAATCGTCATGATGGAAAACAATTGGGAAAATTTTCTCAAAAATATAGGAGAATGGCGCGGTTCCTTTACCCAGGTTTCAGTTGATGGTGAAATCTTAGGTTCAACTCCATCTATCTTAAATTTAGAAGGCTTAGAAGACAATCAATTAGTTCGTTTTCGGCTGAGACGGTTTGGGCAAGGAGATTACAATACTGAACCCACTCAGGATTATGTTCAAGATTATCGGTCGGTGGGCAATCAAATTATTTTTTTTGAAACGGGGACATTTTCTAAAGGGGCTTTTCAATTCGCGCCTTTTTCTGAGTTTGGGGTAGAGTCAGGTTTTATTGCCGGCGATCGCCGTTTACGATTGGTGCAACTCTACGATAAGGAAGCTAAATTCAGTTCTTTAACATTAATTCGGGAATTTCGGCAAGGAACAGATGCCCAAGAACGTCCAGAATTAACCGTAGATCAGTTACTCGGAATCTGGGAAGGCACAGCCACAACGGTTTATGCAGACTGGACACCTTCAGAAACTTTGTCAACTCGGCTCGAAATTAACGCGATCGCCGAAGATCGGCTACAACAAACCCTAAGTTTTGGTACTCAATCTTTTAGCTCAAAAGCGCGAATCGAAGGAAAAAAGCTGGTTTTCGAGGAAGGACTAACCCCAAGACAAGTTTTATTACTTCCCGATGGTGGGTCTAGTAATGCACCTTCAAAACTGGAATTGCGGCAACCGTTTTTTATCGAAGTGGGCTGGCTGGTTACTGAAAATGAACGCCAACGGTTAATTCGCAGCTACAACGAGAAGGGGCAGTGGGTAAACTCTACCTTGGTTAAGGAATATCGGGTTTAGCAGTCCCAAGTTTTGAGGTTAACTCGTCAAATGTTGAGATTGGCTATTGTACCAAGCGGCGATCGCTGATTGATGAATCACTTGCCAGGGTTCACCTGTTTGTTGGGCTAACTTAACACAATCTTCATATTCAGACTGTACATTAAGGACGGTTTGATTACCGTTATTCTCCCCATAGGCCACCTTGATATTAACGGGCCCATAGGGAGTTTTTACAATTTGCATTTCTCGCTTTAAAATAGCGCGATTTTGTAGAGAATAACGAATCCCTAACGTCGTGGTTTCGCGAAAAATAATTTCTTGGCAAGTCGCGATCGCGTCAGGATGACAAATAACGGTGAGTAAAATGCCTGGGCGAGATTTTTTCATGCCGATTGCCTGGGTAAAGACATCAACGGCTCCCGCTTGCAATAATTTGTTTAAAACATAGCCAATGGCTTGGGGATTGAGGTCATCTAATTGGGTTTCTAATACGGCAATTTCTTCAGACTTCGCAAAGGAAGCAATTTGGGGTTGGCTTTCAACCGTTTCCCCTAACCAAAGCCGCAAAATATTAGCAATGGGTAAATCCTGATTGCCTGCGCCTAACCCCATTTTTTGTAACTGCAATTGAGGCGGCGAACCGAAGGATTCGGCTAAGGTGACTAAAATAGCGGCTCCTGTGGGGGTTACTAATTCTTTTTCAATATCATTGGAGTAAACAGGGACTTGGCGCGATTCCCATAGTTTAACCACCGCAGGTACAGGCACAGGTAAACGACCATGGGCAGCCCAAACCGTTCCCCCTCCTGTCGGTAGGGCAGAAGCATAAATTTTTTCAATGCCTAAATAATCCAACCCTAAACAGGTTCCCACAATATCAACGATCGCGTCGGTGGCTCCCACTTCATGAAAATGAACAGCTTCGGGCGCAATCCCATGAACGGCTCCTTCGGCGATCGCTAAGGTTTTAAAAATTTGTAAACTCCAATCCCGAACACGGTTAGGCAACTCAGCCGCTTGAATCAGTTGTACAATCTCAGGAAGATGACGAGCCGGTGCATGATGATGGTGATGATGATCGGTTTCTAATGCGAATAAATCCACATTAACCTTGGTAGCAGCCTGCCCTTGACGCTGAACTTTTTCACTCCAAAGTTGATATTCTTTCTCTAAACCGAGTTTTTTTAATTGCTCAATCAGGTATTCTAAAGGAACACCCGCATCGACGAGGGCACCCAGGCACATATCCCCTGAAATGCCTGTCGGACAGTCAAAATACGCTATTTTGGTCATATTATGGCTACGTTATATACACTCCATCCGCAAAACCCTCAACAACGCACGGTCAATACCATTTGCGATGCACTGAAACGCGGGGCAATTATGCTTTATCCGACGGATACCGTTTACGCGATCGGTTGCGATCTCAACGATAAATCTGCTGTACAGCGGGTTCGCCAATTAAAGCAACTATCCAATGATAAACCGTTGACGTTTCTTTGTTCTTCTCTTTCCAATATTTCCGAGTACGCGATCGTCTCCGATCAGGCTTATCGAATTATGAAACGGTTAATTCCTGGCCCCTACACTTTTTTGCTTCCTACGACTAAACTTGTCCCAAAATTAGTCATGAATCCCAAACGAAAAACCACAGGGATTCGCGTTCCTGATCACCCCGTTTCCCAAGCCCTATTAAAAACCTTAGAAAATCCCGTCATTTCAACCTCCGCCCATTTACCCGATCATGACGAATTAGATAATCTTGATAAAGCCGAATTATTTGATATTTTTGATAAATTAGTTGACATTATTGTGGATGACGAACAAGAAACCGGCTATGAAACCTCTACGATTCTCGATCTCACCGATTCCGAACCAAGTGTGGTAAGACGGGGATTAGGTTGGCAAGAATTAGAAGAACTTGTGTCTTTAACCGTTTAGAATAATTGAGTTCTTGATTTCCTAGAAATGCTCCCAGCTTCGGTGTTGATCCGCTGGGTAGAGCTTATTAACAGAATGAACGTTATTTCTACCCCCATTCCTGATGTTTTGATTCTAGAACCCAACGTTTTTGGTGATGAAAGGGGCTTTTTTTTTGAAAGTTATAATGAACAGGTTTTTGCGGATAAAACAGGCATTTCTCCCAAGTTTGTCCAAGATAATCACTCATTATCTTTAAAAAATGTGCTGCGAGGTTTACACTATCAAATCCAACAACCTCAAGGAAAGTTGGTTCGGGTTATAGCGGGTGAAGTCTTAGACATTGCCGTTGATCTGCGTCGCAGTTCTCCCACCTTTGGTCAATGGGCGAGTTGTCTGTTAAACGCCGACAATAAACGTCAGTTTTGGATTCCTGAAGGTTTTGCCCATGGGTTCGTTGTGTTTTCAGACTCTGCCGAATTTTTATATAAAACGACTAACTACTACGTGCCCCAATGTGACCGAACAATTCTTTGGAATGATCCCGATTTAGGAATTGATTGGCAATTAAAAGACGAACCCATTTTATCAGCTAAAGATAAAGCAGGAAAATTTTTCAAAGAAGCTGATGTTTTTGATTAAAAGAGTATCTTACTGGCTTCATCATGACTCGTTTTATTGATCAATTAGACAATGAAGCTTGTTTTCTGCTGCTGTAACCATTGGACTACATTTTATTCATCACTCACTTTAGTTTTAGCGTTTAACTGGGGGAAATTGACGGAAACGATGAATGCCAAAACCAACCATAAACGCGATCGCCAATGGGATGACCATATAGCCCAAACTGATTAAACGGATTAATAGAGTCGGTTCTAAGCCTTCTACCTCAATTTCTTGACCCACTTGTAAGGGGTTAGCTTCAGCATTAGCCGGAATGGTAACTTTCACTTGATGGGGCGAACCATCAAAAAATTGTGCTTGCCAACTGAATTGGCCTTGAGCATCGGTTTGAGCTTGGGTTGCAAAGATAACGCGATCGCCTTCTAATTGACTCGCTTGAATGGTTAACGGTAAATCAGATGCAGGCTTTTGGGTTTCGGGATTGATGGCTTTAACTTGAAAATTGGCCAATTGTCCAACCATTGCGCTTTTATCGCCGAGCAATTCCACGTTTAATGCTGCGGTTTTGCTTTGATTGGCTAAAATTTGGGTTTCGGAATGGTCGTGAGTAGGGTGATGATGTCCATGATCGTGGTCGTGATCCGCATGGGAATGAGAATGAACCGCTGGCAATTCCGCACTGATATTAATCCACAACAAAGACGCGATCGCTGCTACTGTTACCCCGCTGAGCAATAAACGAACCCGTTGGGGAGCAATTTCTCCTAATTCAATTTTCTCTTGTGTACCAATAATCCAGCCGCCGGCTAAACCGATCAGAATTAATACACCGAGTAAAATAAAATAATTTTGATACTTGCCCGCATTTTCGGCGATCGCAAAGGTTAGATCCTGCTCAAAAGCTTGAAATTCATTGACAATGAGAGGTTTAATCGCTGCTTTAAGCCTATATTTACCCCGAATCGGTAAAATTTGTTGAAATTCTACAGAACCGGTTGAGCTAGTCTGGGTTAAATCTAAAAGGGTTGTGCCTTCTACCCAGGGAAAATCGGTTGAGAACCAAGGCGATCGCGGTGGAGTGAATAAGGTTAAATGAATCTGGGCATTGGGTAACGGTTGGCTTTTTTCATCTAACGCTTTAATTGTAAAACGGATGGGTTGTTGCTCGGTTGCCGTTGAATCAAATGGGCGAATTTGTTCTAAAGTCGGCTCCGTCACTAATTGCAAAGATGGTCGGGAAGCTTGGGAAAAAACGCGATCGCCAAAGGTAAAATGACCCATCAGGCAAAGTAGGCTGACGAGGCAGGCAAGTTTCAAATATTTCATTGTTTTAATGGGCAGAAATTCCAGCTTAATTAATGACAAGACACCGTTAAAGTATTGTGGCGTAGGGAATGGGCTGCATTATGGGCCGCAGGGTAGCTGGAAAAATAGACTGTCCAGAGCGTTAATCCACACAAAGCAAGAAATAAAGCACTCTGTACTGGGGTCGATAGGGTTAAACGAATTGTTCGTTGCGTAACAGCAGAAAAAGTTTGGCTGGTCATCTTGTACCTCGCAGATGAAAAACTGGAATTATATAACCTTTTCGGCGGGCATCCTGACTTTTCAATACTCAATCCATTGAATTTACAGTTGCGGGACAGTGTTGGACTTGCACCAAGCTTTCCCCCTTACCTTTGATGGCTGTTCCCCAGCAAAACCGAATCCGCCTAGTATATCACTCCGCTTTGCTTAACCCTATTTAAATTTATAAATCTCATCAATTCTCGACCTGAACGCCGACGCTAGTTGAATGATTGCCGATCTCGAACATAGGTTTTAGTAGGGCATCACAACATGGCAGAATGTTAACAGACTTTAACGAGACACCCTAACTCATCAACATTACCCATGACTTCGGTTTCTGATTGTTTTCAAGCCCTCCGCGATCGTCAACAATGTGCATTAATCCCGTTTCTCACCGCAGGCGATCCCGACTTAGCAACCACCGCAAAAGCATTACGCATTCTTGACCAAGCAGGAGCCGATTTAATTGAGTTAGGTGTGCCCTATTCCGATCCTTTGGCTGATGGGCCCGTCATTCAAGCCGCCGCTACCCGTGCCCTGCAAAAGGAAGTCAAGTTAGAGGATGTGTTGGGCATTGTTAAAGAAGCGAAAGCAGAGATTAAAGCTCCCATTATTCTGTTTACCTATTACAATCCCATTTTTTATCGGGGAGTAGAAGCCTTTTTGCAACAAGTGCTAGAAGCGGGCGTTAAAGGTCTAGTGGTTCCCGATTTACCCCTCGAAGAATCAGAAAACCTCATTAAACCCGCGGCTGAAATGGGGGTGGATTTAACCCTATTAATTGCACCGACGAGTCCGATTGAACGGATTCAGGCGATCGCGAAACAATCCCAAGGTTTTATTTATTTAGTGAGTGTGACAGGGGTAACGGGAATGCGGAATCAAGTGGCCACCAGAGTCGAAGAATTAATCACCAATATTCGGCAAGTTACGGATAAACCCGTTGGGGTCGGTTTTGGTATTTCCCAGCCTGAGCAAGCCCTGCAAGTGAAACAATGGGGAGCCGATGCCGTCATCGTCGGGAGTGCCTTTGTGAAACGGTTAGCCGAAGGAACGCCGGAAGAAGGCTTAAAATCTATCGAAACTTTCTGTCGTCAACTCAAAGCGGCGATCGCGTAGTTAACATGACAATTTGGGCTTTTCGACCTATCCTAAAGGTTGCCTTCATCATTAATTGAATTAGATTATTTTGTAGGCTGCTATTTGATCAACCCGCTTAAGGAGACTACCCATGCCAGTAGGATTACCTGAATTTATTGAAAACCCAGAAAACCGTTGTCCTGTCATTCTTTTATTAGACACTTCTCGTTCAATGTCAGGCAAACCCATTCAGGAATTAAATGAGGGTCTGAGAACTTTTAAAGATGATCTGCTGCGAGATACCCAAGCTTCTTTAAGTGTCGAAGTTGCGATCATTCAGTTTGGTAAAAGTGTTAAGTTAGTCCAAGATTTTGTGACCGTTGATGATTTTATTCCGCCTGTTTTGCAGGCTGATGGCATGACTCCAATGGGGCAAGCGATCGAGTATGCCTTAGATATCCTAGAGCAGCGCAAAGCAACCTACAAAGCGAACGGGATTCAATATTATCGCCCTTGGGTATTTATGATTACCGATGGCGCACCAACAGATACCTGGAGAAATGCCTCCCAACGGTTACAGGAAGCAGAGCACAATAATAAACTCCTCTTCTTTGCCGCCGGAGTCGAAGGGGCTGATATGGATACATTGCGTTATATTGTTCCCCCTGAACGCCCGCCTGTGATGCTCAATGGCTTAGATTTTACGTCACTCTTTATCTGGTTAAGTGGTTCCATGAAGCGAGTTTCTCACGGCAAAGTCGGGGAAGTGATTGCCTTACCACCCGTCGGTTGGGGACAAATCAGCACTTGAGTCTTTTAACGCTGTTCATTGAAGCTTCTTGAAAATAGTTATCTTGCATTTTGAAAATTTGACCTATCTTTTGGATATTCTTCGTTATAGACGCATACTGAAGACATGATCCCCAATGAACGATAATGATAATCCCAGACGTGATCAGGTAAAGTTAACCAAGCCTTAAGAACTGCACCAAATTAAAGATAAAGATGGTCAAGCCCATATTCCGCCTATTTACGGTTTATGAGGATTTATAACCAAGACTTACTGTAACTTTTTCGATAATTCTCAGCTAAATCAAGGCTTGTTCTTCGCGTGGCCCAACAGCCGATCGCGGAACTGTTGAATGCGATCGCGAAACTTGGCAGCTTCTTCAAACTCTAACTTTTTGGCCGCTTCTTTCATTTGGTCTTCTAACTGGTGAATCACATTGGGAATTTGCTCTAACGGTAAATCATCCGCTTGCTCGTAGACTTCCTCTAACTGCTGAGCATTTAAACGACGCGAAATATCCAAAAATGACAAAATCGCATTGCTGGCACGAGATTGAATGGCTTGGGGTTGAATGCCATTTTTCTCGTTGTATTCCTGCTGAATGGCTCGTCTTCGTTCCGTTTCCTCAATGGCTCTGAGCATACTATCGGTCAAATTATCTGCATATAAAATGGCTTGACCGTTAATGTGTCGGGCAGCCCGGCCAATGGTCTGAATCAGCGATCGCTCTGACCGTAAAAAGCCCTCTTTGTCCGCATCTAAAATGGCAACTAAGGACACTTCGGGTAAATCCAGCCCTTCCCGTAAAAGGTTCACCCCGATAAGCACATCAAATTCCCCATTTTTGAGCGATTGAATAATTTCGATCCGTTGAATAGACTGAATTTCTGAGTGTAAATATTGAACCCGAATGGCTCTTTCGTGGAAAAATTCCGTTAAATCCTCCGCCATTTTCTTAGTTAAAGTGGTAATTAAAACCCGTTCTTGCCGTTCTACTCGTTCTCGGATTTCGCCATATAAATCATCCACTTGCCCCAAGGTCGGACGCACAAAAATTTCGGGATCAAGAATACCTGTTGGTCGAATAATTTGTTCAAAGACCCGATCTTCTGATTGTTCTAATTCCCAAGCTCCAGGGGTTGCCGAAACACAAATACATTGACTCACCTTTTGCCAAAATTCTTCGGATTTTAAGGGTCGATTATCTGCCGCACTGGGTAAACGGAAACCATGATCAATTAATACTTTTTTCCGAGCCTGATCGCCGTTATACATTCCCCGCAATTGCGGAATCGTAACGTGGGATTCATCAATGACCAATAACCAATCATCGGGAAAATAGTCAATTAAACATTCGGGCGGCTCCCCTGCATTCCGTCCGGCTAAATAACGGGAATAATTTTCAACGCCATTACAATAACCCACTTCCCGCAACATTTCCAAATCGTAACGAGTGCGTTGGCTCAGCCGTTGGGCTTCTAATAACTGATTATTTTTTTCTAATAGGGCTACCTGTTCTTTGAGTTCATTTTCAATGGATAAACAGGCAGATTCTAGGGTTTCTTCGGGGGTGACAAAGTGGCGAGCGGGATAAATATTAATATTATTTAATTGACTTAAAATTTCTCCTGTTACAGGATCAATATAACGAATTACTTCAATTTCATCTCCAAAAAATTCAACCCGAACAATGCGATCTTCATAGGCAGGAACAATTTCTAAAACATCACCTTTTAAGCGGAATTTACCGCGTTGTAAATCCACATCATTGCGCTCGTATTGAACATTGACTAACTTACGGATTAATTGCCTTGGATCTAATTCTTTACCCACTTCTAAGGGAACGGCTGCTTTTAAATATTCCGCAGGCATTCCTAACCCATAGATACAGCTAATGGACGCAACCACAATCACATCTCGACGTTCAAATAAGGAACGGGTGGCCGAGTGCCGTAACATATCAATTTCTTCATTAATCGAAGCCGTTTTTTCAATATAGGTGTCGGTAACGGGAATATAGGCTTCGGGCTGATAATAATCGTAATAACTAATAAAATATTCGACGGCATTATTGGGAAAAAATTGTCGAAACTCATTACATAATTGGGCGGCTAAGGTTTTGTTATGAGCCAGAACTAAGGTGGGCCGACCGATTTTTTCAATCACGGCTGCGACTGAAAAGGTTTTGCCTGTCCCTGTTGCGCCGAGGAGGGTTTGTAGACGATTTCCGTTTTGAAGAGAGTGCACTAAGGCCGCGATCGCGGTGGGTTGATCCCCGGTAGGTTGAAAGGGAGCATGAAGATGAAAAAGGCTATCCGTCATCACAAAAGTGGTTATAGTCTGGGATAATTAGTCATATTATCAATCTCTATCTTTGAGCATTCAACGATAGGTGTATCTTTAATCATAGAAGCAATTCTTAAAAGAAGCTTTAAGCTGGGCCATCCCGTCCCTACTGAGCAAGGCTTAAATTTTTAACATTAAAACCAGGAGAAAGGCACAATGACGACAGTGGAAACAAACGGAAATCCTTCCCAAGAAGGCGAACAAGCCAAGGAAACGGCCAAAACAACTTCTACGAGAGCCAAGAAAACCAAAGACACTCAAGAAGTTACTGCGCTATCGGTTTCTACTGCTCAATCGGGTAGTTTAAAACTTTTACAATCCCCTGATGGATTACCCGGCAACCGTCCTATCGAAGCCAGCCATTTGCAGATTGTTGGAACCTATAATTCCGTCGGGGCGACCCGTCCCATTACCGCTAATAACATGGAAGTTAGCAGCACGTTAACGGTTTCGGGGAATCGTCCCATTGCAGTCAGTCACCTCAATATCAGCGAAATGTATTCCGTTATGGGCAACCGGCCTGTTGCATCCAATGAAATTGACGACCCCGCAACCTTAATGGGATTTTTAGACTAAGAATTCAATGGATTTATGCAAAGCTCGCTCTGAAAAAAGTTGGGGCGGGTTTTTTATTGCCTCTGTCCTCCTTTAATCAGCAGCAAACTGAACTTTTAGGCCATCGCGGGGATGGGGCGTGGGAATGACGGTCATGCTCAAATCCTGATCGGGTAATAATTCCCAACGAAGATAGTTGACTAAATAGGTGGCAAAAATTTTCATTTCCAAACGAGCAAATTCTTTTCCTAAACATTCTCGCAATCCGCCCCCAAAGGGAACATAGCCGAAACTTTGTTGTTTATCTTCGGCGCGTTCTGGGTTAAATCGCTCAGGATCAAACCGTTCAGGGTTACTGTAAAAGTCGCGATCGCGGTGAGTGTTGTTAATTTGGTACTGAATCAGCCAATCTTTCGGGAAATGGTAACCTTGAAACTCGCAATCTTCAATAACCTTACGAAATGCCCCCCCCACTGGCGGAATAAAACGCAAGACTTCTTTTAATACCTGATCTAAATAGGTTAAAGATTTTAAAGATTCTGGGGTCAGGGGAAAGGTAAGATTTTGTTTTTTCTGCTCTGCTCGTATTTTTTCGAGAACGTCAGGATATTGGGAGATTAATAAACAAAAAGACGCGATCGCCGAGGTGATGGTTTCGTGCCCTGCAAACAGGAGGAGTAAAATTTGATCCTTGAGTTCCGCTAGGCTTAACCCCTGTCCCGCTTCATCCTTTGCCTGTAACAGTAAACTGAGGGCATCTTCTCCGAAATCTTGAGTTTGCTGACGTTGGACAACAATTTTTTCAATCTCTTTTAATAAGGCTTCCCGACAGCGCAAAGCTTTACCAAAGGATGTCCAAGGCAAGGGAATGGGCAAGGAAAACAAACCTCCAACCCAGGTTTCAAAATTGGTGAATAACGCAGGATGGGAACGACCATCTTGTCCCACAAACAGCGTACTGGCAATATCAAAGGTATAGTTTCTGATTTCGGGATACCAAGTAACAGTTTTTGCCTGTTGCCATTTGGCTAAGTACTGTTGGGTAATTTCCTCCATCTTGGGGATATAGCTGGCTAAGGCTCTGGGTTGAAAGGCTTGATAGAGTAATTTGCGGCGATCGCTGTGGAATGCACCTGTTTGAACCGCTAAGGATGCCGGGCCTAAGAGAATACGAGTGCTTTTGGGCCAGGTAGCCACAAAAAATTTATTTTCATTGGTAAACAGAAAACGGTTAGCCTCTGCCCCTGACAGAAAAATGGTCGGACTCCCAAAAATATGACTTTTAAAAACCTTGCCATACTTGACTTGTCGTTTTTTGGCAAAATCCCCATCCCGCAGAAAGCTCAGGGTTTCTCCCAATACGGGTAAACCTAAATCACCAGGGGGTAAAGAAGCCGTTTTGTTAGGAGAGGTTGTTAGCGTCATAACGAAATGCTGAAAATCAGTGATTGGTTAAATTGAGCGATCGCGTTTGGTTCTATCCGCTTGGATCAACAAAAGCGAATTAGGACTCTTTGCAGGTAACTCTCTTCAGTCTACAATTGAATTAGTAATATTTCTTTACATTCCCAAATGGTTATGGCTGCCAAAGTTGAAGTTTATACCTGGAGTTCCTGCCCGTTTTGTATTCGCGCCAAAGCATTACTCAACAAGAAAAACGTGGACTTTACGGAATATTGTATTGACGGAGACGAAGCCGCCCGTGCAGTGATGGCAGAACGCGCCAATGGCCGACGAAGTTTACCCCAAATTTTTATTAATAATCAGCATATCGGGGGCTGTGATGACCTCCACGCCTTGGAATATGGTGGAAAGTTAGATCCGCTATTAGCCGCTTAAAGATTTCGTCAATCATTTCTAACTCAATCAGCATTATTTTTCTGGACATCTGCCCAGATCTCACCTGATAGTATTTAATGCTAAATTGAGAGTACGTTATTGCTGGAAAAAGTAGGATGCGTAAACAAAGAATTGAATACTCTACGCCATTAGATGCCTTACTTGCCGTGACTAAACGATTAAGCATTTACGAAAATCGCTATGGATTTGATTCAGAAGATTTTTTTGATCGTTATACCAAAGGCTTGTTAGGGGATGAACTAGATTTTATTGAATGGGCAAATGATTATCGCCATTATCTAGCTTTACATTCAGAAGTGATAAATTTGTTACGCTATGCTGCATAAGCTTTTAGCTGACTATTTGTCAGAAATTGAGTCAATTTTACTTTCTCTAGAAAATATTTATATTGAGCGTTATATTGAGGAAATACAAACGAATAATCGGGTCAATCTACGAATTCGCATTCGCTGGAGCACTGAATATTTACTAGAAATTAATGAAGTAATTATTGTTGAAAACAATTCTCTAATGACGTTAGATTATCGTTATCATTGTCAAGATTATCAAAATAATTTAGTTTTTCGTTATGATAGCACTCCCCATTTCCCTGAACTTGTAAGTTTTCCCCATCATAAACATTTAAAGACAGAAGTAATTGCCTGTGAAAAACCTTCAATTGCACAAGTATTAGAAGAAGTTGTGACCTTAAATAAAAATTGATTATTGAAAAAACATCAAGTATTAAAAACTTATAAAAAGAATTTTTACGCTTATTTGTAGAAAAAACGCATGGACAAAGAATTATTACAGTCGATGTTGGCGCAGAAATTGGTTATGGTGCAAAAGCATCCTGATACCGATCTGTTTATTTACAATTATTCTCCCGTTGTCCAGTATCAAAAACTGTGGAATGAAATTACCTTAATGACGCGGGGTTTAATTTTAGATCAGCATCAAAATATTATCGCCCGTCCCTTTCAAAAGTTTTTTAATTTAGAAGAGCATAGCCCCGATGAAATTCCCTCGGAACCCTTTGATGTGTTTCACAAAGAAGATGGGTCTTTAGGGATTCTCTATTGGATTGATGATCAACCCGCGATCGCGACTAGGGGAAGTTTTGCCAGTGAACAAGCCTTACACGCCACGAAAATATTACGAGAACGCTATGCCCATACGTTTCCCTACTTAAATCGGGAACACACCTATTTATTTGAAATTATTTATCCTGAAAATCGTATTGTGGTTAACTACGGGGAGTTGGATGATTTAATTTTACTAGCCGTGATTGATACCCAAACAGGAAAAGATTTACTGCTTCCTGAAATTGGATTTCCGATAGTGAAACAATTTGATGGCATTAATGATTTAGCCGAATTACGAGCCGTTGAAGCCGAAAATCAAGAAGGATTTGTGATTCGTTTTAAAAGTGGATTTCGGGTTAAAGTTAAATTTGCCGAATACGTCCGCCTACATCGCATTATTACCCAAACATCGAGTACCGTGGTTTGGGAAAATTTGGCAACCGGAAACCCCTTGGAAGAATTATTGGAAAAAGTTCCTGATGAATTTTATGAATGGGTCAAACAAACCCAAGCGGATTTATTGGCTCAATTTGATGAAATTTTATTAGAAGCAAAATCGAATTTTAAAACCTTTGATTCTCGTAAAGAAGCAGCTAGTTATTTCTTCACCCAAAAATATCCCCACATCATGTTCCGTTTATTAGATGGGAAAGATCCGTCCGATTTAATTTGGAAAATGATTAAACCCCAACACAGCAAACCTTTTAAAGTCGAAATATGAAAAAAGTAATCATGACCAAGGGCTTACCAGGGAGCGGAAAATCGACCTGGGCAAAAGCATTAATTGACAAAAATCCTAATCAATATAAACGCATTAATAAAGATGATTTGCGGGCGATGTTGGATAATTCCAAACATTCCAAAGATGCGGAAAATTTTGTCTTGAAAGTGCGTAATCAAATCATGTTAATGGCGTTAGAGGAAGGCAAACACGTCATTATTGATGATACCAATTTACATCCTAAACACGAAAAAACAATTCGGGAGTTAACCAAAGGGATTGCAGAAGTAATTATTCAAGATTTTACCGATGTGGATATTAATACCTGCATTAAGCGAGATTTAAATCGATTAAACTCCGTCGGGGAAAAGGTGATTCGGGATATGTACAATCAATTCCTCGCTCCGAAACCTGACGCGATCGCGTTTGATCCCAATTTACCCAATGCCATTATTTGCGATCTCGATGGAACCCTAGCCCTACTCAATGGTCGTAGTCCCTACGATGCGTCACGCTGCGATCTCGATCTGTTGAATCCGGTTGTGGCTTCTTTAATTAAGGATAAACGAGTGTTATTAGTATCGGGTCGAGAAGAAAAACATCGGGAACCGACGCTTAGATTTTTACAAAAACATGATATTCACTATGAAAAATTAATCATGCGAGCAACAGGCGATTTTCGCAAAGATGCATTAATCAAACAAGAAATCTTTGATCGAGAAATTCGCGGCTTTTATAATATCGAATTTGTCTTAGATGACCGCAATCAAGTGGTACAAATGTGGCGACAATTGGGATTAACTTGCTTACAGGTTGCCGATGGCGATTTTTAGTCGTATTGGGGAATTTCAGTGCAAATAGCGGTGGATACTTACCTGACAGGAAACTTCAGTCAATTGATGATTGATGTCGTTTTGATCGTTTTTTGACCATCCCTTACTCACGCCCGTTACGCTGGCTATATCTTCACCGACAATTTCGTTCTAATCAGAAATTATCGAGCTAAATTTTGGCTCAAATCTTATATGATTGCCTTAAAATTCTTCCGTTAATTAAATGCGTTTGAGTAAATCCGATAAGCTGACGAGAGCCGTCTCCGTCGTCTGAGAATTTTTAGAGAGGGCTTTCACTACTTCTTGGCTTTCTTGAGCCGTTTTAACCAAAACATGAATTTGTGAATAAATTTGTTTAGAAATTTTATCGCTAGTCGTATTCGCTTCTAAAATTTGAATACTTAATTTTTCGATTTCATCAATAATCATATTAAAAGGAACTTTATACGCACTATCAGCAGGAAAATGGGCCCCTGTCATCGACGCTTGCAACGATAAATTTTCCACTCGCTTACTGATTTTATTGATTAGCTCATTTCCTCGGTTGATAATCGTTAATTTTTCTTGGAAATCTTCACTCATAAAGTTAATCTTTTGAGTTAATTCAATTACCGTTTCTACCCCTTTTTTAAGCTCGGACAAGGTTCTTTCTCCTTCCTGAGCCAATAACGTCCCTACCTCTTCAAAGCGTTGATTTAAACTCGAAACCTCTTCTGTTTTTTGGGATAATTCTAAAACTTTGCTGGATAATTCGTTTGCTTGAGTTCTGAGCAACAGTTCTTGCTCTTCTAGTAAGGTGTTTCGTTGTTTTAATTCCTCTTGCTGTATTTCAAGCTGTACTGCATATTGTTGAACATTTTTTCCCTGTTCTTCAACTTGTATGGCATAATTGCGGATTTCTTCTTCCTGCTGCATTAACTGTTGATTGAAGGTTGAGAACATTTCTGATTGGGCCAGAATTAGCTTACTAAAATCCAACATTCCCACCGTCTGACCCTCTTTAACCACAATTAAAGGATCATAAATTAATTTTAATGGACGGCATAAACATAATTTAACGGCATCATTAATGGAAGTATGGGCTGGAACTTTTAAAATGTCTCCTTTGAAGCTTTTTAAAATAACTTGGATCGGTTTAGTTGCGTAAAGTGCCAAACTAAATTCCTTGCTTAACTTTTCAAATAAGGCTCTTCTACTAATTGAGCCAATCACTTGATCGCCTTCTGTAATAATTACGCCAGGTAGATTTGAGTTTTCTAATAAATGATCTTTAGCAACTTCTGTTAAGGTATCCGAAGATACTCGATAATTGTCCAAGGGAAGATCTTCTATCCCATTGATTTTTTCAAGCGTTGACAAGCTTTCTAACATAGATTAATCCAGCTTGATGGGGTTAAGATTTTATTGTTGTTGGGCGACTATCAAAATTATAGGTTCTGGACGAATTTTTACTCTTAAGGTTACATTAAAGTTGCTTTAATTTTAGGTTAACTCGATTTTGATCCTTTATTGATAAAAATATTTTATTCAATAAATTGGCGATCGCGTTAAAATATAGTTTTTTGAGTTGATATTAACTGACAAAATCACCTCAATCCTAGAATTTTTTGATCCTTCTTAAATTAATTTTTCCAATTAGAATCCTAGTAACTATCTTAAAAAAAGCGGATCTGACCCGATCATTAACCCTCCTAGTTACTTGATCTTCAAAGGGTTTGCCCACCGCATTTATAGTATGCTCACTAATAGTGAACCATAGGATGCAAATAACTGCTCTCAATCGCTTTGGAGAGAAACCCATGAGCCAAGTCAAACAGATCATCGGTCGAGGGATTCCCTTGACAGGTAACGATATTGATACCGATCGCATCATTCCTGCCCGCTTTTTACGATCCATTACCTTTGAAGGGTTAGGGGAAAAAGTCTTTGCTGATGACCGAAAAGAACTCCAAGGGAAACACCCCTTCGATTTACCCCAATATCAAGGTGCGACAATCCTCGTTGTAAATGGAAATTTTGGCTGTGGTTCGAGCCGTGAACATGCGCCCCAAGCCATTATTAAATGGGGCATTCAAGCCATTGTTGGAGAAAGCTTTGCGGAAATTTTCTTTGGTAACTGTATTGCCAATGGGGTTCCGTGCTTAACGGCTGACGCAGAAGGGATTAAACAGATCCAAAATCTGTTAGAAACCGATCCTCAAACACCCCTTGCGGTGGATCTAGAAACCATGACCGTAAACTCCTCGGTTCGTGAAATCCCGATTACCATGAATGAAGGAGCCAGACAGATGGTTATTTCAGGGACTTGGGATAGCTGTGGCCAATTAATTCAACATTTAGATGATATCCATCACACTGCTCAGCGTTTACCTTACTTATACTGGAATTCAGCGATCGCGGTTAATTAAAGTCCCTGAATTTTCGAGCCGCCCCAACCTCAACGGGAACCTATGGATATTGAGCAACTGGTCTGGCAATACGGTCAAGGAACTAGAGATTTCAGTCGATTAGATCTACAGAATGCCGATATCATTCAAGTCGAATTGATGGAAATCAACCTGAGCCGGTCAAGTTTAGACTGGGCCAACTTAAGCGGAACCAATTTAAGTTATGCCAATCTTCATCGTGCCGACTTGAGCCATGCTCGACTGATTAGTGCCCGCCTTGTCGGAGCGGATCTGACCGGAGCCGATCTCACTGGAGCCGATCTGAGTTGGGTGGATTTCTCCTCCGCCATTCTCGTCAATACCAACCTGAGTCAAACGAATCTAAAGCAGACCCGTCTCCATAATGCGAATTTAAAGGGTGCAACCCTGTGTAACGCCACCTTGCTCAAAACGGACTTAACGGGAGCGGATTTGAGCCGAGCCGACTTAAGTGGGGCTGATCTCACTGGGGTAAATCTAGCCGGTGCGAATCTGAGCCGAGCCGACCTAACCGGAGCCGATCTGCGGGGAGCCAATCTAGAACATTGCAGTCTGTATAAAGCGAATTTAAGCCAAAGCCAACTTCGTAATGCCAACTTACGGGGAGCGTTTTTGCAACGGTCTAATTTTAGTCGAGCCAATTTAAAGGGAGTCAATTTAGGCAGAGCCATTTTGCGAGATAACAAAGTCAGCGCGGGAGAATTTTGGGACGGAGGACGTTCTTCTTCGGAAGCTGGGCTAATCGATTTAAGTGGTGCGAGTTTAAAAGGAACCAAGCTCCAAGGGGCACTGCTTAAAAATGCCAATTTAGAATATGCCCTACTGCATCGGGCCTTATTGGTGAGTGTGAATTTACAAATTGCAAACCTGATGGATGCGTCTTTACGAGGGGCAGATTTACGCAATGCTAATTTTTTAGAGAGCAATATTAGCGATATTAATCTCACTCAAACCATTATGCCCGACGGAAGTGTGCATCCTTAAGGCTCTCATTATTTTTTATCGGCATGGACATAATCCACAAAATAAAATTGCGGTTCGAGCCACCCTTTTAAGCCACCATAGAGGCCCAGACTCAGGAGGGCTAAAATGGCTAAGGGAATGCCCCAATGATTTCGGAAAGCATCTGAAGACGCAGCTAGGGTAAGCAGATCGAGAATAAAGAAAATTAATAAACCTATTTGAAGGTTTTGAATTGTGGTTAGGGCTTCACGACAACTGGCGCAATGTTGAGTGTGTTGGTGATAGCGGTCTAGTAGGGCTTTACGGTCTTCGTTAATCTGGGAAATCGGGGCGGTGATACCCACTTCTGACCAGGGCAATTGACCCTGACAGTATTTATCAAACCATTTGCGAAATTCAATGACGAAGCGATCGCTGCTAGCGGGTAATAAATAGGCATTTTTCCAAGCCTGGGGTTCCTGCCGTTGTTGCAGATAGGCTTCTTGATGCTGAAGTACGATCATATCCCCGTCTAAAACAGGGTTGCGGATCTTGATATGGCTCCACCAACGGGGCGTAAAGGTGTGAACTTTCTGGGCAAAATTGCGGGCAAAATGGGCAACAATCCGAGATTTGCCTGGTTCAGTCGGAATACAGTACGTCACCAAACCCAATTGTTTGTCCGTATCTCCAAGGTGAATGGTATATTCCAAACGACAAGGCGGCTCAAAAGTAATCGTCGTTCTCCGCGATCGGTCTAATTTGACTTCAATTAAATTCATTGTCGATTCGAGAATTTCCATTGGGATCGGTCGTCCCTGTTTGCGATCGCCTTGAACACCGTGATGGGTAAACGGAACATGACTCGGATCGGCAATATTTTCAATTAAGGTCTGCCAATCGTAGGCTAAATCTCTGACCAAGGAATCCCACACAAAGCCCTTACTGGCATCCATTTGAGCAGAGAGGGGTAACGGAGTCGTTGCAGCTAAATCGGCAGAATTCGGATCAGCCCAAACCCACAGTAAATCCTGTTCCTCGCGGGTGGGATAGGAAACCACACAATACTTTTCTTGAACTTTTTTGTCTAATTGCTCTTTGTCCAACTGGGGAATGTAAGTACAAACCCCTTGGTCATCAAATTGCCAACCGTGATAGCTGCACATTAACAGCCCCGTTTCCTCATCCACTCGCCCCTCACTCAACGGAGCTAATCGATGGGGGCATTGATCACTTAATACGGAAAACTGCTCAGAATCCCTCGGTTGCCAAATCACTAATCGCTGTCCCAGTAAAGTAACGGGAGTAGGGCGATCGCGTTTGAGATCTTGGATAGGGGAAACCGGATACCATTGTTGAAAAAAGTTGAATTCACTTGACATAGCCATTAACCAGCAGAGCAATTAGGGAACAGGTGTAGAAGCTTTAGACAAAATAAATAAACTGCCATCTCCTCCCCGACCAATCCGCATTGTTTCATCAATATAGGTAATATCTAAACTGGGAATGCGACCGACCGGGCCACGGGCAGCAACCACTTTCAAGGGATCAAGTTTAGGGGTGTTTATCCCTGTGATTTTTTGAATGGCAAAGATGCGATCGCGAAATTGAACATTGACTCGTTTATCGGGCAAAGCAGAACCATTCATTTTGGCCAACTCAAAATTAGCCGTTACTTTCACGTAACCCGACGCTAAATTCAGCGCATGTTTTACAAAGGCTAAATTTAAAAACGATTGACTCGTCACATCAATCACTTGATAAACCTTTCCCACTTTAAAACCATAGGGTAACTTATCCAGACTGCGAATCTCTCTGGCGGTGGAATAATTCAGTTGCCAAGCCCCATCTAACAATTGCGGTCTATGAAGTAGGGGATACAGATTCGGATTAACCGCTTCTAAGGATTCCGTGAGTTGTTCAATCTCTTGAACTAGATTTGCATCCAATTTGGCATTAGTCAACGGTGCCCCTTGTTTTCGCTTTTGTAGGGGGTCGATTTTTGCAAACAGTTTTTCCTTAAGAGCTTGGCGAGTTTCTAACATTTGTTTTTACAGTTTTTTAACGATAAAAATTAAATAAAAGGTTAGGAATTTAGGGCGCGATCGGTAGAACGATGGGTTTCAATTCAAAAGAGTTTTAAAAGAATATGTGAGAAATTGTTGCCTAGATTAATATTGATTTAAGCAACAGCAAATTCAGTTAACTTACGAACTTCAGGAGCATAAAACGCCAAAACAATATCCTCCTTTGGTACACCTTTCCTGAGTAATTCGGTTGCTATTCCTTCTTCTGTCCAATCTTCCTCAATATAAATTTTTTCATTTTTAATGCGAACATATACAGAAATACCGTTGACTCTTTCCTCTTCTGCCCATCCCACTTGGAACCATATATATTGATCACGCTGCCCATCAAACGCCAACACACTATCTACCCCTTGGGGATTAGGTGTTTGTGAAGCCAAAGCCTCATATTCTGTCAGGATTTTTCTAATTAAATACCGATAATGACCTAGTTTATCCATTGAATAATCTCCTCATTTTGTAAGCTAACAATAATTAAGTAAATTTGATTTTCTTTAAGTATTGTTTGAATAGCTTTTTGTCGGAAAAATGACTTATAAACTTCTCTACTAATCGCTAAATAAACTTGGGACTGGGGTAAAACTCTTTTTAAAAGGGTACGGTAAATTAAGTATCCTTTGCAGGCATTATCCTCCTTGTTTTTATAAAGGTGAGTCATCAAGACCCACCTTAAACCCATTCTAACTTAAAGCTCCTGCGGGAATCCCTAAAATATCTTCGATTTTCGGTAAATCTTCCACCGCAATTACTCGGCCTTGATCCTCAAAACCTGCGATTTGGTCAAAGTTCAAGTAACGATAGAGATCCGCCGCAAAGGGATCGAGTTTCTCTTGAACGATCGCGAGATATTCTTCCACTGTAGGAATGTATCCTAACAAGGCACAAACTGCCGCCAATTCTGCCGATCCGAGATAGACTCGCGCCCCTTTACCCATGCGGTTATTGAAGTTACGAGTCGAAGTCGAAAAGACCGTTGCATTATCTTCTACCCGTGCTTGGTTCCCCATACAAAGCGAACAGCCAGGCATTTCGGTGCGAGCTTGAGCCGCTTCAAAAATGTTGTAAATCCCTTCTTCACGGAGTTGCTGTTCATCCATACGGGTGGGAGGACAGATCCAAAGACGGACTTTTACCGTTCCTGCCCCTTCTAAAATTTTGGCAGCCGCGCGATAATGGCCGATATTGGTCATACAGGAGCCGATAAAGACTTCATCGATTTTATCCCCTGCACATTCCGACATTAATTTGATGTTATCGGGGTCATTGGGCGCAGCCACAATCGGTTCTTTAATTTCGTTTAAGTTCACCTCAATCACATCGGCATATTCCGCATCGGCATCCGCAGACATCAATTGGGGATTCGCTAACCACTGTTCCATCTTGGCCACTCGACGCAGAATAGTACGAGCATCCTGATAGCCCCGTGCCGCCATATTTTTCAATAGTGCCACATTGGATCGTAGGTATTCCGCAACTGTTTCTTCGCTTAATTTAATGGTTGATCCTGCACAGGAACGTTCTGCTGTTGCATCGGTTAATTCAAAGGCTTGTTCAACTTTGAGGTCAGGTAGCCCTTCCATTTCCATAATGCGACCATTGAACACATTGATTTTGTTTTCTTTGCCAATGGTGAGCTTACCTTGTTGCATCGCGACCCAAGGAATGGCATTAACGATATCGCGCAGAGTAACGCCAGGCTGGAGTTCTCCCGTAAATTTCACTAATACCGATTCAGGCATATCCAAGGGCATCACCCCTAACGCCGCCGCGAAAGCCACTAAACCCGAACCTGCGGGGAAAGAAATCCCCAACGGGAAACGAGTATGGGAATCGCCCCCTGTGCCAACGGTATCAGGTAATAACATCCGATTTAACCAAGAATGGATAATGCCATCGCCTGGACGGAGTGCCACACCCCCGCGAGTCGAGAAGAAATCGGGTAATTCTTTATGGGTTTTGATATCAACGGGTTTGGGATAGGCCGCTGTGTGACAGAAGCTTTGCATCGTCAGGTCGGCACTGAATCCTAAACAAGCCAGTTCCTTTAACTCATCCCGTGTCATGGGGCCAGTGGTATCTTGGGAACCTACGGTTGTCATAATCGGGTCACAAGCTGTACCTGGACGAACCCCAGGTAATCCACAGGCTTTTCCGACCATTTTTTGCGCTAAAGTGAATCCTTTGCCTGTATCTTCAGGGAGGGAGGGACGAACAAAGAGGGTGCTAGAGGTTAACCCTAAAGCTTCACGGGTTTTATCGGTTAAGCTACGGCCAATGAGTAAGGGAATTCGTCCACCTGCTCGAACTTCATCCAAAATGGTATCGGGTTTGAGGGTGAAAGTAGAAATCACTTCCCCTGCTTCGTTGGTAATTTCGCCTTTGTAGGGATAGATGGTGATTACATCCCCTGTTTCCAGATGGGTGACATCACACTCAATCGGTAAAGCCCCTGAGTCTTCTGCGGTGTTAAAGAAAATGGGGGCAATTTTACCGCCTAAAATATAGCCACCCGATCGCTTATTGGGAACGTAGGGAATATCTTCGCCAATATGCCAGAGGACGGAGTTAATGGCCGATTTACGGGAAGAGCCAGTTCCGACCACATCACCCACATAGGCAACGGGATGGCCTTTCTGTTTGAGTTCAGCAATGGTTGCTAAACCGCCTGGCATCCGACTTTCCAACATGGCCAGGGCGTGGAGCGGGATATCAGGGCGTGTGGTGGCATGGGTTGCTGGTGACAAATCATCCGTATTGGTTTCGCCTGGAACTTTGAAAACCGTAACGGTAATACTTTCAGGAAGTTTGGGTTTGCCAATAAACCAGGCAGCATTGGCCCAAGCATCCACGACTTGTTTCGCGTAGGGATTGGTTTCGGATAATTCTAAAACTTCATTAAAGGCATCAAATACTAATAAGGTTTTACTTAAGGCTGTTGCGGCTGCTGAGGCAATATTGGTGTCTTTCGATTTTAATAATTGAATAAGAGATTGAACGTTATAACCGCCGATCATGGTTCCTAAAAGGCTAACGGCTCCTTGAGCGGAAATGACGGGGCATTCGATTTCACCTTTAGCAATAGCGGTTAAAAATCCTGCTTTGACGTAGGCCGCTTCGTCCACACCCGGCGGAACGCGATCGCGCAATAAACCCAGTAACTCCTCTTTTAAATCTTCAGGGGGAGCTTTCAACATTTCACACAGAGCGGAAGTTTGGGCGGCATTGAGGGGAACGGGAGGGATGCCAAGCTGCGCTCTTTCTTCAGCATGTTGGCGATATTCGGTTAACATAGGCATTGTCGTGATACTGAATGTCGGTCTATTTTACTTTAAAAAGTAGGTTAAAGAGGTTACTGGTAAACGAATTGACGGAAAAACCCGGTGTCATTCATGTATCAAAAGTCAGGAGTCAATCCCGCCCAATAAGGTTTACTTCTCGCGCCTTGGTTGAATAGGCTTTTTTCTAGCAGAATCATTAAAAAACCCCTAAATTAGATTTTAGGGGGTAAATACAGAATCGAGGTAATTGTAAAAAGAAATTATTTACCCATTCCTAATTGTTGGGCTTTTTGGTAAACTTTCCCTTCAGTTAACAACGATGGGGCAATCACCACTTCCACCTGTTGCATTTCCTTGATGTTTTTCGCGCCTAAGGTTCCCATACTGGTTTTTAGAGCACCCAAAAGGTTATGAGTTCCATCGTCCAATTTGGCAGGCCCGGTGAGGATTTCCTTGATGCTTCCCGTTGTTCCGACACTAATGCGCGTTCCACGGGGTAACACAGGGCTTGGGGTTGCCATTCCCCAGTGATAACCCCGACCAGGGGCTTCGGCAGCACGGGCAATGGGGGAACCAATCATAACCGCATCCGCACCGCAGGCAATACATTTACAGATATCGCCACCCGTAATAATGCCACCATCGGCAATCACCGGAACATAACGCCCCGTTTCTGCATAGTAGTCATCCCTAGCGGCTGCACAATCGGCTACGGCTGTTGCCTGGGGAACACCGACCCCCAAAACGCCACGGGAAGTACAAGCAGCCCCTGGCCCAATTCCCACGAGAACGGCGGCGGCTCCGGTCTTCATGAGGCTTAATGCCACTTCGTAGGTGACACAGTTTCCTAAGATGACGGGCATGGGCATTTCTTGGCACAGTTTCCCTAAATCCAAAGTCGCGATCGATTCAGGAGAGAGGTGATCTGTCGAAACAACCGTTGCTTGAATAAATAACAAGTCTGCTTTGGCTTCTGCTACTACGTGGCCAAACTTAGAAGCGCCTAAGGGGGTTAAACTAACGGCTGCAACCCCACCTTTTTCTTTAACTTCAGCAATGCGTTTTTGGATTAATTCAGGTTTAATCGGTTCTGAATAGAGTTCTTGCATTAAACCGACAAACTCCGATTTCCCGACCGAAGCAATCCGATCCAGTATGGGGTTTGGATCTTCGTAACGGGTTTGAATCCCTTCTAAATTGATTACGCCTAATGCGCCTAATTCTGACAACAGGGTTGCCATCTGGCTATCGACTACGCCATCCATTGCGCTGGCAATAATCGGAATTTCTCGTTCAATGCCACCGATTGTCCAGCGTGTATCAGCTAAACTCGGATCTAAAGTACGCACTCCGGGGACTAGTGCAATTTCGTCGATGCCATAGGCTCGGCGGGCGATTTTTCCCCGTCCAATAGTAATATTCACGCTTTTCTAATTATCATCCCAAGGCTATTTAGCTTAGATTATCAAATTTTCTACATATTTGGTAAGCATTATTTTTTGAAGTGACGAGAAACTCTGTCTTAAGAGAGAGACTTAATCTTAAAAATTTAACCTTTGAGTTGATAGATTCGCTCCCATTGTTCTGGGGTAACTTTGAAATTGGTGCTGTTGGGGGCTTTGATCACTAAAAGGTCTTTTAAAATTCGGTCTTGCTTTAATTCATGCTTCCGTAGGGGTTGACCCAGTAATTTTCTCAGGAATCGTAACTGGGCGCGGGGTTTGTCTTTTTTTGCACTCACGGGCGTTGTCCAATATTCCAGATCGGGTATGGTGTCTAAAATTTTGGGAGTTTCAACAATTTCGGCGATCGCGTAAATCCCCGCATCAGGGCCTGCGATCCAGATCAACACTCCGTCACCGACCTGCATTTTGTCCGCATAACGAGTCACCAACCAGGGCATGGAATCCAAGGAACGAATCGCATCCACAATTCGATAATATTTAGGATTTCCTTGAAATAGCCAGTATTGCATACCCTTAGCGTCCGTTGGTGATGACGTAACCTTTCCATTTAACTAAACCAAATCGTACCACCCAACAGCAAGAGTAAGAACAATAAAACCACGATAATAAAGCCGTTATCCTTCGTATTCATCTTGCGCGTATCTTCAAACTGAATCGCCGAAGGTTTGGGTTTGGCTTTCCGTCGCTGGCTTACCGCCTGGACATAGGACGGTTTGTCATTAGAGGCCACATTATTGAGATCAGGAATTTCCGTCATCCATTCTTTAGGACGGGCCAAACGGGGGGCTTCCAAAATATAGAGAACCTGTTTACTTTGCTTGCGGATTTCGCCATCGGGGTGACGGGTTAACTTACGGCAAAGACTGGTCGCTTCCTGGTATTTCCCCACCGCTTGATAGGCCATTACCAGCCATAATTGGGCATCGCCACCATCGCGAGAGCCTAGAGTCACCAATTTAACGGCTTCTTCTAAATTTTCCACACTCAAACGGTATTGGCCCTGCTCTAAGGCTGTTCTTCCCGCTTGGAATTTTTCTTGAAACTGACTGTAGGATTTTGCAACCACCATACCCAATCGCAACTATTCTTCTTGGGTTAGTCTAACATCAATGTTTTAGGGTTCTCCAGTGCGTTTACTTAATCCCGTTATTCCAAAAAAGTTTTAACACTGCCATTGGGACTTAGGACTAAACGAACCGTTTGTTCTCCTTCGACCTTGAGCGGGCTGACAAAAGGGGTGCCTGGACTGGGCATAGGTAACTTGGCTAAATACAAACTCGCCGCTTTACCCAAGGGAATAGACTGATCCAAAGAACCATCGGGCTTAATCAATAGACGGTATTCCAAGGTTTGCGTTAAATCCTCTGGGGGTTGCCACTTTTCTTGGAAATATTGACGGGCTTCAGCCACTTGGGGAATCGCATCAAGCAGATTGTAATTATTATTGCTAGGGGGCGGCGGCGTTATCGGATTAATAGTTAAGGTCGAGGGACTGGGTTGAGGGGTTAAGCGTTGTTGATTGGCGGGTAAGGGCGGCAAGGCAGGCGGCGGCGATAGGGTCGGTGTGGTTAGGCCGACCGTTGAGGAATTATTCGGGGGCAAAATGGGTAATGGGGTCTGTCCCTGGGCAGAAGGCGGATTGGGAATAACCATCATGTTATTGCCCTGAATCGGATTGCTCGCGATCGTCACACTCGGCGGGGCGGGGGGAACGACGGGCGGCGGCGGTAAAACCCGTAAAGGTGGTGTTGTTAAAGTGACGTTGGGATTACGGGAGGGACTGGCTACGGCTTGGACAGTATTAGGGGGCGGTAAGGGATCGCGGACTGCAAGGCTCGGCGCAAGGCTCGGATTCGGAATCGGTTGTTTAGAGGGGGCAGGGGGAATGGGGGGTAAGACTTCCGTAAAGTTAAACTTGCTTCTAACGGGAAGATTTGCGGCAATGGGATTGGGATCTTGTTGATCGCCATAAAATTCCCTTAAACCCATTCCGATTAAGCCAAGGGCAACCAGGCTAATTAAAGCAGTACCTGTCCAGACCCAGTAGGGCTTTTCTTGAGCAATGGGTTGAGTATTCGCTTGTTGGCGGAGTTCGTGGCTATAATTTTCTAGGGCGGTTGCCAGGTCAAATAATTGGGAAGTGCTTAACTCCAACATGGGATTAGCTATCGAGCCGCTATCAAGTAACCCGAAGCAAAAAATATGGTTGAGTAACCCTTTAGGATGTAAGGACAGGGAGTCAGAGGGAGCAAAAAGGATGGTTTCAGGTAGAAGAGAGCTTTGATAATAAGGGGCTTCAGCACAATTTAATCCTTTCCGAAACGTTTGTTCTAAAAAGGTTTGAATATAGTTATTAACCACTTCACAGAGGCGGTCTAATTGGCTTTGGGTTCCCGTCATGCTCACCTGTTGGTCGTCGGGTAAGCGGGGATCATCAAAGCGTAATTCAAAGCGAACGTTTTCAGGTAAGGGCTTTTTCTCTTTTTCAAACCGCGATCGCGTCGTTTGGAGTTCCAGCGTACAGGTCGGGGGGGTAAACCGTTGGATGGCAACTTCTTTAAACAGTTTCATACACTAACCCCTGGGCTTCATCCAATAACACCAACCACAAGCGACGATGGCCATTTGGGGCACTATAAAACAATAAATCAATCAAAAGTTTAAAGGCAAAGGGGGTTAAATCATCCCAAAGGGATTGTCCTTCTGCGATTCGGTAGGCAGTATAAACGTCCTGAAAATTCGCTAAATATTCTCCCAGTAAGGTGGTGCGAGTGGCATCTTTGCCCTGTTCTTGCATTTGCTCCATTAAGGTTACGGCTCGTCGCAAGAGTTCTTGATACGCCTGGGCTAAATGACCGATTAACATCACCAAAGATCGCGCTCTTTCTACTGTAAAATCACCCGTCTGCGATCGCCATTGTCGGGGATGGGAAAGCGGTTCACTCTCTGCCCCATTAATCGGAAAGGAGGTTAATTTGAGTTCTTTAGCAGCTTGCTGAAGATCACCGATTTTTAGCGGGGTTAAAGACGCTAAGGCCAACAGCAAAATATCCAACTGACATTGGAGATGGCCCAATTGAGAGGGACTAGGAGGCTTACCCAACGGTAAATCATGACTCGTGGGTAGCGGGTTGGACAGTTGAACAGTAGGCAGCATCGCAGTCAGTCTCTTAGAAATAGCACGACGTAACTTAAAATATTCTAGACTGGTCTATACAAATCGGAGCATTTCATGGGTCTAGAATCGGCGGCTGATGCAGCTATTCAACAAAACCTTGAACAATTTGTTGTCGTCTTAGCAGTTTCTCTTTCTGTCGCCACGCTCTCCCGTATTGTTCCTTGGGTGCGTCAGATTCCCTATACCCTCTTACTGGTTATTGTGGGGTTAGGGCTGGCGTTCATTGATGTGCGCTTAGTCAAATTATCGCCCCCTTTAATTTTAGAAATCTTTTTACCGCCTCTCCTTTTTGAAGCCGCTTGGAATGTCCGTTGGCGTGAGTTGAAATCCAATTGGTTTCCGGTCTTGCTCTTTGCCGTTTTTGGGGTCATTATTTCAATTTTGGTCATTGCTTTTGGGCTGAGTCAATTGACCAATTTAACCCTACCGACTGCCTTATTAGTTGGTGCCAGTTTATCAACAACGGATCCGGTTTCTGTGGTTGCCCTGTTTCGTCAATTAGGAGCCAGTAAAAAGCTCACCATTTTAATGGAAGGCGAAAGTTTATTTAATGATGGGGTTGCCGTTGTTGCGTTTGTTTTATTAGTCAGTTTACCGCTCGGAAAAGAATTATTTTCACTGCCGATTATTGCTCCCTTATTCTTTAGTTTTGTTGGGATTGGAGTCGGAGTGGGTTGCGCGATCGGGTTTGGCCTATCCTATCTCACCCAACGGTTTGATCTTCCCCTGGTTGAGCAATCTCTAACTTTAGTTTCAGCCTATGCTTCCTATTTAATTACGGAAGAATTAGGGGGATCGGGGGTTATTGGTGTGGTAACAGTGGGAATTATTTTAGGAAACTTTGGTTCTCGCATTGGCATGAGTCCTAGAACCCGTTTATTGGTTTCTCAGTTTTGGGATTTTTTAGCGTTTTTTGTCAATTCTATTGTTTTTTTATTAATCGGCGATCAAGTTAAACTTTCCAATTTAACCGATAATTTTAATGTCATTTGTGTTTGTATTCTAGCCGTTTTAATTTCCCGATTTATTATTATTTTTGGCTTTGGCGGCCTGAGTAATTGGTTAGCAAACTCTCAAATTCGCTTAGGTGAACAAACGGTGCTTTGGTGGGGTGGACTTCGCGGTTCGGTTTCTGTTGCTCTGGCTTTAAGTGTTCCGAGTGCCTTATCCCAACGGCAAGAAATTATTGATACGGTCTTTGGTGTGGTCTTATTTACCTTGTTGGTGCAGGGTTTAACCATGCAATGGATGTTAGAAAAATTTAATTTAATTGGCGATCGCCGCTTAAGCCAAGAATATTTTCAACTGATTGCCCGTCAATCTGCTCTCAAGCGCGTTGTGGATTATTTAGATAAATTAGTTTTATCGGGAGACAGTAATTTTGAACTCTATCAACCGAAAAAAGAATTGGTTGAAAAACAATTAGTGTTAGTGGAAGAAGATATTGTCAAAAAACAAAAAGAACATCCCCAATTGCAAGCTTTAATTTTAGAGCAACTAGAAGAAAATTTATTAAACATTGAGTCGGATACCTACGCAGAATTTATTCGTTCAGGTCGTTTAGATAATGATTTAGCTCCCTTGCTCAAAGAAATTTTTACTGAGTCAGAACAAGCTTCAGTCGCACGAATCATTTAGGCTTGCCATCTATGTCCTTAGCAGTAAAACTCTGTTTGCTTTTAATTTTTAATTAAGTTGACTTACTTAGCACAACTCGTTCCCAACAAAAATCACAAATTTAAACGATTTTGGGTAAATACGTAAACATTAAGCGAAAATCAAATTACCATTGCCTTCAATGACCTGACCAATGTGATAGGCCGCGATCGCCTGGGATTGGAACCAAGCAATGGTGTGATCGGCTTGCTCAGGCGGAACCAGAACCACAAAACCCACTCCCATATTGAACGTTTCCAACATGGCTGTTTCGTTGACCTGCCCTACTTCTGCTAACCAACGGAAAACGGGAAGAATCTCCCAACTATTGGCTTGAACTTGAATCGATTGGTTCGGGCCTAAACAACGGGGTAAATTTTCGGGTAACCCGCCGCCGGTAATATGGGCCATCCCATGAATCGCTAACTCTGATCGTAGGGCTTCTAAAATCGGTTTTACATAAATTCGAGTCGGAGTGAGTAGGACTTCGCCTAAACTTTGACCGCCTAAGATTTTGGGGCAATCTTCCCAGTTAAATCCTTGGCTTTCAACGATTTTTCTCACTAAACTAAAGCCGTTACTGTGCACCCCTTGGCTACTGAGCGCGATCGCCACATCGCCGACTTGAACTTGAGAACCATTTAAAAGCTGACTTTTTTCCACAATCCCGACACAAAAACCCGCGACATCGTATTCCCCAGCCCCATAAAAGCCAGGCATTTCTGCCGTTTCGCCCCCCAATAAGGCACAGCCACTTTGACGACAACCTTCCACAATGCCAGCAACCACTTCGGCTAATTGTTGCGGTTCCAGTTTACCCGTTGCTAAATAATCCAGAAAAAATAAGGGTTCCGCTCCACAGGTTAAGACATCATTCACACACATCGCGACTAAATCGATCCCAATGGTGTCATGACGGTTTAACGCATGGGCAATCTTGAGCTTGGTTCCCACCCCATCTGTCCCTGAAACTAAGATAGGTTCCCGATAGCCCGTTGGTAATTGAAATAAGCCGCCAAACCCGCCTAAACTGCCTAATACCCCTGGCCGATAGGTACTTTCTACCCCTGAGCGAATTTGTTCTACGAAACGTCGTCCGGCTTCGACATCAACACCTGCTGATTGATAATCCATTAGGATAAATCACCTTATCTATAAACTGAAAGAACGGCTATTGTTTCCATGCTAAAGGGTAATGGATCTTAGGCTCAAGTTTTTCCCTGACTCGATTCAACTCCTCCGCCATTTTTCTTTGTGCAAACCCGAATCACGACGGCTGCTCTCATTACTTATACTGAACACTGCAATAATTAAAATTAATATTTCTTGTCTATTAAGGGGGAAAAATCAAGCCATTTTCCAGGATTTTTGATTAATACTTTTTATGAAAGAATCAAAAATTAATTTGGATTGTTTAATTTCTCAGTACAAACCAGAATCAAATAACACAGGCTTTATCCGTATATTCCCTGAAAAGCCGACCAAGGGACAGTTGGGCAAGTGTCAACCTAAAGGCTGAGCGGCTATCGTTTCTGGAATTTTAGCCCTTTCTCTACGGGCTTTATCGGACTCAGGGGTGAGAAATCTTTAAGAGGCGATTTTTGATAACCCATCATACTCTTATATTTGCTGGTCTTAAGTCAAGTGATATTTAAATTTTTAATTTTAGTGGGACTCAACGATAGGAATTGGCATGATCCCCGCCCAGATCACCATGTTAATCTGTGACGAGTTGATAACGAATGACATTAAATCAAGACATTTTTTTGATCTGTTGCTTACCCAGTAGGCAATTCAAGACTTTTATTGTTGAGTAATTGGCTGAATTTTATTTAAAACGGCCGCCTTGATCCCATACCATTGCTTATGAAGAAAACAACTTTGAGCGGATTAACCCCAGCAACCTTAATTACTTCCTTAGGTGCGTCTTTTCTCTGTTTAGCCGGACTAAGCGGAATTCTGCCGTCCTATGCGAATACTAATCCTACTCATCAAGACCCCTCTTCTCAATCTCAGTCAACCACGGAATCGAACACTTCAACGACTGCATCTATCCAAAAAGATCTAACGCCGACGATTTTAGCCCCTGCATCTCAAGAAAATAAAGCGATCGCGGATATTTACCCCCACGCTTGGAAAGATGGAAGATTGGCGGTAACGTTACGAGTCAAAACTATTCCCATTGCGACTTTTTTAGGCACCGTTGCTGACCTCAAAGCCTTTGCCGATAATCCGAATCCGACCGCCCCTGAACATCCCGTTGTTCGTGCCCAGGCGATCGCAGAAGATCTGAACGCATTAGCGCAAGATTCCAGTTTTAAAGCCAGTGATATTACCGTAGGCGTAGATAAGGCTAAACGGACATATCAGATCGAGATTGAGGGCGAAGTTCTCTTGACCCTCGATAAAAACACCATTTTGCCTGATACAACTCGTAATTTGAGCAAAGATGCCCTACAAATGGCCAACCGTTTACGTCGCGTTATGGGGGATGCACCGCCTTTAACGTCTGTTGCCAAGATTGCGAATCCTAAGTTTAATCCGATGGAGAACGGAACCCCCACGAGACGGGCTATTCGAGGCGGGATTGCTTCTTGGTACGGCCCAGGTTTTCATGGTCGTCGAACCGCTAATGGAGAACGCTACAATCAGCATGGCCTAACCGCAGCCCATCGAAGCTTACCCTTTGGTACGAGAGTCCGCGTTACTAATCTGCGGAATGGTCAGTCAGTGACGGTGCGAATTAATGACCGTGGCCCTTTTATTGGTGGGCGTGTCATTGATTTATCGGCGGGTGCGGCCAGAGCGATTGGGGTTTATCACAGTGGAACGGCTCCGGTTCAACTCGAAGTGATGAATTTCTAAATTCTCTTTGTACAGAGTATTGCTTGAAATATCATTGGCTAGCTTAAGGACAGACTAGAAGTCTTAAAAAAAATTGAGAAAAGGGGTTTCATCGAAAGTGAAAGCAATCTCAGGAACCCCTCTAAATCATTAGACTGTTGCTCAACAGCAGAATAGGGGATTAAACCCGTAGTTGAGTAATTGCAATTTTTCCTGAAAAACAAATATCCACATCGGTTCCTGCCGTGCGATCGCGTTTGGCGTATTCTCCGTGATAGCAATAAAATTCTCCGTCTAGTTGGTAGGCAACGGGCAAGGGATCATTACTTGCTTCACAAAAGACCATTTCGGGCAGGGGGGAACCTGGTTCTAGGTGGGGCAAATTGACGTTCCAAAAATGTTTGGGGGGTAGGGGTAATGACCACAGTTGTTCTAAAACCTGAGCCGTCCAAGCACTCGCGATCGCCCAATCAATGACTAAAGGGCGTTTAATCCAATGGGAAATGGCAATTCCTTTAAAGCCTAAAATGGCAGCTTCTCTGACGGCGGCAACGGTTCCTGAAATATAGGCATCAACCCCTAAGTTTCCTCCGGCATTAATGCCTGATAAGACCCATTCGGCTTCGGGATAGAGATGGGTAACCCCTAAACGGGTACAGTCTGCGGGAGTGCCACCAACAGCAAATTCGGTATCAGATCGCTTTTCGACATGAATCGGTTGATGGGCGGTAATTTGGTGACCACAACCAGAATAGTGATCTTTGGGTGCAACAATTACGGCTTTATCTTGAACTGCGTGACGGAGAGCCAAAATTCCCGGTGCATCAATACCATCATCATTGGTGAGAATTAATGTCATATTAAAAGCGAAGAACTACCGTTTTTATCTTACGCGATCGCGCCTGGAATACCAATTTAGCCGTCCCTGCTGACCATTTTTGTTTCTGTCTATTACGCTTTCTTAACGTCTGTCAATCTTCCTGAAATTCAAGCTATGATAATTATTATGGCAATTGAAAATCTTAATAAATTGTCTAAAGGAATTTAGCTGAATGATTGCATCAAAATTCCCCTTCATTAAAGATTAATTGTTAATAATTCATAATTAAAATCCTTAAAAATACCCGAAAAACCGAATAGCTTATCAGGATTGTTAATGGGAAAATTCAAAACAACAAAATATCTCAAGGGCTTCGGAATGGGTGTCAGTTTAGTGTTATTCCTATTGGCAACTCACCGCGCACCGTCTCGACCGGCTATCTCTAAAGAGAAAATGCAGGCAGTTTGGCTAACCCATATCGGAACGGCTTTGTTACATCACAGTACGGTATTAGATGAAACGCTCCATCATTTTTCCCGTTCTGGTTATGATCGCGTTTATTTTAGTGTTTATGGGTTTAGGGGAACGCTCTATCCGACTTCAAAAACTGCCACCAATTGGTTGCTACTGCCACCGTTTACGAATCCTTGGAGAGCGGCGGTTAGAGAATCCCGTCGTCAAGGGTTAAAGCCCTATGCTTGGTTTGAGTTTGGTTTAATGTTGCCGCCCGATGATCCGATTGTGAAACGGCATCCCCATTGGATTTTGAAGACTACTGACGGAAAAACGATTGTTGATAATAATGTTTGGTTAGATCCGGCTAATCCAGCGGTTCAGGAATATATTTTGAGCCACATGGACGATATTTTGAAGGAAAAAGATTTAGAAGGGATTCAGTTGGATGATCATTGGGCGGTTCCTCGTGCTTTTGGGAATAGGAGTCAGGCTGTAACGAATTTAACCCGCAAGTTGTACGAGCATATTAAGGCTAAAAATCCCCAGTTGATCCTCAGTATTTCGCCTAATCCCCATTCTTTTGCCCTACAAAAATATAATCAAAATTGGTTGGCTTGGGTTCGTCAAGGAATCGCTGACGAGATCGTGTTACAGGTTTATCGCAAAACGCCCGCTGATGTTGCTGCAACGGTCAATTCTTCAGGTATTCGGACAGCTTCGCGGTATGTTCCTGTGGGGATTGGACTTTATGCCGGTTGGAATGGCGCACCTTTTACGTCTAAGGCTTTGCAGGATCAGATTAAAACGGTTCAGAGGCAAGGTTTTGGTTATTCGCTATTTTGTTGGGAATACGTTTTGTTACGACAGATTGCAGGTTTTATTCAATAGGGATCTAATAATTTTTTCTAAAAATGTGTTTGAATTACGAAAAATTTATAGTTTTGTAAAAAATTCGTAATTATTGGGTCAGTTTTGTTATTATTTTTATGTCCAGTACTTCACAACTGTGGATTAAAGAATCACTAGGCAAATTTTCAATTTGGCTTTGCCGTTAACTCCTCCATCGCTATGAATCAAGAGTTTCTAAAATGGATTTAGTAGATAAAATTAAAGAATTAGCATCTCGCATTCCCAAGCAACGTGATCATATACTCACGGAAGAAGCCACAAAAAATGCGTTTGTTATGCCTTTCTTGAGCGCACTTGGTTATGATGTTTTTAATCCGCTAGAAGTCGTCCCTGAATTTACAGCAGATGTTGGGATAAGAAAAGGAGAGAAGGTAGATTACGCAATCAAAAAAGATGACAAAATAATAATTTTAATAGAATGTAAGCACTGGGAAGCAGATTTACAAAAAGAGCAAGCTTCTCAACTGTATCGATATTTTTCTGTTACAGAAAGCCGCTTTAGTATCTTAACTAACGGAATTATATACAAATTCTTTTCTGATATTGAAGAAAAGAACAAAATGGATTTAACGCCTTTTTACGAATTCAATATGCTTGAGTTTGAAGATCATCATATTGAAGAATTGAAAAAATTTGCAAAATCTTCATTTGATTTAGATAATATACTTGCAACGGCTAGCACACTCAAATATACTAGTGCAATCAAAAAAATATTCGCAGATGAAATAAATAATCCATCAGATGAATTTATTAAATTCTTTGTTGCTCAAGTGTATTCTGGAATTAAAACACAAGCGGTTATTAGTCAATTTTCAGGAGTTGTTAAAAACGCATTAAATCAATTTATTCGGGAAAAAATCAATGATCGATTAAAGTCAGCGCTTGATCTTGAAATTCCGAAAGAAACCGAAGTAATAGAAGATAATCCTCTAAATGAGGTTTTTGATGAAGGTGTAGTAACAACTGAAGAAGAAATTGAAGCTTATCATATAGTTAAAGCAATTGTTAGAGATATTGTAGATGCTAATAGAGTCATCATGAGAGATACTAAAAGCTACTGTGGTATTCTGCTAGATGATAATAATCGGAAACCTATTTGCCGCCTTCATCTCAATTCTTCAGTTAAAAAATACATCAGTACGTTTGAAAACAAAAAAGAAACTAAACATTCAATTAATAATCTTAATGATATTTATGAATTCTCGACAATCCTTAAAGCGACTGTTTCAGAGTATTTAGAAAAAGAAAAATAGGCAATTGACTGGGGGTTTCAAGGAGGTAGTCTTCTGACTGACGGACACAAGTGTGTAAAAGTCTGACGAGACAAGGGTTGTCAAAAAAGAAAAAATCTGGGTAAGTAGGAAAAAAGTAAGAAATCCTACAAGATGAAAACCCAGAACAATATCTTCTCCCAAGTGTATCGTTATCTAGAGCAGGGAAGCCAATTTGTGGACAAAAGACATCTAACAGTAATCAGTTGGATAGTAACAGCCGTACTCAGTAGTCAAAGCCTCAATCAAGCCAGATGGGAGGCGTATGTACAAAGTAGAGCCGAACAAGCCAATAGTTACCAGAAGCGGTGGAGTCGTTTTTTCCACAATGGAAGAGTAGGGATAGAAAAGGTCTATATTCCTTTGATATTGAGAGCCATACAGACGTGGAAAGAAAAGAAGGAAAGACTGTACTTAGCGATGGATACCACCCTACTGTGGAATCAATACTGCTTCGTCTATCTAGCCATTGTCTGTGGAGGAAGAGCAGTGCCTTTGATGTGGATGGGATTAGAACATGGCAGTGCTAGTCTGGCTTTTGAGAAATACGAACCCTTGTTAGACAGGGCTAAAGACCATCTTCAAGGCTTTGAGAATATTATGCTTTTGGCAGACCGAGGATTTGCCAATCACCGATTAATTGAATGGCTTAAGAAAAATGCTTGGCATTGGTGTATCCGCTTACCCTCTGATACCCTCATTTATGGGGTGCGTCGTCGCGGTTTTGGCTATGAAGTCAGAGAACTGTATCCTCCCAAACGACAAGCCTGCTTTTATCACAACGTTCAAGTCTGGCAGGACGTTCGGCTCACTGCTCACCTCGCCTTAGCTTCTGTCCCCGGTGTCAAAGATAACTGGGCTATTCTTACCGACGAATCTCCCACCCTCGATACTTTCTGGCAGTATGGTCTTCGTTTTCGGATTGAACATCTTTTTCTCGATAGTAAATCGGGTATTTTTGACTGGCAGAATTCTCATGTTCGTTCTGCTGCCTCTTTAGAACGTCTTTATCTTGTTATTGCCATTTCTATTCTCTTTGCCACTTTAACGGGCATGGCTGTTCACCAGTCTGGCTCTCGTCGTCTGGTTGATGCTCATTTTCGTCGGGGCTTGAGTTATTTAACAATCGGCTTACGTTGGCTGACTGGCGTTGTGCATAAAGCTCGCCCCTTTCTAAGGCTTGACCACTTATTGTCTGTTGCCCCTGCTCCTTGTTTTGCTTCTAACAAAGCCCGCCATGATTATTATTTACGAATTACTTTTGCCTTTATTCAAGAGTTTGAGGCTTTTACATGACTCTATCTTTTATTGCTTTTAAAAAGATGTGTCCATCAGTCAGCGTTATTTCTGCTTCCCCCCTTCATTTACGTGAGTCAGAATTAACCGATTTAGCGATCGCCCAAGATTTATTCCAGCAGCATCAAATTCGTTATTTACCCATTGTTGATGAAAATAATGGATTAGTCGGTTTACTAACCCGTGAGATTGCAGATTATCTTCTCCAAACGCGGAGGGACACAGCATATCAACAACAGATAGCGGAACTGACAATTTGGCGCGATCGCTACGAATTGGCGGAGCAGGCCAGTAGTCAAATCATTTACGAATACAACATCGAAAAAGATATTACGATCTGGGGAAGCAATTTTCCCAAAATTTTAGGTTATGCCCCCCAATTTGTGCCCCTATCTTTACAGGATTGGATCAATTTAATTCATCCAGCGGATCAGGGGCGATTTCAAGCTTTTATGGCAAAAATTGCCCAAATTACCGAGGAAGACCATTTATTTCAGGTTGAGTATCAAATACGACATCAAGCAGGTCATTATTTTTGGATTGAAGACCGTAACCAACTCTTAAAAGACGCTCAAGGTAAAATCATTAAGATTGTGGGGACAATTACTGATATTACGGAGCGCAAACGGAAAGAACAGGAATTGAGTGAAAGTGAAACTCGCTTTCGGCAATTAGCGGAAAATATTCGTCAAGTGTTTTATCTCGCCGATATTCAAACCAATCAAGTTCTTTACCTCAACCCCAGTTACGAAACGATTTGGGGACGTTCTTGCCAAAGTTTGTATGATGCGCCCCAATCCTATATGGATAATGTTTATGCTGAAGATCGCCCCATTGTGACTCAAGCCTACGAGCAGCAACGATTGGGTAATCAGACAGAAGTAGAATATCGAATTGTGCGCCCTGATGGTTCTTTACGCTGGATTTTAGACCGTAGTTTTTTAGTCAAAAACGAGATGGGGCAAGCCACGAGGGTCTGCGGAATTGCAGCAGATATCACACAACGGAAGCAAGCGGAACAGGAACTCTATCAAACCAGTGAACGACTACGGGAAGCTCAACGAATTGCCCATTTAGGCCATTGGGAATTAAATCTCTTAAATGATAAGGGCTATTGGTCGGACGAGGTTTTCAGTATTTTTGGCATGGAACCTCAGCCGTGTGGTTTTGTCTATGATGATTTTCTGAATGCGGTACATCCCGACGATCGCGATTTGGTAAATCAAGCCTATCACCAACACCTCCGCGATCGCGTTCCCTATAAAATTACCCACCGTATTCTATTTCCCGATGGCAGCATTAAATACGTCCAAGAACAATGTGAAACCCAATATGCAGAGGATGGAACTCCCCTACTCTCAAAAGGAACCGTTTTAGACATTACGGAACTCAAACAGGCGGAATTGGCCCTTGAGCATCTCAATGCGGAACTAGAAGAACGGGTCATCCAACGAACTGCCGAACTGCAAGCCCAGGAAACCCGTTATCGGGCCTTGATGGATGGGGCAGGGGATGCCATTTTATTAATCAATGTGCAAGGGTATATTCTAGAAGCCAATTACAAAGCGGAAGAGTTATTGGGTTATAGTCGCCACGAACTAACCTTTATGCATTTTTCCCAACTCCAACCGCCAGAGAATCTCCCTAAAATGCTAGAAGTCTTTGAGGGGTTAGTTAATCGCCAATATTCCCAGCTTTTAGATGTAAATTTACGTTGTCAAACGGGGGAAACCATTCCCTTTGATGTGAGTGTCTCGGTTTTAGAGATTAACGGGGAAACCATTATTCAAGGTATTCTTCGGGATATTCGAGAACGAAAAGTTAGCGAATTAGCCTTACAGCAAGATAATCTGTTCCGTCGCCAAATTTTAGACACCATGGCCGAGGGGCTATGCGTTTGCCGAGAGATTACTGATTTTCCGTTTGTTCAATTTTCGGTTTGGAATCCGCAAATGGAGGTGATTACCGGCTATACTCAAGCAGAAATTAATCATTTTGGATGGTATCAAAGCTTATATCCCGATCCTGATATTCAAGCCCAGGCGATCGCCCGTATGGGTAGGATGCGTCAAGGGGATAATCTTTTTTCAGAAAAGTGGCAAATTCATCATAAAGATGGCTCCCAACGGGTAATTTCGATCACGACTTCTTTATTTTTCGACGCGGACAATCAGGCCAATGTCTTAGCCATTATTCAAGATATTACGGAACGTCAGCAAGCAGAAATTGATCTACGGGCTAGTGAAAATCGTTTTCGTCGAGTTTTTGACTCCAATGTGGTGGGCATGATGTTTACCAACTTTGAGGGAGATATTACTGAAGCCAATGATCGGTTTCTTGCCATGATTGGTTATACCAGGGAAGAACTCAATGCCGGACTGATCAATTGGGTAGACATTACGCTCCCAGGGGATAGACAGAAAGACCTAGACGCGATCGCGCACCTTCACCAATACGATTCCATTGCCCCGTGGGAAAAGGTTTATTTACATAAGGATGGGCATCCCGTTTCTGTACTGATTGGGGTCGCCAGGATTTCGATGGTTGAGCAAACATCGGTTTGTGTGGTTGTCGATATCAGCGATCGCAAAGAAGCCGAAGCCAAACTGCAACAAACCAACCAAGAACTTATTCGAGCCACTCGTCTCAAGGATGAATTTTTGGCCAATATGAGCCATGAACTGCGGACTCCTCTCAATGCGATTTTAGGGATGACAGAAGGGTTACAAGAAGCCGTCTTTGGAGAAATTAACCCCAAACAAAGCCATGCCTTAACCACGATTGAAAATAGTGCCAATCACCTACTTTCTCTCATTAATGACATTCTTGATGTGGCCAAAATTGAATCGGGTCAGATGGAGTTAACCTACGCCTATGTCGCGATCGCGCCCCTTTGTGCAGCCAGCCTCGCCTTTATCAAACAACAATCCTTAAAAAAACGATTACAATTGCTTACCCAAATTCCTTCTCACCTGCCCGATTTGTGGATTGATGAACGACGAATTCGACAAGTTTTAATTAATTTACTCAATAATGCCGTTAAATTTACCCCCGAAGACGGAACCATCACCTTAACCGTCTCCTTAGTAACCGAAAATCAACAAAACTTCCTACGAATTGCCATCACCGATACGGGAATTGGCATTGCCGAAGACAATATTGATCGCCTCTTCAAGCCGTTTGTACAAATTGACAGTGCCCTCAATCGCCAATATACGGGAACGGGACTAGGATTAGCCTTAGTTAAGCAAATTGTAGAACTTCACGGCGGTAAAGTGGGATTAACGAGTCAATTAGGCGTTGGTAGTTGTTTTACCATTGATTTGCCCTGTGAGTCATTGAATGATTCTGCTTACCCATCAAATAAACCACCAACCGATCTCATTCAACCAGATTTGACCCTAGACCAGCACGAAGAAATCGCCTCTCAACCCCCCTTAATTTTATTAGTCGAGGATAATCAAGCCAACATTATTACCATCAGTAGCTATCTTGAAGCCAAAGGGCATCGTCTTATTTGTGCCCATAATGGGAAAGAAGCCCTTTTTCTCACCCAGTCTCAGTTGCCCGATTTAATTGTAATGGACATCCAAATGCCTGAAATGGATGGTTTAGAAGCAATTCGACAAATTCGCCTTCAACCCAACTTTGCTAAAACGCCGATTATTGCGTTGACCGCCTTAGCGATGGAAGGAGATCTCGAACGGTGTTTAGAGGCGGGAGCGAATCAATATATGAGTAAACCTGTAAAATTGCGCGAACTCGCAGCAAAAATTCAAACCTTAATTCAAAACTCCTAAAATACAGCTATCCCACAGCATCGATAATCGCTAGGCACAACCGAGGAGAACGTTAGAAAGTTTATATGGGAATTCAGTAATCTTATTGACTCAATCAGTGTTAACTCAATTGGGTTTTTCATCCTGATTTCATCTTTATCTGTCAATCTCAAGAGTGGAATCCATTTAGGGGGCAAAAGCGATGAACCCACAATCGGCAAAAAAACGTCTAGCGGTCTTCTTTACTTTGATCAGTGTACCGATCGCGCTGACAATTTATTCTCGAACAACGTCGGCGATCGCGCACCACCATTTAGGAGGAATGCCACATCATCAACAATCTCCCACCCACAACAGCCATCACGAGATGTCAATGACATTAGGGCCTGCTGACGGGGAATACGATCTACGCTTTATCGATTCCATGATTTTGCACCACCAGGGCGCAGTCAACATGGCGGAAGTTGTTCTTCAAAATTCCCAACGTCCTGAAATGAAAAAACTGGCCCAAGCCATCATTGAGGCACAAGAACAAGAGATAGCTCAAATGAAAGCCTGGCGAAAATCCTGGTATGCCAAAGCGAGTGATCAACCCCTCATGTGGCACACCAAAATGAATCACTCAACAGCGATGAATCCAGAACAGACGCAAGCCATGATGATGCACATGGATCTAGGCAAAGGGGATACGGAATTTGACCTCCGCTTTATCGATGCCATGATTCCTCACCACGAAGGTGCATTAGTGATGGCCAAAGATGCCTTAAGTAAATCCCAACGGGCAGAAATTCAAGAATTATCGCAAGCCATCTTAGCCTCTCAACAACAGGAAATTGAACAAATGAAGCAATGGCGCAAAGACTGGTATCAACGGTAAAACGGGTTATTCCCCTGCACCTCTGTCTCACAACAACAAAATTAATCAACTAAGCCGAATTCCTCAATTTCATCCTGATTTCATCATTACCAGGAATACTCAAATTAAGTGCCTTTCGTCGCCAAAAGCTGAGATTTCTGATGATAAAATTTGATTATTTTCCACCTATTTTATCGTTATATCGCCTATGGGTTGCTGTTTTAGTGTTCATTTTGGCAACGCCCAATGCAGTCTTATCTCACGGTGGCCATAGCCACGAATTTGAGGGCGGAGATGCAACAACAGTAACCCCAAACGCCATCCAAGTGGATCAAGAAACGATCCAACGGCTGGGAATTAGGATTGAGCCTGTAACCAGAAAAAACCTAAATATTTCCCTAAAAACGACGGGGAAAATCGAAACCTTACCCAGTAAACAAGTAGAAGTCACTACGCCTATTGAGGGAGCAAAAGTTTTAGAACTCTTAGTTGAACCAGGCGATAGGGTCACAGCAGGTCAAGCCGTTGCTGTTTTATATAGCCCCCAATTAGTGGAGTTACGGGTGGATTCCCAAGAAAAACGAGCCGAAGCCGAAGGAGCCTTACAGGATGCACAGGCCGATTTAACTTTAGCGCGACAAAATTATCAAAAATTTTCCCAAATTGCCAATGCGGAAATTAGGCAGGCCCGCAGTCAATTGGCGTTTTTTCAAGAGAAATATGCCAGGGATAAAGAATTAGCTGAAGCAGGAGCCTTACCCCGTCGTAATGCATTGGAGTCTGAAACCCAATATAAAGAAGCCCAAACCAATCTCACCAAAGTTTCTACCCGTCGAGAAGTGATCGATGCAGAAGCTCAAGTCAAACGAGCCGAGGCCGCCGTTAAATTAGCCAAAACCCGATTACAACTCAGTAATTCCCTTTATCAAACCCGATTGGCTCAACTGGAAGCCCGTCCTGATGCCAGGGGATTAGTCACAGTAACGGCTCCCATTGCAGGGCGAGTTGCTGATCGAGAAGTGACGCTGGGGCAATCGTTTCAGGATGCGGGGGGAAAACTGATGACGATTATTAACGATAGTCGAGTTTATGCAACAGCCAATATTTATGAAAAAGATTTAGCGAAAGTCAAATCAGGTCAGTCAATTCGGTTGAAGGTTGCCTCCGTCGGCGATCGCCGATTTGTCGGACGAATTACCACTATTGGTTCCCTGGTTGAAGAAGGAAGCAGAGTTGTTCCTGTTCGAGCAGCTATCGAAAATGCTAACGGTGTTTTAAAGCCAGGTATGTTTGCAGAATTAGAAATCCTCACAGGACAAACGACCTCTACCGTCTTAGCCATTCCCCAGACGGCTGTGATTGAAGCCAATGGTCAACAACGGGTCTATGTCAAAAATGGTGATGCCTTTCAACCTGTTGAAGTCACTTTGGGAGAAAGTTTCGGTGATTTTGTTGAAATCAAGACAGGCTTATTTGAAGGGGATGAAATTGTGACTCGACGCGCCCCCCAACTCTATGCCCAATCATTACGCGGTGGCAGCCCAGACCCATCAACTGTTGAACAAGCGCAAGAAACTCCAACCGAAAATCCTCAAGCGTCACCGTTTAACCGTTTATTGTCTCTCAATGAGCAAAACCCCTGGCTATTGATGGGAATGGCCACCCTAGTTATCGGAGTAGGCGCATTTGCGGCGGGAACAAGTTGGGGAAATCGTCGCAATCGTGCCGATGGTGTGAATCCCAAACCGACACAATCCGTCAGCCCTAATTTTATTCAACCCACCGAGATTAATATCAATCCTCAACGAAAATAACGCAATAAAAAGCCGAAAATCTTATTTTTTAAAAATTTTAAGAATAATATTAATATGCTCAATACCATCCTTAAGTGGTCAATCCTTCAACGCTGGCTCGTCATCATTGGAGCCGTGATTGTCACTGTTTTAGGATTGTATAACCTGACCCAAATGCCCTTGGATGTATTTCCTGATTTTGCGCCGCCTCAAGTCGAAATCCAAACGGAAGCCCCAGGGCTTGCCCCCGAAGAAGTTGAATCCTTAATTACCTTACCGATTGAAAGTGCTGTCAATGGAACGCCTGGGGTTGAAACTGTCCGTTCTTCTTCGGCGGTGGGCATTTCGGTCGTCAAAGTTATTTTTAAATGGGGAACAAATGTTTATCAAGCCCGCCAATTAGTGACAGAACGACTGCAACAGGTACAGCAACAATTACCGACAGGGGCAGAAAACCCGCAAATTTCCCCCATTTCTTCCCCGATTGGGACAGTAGTTCAATACGCTTTTACTGCCCAAACAACGCCCCTAATGGAAGTCCGACGCTTTATTGATCGGGATGTTAAAAATCGCTTACTCGCCATCCCAGGCATTTCTCAGGTGATGGTTTATGGTGGGGATGTCCGTCAATATCAGGTTTTAGTTGATCCGGCTAAGTTACAAGCCTTTGATATTACCTTAGCGGAAGTCACAGAAGCGGCCAGAAAAGCTAATGTCAATGCAGCAGGTGGGTTTCTCATTAATCCTGATCAAGAAATTATTATTCGCGGTTTAGGACGCATAGAATCCCTCGACCAATTAGCCAACGCTGCTATTACCGCCCGCAATGGAACCCCTATCAAGCTGCAAGATGTGGCAGAAATTCGCATTGGAGCAGGCATCAAACGGGGAGATGGGAGTTTAAATGGCCAACCCGCGATCATCATGGTGGTCGATAAACAGCCCCAATACGATACGCCGAGGGTGACGAGACTGATTGAAAAAGCAATGGCAGAAATTACGCCGAGTTTGCCTGAAGATGTGAAAGTGACTGAAACCTTTCGTCAGGAAAATTTTATTGAATTTGCCATCCAAAATGTTACTAGCTCTTTAAGAGATGGCATTATTATCGTCTCCGTGATTTTATTCATGTTTTTAATGAATTGGCGCACCGCTGTCATTACCTTGAGTGCGATTCCCCTGTCTATTTTGATCGGAATGTTAATTCTGGGTTGGTTTGGGCAGGGTATTAATACGATGACTTTGGGAGGGTTAGCGGTTGCGATTGGTTCGGTTGTGGATGATTCCATCGTCGATATGGAAAATGCCTATCGCGGTTTACGCAAGAATCAGTTAGCAGGCAATCCTCTGCACCCGTTTCAAGTGGTCTATGATACCTCGGTTGAAGTGCGGGTGAGTGTTCTCTTTTCGACGGTCATTATTGCGGTGGTTTTTGCGCCGATTTTTGCCTTAACGGGAGTTGAAGGGCGTATTTTTGCGCCAATGGGGGTTGCTTATTTGGTGTCTATTTTCGCTTCTACCTTGGTGGCGATGACTCTTTCTCCTGCGCTCTGTGCCATTTTATTAACCCACCGTCCTTTGCCGTCAGAGGATACCTGGGTTGCGGCCCTATGCCAACGGCTTTATCGACCCATTTTAAGTATTGCGATGGGCTTTCCTCGCATCGTGTTAATGCTGGCGATCGCGGCTTTAGTGGCAGCACTGACAATTTTGCCCAGTCTAGGTCGCGTCTTTTTACCCGAATTTCAAGAACCGTCTTTAGTCAATGCCATTGTTCTTTATCCAGGCAGTTCCTTAGAAACCACGAATCAAGCGGGAATGGCCATTCAAGCGGCCCTTAAAACAGATGATCGGTTTAAAACGGTGCAGTTAAGAGCGGGGCGTGCGCCAGGGGATGCCGATGCAGGTGGCGTAAACTTGGGGCATTTGGATGTGGAATTAAGTGAAGCAGGATTACGCGATCGAGAAGGCAGTATTGAGACACTCCGCACAGAATTTGCTCGGCTTCCAGGCGTAGTCTCGAATATTGGGGGATTTATTTCCCATCGTATGGATGAGGTTTTGTCGGGGGTCAGAAGCGCGATCGCCATTAAAATTTTTGGTTCAGAATTAGAACAATTGCGACGAATCGGGGCTGATATTGAGGCAAGCATTAAAAACATAGAAGGATTAGTGGATTTACAACTAGAACCTCAAGTTCCGATCAAACAACTGCAAATTCAATTTAATCGAGACGCTGCCGCCCGCTATGGATTAACCGTCGGCGATCTCACCGAGATTATTGAAACAGGTTTGAACGGACGTACCGTTTCCCAAGTTTTAGAGCAACAACAATTATTTGATTTAGTGGTTTGGTTACCCGAAAATGCCCGCAATAATTTAGACATTATTCAAAACCTATTAATTGATACCCCCACAGGACAAAAAATTCCCCTTGCTCAAGTTGCCGATATTCAATATGGAACAGGCCCCAATACCATTAACCGAGAGAACGTTTCTCGACTCATTGTTGTGTCTGCCAATGTATCAGGTCGAGACCTCGGATCAGTCGTTACGGAAATTCAAAATCGAGTCCGTCAAACGGTGCAATTACCGACAGGCTATTTTATTCAATATGGAGGGCAATTTGAATCTGAACAACGGGCAACTCAAAATTTATTAATTTATGGAACCTTAGCCATAATTATCATTGCAATTTTGATGTATTTTGCCGTTAAATCCCTAGCAGCCGTATTGATGATTATGATCAATTTACCATTGGCATTAGCGGGGGGGATTTTTTCTATCGCAATTGGTGGTGGCATTATTTCGGTCGCGTCTTTAGTGGGCTTTATTACCCTGTTTGGAGTCGCAACTCGTAATGGTTTATTGTTAGTTGATAACTACAATAACAAGCTAGCAAAAGGGCTTCCGTTACAAGATGTTATTGTTGAAGGTTCGATGGAACGTCTGGTAGCAATTTTAATGACGGCTTTGACTTCTGCCTTAGGTATGATCCCCTTAGTCATCGGCACAGGAGCAGGAAAGGAAGTATTACAACCGTTAGCTGTTGTGGTACTGGGTGGTTTATTCACGTCAACCATGCTGACCCTGTTAGTATTACCCGCTTTATATGCCAAATTTGGTAAATTTTTAATGCCAAAATCTCCAAAATCTCAGATTGAAAAAAGTTTTTCTCTGTCAAAAACCTCGTAAATTTTAAAATCTTCATCCAATTATCAAATTAGGAGCAATGTTTATGCAATTTAACTACTTTCATTCTTTCAAAGCTTATTTAACGGGAATAATGACTGTTATGTTACTAGGAATACCCATTCCGATCGCGCTAGGGGTAACAGCAAATTATTCTAAATCAGACGAGGCTTTAATACGGCAAAATACCAATCTCATGATTGCCAAAGTTCAGGTTGTTGAATCGGGGCCTTATCTCTTAAAATTTATTGCTGAAAATGAAAAAAGTGGCATTCATTTAGATGTCTTTCTACAAAGAAAGGATAATAAACAAACCATTACAAATGCTCAAGTAACAGGACAAATTCAACTCCCCAATGGACAACAGAAAAATTTGACTTTTACCTATGATGCAAAGGGAAAACATTATATGACATTAATCAAAGAAAAAGCCGCAGGACAATATCAAGTGAGAGTAACTGCAAATATTAATGGCCAAAAAGTAAATGCTCGTTTTTCTTTTAAACGATAATACATAATTATGAGAATTTTATTAGTTGAGGATGAATCAGATTTAGGAGCCGCCATTAAACGAACCCTCAGTCAGGAAAAGTATATTGTCGATTGGGTAACGGATGGCAATGAGGCTTGGGGCTATTTAGATAATCAATTAACGCAATATACCTTAGCGGTTTTTGATTGGTTAGTGCCAGGGATTTCAGGTTTAGAGTTATTACAAAAGTTGCGATCGCGCAATAATCCCCTTCCTGTTTTGATGCTCACGGCCAGGGATAGCATGGAGGATAAAATTACGGGGTTAGATGCAGGGGCAGATGATTATTTAGTTAAACCCTTTGGCATGAAGGAACTATTGGCCAGATTACGGGCCCTACAACGGCGATCGCCCCAACTGCAATTACCCCATTTACAAATCGGTAACCTCATTCTGGATTACGGAGCGCGCACCGTTTATCATCTCAATCAGGCGGGCCAAAAAGAAATGATCGCCTTAACTAATAAGGAGTTTCAACTTCTAGAGTATTTAATGAGGCACCCCAATCAAATTTTGACGAGTGAGCAAATACGCAATCAACTCTGGGAAGTCGATACCGATAGTTTTAGTAACGTCGTCGCGGCCCAAGTGCGTTTATTAAGACGAAAGCTAGAATCGGTAAACTGTGTAGGCTTGATTGAAACGGTACACGGCGTTGGTTATCGCTTAAATGAACCGATGACTAAAACGATCTAAGCGGTCTAACCAAAGTGATCATGAAGCGCAATCAACTCTTTAATCAAACTCGTCAACGCCTAGCGATTTATTATGCAGGGGTGATGGGGTTAATTTTAACGGTGTTGGGGTTTGGTGTTTACCACGCGATCGCCCACGCCCATTGGGTAACCTTAGATCGAGAATTAGAATCCGTTGCAGGAACCCTACATGACAGCCTAGAACTTAAATTACAAAAGCCCGGTCAATTAGAACCCATCGTCTATCAACTGCTACCCAATCTTTGTCGGGTTGATACCGTTTGTGCAAAAGATTTATCTAGCTCTCCCCGCCATATCCTGAGCGCGATCAATAAAGGCAATTACTATATTCGGATGTTTGACAACGCTGGGCAATTTGTCGCGATCGCGGGTAACTATCCCCAAGAGATACCTAAAACTTTGAATAAACAGGAGTGGCAGACCCTATCCGATCAACAAGGTGGTCAATACCGTCAAATATCTATCGTGCTACATACCAAAGATCGTCAGGACTGGGGTTACTTCCAAGTTGGACGTAACATAGAAGACTTTGAAGATTATTTGAACGGCGTTAAGTGGGCTTTGAAATTAGGTTTACCCCTTTCCTTAATTTTGGTCGGTGGTGCAGGTTGGTGGCTATCTCAATTAGCCATGAAGCCAATTTACCAGTCCTATAGCCAAATTCAGCAATTTACCGCTGATGCCGCCCATGAATTGCGAACTCCTTTAGCAGCTTCCCTTGCAACCGTTGAATCTGCCCTACTCATGCCCCAATTAACTGAACAAGAAACACGGGATATTTTGAAAATCATTGAGCGACAAAACCGCCGTCTCACTCAGCTAGCCGGCGATCTCTTGCTCCTCGCCCGCATGGATCGACAATCAATCCCTGTAATCAAGGAATCCTGCTGTTTAAACGATCTCGTTAACGATTTAGGAGAAGAATTTGCTATTTTAGCCAATAGTTCAGGAATACAACTCCTAATCAATATTCGTGTTAAAAAAACATTAGAAATCCGAGGAAATAACGAACAATTATATCGTTTGGTTTCTAATTTAATAATAAATGCCATTCAATATACGCCAACAGGTGGTAAGGTCATCGTTACGTTAGAAATGGAGGATAATTGGGCTATTATTCAAGTTGAAGACACAGGCATAGGGATTCCGCTAACGGAACAGAAACGGGTATTTGACCGCTTTTATCGGGTGGATAGTGCCCGCTCTCGGCATACAGGTGGCTCCGGTCTAGGTTTAGCGATCGCGTTAGCCATTACCCAAGCCCATCAGGGAATATTAACCCTACAAAGCCAACCAGGACACGGCAGCATTTTTTCTGTCAATCTTCCGCTCTAATACCCCTCTGTTGCTAAAACTAAGCAACTTAACAGTCTTTTAACAGCAATAGCCCTAAACTTGCAAGCTAACTTCAATGTGATGCTTGAAAAACACAAGTAGCAGGCTGATGCGATCGCGGGATTAGGGATTAGCAATAAACCCGAACTTAATAATCACGGTAAGGATTGAAATTCGTTGTTTTTTAACGTCTTTATTTATTTTCCCACATTGGCAGTCTGAGATTTTGTTCTAGCTTACTTTTCCTTTTGGTCTGAACTCCCGTATCGAGAAACTAACGCATTAACGATTAAATCAATGGGGGAGGCATCGTAATACGATTGGCAAACTTGGTGAATTTTGGCTTCTGAAATTTCGCCATCTCTGAGGCTAATAATGTTGCCATAAACGGATTGGTCGGTAAACAGTTGATCTTGGGTGAGATCTAGCGATCGCAGGTCAAAAAGTTTTTCTTGGGAACGGGGGGCAAAATCGACCAGAATACTGGAGCTATAGCCACAATTTTTAAGAACAGAAAGGCAATTTAAGGTTTTTTCTAAAAAGTCCTTTGACCACCCTTTTTTCCCTTGGGTTTTATTCACACCGCCGCCATATTCAAACATCACGACCTTGGGTAATAAATGGCTCGGAAGTTCCGTAAATTGTTTGATGACGTTAAATTCCCACCCTTCAATATCCAGTTTTAAACAGGTGATTTGATTGGCATTAATTTTGTCTAATAAAGTGGGCAAGGTAAGGGAAAAAACCTCTTTGCTTTTTTGAGAAGATCCGAACCAATCGGGAGAAAGGGAATTAAAATTGTGGTTAAATAAACCGGCAAAATTACCTAAGTAGAGTTTTTGTTTACCATTGATATTGGAGAGACAAGCCTCTACTAATTCAATAGAATAGCGATCGCAGCGTTGTCTTAATTTTCTAACCGGAAGGGGTTCAACGGCAACGGTAGGATAACCTAATTGGGCAAACACTTCACAGTAAAAGGCAAACGTTCCGACACCGACATCAATGCAAAATCCATTTTTTTGAGGGTCAACTTCGGGCAGAATAGTCGATAACAAAGACTGACAACAAGCTTCAACACGCATAGATTTTTAAAATCCTCAAAATTCTTTAAAGTTGCCCAAACACAGATTCTTTGACAAAAACAGCGTTAAAATAACGGACATGGCCGTGTTTTCCTAAGACTTGATCCAGATTGCCAGCGTAAGTATAGCCTAATTGATCCAATAAACGAAAAATTTCTCGGAATTGGGCCTGTCCTTCATACAATTGATCTAAGGAAATTTCGACAATACAAGCGGCACTTTTTTTAAAGGTTTCCATGCCTCCTTTAATGACGCGATCTTCGTAACCTTGTACATCTAATTTGATCAGAATTTGATCTTGTAGAGAAATATCGGCGATCGCGTGATCTAACGTAGACTGTTCAATGAGAATTTTTTCCTGCTTTTTGACCATCGGATAAACGGTTTCACAGAGTTGGGTTGTCTGCAAAATCGAAGAGGACGGATTAAAGTATAAATGACTGTAAATTTCAATCGGTTTAATGCTATCTCCTAAGGCCAAATTAAACGCGGTTATTTTTTTCGGTTGTTGACGGGCTAAACGGGATAATTGTTGAAAAGGAACAGCCAAAGGTTCAAAGGCATAAATATGGGCTTGAGGAAAAATTTGGGTGATGCGTCGGGCAAATTGACCTTCATTGGCTCCAATATCCAGGACGGATTGGATGGGAAGGTGGGCTAATCCTAATAATCGTTTGTCCCATTCCTTAACGAGTAATTTTCCGACGAGGTTAAACAGTTGATTGCTGAATTGATAGATTAATTTTTGGGAAAGCGATCGCGGCGATGGGGGCATTTTAAAACCGATGAATTCATCCGACTAATGGGAATACCCAAAGAATCGGCTTCAGATCTTATCCTAAAATGTTCATCTAAACAATAAGAGAAAAAATAATGAGGGAATGATCGGCTTTATTTTTGATTGGGTAAAAGAATTTTTTGCAGAAACATTTGAGAAAAATTGTGCAATGTTGGGAAAAAGAAGCCCGATTTAATTTTGACGAGTAAGGCTCTCCGATCGGTCAATTTTGATCCCACTCAATGGCGTTGGAAATGAGTATTAATTCTTAAAAGATAATTCTTTAAACTTGATTTAAAAACGATTCTAAATTCGCTGCGCGATCGCGTCCCTGCTAGGGATACAATAAAAAGTTGCATCTTCTTAATTTGTGACTAAATCAATCTCAATGAAACCCTATCTCGCTGCTGCTATCCAAATGACCAGTAAGCCCGACCTGGCAAAGAATTTAGTCGAGGCAGAGGAATTAATTGAACTGGCAGTCCGTCGAGGAGCAGAATTAATTGGTTTACCCGAAAACTTCGCTTTTTTGGGCAATGAAGAAAGCAAATTAGCGCAGGCGGATAATATTGCAGAACAAGCCGAAAAGTTTATTAAAACGATGGCCCAGCGTTTTCAGGTGACCATTCTCGCTGGTGGTTTTCCCGTTCCCGTCGAAGGCGATCGCAGCAAAGCCTATAATACAGCCGTTCTCATGGCTCCCAATGGGGAGGAGTTAACGCGCTACCACAAAGTTCATCTGTTTGATGTCAATGTTCCTGATGGCAACACCTACCGTGAATCCAGTACCGTCATGGCGGGACAGAATTTCCCCTCGGTCTATCAATCGGAAAGTCTGGGAAATTTAGGTTTATCGATTTGCTATGATGTGCGTTTCCCGGAACTCTATCGCCATTTATCCCAACAAGGAGCCGATGTCCTCTTTATTCCGGCAGCTTTTACCGCTTTTACGGGGAAAGATCATTGGCAAGTCTTATTACAAGCGAGAGCCATTGAAAATACCTGCTATGTGATTGCGCCAGCCCAAACGGGTTACCATTACGAACGGCGTTATACCCACGGTCATGCCATGATTATTGATCCCTGGGGCGTGATTTTAGCCGATGCCGGCGATACCCCAGGCGTGGCGATCGCAGAGATTAATCCCACTCGCCTCAAACAAGTCCGTCAACAAATGCCCTCATTGCAACATCGGGTTTTTCGCTAAAACTTAAGAAAACTTAACAATCCGGTCTCGTCCTTTGCCATAATGGGGATGAGTCAAATTTTCCTTGAAACAAATCCATGAGTGAAGTATTGAAATCGGATGTAACGATGGCCCAAACCGCAGAAAAGCCCTCAGAAACCGTCAAATATGGCGAGCGCAACATTGAAGAAGGGCAACTCATTACGTTTCCCAATCCCCGCATCGGTCGGCGTTACAACATCGAGATCACCCTTCCTGAATTCACCTGTAAATGCCCCTTTTCCGGCTATCCTGATTTTGCAACCTTTTATATTACCTACTGTCCCCACGAAAAAGTGGTTGAGCTAAAAGCCCTCAAACTCTATTCCAACCGTTTCCGCGATCGCTACATTTCCCATGAAGAAGTTGTCAATGTGATTTTGGATGATTTTGTCGCAGCTTGCGATCCGTTGTATGCCAAGATTCGGGCGGATTTTAATCCCAGGGGGAATGTCCACACCGTCGTTGAAGTAGAACACCAAAAAATGCTTGAAACCGAATGAGTAATGCTTGGAAGCGAATTCAACCCCTCGCTCCGTCCTTATTAGGGTTATTGTTATTTATCCTGTCAATTTGGGCAATTCATCAAGAAGTCCATAAATACGGTTGGCAGGATATTTTAGCAAGCTTACAAGCGATTTCCCACACCCGACTAGTCGGCGCGATCGCCCTAATGTTGATTAACTATGTAATGTTGACGGGTTACGATACCCTAGCCATGATCTATATTCGGGGGTCGCTCTCCTATTGGCAAACGGGCTTTGTGGGATTTATCAGCTATGCCATTAGTAACAGTGTGGGCTTGGCTCTTCTTAGCGGGAGTGCCATTCGTTATCGATTTTATGCCCATTGGGGGTTAAATAATCCCGATATTGCCAAAATTATTGCTTTCTGCAATCTCAGTTTTTGGTTAGGGCTATTAGCGGTTGGTGGAGTCACTTTTTTAGTTGATCCGTTACAGGTTCCCCAATCCCTCAATTTACCCTTTGCTTCGGTTCATCCGTTGGGGTTAATTTTCCTCACCCTGATCCTTGCCTATCTCGCCCTGAGTCTGTTAACCGAGCGTTCTCTAAAAATTGGACGTTGGCAATTGCCCCATTTACCCTTTGGTCTTTCCCTCGCTCAAATTCTCATAACGGCGATCGATTGGGGATTAGCCGCAGGTATTTTATATGTGCTTTTACCCACCGATGCTAATCTTTCCTATGCTGGCTTTTTTGGGATTTATCTATTGGCCCAAATTGCGGGAGTTATTAGTAATATTCCGGGAGGATTAGGGGTTTTTGAAACAGTAATTTTATTAACCCTTTCTCCCGAAGTTTCTTCGATTAATTTACTCGGTTCCCTATTAGCCTATCGGGTGATTTATTATTGGATTCCCCTGATTGTTGCAAGTTTATCCTTAGGCGGCTATGAATTAAAGCGTCATTTCCGTGCTTAGAATCAGTAACCCAGAAATGATGATTTACCAATCACCAACCATCAAAACTTATTGAATCTCGAAATAGGAATGTTATTGAAACTGATGAATAAAATGAAATTTCTTAAAACTAATGAATAATAACTCATCAATTGTTTCTGGATCTTCATAAGCTTGACTTAATGGCGATAATTTTCATTCTTATAAGCGAATTTTTCAACCTAATTCATATAAGGATTTAAACCACGATACAAATTTTTGGGCATTAGGGTGATTTGCGTTTAAAATACGTTGCTTAATTGAATCATGGAGTTGTCTTCCTGGCGGTTCTTGCCAAGCTAACCAAGTATAAATATTCGCTTTATCTAAGTGTGAATCAGTAAATTTAGCCCCTTTACGTTTTGCCGATTGAGTAACCTCTTTCGCAAATTGCCAAAGGGTTTCATTTTCATCTGGAATCATGTAAGCCAAAAAGGTTTCTAGCATACCATGTATTTTATTATCAGGCATCAGCCAAATACCAAACCTAACACCATTAGGTGCTGCATGAATTAATCCGTCTTCTGGTAAGTTTTCTGGAATATCAGGAATACTTTTTAGGCTTGCATTTCTAATACTTTGCCAACGTCCTAACGGATCTTCATCGGCATCAATCATTATTCCAAGGCTAGATAAACCAGAGGCTTGTAATTCAGTCGATATCACATCTGGAGCTACTATATTTTCATAACCACCATACTCACGAATTTTCACAATCGGGCTTTGTTTGCTTCCCCAATCAATACCATTTGCTTCAATTAATTCTGGGATTACTCTAAGATCATCACTTCCTTCTACCAGCAGAACTCTTGGATTAATAGGGGAAGCTTTAGCCATGCTCTATCGCACCTCGATTTCTTGTTCAGCCGCAATAACAACTTGTCGTTCATTAAAGACTATACTCTTTGTCTTTCCTTTCTCGATTCGGTGAATAGTAATACCTTCTTCACTCGGAGTTTCTGCATTAGCAATGGTTGCTAAACTTTCCCAACAATCACGGCTATGGGTGGTAGCAAATACTTGAACATTAAGTCGCCTTGCTGTTTCCCAAACCAATTTCCACATATCAGACATCGTACTAAAATGAAGCCCTGTATCAATTTCATCAACAAGCAAAATGCCATTTCTTGCATTAACAATTGCTAATGTCAGACCTAATATTCTCCATATTCCATCCCCCATACTACCAATAGGAATACGCTGATCACTATTAGAAAATTTTACAAGAAAGCCACTTCGTAAACCAATGTATTTATGCTTTTCTGAGTTAACTGGTGCGATTCTTTCAAAATTTGGTTCAATTGTTTGAAGTGCCTCTTTGATCAGATCTTCTTCTGGTGTAAGAACAATTTGATCAAAAAACTCAATCATTTTTTTGGTTGTCAATGAGGTCGATGTTACAAATTGTGTTTTTGACGCTGAGCTATTAATTTCTCTGCGAACTCGTTTAATGTGATCCGATAGTAAACATTTTTTAGGAGATAATGGTAACTTAAATCCTTCAATTTCTTCTTCGCCTAACCATTTCGCAGTAAATATAAGGTCTTGTAAATCTTTAAATATTCCTTTCTCTTCTCCTTTCTCTATCGATATAACCATTCTTTCTCCTTTGCTATCATTTGATCCAAATATTGAGAAAAAACTACCTACATCAACGTTATGTCCATAAAACAGGTGACGAATATCTAGCTCAGCAACTTGTTCATTGTTCAAAATACACTCACCGCGACTCAGCATTAAATCTATTAATGATTCAAAGTTAGAGAAAGAAGTAAGTAGTTGAATTGCCTCTAAAATAGATGTCTTACCGCTATTGTTAGTACCAACAAGTAAATTTAATCTGCCAAGCTGCTGAAGCTCAAAAGACTGGAAACAACGAAAGTTTTCAATTTCTAGTGACCTCAGCATAATCAAAACGCCTTGAATTCATTTTTTGCTTATAGCTCTAGGATAATTAATTTGGGTTAGTTTCGGATTTTTAATGAATGCCTTGGGCTTGTTGACGGATGAGCATTTGGACTTTTCCTAAGGTGGGATTGACTTCGTAGCCCCGTTGTTGGGGATTGGCTAAATAAAATTGTTGTTCTTGTTCAATCATTAGGACATCCTGTTCAATTAATCCTTCTAGTAACTTTTTGGCGGCATTAAATAATTTATCTTTAAAAAATTGACGTACCCAAATAGGGGATTTATGCAAATTGGGGAAGGCATTCAGGGAAGTAAAGTGAACTAAATAGGCGCGGGTATGGGTTTCAGTGACGGGACAAAAGAGGCAATAAATTTTGAAATCATTTCCTAATGTGGATGCCCAGTGGGGATAACAATAGCTGACGGTTAGGGGTTCGGGATGTAATTGTCGGAGGGCAGGGAAGAAAAGCTGAGAAATTGACCAAATTTTATCGATTTTATAGTAGCTTTGGGCTTCGTAGTAGGCATCAACTCGGTTTTCTGTTGCGGTAAGTTTATCTAATTTTGCCGATGCCCAGGCTTGGTAATTATCATGTAAATGCCCATGATACATATCCATTAAATTTTCAATTAAGAAGGAAAAATGTCCTTGGCAATCAATGGTTGCGACCGAGCCAATATAGTTTAAATGAGCCCATTCAGGGAGTCCCATCGGCTCAATGTTCGTCTGTTCTAAATGGTCTAAATCGCCTGGAAAGACCCAAATAAATCCATCTAATTCTTGGACGGGATAGACTCGAATTTGACAGTTGGGAATTTTTTGTTTTTCGGTTAAATAGGGAATAACGCTACAATGCCCTGTGCCATTGAGTCGCCAACCATGATAGGCGCATTCGATGTCGTCTCCAATGATTTTTCCTTCGCTGAGTTTGACGTTACGGTGAGGACAACGATCTTCGAGGGCATGGACTGTTCCTTGGCGATCGCGATAAAGCACAATCGACTGATGCCAAAGGGTCACGGCAACGAGTTTATCCTTAACCTCGGTACTTAATGCCAACACATACCAATGATTCGGGTTAATGGGACAAGTACGGATCGAATTCATTAATTGCGGAGAAGAAACAGCCAAAGACATGGAAGAAATTTTCGCAAAAATTGTTTCTAGAATAGCATTATTCCTTCAGCTTACTGATTTTTATCCCAATTTAAGAATTGAGCAATCTGTTGGGGAAATTTTGTGAACGCTGTCGAATAATCAATAACCCCCGCGATCGCGAACTCTTGTAATAAATCGGCATGTAACCACTTTGCTTCTGCCATGATCATGACAGGAATATGCTGAGTAATGCTTTGGGAGCGCAACTGGGTCAAAAAAGCAAATAAATCCATACCAGTGGTCGAAATATCAAACAAAATCGCATCTGGCTCGGCTTGAGTCGCAAATTGTAGCCCTTTGTGGGGAGAACTAGCCTTTAAGACTTGCCATCCGCAGAAATGATTGAAGCTGTCTTGAATGGATTCTTGAACATTCGGCTCACTATTAATTAATAAAATGGTTTTGGTTTGCATTCTCTCTTCTCCTGGATTCCCCTTACTTCTTTTCTCCGTTCGTAAGCTAAAAAATAAAAATTTGATGAGGATCTATCGGGATCGGTCAGGCTCCTTTTTTCTAAAAGCCTGATTTAACAATCCCAATTCAACAAAGCGGCGATTTTTTTAGCAATATCGGCTGAAGGATTGTCGTTAATAACGCCAGTCACTCGCAACTCCTGGGGCATTTCAAAGTCAAACCACGTCATGCTAAGAGCTAATAGGATCACCGGCATATCTTGCGTTTCGGGTTGAGCACGTAATTGTTTCAGAAAAGAAAAAAAAGTCATCCCATAGGTTGAAAGATCAAACAGGATTGCATCCGGCGGATTTTGAGAGGCAGAAGCTAAGGCGTTTAAGGGATCGCGTGTCGTTAAAATGTTCCAGCCCCCAAAATAGTGTAAATAATCTGCCATAGCTTCCCGTAAGTTGGGATCGCCATTGATTAATAAAATTGTCTTAGTGATTGTTGCCATCATTTTTAGCTGCCTCATCTTTTGGGTTGCTCAATGTCAACAAACTAATTGACAAAAATAAAGATTTGGTAAAGATGGAGCGTTTGAGAAAATTAATTAGGGATTCCAATGGAGTATTTCGGTAATCTCGATCACTAATACGGTAGGTTCAATGGGTTTAGAAATGACTCCGCTGACTCCCATTTGAGAAAATTGAGCGCGATCGCTGGGCAAGACTTTAGCCGTGAGTAAAATGACGGGAATTGATCGGGTTTGAGGATTCGCCTGAAGTTTTTCATAGACCGCAATGCCACTCATACCAGGCATCGAGATATCCAATAAAATGGCATCCACCGACTCAAATTCTAAAATTTGTAAGCAATCTTCTCCAGATGCTGCGGTCAGGGCTTGCCATCCCCCTAAATCCTCTAAACAGGCTTGAATCAGTTCCCGAAGATGGGCTTCATCGTCCACGATTAAAATTCTTTTTTCATTCATAGATCACCTTCTTCTGCAATAGGCAGAGTAAAACAAAAAATACTTCCTTGCCCTAAGACACTTTCCACCCAGATTTTTCCGCCATGCCGTTCGACAATACTGCGGCAGATGGATAAACCTAAACCCGTTCCCCCTTTTTCGCGGGAATCTGAGGCATCAATTTGTTGAAATCGGCCAAAAATGGCTTCTAGTTTATCTTCAGGAATACCGCGCCCTTGGTCACGGACTTGGAAAAGCGCATACTTAGCTTGGCGGGTTACTTGAAGTTGAATTACGGAGTGAGCAGGCGCAAATTTAAGGGCGTTACTTAACAAATTCGTGAGGGTTTGAATAATGCTATCGGCAGCAGCCCAGACCATGACCTGATTCGGAATAATCTCTAAGGTAATGTGTTGTTGAGACGCGATCGCCTGGGTGCCATTTACCGCTTGTTGCATCAAATCAGTGGCTGAGCAAACGGTTTTTTCTAAGGTGATCCGTCCTGACTCTAACCGTTCTAAATCGAGAATATCGTTGACCAAATTACTTAATCGCTTGGTGTCCGTAAAGGCAATTTCAATCATCCGTTTCGCCTTTTCTGGTTTTTGGCTGTAAATATCGGATTGCAACAGTCCCAAGGACATCTGAATCGCCATCAAAGGAGTCCGCAGTTCATGGCTAACAATACCGATAAACTCGTCTTTTACCTGCTCAATTTTCTGTCTTTCGGTAATATCTTCCCCAATGCTAATCGTACCAATCGGATTTCCCTGATTATCTTTTAAGACCGTATTATTCCAAGCAATCATTTTTTCCTCCCCCGATTTGGTCAGGATAGGATTTTTGTAGTGAGGATAGGTATTATGATTTAAATTTTCTGAAAAAGCGATTTGAATGACTGGCTGCTTAGAAAACGGTAAAAAGTTCTGAAACCAGTTTTTTCCTAAGACTTCCGATTCCTGATAGCCGGAAAGCTCTAAAAAGAAAGGATTCACGTAGTTGATATTGCCGGATTGATCCAACCCCACAACGATTAATTGCACATTTTCCAACAGCGATCGCCAGCGTCGTTCTGCCTCCCGTAAAACGATTTCCGTTTGTTTGCGTTCCTGTAATTCAACTTGAAGTTGGCTATAAAGTTGGGATTGTTGAATGGCGATGGATAGCTTATTGGCGATCTGTTCGAGAAGTTCTATTTCCCAGGTATCCCAATCATAGGGAGCCGCATTTTGATAAATGCCCAACAGTCCCCAAAGATTGTCATTCACAAAAATAGGCGCAACGGCATAAGCTTGGGCTTGAAATTGCTCCAACAATTCCACATGGCAGGGTTGAAGATTCGCGGTATAGATATTATTAACGGTTAAAATCTCATTATTTTGAAAGCGACCCCCTTGAGTCTCTTGCAGATAGGTATCTTCCCAAATTTTGCGAACGTTTGGTTCTACTAATTTGACCCAGCGATCGCCGACGGATTCTGCGATAAAATCCCCACTCCAATCCGCATTAAATTGGTAAACAGCCACCCGATCCACACTTAAAAGCTTTCTGACCTCAGAAGTAGCGGTTGCTAAAATAATGTCGAGATCTAAGGATTGACGAATGGCTTGGTGAATATTCCACAGTAATTGCTTTTGTTGAATCTGCTTTTGTACGGTTGCTTCTGCTTGCTTCCGTTTGGTGATATCAAATAAGTTACTGCGACTCATCACAAAGTTTCCTGCCTCATCCTTAAGTGCGGTCGCGCTAACATTCATCCAACGCATTGAGCCATCTCGATGAACTAATTGAAACTCCAAATTTTCGATCTTTCCTTGTTGAATGAATTGCGGAAAATTCTCTTGAAACATCTGTAATCCATCGGCCGTTATAAAATCCTGAATTTTCTTCTTATTGAGCATTTCCTCTCGGCTATAGCCCAACCAACTGAGTTCTGTATTATTAATCCGAACAAAGGTTCCTTCAGCATCCAAAGAATGGTAGCCACAGGGCGCATTATTATAAAGATCTTCTGTGTCAGCTTGTAAATCCTGTAAATCTTGAATTAATTTCGATAAATTTTCATTAGCTGCCGTTAGTTCTTGGGTTCGGTCTGCAACTCGCTGTTCTAGTTGTGTATTTAAGTGTTTTAAGTCAAGTTCTGTCTGCTTTTGCTGCGTAATATCCAAGGTAATCCCGATCATCCGCAGGGGATTTTTTTGTTCATCGCGGATCACTTGCCCAATGCCTGCAAACCAGCGAATTTGATCCGATTGAAGCACTCGAAATTCAACTCTTAAATGAGGATTATCATCTTTTAAGGCTTTTAGGGTTTGTTGACTTGCTAGTTCCCGATCATCAGGGTGAATACAGCGAAGCCAATTTTCATAGTTGGCCTTGGTACTCGGATCTAGTCCATAAAGCCGATAATATTCAGGCGACCAAATTAGTTTATTACTAACCAGATCCCAATCCCACGCTCCCGAATTACTGGCAATTTGAGCTAGACGAAGACGCGCTTCGCTTTGTTTTAAAGATTCTTCTATTCGTTTGCGTTCCGTAATGTCTCGACAAAAGCAAAATCTTAAGGGATTTTCTGCCATCGCTACGAAATTCGTACTAATTTCTACATCAAACATGGAGCCATCTTTTCGACGATGACGGGTTTCTAGGATTCCACCGTCAAAATTCTGCAATAATCCCTGGATTTCTTGAACGCTAAATTGAGCATCCCAGTCAAAAACGCTAAGCTTTTGGACTTCTTCGGGGAGATAGCCCAACATCTGGCAAAAACGAGGATTGGCATCTATAACCTGACCTTGTTGATCGAGAATCACAATGCCATCAAACGAGGTTTTAAACAAAAGTTGATTGTGAAGCGCGTCTTTTTGTACCTGTTCCAATAAATTTGCCTGTTGAATGGCAATGCCGACTTGTACTGCAATTTGTTGCAGCAGTTGAATTTCATAATCTAGCCATTGACGGGGAGCCGTACAGTGATGGGCGACTAATAAGCCCCATAATTGATTATTTTTGAGGATAGGGACTACTAAATTAGCTCTCACTTGAAGTTTTTCCAAAAATTCGACATGACAGGGGCTAATATTTGCTTGATAGATATCTGCCTTTGCGGTCACTAAGCCCTGTTTAAAGGGTTCTACATAGGTTTCTCCAATACAAGGATCATAGATATTAAACGGTAAAATTGAGAATTTTTCCTCGCAAACGGATTCAAAACTAACTCTACCGTCCCAATCTTCATCAAATTCAAAAATAATAACTCGATCTACCTGAAGCAATTGCCGTACTTCATCAACGGTTGTTTGTAAAATTTCTTGTAAATTCAATGATTGCCGAATCCTCAGCGCGATCGCTCCGAGCAGTTGCTGTTGTTTCTGTTGTTGAGCCAAAATTTGTTGGAGTTGAAATTGTTTGATTACCTGGGTAACAGTTCTGCATAATATTTCAGCCATCACGTTATTTTTAATTAAATAATCAACGGCTCCCGCTTTCATTGCCTGGGTCGCAACCATTTCGTTACCTTGTCCTGTCAGCATCACAACAGGGACACAGGATTTTCCAAACTGTTGAACTAACATTTCTAGGAACGTCAGCCCATCCATATCGGGTAAGAGATAATCCAATAAAATGGCATCAGGAAGAGCTTTTTGACAAATTTGTAGCCCATTTTCGGCGGAATCTGCTTCTAAAACTTCAAAACTTTCATGAATATCTTTTTGGAGATAGCGACGATAGCTGGTGCGATCTTCAAGAGAATCGTCAATGATTAAGATGCTGTACTGTTTTTTAGGGATCATGACTGTTTATTCCGCTATCAGGGGCAATATTTTGTTTTTTGGGGTGTAAATAATCGCACTGAATCCGACTGAGTATTCGGGTCACCAGTTCTGGCCCCAAAACGGGTTTAGTGATAAAGTCATCTGCTCCGACGGCAAAGGCTTGTTGAAGGGATTCTGCATCGGTATGGGCAGTTACGACCAGAATTGGCACATCTCCCCAGGTCACATCCTGTCGCACCACCTGGGTGAGATCCAATCCGCTAATTTGAGGCATTTCCAGATCAATTAAAATCAAATCGGGTAAAACGGTTGTTAAAACCTCCCAAAATTGTTGGGGTTCGCTCAGGGTCGTTACGTCTAATCCCCAAGGGGTCAGGATATTGGTTAACCAGTCTAAAATGCTGGGGTCATCATCCACGATTAAGATTTTTGCCTCCGCTTTTTTGGGCTTGTTCAGGGCTTGGGAAACGGCTTGAAAGACTTGTTCGGTGGTGGCAGGTTTTTGTAAAAATTGTTGCGCGCCTAATCGGGAAGCGGTTAAGCGATCGCTGAGACTGCCTCTGCCCGTAAAAACGATAATCGGAACAGTCGGCCATTGGGTTTTTATCCCTTGCAACAGCGATAGGCCATCTTCTTCGGTTTCAGGAAAACTCAAGTCTAATAACACCACATCGGGCATGGCTAAGGTTAAATAAGACCGAGCCGCCGTCGGGGTTTCAATTCGGGTCAAAAAGAATCCCCATTGCTCCGTTTCCGTTTCTAAGCGTTCTGTCAAGGCAATATCGTCATCAATGATCAACACCTGCAAGGGTTTCGGCGATGAAGTCAAGGGATTTAAGGGGATTTTAGATGTATTCGGTTGCTTCGATATTTCTTGTTCTAAGGTTGTCACTAATTCAGAAAATTGCGAGGAGTCTCTTAATAAGGCTAAGTCACTTTTTATCAACAAATGTTCAAGGGATCTGGCTATTTTTGATCCGTTAGGATAGCCAAAGGAGGCTAAAGAACCAGCGAGCTTATGGGCTTCCTGTTGGGCAGCTTGCTGTAAGGCGGGTTCCAATTTTCCTAACCTTAACTCGGCTTTGGCTTGGTGAAGGACGGCGATTCGTTTGTCTAAAAGTGCTTGAAAACGGGAATGATTCTGGGTTGAGGGGGAATCGGTTATGTGAGGAGCCGCTTTGAGTCGATATCCCATCCCATAAACGGTTTCAATCATTTCTTCGGTGAGTCCCCCTACTTTTAATTTTTTGCGTAAATCTTTGATGTGGGTGTTAATTGCCCGATCCGTTGGAGCCTCATCGAATCCCCACAGCCGATCCAAAATCACGCTCCGACTAAAAATTCGTTCTGGATTTCGTAACAGTAATTCTAAGAGATGATATTCGGTTGCCGTTAACGCGATCGCTTGGTCTGCGATGGTGACCCGTCCTGAATCAAGATCGAATTGGAGTTTTCCCCAGGTTAATAAATTGGTTGATGCTTCGGTTTTGGGAGAAACGAAAGCCCCACTACGCCGCAATAGGGTTCGGATTTTGGCTAATAAGACATCCGCCGGAAAGGGTTTAATGAGATAGTCATCTGCTCCTGCCTCAAATCCCGCGATCGCGCTCTCATCGGAACTATCCGCCGTCAAAAGCAAAATGATTTTCTCGTAGCCTTGTTTTCTTAATTGCTGACAGAGGCTCATCCCGTCTAATTTGGGCATGGACACCGCTAAAGCAATCAGATCATAATCAATCGTTGTTGTCAGTTCTAATCCGGCTTGCCCATCAACCGCTAAGTCCACTAAATAATAATTCGCCCTTAAGAGTTTCGCTAAAGATGCCCCCAGTAATTCATCATCTTCAATTAATAAAATTTTCATCTATCCCCATCCTAGAGGGCTGAACGCTTTCGCTACCGTTTTCTTGATTTTATTAAACTACTATATGGCGATTTTGTTAAAAACTTTGTAAAAAGAAGCTTAAGAGCCTATCCGAAAAGTCAATAGGAACGAAATTGGTACATTTTAGCGAACGCTAACTTCACTAGCTAGGTGGACGGTTATTTCCCTAGCAAATGCTCGGATAACTATCTCTCAAATGAGTC
>JAYKGY010000035.1:0-58797 GCA_035285545.1 Snowella sp. | reverse complement strand
CAACAATCGTCTCAAACTGATTAAGCGTCAGGCTTATGGGTTTCTTAACTTTGAAAATATGCGTCGTCGCTTTTTAGCTTGCTTTTCATTATGAGTTTTACTTATCACTCTTTATTCAGAAGAACCTAATTTTTGAACTTCTTCTTGAGTTTTAGCGTGAGCAAAGTTTTCATAAATTACTTTAAAAATGTCAACAAATAATTTGCATGAAGAAGGTTCATCAATATAACACATAACCGAATCTGAATATCCCCACCAAATTCCTCTTTTTTGAGAAACTTCTTGACCTAAACTGACTGCCGTATGGCAAGCAAAAACATAAGCACTACGCTGGCCAAAAAAAACACTATCTTTTATTGATAAAGCAATATTACTATCTTGAGAATGAAGAATATCTTTTTGCCCATGCGACATTGCAAAAAGAGGTGCCATAGATTCAGTTAGGCATATTAATAAATTTTCCCTGGTTGCTTGTTCTCCAAATAAAAGAACAAAATCAGCAGGAAAGTAGATTTGTTTAGCAAGGTTCAAATTTGATTGGGTTGCTTCATCGTAAGCAGGCACAAAGACAATCATTAACGCTCTCTCCTTTTAGCCATACTTTTAAGAAAATCCCGTGATATCCTTAAAACATCAGAAGCATATTGAAGTCCTATTTCTGAGCCTGATTCAATTTCATGAGAAATTTGCTCAGCAGTTAAAACTTGCCCCTGAGAAGTTTTCCAAAGGATCGTGTCTGCTGGAACGACTTCATTGACTAATCCAGCAAAAACTTTTAAGTTCATATTAGAAGCAGTCTCTTCTTTTTTGAGTAAAAGCTGATTGATTCCTTCAATAAAATTTTTCAAGGACTGGGTTGACTTCATTGCTTTGTCAATATTAATTGATTTTAAAAAATCCCATTGAGTATATTTTTCACCAAATATTGTTTTCACAAATCTTTTACTTCCTAATATTTCTTCAGGTGCTGGTAGAGTTGCAATCAATTTGCGTTCCCAATCTGTTTTTGCATAATTAATGGCTGTTTCTTTGTCTGCAAACATCCAAGCAGTCATGTCAGGAATTGCATAAAATAAATGAATTTTATTTTCAATATTTGATTGAGCAATCAAATCACGAGTTTTATTTGGATCAAAGTCTACTAATGCAGCATAATTTTGCGAAAAGTTTTGATCAAGATTATTGACGAATTTAATAATGTTTTTTCGCCCTCTCATCGGTATGATGTTAATGCGATTAGAAGGTATTTTTGCTGCATCAAAAATCCAAGAAATTAATTGCTCTTCAGCGGCAGAGCCTTCGACTAATAAGTTAAGAGAACTGTTCAGCATAATTCTTGAAATTGAAGGCCAAAATATGGTTTATGAAAATAAAAAAATGCCCATTTTTACTTATAAGTTTATGATGAGTTTTGACAAAATGTTATATATTAGCTTACTTGATTAATTCTGGCTTGTCTCACCATTGTAATTAAGGTTTGGTGGGCATCTTCCGAATCAGCCAGGACATGATCAAATTCGATGCGGAGGGGTTCGGTTTGCGCTTGTACTTGAATGGATAAATTCATGCCCTGGGGATCAATGGAAACCATTTGGGCTGATTCGGTATCGGGTCGATCGCCGTAAACTTTGGCATAAAGCGCGATCGCGTCAGCGTGGTCTTCGTTCATGTGCTTACAAATGCGATCGCTAATTGCAGGAGTAATGGGATCAGCCATAGGTTGAGGTTTGATAGTGAATACACAAAACTGTTTATTTAACTCTATTTAACTCTAATTTCATGCTATCAGCCCACTGAACGCGAAAAAAATTACCAGACCGACCGAGGGAACCGCAATTCTAAATTTGAAGAGGAGTAAGGGAGGGAGGAAGAGGATAGAAAAATGCGATCATTGAAACAATAGTCAGGAACAAATCAGTCTAGAGCATGGGATTCGCAGACTTAAGCGTTTTCGTATCTTTTTGGGAGATTATCGCCATCGTAGACGGAGATTTGGACTACGCTGATTTCTCTTAGCCGGTATCATCAATTTCGAGCTTTGACTCGTTTCTTGACTTCTGCAAGATGTCTAATTTCGGCGATCGCGGCTTATGCCCCTTGGGTGACTGTCAAGGGTGTGGCAAAATGGGAAAGGTAAAAAAATCTTAAGTCTTGGGTTTACAAAACTTAAAGACCTAATCCTTTAAAGAAAATCCGATAACAATTAAGAACTCAGATGACTGCAACCCTGTCTGCTCCACCCAAAACTCGCCGCGTTGTTTTTCCGTTTACAGCGATCGTTGGCCAAGAAGAAATGAAGTTGGCTCTGCTGTTGAATGTCATTGATCCAAAAATTGGTGGGGTAATGATTATGGGCGATCGCGGAACAGGCAAATCGACCACTATCCGCGCTTTAGCTGACTTACTTCCTGAAATTGAGGTTGTTGCCAATGATCCCTTTAACTCATCCCCCTCTGATCCAGAGTTAATGAGCGATCAAGTTCGTCAACAAGTGGAAAACCAAGCTCCCCTCAATGTGGTTAAGAAAAAAGTGACCATGGTGGACTTACCTCTGGGGGCAACGGAAGACCGCGTTTGTGGAACCATTGATATTGAAAAAGCTTTGTCAGAAGGGGTAAAAGCCTTTGAACCTGGACTGTTAGCCAAAGCCAATCGCGGCATTCTCTACGTGGATGAGGTTAACTTGCTCGATGATCACCTCGTTGACGTATTGCTTGACTCTGCGGCGGGTGGTTGGAATACGGTCGAGCGGGAAGGCATTTCTATTCGTCATCCGGCTCGGTTTGTGTTGGTGGGTTCAGGTAACCCCGAAGAAGGCGAATTACGTCCTCAACTGTTAGACCGTTTTGGGATGCACGCAGAAATTCGTACCGTTAGAGAACCGGCGTTACGGGTAAAGATCGTAGAACAAAGATCGGAATTTGACCAAAATCCTCTGCCTTTCTGTGATACCTACCAATCTCAACAGGATGAGCTACAGTCCAAAATTATTCAATCTCAAGAGTTATTATCCAAAGTCACCATTGATTATGATTTGCGGGTAAAAATTTCTGAGGTCTGTGCTGAGCTAGACGTGGACGGATTGCGGGGTGATATTGTCACCAACCGAGCCGCTAAAGCATTAACCGCCTTTGAAGGACGGACGGAAGTGACGGTAGATGATATCAAACGGGTGATTGTCCTCTGTTTACGTCATCGTTTACGCAAAGATCCCCTAGAATCCATCGATTCCGGTTATAAGGTTGAAAAAGTGTTTAATCGAGTCTTTGGTTTGGAATCCGCTAACTAGGCTTATCTAAGTACAGACCAAAAGTTTTGAAAAGGAATTAGAGAAGGGGTTTCCTAGAAAATGAAAAAAACTAAGAAATCCCTATCCATTAATGGAACAAGCCCTCGGTTAAAATTCGTTGCTTGTACAGCGATCGCGAATTTACTGGATTAAAATCCACCTTCTAAACCCAACTCAACCCAAAAATAATGGTTAGAAATAAAATCAAGCATTCCTAACCAAAATTTATGAATCTTGCTAATGACGATAAAGCAAGAATAAATGTCACAGATTTTTAGAAATCGGAGCCGGATACCAGCTTAGAATTTTGTAAAGTCATTCCCACTGGCTTAGAAGGGGTAATGGGTTTACTGAGATTGGTCGCACGGCTTTTTAAAACCGATACAGCTTGGAGGAAGTGGGGATCGAGGTCGGTGGCAACGAGAGAAGGGTCATTCCGCAGGCGTAATTGCTGATCAAGGGATAAGTCTAGGTAAATATCAGGATTGATGCCTTTATGGTTAATATCGGTGCCACTGGGAGGATAATACCGCGCGATCGTGACAGCTAAACCCGATCCATCCGAGAGCGAATGAACGGATTGCACAGTTCCTTTACCGTAGGTTCGAGTTCCGACGATGGTAGCCCGTCCGTTTTCCTTTAAGGCTCCGGTTAGGATCTCGCTGGCACTAGCAGAACCATTATCCACCAAAATCACGAGGGGTAAGTTAGTAATCGCTGTCCCGTTGGCAGTGAAGTGACGATCGCCGCCTTTACGATCAATCGTGCTAACAATTTCTCCTTGTTTGAGCCACATCCGAGCAATATCCACACTGGCAAAGAGTAAACCGCCAGGATTGCCGCGTAAGTCCAAAACATAGCCTGAAATTTCTTTTTTATCCAACTCTTCGATCGCCGCTTTCATTTGTTCGGCCGCATGGGAGCTAAACTCATCTAACCGGATATAACCGACCCGCGTATTGTTATTTTCTTTGACCGCATAGGTCACCGAATCAATTTCAATTTGCGCCCGTGTCAAGGTAACATTGAACGCCCCTTTCCCTTTACGAAAAAGTTCGAGATTGACATCCGTTCCGATCGCGCCTTGAATTTCTTGGCTGGCCTGTTCCAAATTCATTAAAGCCGTCGGTTTGCCATTGATTTTAATAATGCGATCGCCGATTTGAATGCCCGCCTTCATTGCAGGAGAATTCTTAATAGGTTCTACCACATAGAGATCATTCGTGCGCTTATCCAACGTCATTCGCAATCCGACTCCCGACATTTCCCCCGCCGTTTGATTAGTTAACTGCTGGAAATCATCCGGTTCAAGAAAACGAGTATAGGGATCACCCAATTCCTTCAATAATTTTGCAATTTCTTTGTAAGCCTGTTTGCGATCGCGGTAATTCTTACTTAATAATTCCTGCCGTTTTGCCTGCCAATTGACATGGTTAAAGTTCTTATTAACAAACTCATTATTAATAATTTGCCAAATTTCATCAACAATGGCCTTAGGGCTATCTTCTAGGGATTCATTGGAGACTGTCGTTGATTTAGGCGGGATTTCTGGGTCAGAAGTTGCTTGGGCACTTAACGCAGGGGAAACAAGGGTTCCCAAACTGAAGGAAAGTAAAACGGCCTGAGCAATTAATTTGGGCAAAAAAGGAGCAAAACGGAGATGCTGAGTCATGGGCAGCCTATACAAAAACGAGATGAGTGGATAGGAGGGGATTTTTCTCGTTAAACGAGGATCGAGGAGGAAGCGTAACGGTCAGGATCAAGGCAGCAATATGGAACCTAAGAGGGAAGACTAAACGGAAATTTTAGAGTTCCTTATTTATGAGCCTGTTACTAATGTAATTCAGCATTGAGAAAATCGCCCAAAATTTTTTGATGAATTTTTCCTAAGGGGCGAAGTTGCTGTGCTTTTTCTGAATAAATCTGTCCCTGCTGGATTTCTTCCGCCGTTATTAACCCAAAATCCCATCCTTCGTGGAGAATTAATTGGTCTAAGGGAACCGTTAGCGGGGCGTAAAAAACATGACGAATGGCGAATTGGTCGGTATAAATATCAAAAAATTGGAACCCCGTTAACTCATAGGTGATTTCTTCCCAGATTTCTCGCTTTACCGCGACTTCAGGCGTTTCTCCGGGTTCAATATGTCCACCAAATAACCCCCAATATCCTGGATACAAAATCGAGGGAATATTGTCTCGAAGTTGTAACAAAAATCGGTCGTCTCGATAGAGAATTGCTAAGGCAACCGTCGGCAGCCCGTCATTTGGATAAAGACTTGTGGGGGAGGAATCGATCATCGAGGTTCAGTTTAGCAGGTGGTTGTACTTTTGGCTGACTCGTTTTGGGTTTGTCATCAGGAGCGGTAACGGGAATGGCTGTCTGCTTCGGTTCCGTTGGGTTAACCGTTAAGGGCTGGGCGGAAACAGGAGGATCGGCAATTGGAGTGACTGAAGGAGCGGGAGTAGGAACAGCGGAGGTTGCTTCTGGTAAGGAAGGGGTGACAGAGGTTACAGAAGAGGGGGCAATTGTTGGTGTTGGAGAGGGGAGAGGAAGGTTGCTGGCTTCGCTAGGCGAAGAAAGAACAGTGGGTTGAGGGGGCTTTTCGGGGGTAACGCTTTCTCTGGTCACCACGGAGGATTGAGGTTCCTGGCTGATTTCTAAAATATAGGTTTCCCCTAACTGTTGCTGACCGACGGCAATCCCCTCATATTGCAGTTCCCCTTTAACCGATAAAGAAACGCCTTTTGGGGGCAAAGGTTTATCGGTTTTTACCCATACCGAGCCTGTTGCATCTTGTAGTTGATAGGCTCCTCCTTCTAAAAACGGAGCAATATTGACCACGACACCTTTCACCTGAATGGGACTTTTATGGGCAATTTTATTCAGTTCCGTGATCGCGGTGTATTCCTGGGAGGCTAAGCCTAATGGATTTAAAGGACTACAACTAATGATTAAACCGCTAATTAATAACGGTAAGATGGTCTGACGGCATTTTTGAATATTGAGAAATGTCATACTTCAACCCAAAGATTTCCCCAATAGGTTATCTTAACCATAGATTTGTCATTGCGTCTCTTCATTCTTTGAATTTTTAAACTTTTTGATTTTTTTGATTATCATGTCACCTGCTCACTCTAGCCAAATTTTAGACGGGAAAGCCCTTGCACAAAAGATTCAACAAAATTTAAAAACAGAAATTGAAACATTGCTTCCCCGTATAGGGCGATCGCCCGGATTAGCGGTGTTAATGGTCGGGGATAACCCTGCCAGTGCGGTTTATGTTCGTAATAAGGAAAAAGCCTGCGAAAAAATTGGGATGCGTTCCTTTGGGAAACATTTCCCTGCCAATACAACTCAAGAAGAATTAACTGCCGCGATTGAAGCATTAAACCAAGATCCCAATGTAGACGGGATTTTAGTCCAATTGCCTTTACCGCCCCATCTCGATTCCGTTGCCCTATTACATACGATTGCCCCTGAAAAAGATGCTGATGGCTTGCATCCCGTTAATTTAGGTCATTTAGTCCGAGGAGAAGCTGGTTTACGCAGTTGTACTCCCGCAGGCGTAATGCGTTTGCTGGAGGAGTACAACATTGAGGTAGCAGGAAAACAGGCCATTGTTATTGGTCGCAGTATTTTAGTGGGAAAACCCCTGGCTCTGATGCTATTGGAAAAAAATGCAACCGTTACTATCGCCCACTCTCGGACGCAAAATTTAGCCGAACTGACTCGCCAAGCCGATATTGTCGTCGGAGCCGTTGGTCAACCAGAATTAATCAAAGCTAACATGGTGAAACCTGGCGCAGTGGTGATTGATGTGGGAATTAATCGGGTAGAAGATAGTTCAGGAAACGCCCGTTTAGTGGGAGATGTGGATTTTGCAGCCGTTGCACCCATTGCCAGTTATATTACGCCTGTTCCAGGGGGCATTGGGCCGATGACCGTCGCTATGTTGTTGCAGAATACGGTACAAAGTTATCAATCCCATCTGGCTGATTAATCGTGTTCTTTGGCAAAACTTTCGCATTATTCACTTCCCTTGACCCGAACCTCCGCGCACCGTTAGCGATCGCGTTGGGGGCAATTCCAGGGGCGTTAAGTCGTTATTACCTGGGTTTGTTATGCCTACGCTTATGGGGGGAGAGCTTTCCCTATGGTACTTTTGTGGTTAATATCACAGGCTCCCTGTTGATGGGGTTTCTGGTTACCTTAGCATTGGAGCGATCGCTAATTTCTCCTGATTTGCGGTTAGCTTTAGCGGTGGGGTTTCTCGGTTCCTATACGACGTTTTCTACCTATGCGCTGGATATGGATCTCATGTTAAAAACAAATCGACAAGCTATGATGCTATTTTATGGGTTAGGAAGCCTGGTATTGGGAGTTATTGGCGTAGAAATCGGTAGTTTCCTTGCTCGTAAGTTGCCGTAATATGGTTCCTATCGTTTACCATTCCCATTACGTCGCGCCACTGCCAGAGGGACATCGTTTCCCCATGATTAAGTTTCAGCAATTGTATGAGTTGCTGTTAGCTGATGGGATTTTAACCGAAAATAATTATTATCAACCTGAATTACCCGATTTATCCCTCATTGAACTGGTGCATACTCGCCCGTATATCGACGATTATTGCCTGGGAAACCTTGACCCCAAAGCCCAACGTCGTATCGGTTTACCCTGGAGTCCCGAATTAGTTCGGCGCACCTGCACTGCTGTGGGGGGAACGATTTTAACGGCGAAATTGGCTCTGCAACATGGTTTAGCTTGCAATACCGCCGGCGGAACCCACCATGCTTTTCCTAATTACGGTTCGGGGTTTTGTATTTTTAATGATTTGGCGATCGCGTCTAGGGTTTTACAAAAAGAAGGCTTAGTTAAACAAATTTTGATTGTGGATTTGGATGTGCATCAGGGCGATGGAACCGCGTGGATTTTTCAAAATGATCCCAGTGTTTTTACCTTTTCGATGCATTGTGACAGCAATTTTCCAGGCCGTAAACAAGTTAGCGATCTGGATGTACCGTTGCCCGAAGGCTTAGATGATGATGGTTATTTACAAATTTTAGCCAATTATTTACCCGACTTACTGAGCCAAGTGAAACCCGATTTAGTCCTGTATGATGCGGGGGTTGATGTTCATGTCGGCGATCGCTTAGGCAAATTAGCCTTAACGGATGAAGGACTCTATCGACGGGAACGACAGGTGTTAAGTACCTGTTTAGCGGAAGGTTATCCTGTCGCCTGTGTGATTGGGGGAGGCTATGCAGAAGATATGGCCAGTTTAGTTTATCGGCATTCTTTATTACATCGAGCCGCTACGGACGTTTATTCATTTCCATTTAGCTAAACTTTTTCTTTCTGTTGCGTATCTTTTTGAGCAAACTTACGATTCAAGCGAGAACCAAACGCGATCGCGGCCATACTGCCTAACAGAGTCATTGGCTCAGGAACTTGCTGAATCTGCCCTCGAATTTCTCCTGGTGGGAAGACCGAATTATGAATATTGAAATAGAGTTGACCTGTTTTCAAATAATTAACTTGAGTTGGCGTAATGGAAAAACTTTGTTGCGGGATTTGTCCTGTAATCGCATTAGGAACTCCCGTAAAACCAAACAACACAGGGGCATTACTTCCTTGCAATGCAGGGCCATGAATATGAGCGGCACTTGCTGGGGCAGTTAAACCTGTCCACGATAAGTTAACTGTAATTAAATTTTCGGCATTATTAAGTAAAACAGAACCAAAACCTGTTGCAGTAGAAGCATTGGGAATTGTTTCTTGGCTTCCTGTTAAATTTGCGCTAAAGGAATTCACTGTCCTTACTCTGCTTTATGACTTGCCCTAATGTTTTGTCAGTCAATCAGCTGACAGCCATAAAGAAAATTGGTATGATCTATCCTTATGGATCGACCAACTTGTCAAGACAGCATCAGATATTCCTTGATGGTTTGAGTGAGCTTTTGGGCAATTTTTTCTTCAGAATAACAATAAATTTCTACTCGCTTACCAGACAATAAATGGCAAAATATACACCACTTAACGCCCCCAACATCATCATGATCAGGAACATATTTTTTTAATTCAATCTCTTGGATTGCTTGTATACGATATCTGGTTACTGTCTTGGATAAAAGTAGTATTTTTAAATGTTTAAGTTGTCCTTCCACGCGATCAAAATGCCATTCTTCAATTGACAAAGCTATCGCCAATCCTAAAAGACAAAATAGTGATAAAAATAGGCAAAAAATTATTGAAAAGAGGCTTAATGACCCAGAAAGTAGGAGCGGCTGAAATATTAAACCGAAAATCACTCCCGCCCAAATCAAAAGGGTACCAATTGTTCCTAACCAAGAAATTGTTTTTACTTGAATCACTAGCTCATTAGTACTAGCTTTGTTAATTTTCATGACTCCACAAAATCAGAATATTGCCATGAAATAATGGCTTTTGGATTACCACAATCAGGGACTGAGACACATAACTATTAATTATGTGGAAACTTTCAGTACATTACTCCATTTAGGTACAGATCGCAAGAAAAATTCTGTAGTGTTACATTTCAAAAATGACCCCTAAAAGATCGGCGATCGCACTACCTTCAAATCTCTATTATTTTTGACCAAATAACATCAATTATTGATTTTTATTAATAATGAATATAAGCCTATAGATTGGCATTTATAAAAAATTATTTAACAGTGTGACGTAGTACAAGCAGTTTTACCAAAGAATAACTTCAATAGCGATCGCTGTTTAAGAGTGTTACAGGCTACAGCCATAAAAAATTGTTGCTTTTCCGACTGCTACCTAAGACAGTTCAATTATTTTCAAATGATTTGGTGATAGGCTTCATTTTTTAATTGGTCAAAATTTTGCATTCTTCAAAAAATATTAAAATATAAATTTTTCTTTACATTAGGATTCCAGCAAGATTTTTAGACGCTAACATTAAAATACTTTGAGTTAAATTTCAATCTATTTTTTACAAATTTTGCTTTATTAATGTATGATAAAATCCGCTATTAAGAAATATAATGTCAATATTTTAGGAAATCCTAATTCTAAAGAAACTTTAGTTTTTGCTCATGGGTTTGGTGGAAATCAAGAGGTATGGAGATTTATAATACCCGCCTTTCAAGAAATGTATCGTATCGTTTTATTTGATCTACCTGGCAGCCTTAAGTCTAATCGTTCAGATTTTCATATTGATTCTTATGATAAATTAAAAGGCTTTGTTTTAAGCTTCATAGACATTTTTGATGAATTAAATTTGAAAGAAACAATATTAGTCGCTCATTCTGTAAGTTGCATTATTTCAACTTTAGTAGCTATTGAAAGACCTGATTTAATCAAAAAAATAGTTTTTATATCTGCTTCACCACGATATTTGAATGATGGCGATTACGTTGGAGGCTTAACTAAGTCTGAAGCGGGAGAAATATTACTAAAGATGAATGATAATTATTTTAATTGGGTCACTACTAACGCGGAAACCATTTTAGGTGACCCGACGAATAAAAATTTATTAAATGAATTTATTCAATCTTTACTAGGTCTACCCCCCGATAACGCTTTATCACTCTTCAATATAATTATTTTTTATGATTGCCGTGAAGAAATGTCTAGGCTTCAAATTCCTGTATTAATCATTCAGCCTGAAAATGATAATTTTGTTCCTATTGAAGTAGGGTATTATTTAAGTAAAATCATTAGAAATAATCAATTTTCCTTAATACCAACTACAGGGCATCTTCCTCACTTTACTGAGCCTGATTTAATTATTTCGTTGATTTCTAACTATTTAAATTCTGACTCATAATCTTTCGGAAAATTGTTGCTGGGTTTTTACTAGAGGATGAAAATTAATAGCGGCGATTGCGCATCGGAGTCTGGAAGAATCCTAAAGTGATGAAACCTTGGGAATATCAGAAAAAGCGGTAAAATACTGGACGAAACGAATAACCTCTTTAATTCTATCTGGGTATTTTTTCAGCGATTGTGACCCAACCCTGATAGATTACCCTAGAAAAATGAAACGAGGGAATCAGTATGGATCTTTCCGATATTTACCTATACACAGTAGGGTTGACATCCTCCCCTCGCTAAAGCAAGAGGATTCCCAAACCTCACGGTTTAAGTTTCTGCTTCATAGCACCTGCCTTAACAGACTTACTCTGTTCGGGTCTTACAGTCGCTCCACAGACTGACACCGCTAGTCCAGCGGCCAAAATATTTTTACTGGCATTTACATCTCTATCATGGTTGCAACCACAACTAGGGCATTGCCAGTTACGAATATTCAAGGGCAATTTATCGACAATATGCCCACAATTAGTACAACGCTTAGAACTAGGGAACCATTGGTCAATTTCGACAAAGTTCCTGCCGTACCATCGGCACTTGTATCCTAATTGCCGAATCAACTCTCCCCATCCGCTATCAGAAATAGCAAGGGAGAGTCTGCGGTTTTTGAGCATATTCTTAACTGCCAACGACTCAACGGCAATCGTTTGATTTTCGCGTACCAAACGAGTCGTTAGCTTATGTAAGAAATCTTGACGGGAATCTGAGATTTTAAGGTGAATTTTAGCAACTTTAACTCTGGCTTTTTCCCGATTCTTAGAACCTTTCTGCTTACGAGAGAGAGCCTTTTGCGCCCTCTTTAAACGCTTGTAATGCTTTTTAAAATGTTTGGGGTTAGTAATTTTGTCGCCATTGCTTGTAGCAATCAGGCTAGTTACCCCTAGATCAATTCCAATGGCATTATCGTTAGCCGGTAAAGGTTTAATCGTTGGATCATCAAATCGAATGGAGATATGCCAACGTCCTGATGGATGCAGCCTAACCGTTACACTGGTCGGTTCACATCCTTTGGGGATTTGTCTAGACCATCGAATATCCAACGGTTCATCAATCTTGGCAAGATAGACCTGCCCATCCTTGAATCTGAATGCTGCTTTGGTAAATTCAGCACTTCCACCATTCCTTTTCTTCTTGAAATTAGGGTATTTTGCCCTACCCGCAAAGAAATTAGTAAAAGCGGATTGAAGATGCCTTAGTCCTTGCTGCAACGGTACACTACTAACATCATTGAGGAAATCGAGTTCTGCTTCTTTCTTCCATGCCGTTAACATTGAAGAGGTTTGGCTGTATCCGACTCTTTCTTGACGTTCGTACCATGCTTGAGTTCTTTCATGGAGAGCCTTGTTATAGACTAATCGCACACAGCCCAATGTGCGGCGCAAGAGGTTTTCTTGTTCCGATGTCGGGTAGAAACGAAAAGAGTAGGCTTTTTCCATGTCTTACATTCTAGCATTCAACCTGTAAAGTCGCCCTAAAGGGCGAGGTTTTAAACCCAATTTTTCTGATAATCTTTATTCTTATCTGGCTACTTCTATCATTTGGCCGAATTGATGACACGCCCTAGTAATTCCTGCCTAAAATTAAACAAGGAAATTAAATCGAAGTCAAAAGCATCGAAAGTCTATGAGTGAAAAGCGAATTTTAATTTGGTATCGCTATGATTTGCGCCTCCATGACCACGAAGCGATCGCTCAAGCACTAAAAGAAAATGCTCAAATTATCCCCGTTTACTGTTTTGATCCCCGACAATTTGCTAAGACTTCTTTTGGTTTTCCCAAAACAGGAGCATTTCGGGCACAATTTTTACTTGAAAGTGTGGCGGATTTAAGAAATTCTTTCCTCCAACTTGGCAGTAATTTGTTAATACGAAGCGGTTTTCCAGAAGAAATTATCCCCGCTTTAGCGAGAGAACTAAAGATTCATGCTGTCTATTTTCATAGTGAAGCTACCTCGGAAGAGTTGGCAGTAGAAGCCGCATTGGAGAATGCTTTATCCTCAATTAATGTCAAAGTCAATCGTTTTTTTGAAAGCACACTTTATCATTTAGCGGATCTCCCGTATGATATTTCTCAACTTCCAGAATTATTTACGAAATTTCGCCAATCTGTAGAAAAAACTGCAATAGTTAGGGATACTATCCCGACTCCCAAAAAACTGTCAAAACTGCCAAGTGTAGAGGCAGGAAAATTGCCTCAGCTATCTGACTTTGGAATTGAGCAACCGAAATTTGATTCCCGTTCTGTTTTGCCATTTCGAGGAGGAGAAAACGCAGGGATTGCAAGATTAAATCATTATTTTTGGGAACAAGACTGCCTTAGAAATTACAAGCTAACTCGTAATGGAATGTTGGGAGCAAATTATTCCTCTAAATTTTCTCCTTGGTTAGCCTTGGGTTGCCTTTCGCCTCGTTTTATCTATCAGCAAGTCAAAGAATATGAAGCGAGACAAGTCAAAAATGACTCGACCTATTGGTTAATATTTGAATTATTGTGGCGAGATTTCTTTCGCTTTATCTGTATCAAACATGGCAATAAAATATTTCGCAAATCAGGATTACAGGGAATCCATATTCCTTGGCAAGAAGATGGGGAAATATTTAGATTATGGCAAGAAGGAAAAACGGGATATCCTTTAGTGGATGCCAACATGCGGGAGTTAGCAGCAACGGGTTTTATGTCCAATCGAGGGCGACAAAACGTAGCGAGTTTCCTGACAAAAAATTTAGGAATGAATTGGCAAATGGGTGCTGAATGGTTTGAGTCACTGCTAATTGACTATGATGTATGCAGTAATTGGGGAAATTGGAACTATACGGCGGGTGTAGGCAATGATGCTAGGGGATTTCGTTATTTTAATATTGCGAAACAATCTAGAGATTACGATCCTAAAGGTGAATATATTAGGCATTGGTTGCCTGAGCTAGCCTCAATTTTTGGGGATAAAATTCACGAACCTTGGCGATTATCTGGAGAAGAGCAGAAACGTTTGGGCGTGAGAGTGGGTTTAGATTATCCGCGTCCGATTGTCGATTTTTTTGAATCGGTAAAGGCGAATGAGAAGGTTTTTCAGAAGTTATCCATTTAAAGCGGGATATCTAATACTACAAGGGACTAAGCTTTTTATGACGTTAGCTAATATTAGGATTTGAAATGACAACGGGAATTTGGATATTAGGCGATCAACTTTGGACAGGACAGGCAGCACTTTCTAGCTGTAAAGAAGTAAAAAATCAAACGCCAGTTATCTTAATTGAGTCACACAACTACGCTAGACAGCGACCCTATCATCAGCAAAAACTGGTATTGCTTTGGTCAGCTATGCGCCATTTTGCCGAAGAGCTACGTTTAGCTGAATGGTCTGTTACTTACAAAATTGCGAATGACTTTGAAACTCCTCTAAAAGACTGGATTAAAAGCAATAATATTACAGAAATACGGGTGATGATCCCTAATGATCGTCCCTTTAGGCAGCTAATTAAAAATCTGCAACTTGGCTGTCTCATTACTTTTGTTGCTAATAATCATTTTTTGTGGAGTCAACAAGATTTTCAACAGTGGGCAAACTCTCGCAAGAATTTATTATTAGAAAATTTTTACCGAGAAGGGCGCAAGCGATTCAATATTTTAATGGAAGGAAGTGAGCCTGTTGGAGGGCAATGGAACTTTGACAAACTCAATCGTAAACCTCCTAAAAGCAGTCTCAAAACACCAGTTGCTTTGGGGTTTGAACCTGATGAAATAACTCAATCAGTCATTGATGAGATTAAAAGACAAGATTTCCCCTGTTATGGAGAAATAGAACCATTCCGTTGGGGCGTGACACGCTCAGATGCTTTGTTAGCTTTAGAGTATTTTATTACTCAATGTTTGCCCCTTTTTGGAACTTATCAGGATGCCATGATTACGGGGGAAAAAACCTTATGGCATAGCCTGATTTCTCCCTATCTAAATTTAGGATTATTGAACCCGCAAGAAGTTATTGAAGCCGCACAAAAAGCTTACTTAGATAGCAATTTAGAACTGAACAGTGTTGAGGGATTTATTCGTCAAGTGTTGGGCTGGCGGGAATATATGAATGGACTTTATAATTATTTGGATAATGATTATTTCCAGAGTAATTGGTTTAATCATACTGAGCCGCTACCAGATTTTTATTGGGATAGTTCAAAGACGGATATGAACTGTCTTCATCAAGTTCTGAGTCAAGTAGAAAACACAGGTTATGCTCATCATATTCAAAGGCTGATGATTTTGAGTAATTTTGCTCTCATTGTCGGTGTTTCTCCCCAAGAAATTGAGGCTTGGTTTCACTCCGCTTTTGTGGATGGCTATGACTGGGTGATGCAAACCAATGTTTTGGGAATGGGTCAGTTTGCTGATGGGGGGATATTAGCCTCTAAACCCTATGCTTCTTCAGCCAACTATATCAATAAAATGAGCGATTACTGCGGTAATTGCTGTTATGACCACAGCGATCGCGCGGGTGAAAAAGCCTGTCCCTTTAATTTCTTTTATTGGGATTTTATTGACCGCCATCAAGAGAAGCTTAAATCTCAGGGACGAATGGGTCTAGTTCTAGGAAACCTCAAGCGAATAGAAGTTGGAGAACTCGAAAAAATTCGTACTTTAGCTCAAGATTGGAGGCAGAAGAGAAATTAATCTAACTCAGATGGACATATCTAGGCTTTGGATAGCAATTCTGTACGGCCACTGTGATCGCGGTTAATCCCTGAGTAAAATTACGACCATTGAACATTTGAACCTTGACCCCAAAAACCATCAAATTTAGTAACCTCAATATCTCCTAAAACTTGAACTTGGCAGGCCAGTCGTCGAGTTGTTCCTTGTTCATGGGGAGGTAATGATAATCGTGCTTTTTCCCGCCAATTGGGATCAGAGACTTTCCCAGCGATCGCGACAGCGCAGGTTCCACAAGTTCCAATCCCCCGACAGTTAATCAAAACAGCATTACCGTTATGGGGATTAACTTGATTTTTGAGCAGCACTTGACGGAGGTTAGCCCCCGATTCACATTCAATGGTTTTTCCTTGAGCAGTTATTTTAGGCATGATTGTTTTGGCAGAAAAATGACCGTTATTTTTACTTCTCTTTTACGGTTATAAATTTTCAGATTATTATCCACTGAATGGGAGGTTCAAACATTTCTAGTATGAATGAATATTGCTGAACTGATTTTGCCTAATTCCGAATTACAGGCTAAAGTTAGGGGCAAAATTTAATCTTATTTCTATGGCTGTTTCTAGCTCTCCCTCTCCTCGTTGGTTTGTTCGCCAAGACTTAGACGGTTTCTTTGGATTAGCGCTCAATAACCTGATCCAAATTTTAGTCATTGTCAGTTTATGTCAATCTGTTCTCCAATTTCCCACCAGCTTAATTTATGGTCGAATTCTACCGAGTGTTGCCCTGAGTCTGATAGTCGGAAATTTTTACTATAGTTGGCTCGCCTACCAACAAGGAAAAAAGGAAAAACGCAATGATATTACTGCCCTTCCCTACGGCATTAATACGATTAGTTTATTTGCCTATATTTTCTTGATCATGTTACCTGTACGCCTAGACGCGCTCAGTCAGGGAGCTACTTCTGAACAAGCCGCCGAATTAGCTTGGCAAGCGGGATTAGTAGCCTGTTTGGGGTCGGGATTCATTGAATTTTTAGGGGCATGGGGAGCCGATTACTTACGGAAATTAACTCCCAGAGCAGCCTTACTTTCTACTTTAGGAGGCATTGCCCTAACTTTCATTGCCATGGGATTTGTCCTACGTACCTATACTCATCCTCTGGTTGGTTTTGTTCCGTTGGGGATTATCTTATTAACCTATTTTGGAGATGTAAAATTTACGGTTGGAAAATGGGCTATTCCAGGAGGATTATTAGCCGTTATTTGTGGAACAGCTTTAGCCTGGGGAACGGGATTAAGTCAGTGGAATGACCAACAATTTCAAACTGCGATCGCACCCATCGGCATTTATTTTCCCCAGATTAATTTAGAACAACTCTGGCAAGCTAGAGGAATTTTAATTGCTTATTTTAGTGTGATTTTACCAATGGGATTATTTAATCTAATTGGCAGTTTACAAAATCTAGAAAGTGCAGAAGCAGCCGGCGATCGCTATCCCACAGCCCCTTGCTTAGCGGTTAATGGAATTGGGACAATGATTGCAGCCCTATTTGGCTCTTGTTTTCCTACCACAATTTATATCGGTCATCCAGGCTGGAAACAATTAGGAGCAAGGATCGGTTATTCCTGGCTTAATGGGCTAATTATAGGCCTATTTTGTTTAAGCGGAACGGTGGGACTATTGGTTTATTTTGTCCCGATTGATAGCGGAATGGCGATCATACTTTGGATTGGGATAGTAATTGTCGCTCAAAGCTTTACGGCGGTGCCTGCTCTTCATGCTCCTGCGGTTGTCATTGGCTTATTTCCAGGAATTGCGGGTTGGGGAGCCTCGCTAGTAAAAAATGCCTTACGAGTTGGAGGCTTAGGGACACCAGATCGCCCTTTTAATGAAGCCTTGATTCCCGTATTTGAAGCCACCAATACCTACATTAGTGGGGCTTTTGCTTTAGAGCAGGGATTGGTTTTTTCAGCGATGATTCTTTCCGCAATCACGGTGTATATTTTAGAAAAACAGTTTGGTAAAGCGGCATTATGGACTTTGAGTGCAGCCGTTCTAGCCTGGTTAGGACTTTTGCATAGCTATACTTGGACAATAGGAGATACCGTCTTAAAAATAGGTTTTGGAGCCGGATCGTCCTGGGCAATCAGCTATTTATTATTAGCCCTATTATTGTTCTATGCTCAATGGCAAAAAAGTCATGATTAGAGCTTTCAAGAATTCCACTTCAAAGACTGTAAAAATGATTGGAGCCAAATTCCAGTAAATAATTACCAATAGGACTATCAGGAGCCGTATGCAATAAAAGTAGCACGTATGGGTCTAACAAAGAGGGACGAGGTTAATTGTCTCTCTCTACTCTACCCAGTCGCGTCTTTGATTATGAACTCGGCGATCGCTGGCACTAATAAGTCCCATTTTTTCGTAAAAACGGATAGTATCCCTAGTCAATCCAGTCCTTTGAGCAAGTTCACCAATCAACATCATCTTCAACCATTCGTTATTGAAATTTAACAGCGATCGCTGAGTCATGGTTGATAGACTGAGGGAATGAGTAATCTAACTTTACTATCTTTACTGCTCATTCACGTCCTGGGTGCAACGATCTGGACAGGCGGCCATCTCATCCTGGCATTACGATTTTTACCCGAAGCTTGGCAAAAGAAAGATCTGAGTATTATTCAGCAATTTGAAGAACGGTTTGAGATATTAGGATTAATTGCTTTAGCAGGGCAAGTTCTCTCAGGTTTGGGCTTAGCTTGGCTATTTTTGCCTGATTTATCAAGTTGGTTAAATTATCAGTCTCCTATGGCAAGAGGAATTGAAATTAAGTTAGGCTTGCTATTATTAACGGTGACTCTCGCTTTAGATGCCAGATTACGGCTAATTCCGAATTTAAATAGCGATAAATTCAACGATTTAGCTTTACATATTATCGGTATTACTGTCTTGGCTGTTCTCTTTGTGGTTGTCGGAGTTGGACTGCAACTTGGGGGAATTTAGCAACTAACGGCGATCTCGTTTTATCCCTTAGTAAAATTTCTGCTTTTGTTAGTCAATCAGCACCCTGATTCACCCGAATTTTCCTAGCTAACATCCGGTAAAGAATGGTTATTAGCAGCGTATTTGTACCCGTAGAAATCAATGCGATAGTCGGTAATTTTTACGCCCGTTTGGTCTTCAATTTGCTGAAGGAGATCGGGAGGCAGTTCGAGATGAATATCAATAATCTGTTGAGTATCTAAGCAATTAACATGACTGTGGGAATCGCTGATGTGACCATAGAGCCGACCATCACACCGTTCAACGCATTCAATAATTCCCTGACCTGATAAGGCTTCTAAATTTTGATAAACTGACGTATGGCCGATATCTTTGCCCTGCTGATTGAGACGATCATAAATTTCCCTAGCGGATAGGTGTTCCTTCGCTTGCCACAGTAGCTCTAAAATAAAGCGACGTTGGCGACTTACCCGCATTCCCAAGGTTTGGCAACGGTCTAGCGCATCTTCTAAGGAGTGAATAGGTTTAAGGACTCCCTCTGCTTGTTTCATAGGAGGTGCATACAAAGTGATTTATTAAAATAAACTCATTACCACTTTAACTTATCTTTTGGGTTTTGTGCCAATATCGCCGCGATCGCCGAACAAGTCTCATTTTAAACACAATTTTTCCTACCGCACCTGAGGGTTACCAAAGCTGTTGATCGGTTCATAAAAAAAATTAGGGTTTCAGGAATTGCAAAATTGTAGATGGATGAGCAATCTTCTTGCGAGGAGAACGGCTGCATGGCCGAGGTCAGGCATGATGAATAGAAAAACTTTTGATAACATGGGAGAACAATTTGGGCTGGTTGTTGGGTTGAGGATTGATATTAGCTAAGATTGGATTAATGCCAATCACCTAAGCCGTTAGACCACTACTACTCAATCACTACCGAATGTCTGTTGTTTTAGTTGAAAATCTAAGTAAAACTTATCCCGTTGCAGTAAAATCACCTGGTTTCAAAGGAACGCTAACGCACTTTTTCCAGCGAACTTATCGGGAAGTGAAAGCCGTTCAAGATATTTCGTTTTCCATTGAAGAAGGAGAAGTGGTTGGTTTTTTAGGGCCGAATGGGGCGGGCAAAACGACGACCTTAAAAATGTTAACGGGCTTGATTCATCCCTCTCAAGGACTGGTCAAAGTGGCGGGTTACGTTCCCTTTCGTCGTCAACCCCAATTTTTGCAAAAGGCGAGTCTGGTCATGGGGCAAAAACAACAGTTGCTCTGGGATTTACCGGCTTTAGACTCCCTACGCATCAACGCGGCGGTTTATAAAATTCCCCAAACGATCTTTGAACAGCGGCTGAACGAATTAGCAGAAATGCTGTCTTTACGGAAGAAATTAACCCAGCCTGTGCGGAAACTTTCCTTGGGGGAACGAATGAAAGCTGAATTACTCGCTGCCTTATTGCACCATCCGCAAGTGCTATTTCTCGATGAACCCACCTTAGGGCTAGATGTCAATGCTCAGGTCGCAGTACGGGATTTTTTACGGGAATATAACCAACGCTATCAAGCAACAATTTTGTTAACCAGTCATTATATGGCGGATATTACGGCCCTGTGTAAACGGGTTTTATTAATTCACCAAGGGCAGCTTTTTTATGATGGGAAGTTAGAAGACCTGTTAGAACGGTTTACGCCCTATCGGGAAGTTAAAGTTGAATTTGCTAGTTGTATTGATCCTGAAAAGTTAAAGGAATTTGCAGAAATTGAATCAATTGATGGCCAAGAAGTCCGCTTTTTAGTCAAACGAGAAAATTTAACCAGTACGGTTTCTCGTATTTTGGCCCAGTTGGAAGTGATTGATCTCAGTGTCAATGATCCTCCCATTGAAGAAGTAATTGGCCGTCTTTTTCAAACTGGGGTTGCGAGTTAGACATTCTTTCTCCAAAATGCTTGAGTGGCTTGAATTCTGTCATTTATTTTTTGCCAAATTCCTGGGAACGGCGATAGGCTGCACGAACCGCTTCAATCATGGCAGAGCGAACCCCCATTTTTTCTAAGGTGGCAACGCCCATAATCGTGGTTCCGCCGGGGCTGGTTACTTGATCTTTGAGTTCTGCTGGATGAATACCCGTTTCTTTTAAGAGTTGGGCGGTTCCTAAAACGGTTTGTAGGGCCAATTGATAGGCGATCGCTCTCGGTAATCCAGAAGCCACTCCGCCATCAGCCAGACCTTCAATAATCATGGCGACATAAGCCGGGCCCGAACCCGATAAACCCGTGACCGCATCCATTAAGGATTCAGGGATTTCAACAACTTGCCCAACTGCGGCAAAAATAGACTTAGCCAGATCCATGTGGTGAATATCGACTAATTTTCCCGCCGCGATCGCCGTGATCCCAGCACCAACGGTTGCGGGAGTATTGGGCATGACCCGAATCACCGGATGATCAGGAAAACCAAACTCTAAACGGCTAATGGGAATTCCCGCTAAGACCGAGATCACCAATGGCTTTAACTGTCCGCCCGCTAATCCAGCAACAACCCGTTCTAGCGTCTGGGGTTTAACCGCTAACAATAAAATTTGAGACGCATTAGCCGCTTCTTGATTATCATCGGTAACCTGAACCCCGTAGGTTTTGCGTAACCACTCCCGACGCGAAGCCTGGGGATCACTCACTAACACATCACTCGCGGAATATAATTTTTGTTGCAATAGGCGGGACAGAATCGCTTCTGCCATGATACCGCCACCAATAATTCCCAATTGAACAGACATAAATTATAAGAATCAATCCACCTTGAACAAATCACTATGATCAATTTTAGAAGGAAGCTTGCTCCCAACTTTATGTTTTTTATCAAAATTGACAGATTGACAGAAAGCCTAAAGCTGCGCCTTGACTGATGAAAGCGCAACTCTAAGCAAATTTCTGACTCATTGTAGTGGAGAATTATTGAGCTAAACGGCTAGGATCAAGCCCCCAAGCAGGTGTTGACATGGAACTCCGAGTACCGGCTGTCGCATTCTCGGCCGCATCATGAACGGTTCCAGACAAGGTGCTAACTTTAACCGAGTTGGGCGTAAACAAGAAAATACTTTCGCCAATCCGCTCTTGATGACCATCAATGGCATAGGTTCCCCCCGCGACGAAATCTACGGCTCTTTGAGCTTCTTCGGGATCCATGACATTCAGGTTAAGGACAACGGATTTTCTTTCCCGCAAGGTTTGAATTACTTGAGGCATTTCTTCAAAAGAATGTGGCTCAACGACAACAACTTCAGCCACACTATTGCTAAGTCCAGGCATTCCAATCACATTATTTCTCGCTGATGTTCCGATAGCAGGTTCATTGGTTAAATTAAGATTTTCCCGTGTCGGGCGACGAGAGGGAGCAATCTCTTCTGGTGCAGGCGCAGCTTGAGCTTGGGGCTGTTGCCACTCCATTTCTTCGTAGTATTCTTCATCTTCTTCGTCATCACGCTCGGTGATACCGACAAAATCTTTGATTTTCGTTAAAATCATGGCACCTTCCATTATTTTTGGGTGAGTAATTGAGGTTTGAGACGGCAGTGATTAAGTTAAAAACTGCGGGGGAGGAGCGATCGCCCAGAAGAATTAAAAGCACAAAGGCTCGGAATTTCTATTGAATCGCCAACGCTGTTTTAGTACCTTTGAACTGAATGGAGTGTTGAATTTAACTCTATTTCAACCATTTGATCAAAAAGTAGCAGCCAATTTTTTCCATTAGTCGCTAAAGCACTCAAATAGGTTCCCAAATTTTTTCGTATATTATTAAATTTTCGATACTTATTCTATCGGATTTGGGTGAAAACGCAATAGCATTCTTCAATTCCTACGATCTAGATTTCCCTTTAAGATCAACAACGCTTCTGAATGAATGTTCCCTCAAATTCGCCAAGGAGCAACATAATCATTAGTTAATATTGCCCAATCATTGCTTTAGGCTCCGGCCATTCTCCTTTAAGAATAAATACTTAGTGTAAAATTGCTTTAGGCTCCGGCCATTCTCCTTTAAGAATAAATACTTAGTGTAAAGTTGAACTTCTACGCTAGAATTGTGTAGAAATGTAAATAAAAAAGACTATCCATGATTCAATAAGGAAGCTCAACCATGCAAATGCTCTCGAAATTAAATGCTCACTCGCCGATGCTGCGAACTGAGCAGCCACTGAAGATTATTGCTTTAGGAGATAGCTTAGTGTATGGTTACGGCGATCCGGTTGGTGGTGGATGGGTAGAACAATTACGCCGCCTTTGGATGCAGGAAGATCGCCATATTCTCTACAATTTAGGGATTCGGGGCGATCGCGTCTTTCAAGTTGCAGAACGATTAGAGCAGGAATTTCGGTATCGGGGAGAAATCCGAAATCGAGTCCCTGATGCCATTATTTTATCAGTGGGAACCAATGATACGCCCCGTTTAGGAAGACCCGATGGCCGCTCCTTTACCGAATTTGAAACCTTTCAAACCCAGATGACTCAACTGTTGGATCAAGCACGCCAACTTTGTCCCGTTTTCTTTGTGGGCATGGTTCCGGTGAATGAGTCAAAAATGCCTTTTTTAGATTGTTTGTATTACAATCACTTTGATCAGTTTCGTTACAAAGAATTTACGAAACACGCTTGCCAAGATCGGCAGATTCCCTATCTCGATCTGTTTGAACTTTGGCAACACCGAGGAGAAGACTGGGCGCGATCGCATCTCAGTGCAGATGGTCTCCATCCCAATGGGGCGGGTTACAACGCGATTTTAGAGGATGTTCTCAATTGGAATCCCCTACAAGCATTTCAGTATGCTGACAATTTAACTAGCCCAAACTCAATGATCCGCTTATAATTCAATCACGCTAGCAAAAATTATTGAATTAAAAATAGTCTTTTCGTTGGTGAGTTTAGTGAGTTTCCTTTGTATTTGCTGATAATGTTATGAACTTTGGGCCTATCTCCCTGATCCCACCTACTTTTAATATCTTGAGTTTAGGAGAACGCGGTACAGGAAAAACGGTTTTTCTAGTGGGCAGTTATGCGGAATTTCAGCAGGTACTAGAAAATCAACGACAAATTCCTAAGATAGCCAGCGATTTATCCGACAAGTTGTGGTTTGAGTGTCAATACAAAAATGAAAAATATCTCCTCAATAATATTCTGCAATATGTTTTAAAACGAGGGGCCTATCCGCCGCCCACACTAAAAATCACTGATTTTCACTTTGCTTTTAAGCAAAAAAAAGATAATCAACGCAATACGCTGTGTTATATCCGTTGGTGGGATATGCTAGGAGAATACTGTAATTTTGCCAATCCTTATTACCAAGAGATGGCCGTTAACTCCCAAAGTTGCTGTGTTTTTATCAATACCCCTCGTCTTCTGTATGATACGAGTTATCAGGAAATTTTTGATTATCTCAAAAAGCAAATCTTGACGCTCATCGCTTTTGTTCGGGATCAGGATAAGGATTATCCGTTTAGTTTAATTTTTACCCAATGTGATCTCTTGCCCCATTGGCCAGAAGAACAGCAGATAATTTCTGAATATGTTCAGGAACTAACGGCTCACTTGGATAAGGCGGGTGTTAATTATCGATGTTTTTATTCCACCATTCGGATTAAGCCGGATGCCCAAGCATTTCGTTTGGTCTCCAATGATGTTTCTTCCGTGTTCCTTTGGTTAGTGACGGAGTTGTATGAACATTACCGAGGCGGAAGCTTAGCTAATTTAAAGACGCTCTCCATCCTGCATTGTCTCAGTTGTGGCAGCGATCGCGTCAATCCCTCACGGAGTATTGCTTTTTTAAAAAAACTGGGGTTTCTGCTAACACTCCGGCGTAAATATCGATGTCGGGACTGTGGGGCTTCAAAAATCGAGTTTTTACCCTTTGTCTGGCTGAAAGAAGTGCGAAATTTATTTAGCTCGAAAAAGCGTTAAGTCAGTGGGAATTATCTGAATATGGGTCTAGAAATAAAAACTAGAAAACTTTCATAGATTTTGAAGGTGCATCCTGATATTCGTTTAAATGAAAACGCCCTAGCTCTTTGCCGAAAAGAATATCTCTTCCCTTAGGTAGTCTAAAAGGCTTGATCCCAATTGGTATTTTAAAAATAAATAGAGATTGCACACTAATGCATTAGAAATTTTTAACAATTAGTCTTTTCTTTTTGCAACCATTTGTAATGGATAGGTGGATTCCAATGTGTGCTTTAGGGAATATCGATAATTAATGGAGGAATAAAAATGAATATTTTGGCTTGGATTATTACAGGTTTAATTGCAGGCGCGATCGCAAAAATGATCTATCCTGGTCGTCAGGGAGGCGGCATCTTGGGCACAATGATCTTAGGAATTGTGGGGGCTTTTATCGGTGGAACCCTCTACACGCTCTTGACAACAGGAACGTTAAGTTTGGCGGCCCCTGGATTTAGTTTGGGTGGTATTCTTATCGCCGTGATTGGGGCAATTATCGCGCTCTGGATCTACTACATGACGACCCGTAGAGCCTATTAAGACCATAAACAAATAAATATTAATTCAATTGACCTTTATACTTTTCCCCCTGTTTCTGTTTGAATGATTGAACAGATCAAGGGGAATTTTTGATCAAATTTTGTTTACTTCCAATCGTCCCATCTATCATTAAAAATTGACGTGTCAGGAAAGGCGGTTGGATTATTATTTTCATTTAACAATGCTTGCAATTCCCGCAATTTTGTCTGTTGTACTAACGGTTCTTGAACCATTTGATAGGGCATGATGTTCTGATCAAGCGCAAAAGCTGCTACAGTTCCGGCTGCGGCTCCCGATGACCACTCGTAGGAATGAACTCGATAGGCGGCTGATGCAATATGACTGACCGCGATCGCTTTCCCGGCGACTAGCATATTATCGATTTTTTGCGGAATCATTGCTCTAAGGGGAATTTGGAAAGGGTAAGCCTGGGCACCGCCTTGTCGTTCTCCTTCTTTTTCGGTATTCCCTGGAGCTTCTGGTGGAGAAAGCGTCATGCAGGGATGGAAATCGATCGCGTAATGGCCAATGCCAACGGAATCTGCGTAAATCGTAGAACGTTTGCGTCGCTGCACTGCATCGGGGGATAACTTACCACTTAATACATCTAATCCTTCTAAACCGGCTAAGGTTGCTTGTAGCTGACGGTACATATCGGGCGGAAGATTTTGCTTGTAGTATTCATCCTGATAGTTGCGTCGAGAAATATCAACTTCAGAAATGGTAAACCCGTTGGGATAATAAAAAGACGGACGACCAATAATGCGGCGCGACTCTCGAATATAGGGATATTTCGATAAGCCATGCACCGTTCCCATTGGGGAATCGAGGCCAGAGAGAAAAAGGTTATTGGGATCGGGCTTTTTCACCCCATCGCCTAAACGAGAATCGGTTGTTCCTTTGACGAACCAATAATAAAAACCCAGGGCGTGTTCTTCGGCTTTTCTAAAAGCATCGGTGCGTAAACCGCCTAACCATCCGCCTGATTTGAGTTGACCCTTTGTAGCCAGTTGATCATGGGTATAGATAAAATTATCTTGACTCGTTCCAGGTCGGTAATCATTGCCCCATGTCCAATTTTGCATGGAAATATTGCCTGGTTTGGGCTTCTGATAAGTCGTTCCCCCATATTTTAAAATCTCACCTGGTTCGGGACTCCAGATTTGTCGGTAAGTGAAGAGTAAATCCGGATTCGTGAAACGGGGCAGTTCGTAACTGTAGTAGGGTTCGTACTGGGGATAAAATGGCGGCATCGTCTGCGGTTGAGGTTCAGCCGTCTTTTCCATGGCAAAGGTATAGGTAAACCCTTGAGTACAGTAGGGATCAGGGGTTTTGGAGGAGGCAGAGGGTTCCAAGTAAGAGAGGGGATCAATTCCCACTCGATAGGGCACATCGGCTAAGGCGATTAATTCCCCCGTTTCTGTGGCTTCAATGATATACCAAGGTGCAACGGGTGGTGTTTTGGCATTTTTAACGGGTTTAGGAATGAACTGGATAATCGTTTTATCAAACAAACGGGAATTTTCGTAGCGGTAACTATCCTCAAAGGTCTGAGATAAGGGATAGGTATTGAGAGGGGGGGCACCTTTGGCGGGTTGGTGTTGAATCGCGATCGCTCTGGTAATTTGCTGACCTTGGCCAACGGGTTTGATGCCTAATTCCTTGATAACCGTATTGGGAAACCATTTGAGCTTGCCATTTCCCTTGCGCTCGGCTTGTTTCAACTCATCCATCAGGACTTTATGCCCATCGGCGGGTAAAAAACAGGATTCACTCACCCAACAATGACCCGGATTGCGAGAATCATATTCCTGCTCAATCCGTTTACGAAAATCGAGATAACCCCGCGAAAAATACAGCTTTCTGGCTTGGGTTGGTCGCTCATCTAACGCAGAGGTGCCCTGGGAGGAAATTTGTCCCCCCACCCAATCGGTAATATCCGTTAAGCAAACCGTTTTTCCGGCTAATAACCCTTCATAGGCTGCGGCACTACCGGCTAATCCTCCCCCGACAACTAAGATTTCACACTCAACTTTTTGATCCGGCGATCGCGGTGGTGTTGCCCAAGCAAGAACCGACATTTCCTGCCAAATCAAAATCCCTAAAGGGAGAGAGGTGAAAACCCGTAGCCAAGATTTTGCTGTCATTTCCCGCATGGTTGAATCGCTTAATAAACGTAGATTTTACCTGTTTTTTGAAAATTTAAACTTCTATGGCCAAAGAAACCCCGTTCTGCCTGAGTAATCTTGACATTAATCGTGTTAGTCGGCTGATCAACACTGATACTAAACTTTAAATTAAAGGGCGTGTCTGGATTAATCGCAATATCTGGATAAATGGTAATATTTCCCGATTTTTCGAGGGTACTTAACGTTTGTGTTTCTCCTACCCCTATTTTTTCTGAAAGATTTTCTTCATTGCCTACGATGCCGTATTCCAAGGGAACTCCGGTTTGGTTAATAAATTTCATCGTGACTTTTTTCATGGGGTTAAAATCCGCAACGGGTTGCCAAAACCCAGGACGATAGGTTTCCGCCGGTGGATTTTGCGCGATCGCTGCCGAGAAAGTCGAAAAGCTAAAAGCAGTAGAGAGTCCGAGTAAAGCCGTTAACGCAACAAGGTTCAATTTCATAAAATACTTAAATCTTGAAAAGAAGCTATTTTGTAAAGACTATCGTAAATTTACCCCCGCTGGCTATCGTTCACTTTTTTAACCGCTACAGGTAGTTTTAACGTGTAATTTTGTATCCCTCTTGTCTTTTCCTAAATGCTTTCGTTAGACTGATCGAAAGTTATTAAAAATTGTAAAGATTTTATGGCAGAGCAAACCCGACAGCCTTGGGATACGGGACGGCTATTTCAGACGCTGACCTACTTTGAAGTGATTCCCTTTTGGGGATGTTTGCAACGCCTTTTTTCTCGACAACCTCAACCCAAACCCGCAGAACCCAGTACGAGTATGGATATTATTTTAGTGACAGGTGCCACAGGTGGCGTAGGAAAACGGGTGGTTAATAAGCTTTTGAGCAAAAAGGATAAAGTTCGGGTGTTAGTCAGAGATGCCGCTAGAGCTAGAGAATTATTTGGGGATAAGGTAGAAATTTTTGAAGGAGATTTGGCGATCGCGGAAACCTTAACGCCGAAATTAATGGAAAACGTAGTCGCAGTAATTAACTGTACCGGAACCAAAGTTCAACCGATTGAAGGCGATACCCCGACGAGAGAGAAATATTATCAGGGAATAAAGTTTTATATGCCCGAAGTGGTAGATGTCCCCGAAATTGTCGAGTATGAAGGTATTAAGAACTTAGTAACCGTAGCGAGAAAATATTTAAAAACCGAAAAAACAATCTTTGACTTTACCCAACCAACTCAGGATATTAAGGAAATCTGGGGAGCCGTTGATGATGTTGTTATGGGGGGCATAAGTTCCAGCCAGATTCAGATTACCCAAAATCGAGCCATCTTTTCAGGAAATGTCTCGACTGCCAACAATGGCGGGTTTGCTTCAGTTCGGACGAAAAATTTTGCTCAGCCCTTGGATTTATCCCAATATGATGGCATTGAGTTAAAAATTCAAGGCGATGGCAAGCGTTACAAACTGATCGTGCGGGGAGAAGATAAATGGGACGGCGTGGGCTATTGCTATTCCTTTGATACCTGGAACAATCAATCCCAAAATATTCGTATTCCGTTTGATCAGTTAATTCCCGTATTTCGGGCTAAAACCGTTCCTGAAAAGGGCAAGTTTAATCCCCGTCAAGTTTATTCTTTGCAACTAATGCACAGTAAGTTTGAATACGATGGGGAATTGAATCGCACCTTTTCCCCTGGATTGTTTAGCCTAGAAATTGAGTCGATTAATGCCTATGGCAACCCCCCAACGCCCCAATGGATTCATATTAGTTCGGCAGGTGTTACGCGCCCTGGTCGTCCGGGTTTAAATCTCGAAGAAGAACCTCCTGCGGTCAGGCTTAATGAGCAATTAGGGGGAATTTTAACGTGGAAACTACGGGGAGAAGACGTTATCCGTCAAAGTGGGTTAAATTACACCATTGTTCGTCCCTGTGCGTTAACCGAAGATCCAGAGATCAAAGCCCTAATTTTCGAGCAAGGAGATAATATTCGGGGTCAAGTCAGCCGAGCCGCGATCGCCGAATTGAGTGTGCAATTATTGGAAACCCCAGAAGCCTGTAACAAAACTGTTGAAGTTAAAGAAATGAATGAACCAACAAATGAACCCGCTTGGGCCAACTTATTAGGGAACCTAACGGCAGACTAATGAAAAATTTAATAAGTAAGTCAACCTTATTTTTATAAAATCCCCCCGCCTATCGGCTCCCCCCTTAGTAAGGGGGGCAGGGGGGGATAAAGCTCAAAAAGATTTTACGCCATCTTTCCTACTGGGGTCTCAGGGGTTTATATTGCTGGAATGTCCGTCGCTCCAGACAAATTAAGTCATCTTTCAGAAAGATAATTTCCTGTTGGCGTAGTCGCACCATTAGGCGAGTAATCGTTACCCGCGTCGCTCGAATCGCATTGCCAATTTGGCCATGGGTAAGGGGATAGGGAAAACAATATCCCTCCGCAACAGGTTGCCCGTATTCAGCCATCAATAAGGCTAAAAAGCTCAGTAATCTTTCTAGGGTGGATTTTTGTCCTAACGCATTGACCCAAATGAGTTGGGATTGATAATGACGATGAAAAGCTTCCAGAATAGTAAGGTGGAGGGTTGGCCATTGGGTCAGTTCATTCCAATAGAGCCAAATTACGGAAGTTTGATCGATTTGGGCGTAGGCTTCAAATACAAATGTGGACTGAGCGGCGATTTCAAACGGACGGTTCTCTCCGACCAAACTCAGTAATACGGGCGATATGGTGTCTCCACTCTCATCTAACGAGTTGGTACTGCGACCGATTAGCCGAATTGCGCCTTGATGTACAACGTATAATAACCCTGGGCGAGTAGGAATGAAGATATCTTTATTAAAGGTGCGATCGCGGTAATGAACTTTTCCCCACGCTACGAGTTCCGATATCGCTGACAAGGCTTGGTCATCAGATATTGGCATAAATGATTAATGATTTTGCAGAGCATAATAAATAAAAAAATGTCGGATTATCAAAGCAAGCGTAACAAAAACAACAATATTACAGAATTCAGCGGGAAATATTCGGTCAAGATTTTTGCCCCTAGTATAAATCAAAAATGACGACAATCTGTTATTTACCCATCAATCTGCAAAAAAACAATGATTTCCGAGCTATCCTGTCTTTCAAACGCTTCTTACAGCAATCCATTTACGTGCGTCTTACTGAAATTGCCCAACGGGATTCCGGGTTGCAGGAATTATTGCGTTTCCTTTCTGCCCCTGAAATTCCCCTGACTCCGATCCTGGAAGCTGAGCAATATATTTTTCGTTCCGCGATCACGTTCAAACTCGCCAACCATTCCTCCCTACCTGTAGATAGCTTAGCAGCCCACCTGTGGACAAATTTAGCCCAAAAAAACGAGCAGGACGACAATCAAGCAGATTTGGTAATGAGGATTCAAATTATTGACCATAACTGGCTGATTTTTAATTGTGACTATCTTTCGCTCCAAGTTTGGTTAGCCTATCTTTCTCAACAATTTCTGCAAAGATCCCAACTTGTCCCCCGCCAAGGGATTACGGCATCGCCTCCTGCGGCTTACTGTCAATATGCCCATGCTCGTGCTTGTAGCCTACTGCGTTTACTGGATCAATCGGTATTCTGTTCATTCTCTCCTGTCCCCTCGTCATCCTCAAAACCCCTGATTCTGCCGCCTTCAACGCGATCGCTACTAGAACACCTATTGCGAGTAACCGATTACCTCACAGCCGAAAAAACAGAAAATTGGTCAAAAATAGCTGTTAATTTGAGTGAGGCTTTTTTAAGTTTTGATAAAAATTTTAATCTGGCTAATCATCAAGTCGATACAAATGCTGGTTTAGGGGATTTTAAACGGCTGCTAATCCTAAATACTCGGTTTATATTACAGGAACTTTTAATGACGCAATTAAACCTTGCGGCTCCTGAAGAATTGTAAAAATTTTTAATAAAAAAATGAGCGAATAAGTAAACATACTGTATAGTAAGGTTAAGTGTGAGGAGCGAACCAGTCGGAGAGCCGAGACGAAACACGGAAAGTCGTCGGTTCTCTTTCTGATCTTAGGGGACTTTTCTCTCTTTCTAAGATTGTGGCCAGCGTAAGGATAGGGTAAGTTGTTTAGAGAGCTTACTGTCTAGAAAATTAAACCAGAGCAAATGGCCCCTATTCCCCAACTCGACAATGCATTGACTCTATTTTTGAGCCAGGTCTTACTCTCTTTACCTTTTTTGCTCTTAGGAATTCTCTTTTCTAGTCTACTTTTGGTTTTCGTAGATGATCATAAGCTAATCGCCCGTTTTCCTCGAAATCGTATTCTTAACAGCATTTTGGGAAGTAGCTTGGGAATGATTTTACCGTTGGGTCAATACGGGGTCGTTCCAGTGGTTCGACGTTTACTCTTACAGGGCGCGCCCCTTCCCTTAGCCATTAGCTTTCTCATTGCTGGGCCGACCGTTAATCCTATTGTCATTTGGTTTACCCTCTCTGCTCTTGCCGCCCAACCTCGGTTAATCTTTTTGCGAATTGTCCTGACCTGGTTTATGGCCATTGTCATTGCTTTAGTGTTTAGTTCCTATCGAGAAAAACCGTCATCTGATAGGGTGTTAACGCCCCTGTGTCGAGTTCCCCTATTACGCTCAGGCAGTTTTATTGAACATCAGGAAATTAATGATCCGCTCCAACGCAGTGGCAATCTGATTTATGAATACGCTACCCCTGAAGTTCATCAACGCCCTTGGTGGGAAAAGCTAACTTTATTGTTGACTAACAGTTTCCAAGAAAGTTTAGAGTTGATTCCCTGGTTATTGTTAGGGTCGGCGATCGCTGCGGTCATTCAAATTTATTTACCGCAGGATGATTTATTAATTTGGAGTAATGATCCTTTCCGCCAACTCCTCGTCCTGATGTTATTCGGGATAGTGTTATCTTTGGGCACGCTCACCAGCACCTCTTTTTTACTGCCGTTGATGAGTAACTTCTGGATAGGCTCATCCCTCACTTTCCTATTAACCAATTCTGTAATTAATCTGAAAAATTTATTTTTATTATTGGCCGTTTTCCGTTTCCGCCCCGTTTTGTATTTGACGATTTTAGCGATTCAATTAATCCTGCTATTTGGGTTAGTTTTAAACTTTTACGTCAATTAATGCTGATTTTTAACCGCTTGCCCAGCAAACTTAAGCAAAAGGCGACATTAACGCTAAACGGCTCCAAAGGGCGAGAGTAATAATGACTTTGCCTGATTTGACTTTTTAGGAACTTGTCAATCTGCAATCATCTATGAGATAATCAATGATCGCGTCTAAAATGAAAAGATTGTTCCTCTAAATTTATTATGGCTAGCAAAAAAGGAAAAGGTGCGCGTCTAATTATCACGCTCGAATGCACCGAATGTCGCAATAATAGCAACAAACGTTCCCCCGGTGTTTCCCGTTACACCACGACCAAAAATCGTCGTAACACCACAGCCCGCTTAGAACTGAAAAAGTTCTGCCCCCACTGCAATTCCCATACTGTACATAAAGAAATTAAATAATTTCATCTCTAAACAAATTCAATTAACGAAAACATTCCTGTATAAAGATTATGAATTACTACCGTAAACGTCTGTCTCCTCTGCCTCCGACCCAACCCATTGATTACAAGGATACCGATCTGCTCCGTAAATTTATCACTGAACGCGGTAAAATTCTTCCCCGTCGTATCACTGGTTTAACGGCTAAACAACAACGGGATTTGACCACTGCGGTTAAGCGTGCTCGTTTAGTAGCTTTATTACCCTTTGTTAATCAAGAAGCTTAAGAGACAAGATTGGTTGATTTCACTTTGATTTTTGCTAAAAAGTTAAATCCCAGTCTTAATTTTTTGATGTTTGTCCTTGGAACGTTAATAATTTAAGTTTCGTTTGAAACCTCTTTCCCGAATGCTTTTGTTAAAGTGGATTTGTTGGGATGGGGGTTTTGTGTTTTAAATCGCGATCGCGTATTGCAAACAAGCGAGAATGTCTTCAGTATTCTTGAGTTTTTCTGCTTCTGTACCTTTGCCAAGCCAGTTTTGCTGCCCCTAGCATTCCTGCCTCATTTCCCAAATCTGCCACAATAATTTCTAAATTTTCCCGTGACGGAAATAAAACCCGCTGATTTAATTCGGCCCACACCGAAGGTAAAAACCATTTTGCGCTCGCACTTAATCCCCCCCCAAGAATAACGGCTTCTGGCGTTAGGACATAAACTAAATTACTGATGCCAATTCCCAATAATCTGCCGTAACGTTCCCAAAAGGCTAAAGCTTCTGGATCTCCCTGTTCTGCCAGTTGAGCAAGTTCTAAGCCTTCCATGCCTGTTTCCCGCCGAATCGCTTGCACAGAAACGTATTGCTCAAGGGAACCGCGATTACCGCTATTGCACATCGGCCCATCAAAATTAATCGTGATTAATCCTAACTCTCCACCTGCACCTTGATGTCCTGCAAATAATTCTCCATTGAGAAAAATGGCCCCGCCAACGCCTGTTCCCAAGGTTAATAAAATAAAATTCTTGAAGCGTTTTCCTGCGCCTAACCACGCTTCTCCTAATCCGGCACAGTTAGCATCATTACTTAGGGTAGTGGGTAAGCCCGTTTCTTTTTCGATCCAATCGGCTAAGGGAACATTGATCCATTCAGGCAAGTTAATAGCTAATTTGGCAATTCGTCCTGTGGCATCGGCTGGACCAGGGGTTCCCACGCCAATCGCCACACAATCATCAGTTTTAAGTTCCTGTATGCCCTTTACTAAGGTTTCAAAAACCGCGATCGGATAGGATGGTTGAGGCGTAGGAAGAGAAAAAGACTGCAAACAGGTTCCATCTTCTAAAAATCTGCCTATTTTAATGGCGGTTCCCCCTAAATCTATACCGATCACTTGAGAATTTTGCATCGTCATCCTTTGCTTTAACTATTAATTCTGTTGCTTGGGAAATCGGGATCTTTCTTCCGTTATGACAAAAAGTTATCCCAAAAACTGCTGCTTTCAATGGAGCGTGAAGCAAACAAAAGGCAAGCTCTTATATCTTCTTCTGTTAATCCTTCATACTCATCTACAATTTCTGAAATTGTCGCCCCATTAGCCAGAAGATTTAAAATAAACTCTACCGTAAGTCGTGTTCCTTTAATCGCAGGTTTACCACGCATGACATCAGGATTAATAGTAATTCGCTTCACAAGCTCTTGATTGTTCTTTTTTTTAAATTAAAGCAAAATCGCGTGTCAATCAAGTTTGTAAAAGGGAGATTGATCAAGCTGGTAACAAAGTAGTTATGCCGCAATCCCTCTTTTCGACAAGTTAGGCGATCTTCAGCTAATTTTCCAGGTCATTGGTTTACAGGGTAGCTAAATATCCTAAAACAGGATAAAGTATCAATGTTCATCCTGTTTGTTAAATGATAAGACAAATACATGGGTCTTCCTAAACCTTCACATAGCCTGTCAAGTGTAAAAAAACATAAGGCAACAAGTACTGTTGGACGTGGCAAAACTGTCCAACTCACTGAGAAACTTACTTATTCAACTTGGAATAACAGCAATGTTAGTCTGAATCTTGGTAATAGTATTGAACATTACGATTCTTGGGAACAACCTACAGTAATAGTCTCAGACGGAGGCTATGGTATTTTAGGATTTGAAGGTGATACATCAAATCATCTTGATCTACCTGAGTGGTATGAACCTCATGTAGAAGCTTGGTCTAAGTTTGCCTTGCCAAATACAACTCTTTGGTTTTGGAACTCAGAAATTGGCTGGGCTGTGGTACATCCAATGCTTGAGAAATTTGGCTGGCGATATGTTAATTGCAATATATGGAATAAAGGAAAAGGTCATATTGCAGGTAATGTTAACACAGAAAAAATAAGGCGTTTCCCAGTCGTTACAGAGGTTTGTGTCCAATACGTTAGAGAAGTCAAAATTGCTGACTTAACGCTTAAAGAATGGCTCCGAAAGGAATGGTTAAGATCGGGCTTGCCTTTGCGCCAAGCTAATTTGGCTTGTGGTGTTGCAGACGCAGCAACAAGAAAATATTTTGATCAAGGACATTTATGGTATTTTCCGCCGCCCGAAATGTTTGAAAAATTAGTTTCCTATGCAAACGAACACGGAAAACCAGAGGGAAAACCCTATTTTTCTAAAAATGAGAAGCGTCCTTTAACAGGTGAAGAGTGGGAGAAGATGCGCTCTAAATTTAATTGCCCACATGGTTTTACAAACGTTTGGGATCGTTCAGCTTTACGTGATGATGAACGAATTAAGTCTGCTGATGGTAAGGCCATTCACTTAAATCAAAAGCCACTTGATCTGATGAAATTAATTATTGAAGCTTCAAGTGAGGAACAGGATGTCGTTTGGGAACCATTTGGGGGACTTTTCAGTGCATCTTTAGCTGCCAATATGCTGAGTCGAAAAGCTTTCGCTTGTGAAATTGACGAAGCTTATTTCTACTATGGAGTCAAAAGGTTTAGTCAAGTAGTTCATCAATGCTCTCTACTCTAATTCCAAGATGTTTTTCCAAAGCAGATTCTATTAACTTATCTTGGTTGCTTGCTAAAAGTTTATTCCACTGCCCAACTTTCATTCCAGAAAACTCTGTTTTGTAAACACGCTCCTTAAATTCTTCAATTTCTGAATGCTTAATTCTGTCCAGCTTTGCGAAGTTAGTGTCTAATCTATATTTAAAACGGGTGGTGAGTTCCCGTAAGAGTTTCTGATAATCTTGGGTAGGTCTATAAATTATCCCCCCATCTCCCCAAGACTTAACTATTTCTTTAGCTTCAAGTAAATCTTCATCTGTTCCTTGAAACTTGTGTCCGTTAGTATTTGTTTGCTGCAAATTTGCTGTTCTTTGAGTTGTGTCTTCTGGTTCTAAAACAAGATAATCAGGGGGATTATGATAATGATCATCTCTAGCTTTAGCCACTGAGGAAGCGGATACAACACACACATCTAAAATTTGAGGTTTTCCGTAAATTACGGCTTCTGGCAACCAAGCTAGCAACGCCACATAAGTTTGATCGGATTGAAAATGATTTTGGCTATCTTTGAATCGGGCTGTTATCTCGGTAGCTAATGGAAACCATGCTTTTATTTCTAATCCTGGCGTAGGTCGTATTTTGCCGTCGAAAATAGTATCAGGAAACCCTGGATCTTGTCTTTTCCATTCTCCAAAGGGTTTAAATACTTCTTTCTGATTGAGAAACTCAACAGTATTAAATTCAATCAAATTTCCTAATAACGGCGACAGCTTTGAAATGACTTTTGCTAGATTAACTGCTGCATTAGGAGAGATAGGTTTAGAAATATCCAATAGGTCAAATGAATGCCCTGACAGAGTAGCTATATATTGAGTGGCTAACTTAATAACATCCTGTGTGTTCATATTTCTGCCTAACAAGATGTGTTGCTGCAAGTTTGTTCAATTTTTCGTAAAATCTCACAAGGATCTACACCAATTGCATGAGTAACTATAAGGAATTCAATAACATCTACTCTTCTTTCACCATTCTCGTATTTTGCAACGAAGGATTGGGGCTTTTCGATAGCCTTAGCAAGGGTTGCTTGAGTCAGCTTGGCATCTTTTCGCGCTGCAATCATGCATTTACGGAAAACATCATATTCTGGGCTAAAAATAGATTTCATCGTCCTTGACTCAGTACACAAGTTACTAAAGCCAAGATAAACCTATTTTCGGATAATCCCAAAACAGGATTTTGTGTTTTCTATGATTTTGGTAAATGGCATAACAGAAACATTAGGGAGAAAGAGAATCAAACAGTTCCTTAATTGTGACTTTATATTACTTTGTTCCATAGCCGACTAACCCAATAGGCATTACTCTGTATATTGGTTTGCGTTCCTCTGAGCGAGTCAATATACAGCATGGTCAATTTAACTCCAAATCCTAGTTATAGTGTCAATATTCGTCTCGAATTACCCAATAAGTCTGGTTCCCTTGCGTCTGTCACCCAAGCGATCGCGTCGGAAGGGGGGAGCTTTGGACAAATTTCGTTAATTGAAAGTACCCTGAAAATTACCCAACGGGAAATTACCGTTAATGCCTCTAGCGAAGAACACGCAGAAAAAATTGTTGAGGCCGTTAAAAACTTAGAAGATATTAAACTGCTTGGCGTTTCGGATCGTACCTTTGATTTGCATAAAAAAGGCAAAATTAGCATTCAAAGCCGTATTCCCCTGACTTCTCAATCCGATTTAGCCATGGCCTATACGCCAGGGGTGGGTCGCATTTGTCGCGCGATCGCCGAAGATCCCGCCCAGGTGTACAACTTAACCATTAAAAACAATACCGTTGCAGTGGTGACCGATGGCAGTGCGGTTTTAGGATTAGGGAATTTAGGGCCAGAAGCCGCCTTACCTGTCATGGAAGGAAAAGCCATGCTCTTTAAGGAATTTGCCGGTATTGATGCCTTCCCCATTTGTTTGAATACCCAGGACACCGAAGAAATTATTCAGACCGTTAAGCGCATTGCGCCCGTTTTCGGAGGGGTTAATTTAGAAGATATTGCTGCTCCAAGGTGCTTTGAAATTGAAGCGCGATTACGTCAGGAATTGAAGATTCCCGTTTTCCATGATGATCAACACGGAACCGCCATTGTTACCCTAGCCGCTTTGATTAATGCGCTCAAATTGGTTAATAAATCCCTGAACACCGTTCGTATTGTGATCAATGGAGCCGGAGCCGCAGGATTAGCGATCGCGTCGTTGTTACAAAAAGCCGGAGCCACCACCATCTGGATTTGCGATTCTAAAGGTATTTTGTCAAAAGACCGGACTGATTTAAACCCCCAGAAAAAAGCCTATGCCGTTAGTGCAACTGGGGATTTAGCCGATGCGATGCGGGGAGCCGATATTTTCTTAGGGGTTAGTGCGCCAGGGGTTGTAACCCGTGAAATGGTGAAATCGATGGGTAAAGATCCCATTGTTTTTGCGATGGCCAACCCGATTCCCGAAATTCAACCCGAATTGATTTTCAATGATGTGGCGGTCATGGCAACGGGTCGGAGCGATTACCCCAACCAAATTAATAATGTTCTCGCCTTTCCGGGGGTCTTTCGCGGGGCATTAGACTGTCGAGCCAGGACAATAACCGATAATATGTATCTAGAAGCGGCTAAAGCGATCGCGTCTTTGGTTCCCAGTAATCAACTCGATAAGGAACACATCATTCCTTCCGTGTTTAACTCAAGAGTTGCGAGTGCTGTAGCAGGGGCTGTTCAACATGCGGCTCGAACTGAAGGGATCGCTGCCCAATAAGCTCTTACGTTAGGGACAAGCACATTGTCTCTTGATACCATGCAGGGGAAAGATAAAAACGGTAGAAGAAAGAGTAAGGCCCGCAGTTGGGAAGAAATTCCTGAAGTCCTACGGGATAGACCCACAACTCCATCGGTCGATCGTTCACTGCTTCCCCTAATGGCCAGTTTGGGGTTAATTAGCTCAGGAATTTTAATTATTTTGGCAGTTTTGATGATCTGGCGGCCCTTTTCTTTTTTAAACAATGGGCCTGTGACTTCTGCCTCTCCCAATACATCCCCAACACCGGAGTCTTCCCCGACCCCTGAAGTGGATAATGTGTTGGGCCATTTACCCTATCCTGAAGCTCCAGCGAGTGAACTTAAACCCATTACGCCTGATGGTCGTATTCGACTGCGTACAGCGGCGGCTAAGCAATTTCTCCAGATGCAACGGGATGCTAAAGCTAATGGTATTTCCTTAGTTCCGATCTCAGGGTTTCGGGGAATCAATGAACAAGATAATCTCTTTTTTGGGGTTAAACAACAGCGATCGCAGGATGCACGGAAACGGGCTGAAGTCAGTGCCCCGCCAGGTTATAGTGAACATCACACGGGTTATGCTATCGATATTGGCGATGGTCGCAATTCGCAAACCCATCTTAGTCAACGTTTTGAACAAACACCGGCATTTAAATGGCTCGATAAAAATGCAGCCCGTTACAGTTTTGAAATGTCATTTACCCCCAATAATCCCCAGGGCGTTAGCTATGAACCTTGGCATTGGCGATATGTCGGCGATCGCGATAGTTTAGAGACGTTTTATAAAGCGAGAAGTCTGAGTGGCAAATAACGCGGAACATCACCATCCCCATCATGCACACAAGGAGCATTCCCATTCTGGCCATCATCACGGGCCAGTCAATTATAATCGGGCATTTTTGATTGGTTTTATTCTCAATGTCATTATTGTTGCCGTTCAGATTATCTTTGGCCTATTGAGTAACTCCCTTGCCCTATTAGCCGATGCAGGCCACAATTTAGGTGATGTGATTGGGTTAGTCATTGCCTGGGGCGCGAGTTGGCTGGTTCTTCGTCGTCCTACGGCGCGTTATACCTACGGATTAAGGCGTTCTTCAATTTTGGCGGCTCTACTCAATGCCTGTTTAATTATGATTGCCCTGGGCGCGATCGCCCTAGAAGCCATCCACCGTTTACAAAATCCCCCTGAACTCAAGGAAGGAGTGGTGATCATTGTGGCCGCGATCGGCATGATTTGTAATGGATTTACGGCTTGGTTATTTGCCAAAGATCATCAAACCGATCTCAATATTAAAGGCGTTTTTCTACACATGCTTACAGATGCCTTGGTTTCTTTGGGGGTTGTCTTAGGAGCAGTGGGCATTATGGTAACCCGTTGGTATTGGCTTGATCCCGTCATGAGTTTAATCATTACCATTTTAATTTTTGTAGGAACTTGGAATTTATTGAAAGATTCCGTTAGTTTGTTACTGGATGCTGTCCCCAATGATATTGAATTTCATGCGGTACAAACCTATTTACAAGAACTCCCTAATGTTCAGGATCTCCATGATCTTCATATCTGGGCCATGAGTACCACAGAAATCGCCCTAACCGCCCATTTAGTCATTCCCCATCATGAATTGGATGATACTTTTTTATTAAAAATTAATCAGGATTTACAAAAGAATTTTGGGATTAAACATACGACGATTCAGTTAGAAACGGGAAATCCCGCTTTAACCTGTGAGCATCATCAATGTTATAGAAGTTACGCACCCCAAAAAACAGTGTCTTGATAAAGAGAACAATGATTGATCGCGATAACTCCATCAAAAAAGAAGACACGGGCTTTGGTAAAATAGCCGCAACACCTGTTTCAGTGCCGAAACTTAAAAATTAATGGGGTTAATCCCGACCTAATCTGAAGAATTTATGAGTACACAATTTGATGGAATTGCGCCTCACGGTGGCCAACTGGTTAATCGTGTTGCGACTCCTGCGGAAAAAGAAGAATTTTTAGCTCAAGCAGATACCTTGCCCCGTGTGCAACTGGATGAACGGGCCGTCTCGGATCTCGTCATGATCGCGATCGGGGGCTTTAGCCCGCTTAAGGGTTTTATGGAACAGGCAGACTATGAAAAAGTCGTCGAAGATATGTACTTGACCAATGGATTGCCCTGGTCGATTCCTATCACCCTTTCGGTCAGTGAAGAAGTCGCGGCTCCGTTAAAAGAAGGTAATTGGGTTCGCTTAGATGATTCAACAGGTCGTTTTATTGGGGTCTTAGAACTGACGCAAAAATATCATTACGTCAAAGCCCACGAAGCCGTTAACGTTTATCTCACCGATGATATTAAACACCCTGGCGTTAAAGTGGTTTATGAACAAGGGCCAATCAATTTAGCCGGGCCTATCTGGTTATTAGAACGTGACCCCCATCCCCTTTTTCCGAAATACCAAATCGATCCCGCCGAATCTCGTAAACGTTTTAAAGAACAAGGTTGGAAAACTATCGTCGGCTTCCAAACCCGTAACCCCATTCACCGCGCCCATGAATATATCCAAAAGTGTGCAATGGAAGTGGTTGATGGTTTATTCTTACATCCCCTCGTCGGTGCAACCAAGGAAGATGATATTCCTGCTGATGTACGGATGCGTTGTTATGAAATTATTTTAGAACATTACTATCCCCGCGATCGCGTCATTTTAGGAATTAATCCTTCTGCTATGCGCTATGCCGGCCCCAGGGAAGCCATTTTCCATGCCTTAATTCGCAAAAACTACGGTTGCACTCACTTCATCGTCGGTCGTGATCATGCAGGCGTAGGCGACTATTACGGAACCTATGACGCTCAATATATTTTCGATAAGTTCCAGCCAGGGGAGTTGGGAATTGTGCCGATGATGTTTGAACACGCCTTTTACTGTAAAAAATCGCAGCAAATGGCAACCACCAAAACCAGTCCCAGCGGCCCAGAAGACCGCATTCATTTATCAGGAACCAAAGTTCGGGAGTTACTCCGTAGCGGCCAATTACCACCCCCAGAATTTTCTCGCCCTGAAGTAGCGGCTGAACTGATTCGGGCAATGCAAGCTCAAAAGTAAGGAATAAAATGTTTAGTCCTCCAAACGTTGGGGGACTTTTTATTAAAATGATGGTATTGAATTGAAATTAAGCGTGTAAAGCTTATGATCGCCCTTGCTGATTCCTATCACCTTACGCCTGAAGAATATCTAAACCTCGAAGAAAATAGCCCCATTAAACACGAATATATTAATGGGCAAACTTACGCAATGGCAGGAACGACAGATAACCATAACACCATTGCAGGCAATTTATATACCTTAATTCGCAATCATCTACGGGGAACAAATTGCCGTGTTTATTTTGCAGATATTAAGGCGAAACTGGAAAAACGAAATTGCTTTTATTATCCCGATCTTCTCATTACCTGTGATCCTCAAGATCGCGAAACGAATACCTATAAACGCTTTCCGAAACTGATTGTCGAAGTTCTTTCCGATAGCACCGAAGCTTTTGATCGCGGCGATAAATTTAATGACTATCAAAGTCTAGACAGTTTGCAAGAGTATGTTCTGATTGATAGCAAAAAAAAACGCCTTGAAATTTATCAGCGAGATAGTACCAATTACTGGTTTTACCAGAGCCATACACCCCTCAATCCTGATATTTACTTTCAAAGTCTTGATTTAAGGCTAAATTTAACGGAACTCTATGAAGACGTAGAATTTTCCATTATCGAACCGACTCAAGAAACTTAATCAGATTAGGCAACTAAGCGAATAAATTTTTTCTTGCCGACTTGTAGAACTTTATTATCCAATTCGTCGGGACTGGTAAAGGTTAAATCGACTTCTGTTACGCGATCGCCGTCTAGCCGCACTGATCCGCCTTGAATCTGCCGACGACCCTCGCCGCTACTGGCACACAGACCACTGGCACTAAGTAAATAAAATAACTTGGCAGGAAAGGTGACATTAGAAAGGGAAAAGTCAGGGATGCTTTCCGAATTCGTTACATTACCTTGAATAACTAGCTCCTGAGCCGTTTTCTGAGCTTCTAAGGCAGCATCTTTCCCATGAAATTGGGCAACGATTTCAAGGGCCAAAACCTTTTGGGCTTCGCGGGGATTTTCAGGAATATTATTTAATGGGTAATCGGTTAGTAACTCAAAATAATCCCGAATCAACGCATCAGGTGTCTTTTCCAACTTGGAATACATGGATAGGGCATCTTCCCTGAGTCCTACATAATTATTCAAAGACTTGGACATTTTTTGGCTACCATCTGTCCCGATTAAAATAGGCAACAGTAACCCGAATTGGGGTTTCTTATTAAAATGACGCTGTAAATCTCGCCCAACGGCAATATTAAACTTTTGATCCGTTCCGCCTAACTCTACATCCGCTTCAACCATAACCGAATCGTAACCCTGCATCAAGGGATAAAGAAACTCATGGAGATAAATAGGGTTTTCCCGTTCAAAGCGTTCCGAAAAGCCTTCTTTAGCCAACATTTGCCCAACAGTCATGGTTGCCAAGAGTTCCTGAATTTTCACCAAGTTTAATTGACTCAACCAATCGCTGTTATAAAAAATCTCTAAACGCCCTGGGGTATCAAAATCTAAAATAGGCCGCAATTGTTCTAAGTAATTTTGGGCATTACTCCGCACCTGATCGGCAGTTAACTGTTTACGAACCTCTGATTTTCCTGTCGGGTCACCGATTTGAGCTGTAAAGTCGCCAATAATGACAACTGCAATGTGCCCTGCATCCTGAAACGCCCGCAATTTCCGAAAAGGGATACTATGCCCCAAATGAATATCCGTTCCTGTGGGGTCAATGCCTAATTTAATGCGAAGGGGGCGATCGCTCTGGGCAATCAATTGGGCAAGATTTTCTTCAAGGTCTTTAGAATCAACTTGATGGGGAAAAATTTCGTGGGTTCCGCGATTGAGCCAGTCTAGAGAAGAATTAGAGGTTACAAGAGCCATTGCTAGAGCGCGCGTAAAATTAATACTTTGCCAAGCTTCCTATTATACGGTGCATAGGAAACGTGAGGATCTCGCTTTTGTTCAGAGCGGCAATTCTAAATCAATACCAGCCACAAAGTTGTAACGCCTCTCATTACATTGCTGACAAGCAAGTGCAAAATCATTAAGATTATCGGAACCGCCCAACGATACAGGAATGGGGTGATCAATGGTAAACCGATTAGCACTCAATCGTTCTGGAGAATGGCAATACTCGCAAAGATATTTAGCTCGTTCCCGAATAGCCTGCTTGAGTTCATCACTGATTGGCATTTTGAGCAGCCAGCATTGCGTTGATATGAGTAAAAATGCGATCTAATTCTCCAATTGTTTCCAATTCGGCGATTTCGTCTAGAGACATCTGCTCGGCTTTCTTTTTTTTAGCAGGCTTTCCATCCGCAGTTGCAGAGATTCGTTAAATTTGAATAAATTCCAGTTACCAACTTTTTCAAGTTGAATTTCATGAATTAGTGATGAAGGTTTGTTAAGAACTGTAACCATTTGTTTTCTATCTATGCCTGAATTTGTGGTCATTTGATCTTGTTACAAAGTGAAAAATCGTTACTGCGCCCTTTTCCCATTTTCACTGTCATATTATCATATATAAGTTTTTTCTTATCAAAAGGCATGGCGTTTTAAGTTTGTCAATGTGTAGTCCAAAGTATTACAAATTAATTTTCTTTAAACTAAAAAAATGCTTTAAAGAAGACATCCTACAAGATCGGCGATCGCGCTTATAATGATTTCAACAAAAATGGCGAGCCTTTAACGCTAATGCTACGCTTAAAAAAGTGAATTAACAATACATTTATGGATTCTTTAGCAGAGAAATTAGACCTCAAGCTTCGGGAGTGGCAACCGAATATTGTTACTCAGGTTAGACAAAAGATTGAAGAAATTATCGAATTGGCAGATCAAGATGCGATTGAGCTTCTTCGATCGCGTACCATTGAACAAGAAGTTTTGGATTTGTTAGATGAACACTAAACCTGGTGAGGTATGGCTCGCTGATTTAGGACTGGCAGCAAAAACTCGTCCAGTTGTTGTGGTGTCTCGTTATGATTCTAATCCACCAAGGGCTTTAATTATTTATGTGCCATTAACAACTCAATATCGAAAAAGTCAGTATGAGATTCCGTTACCTAAACTCCCCTTTTTGAAGGAAGATTCTTTCGCAAATGTTCAAGGAATTGGTTCTATTCCTAGAGTTAGGCTGGAGCGAAAGTTAGGTGAATTGTCAGAAAAGATTATGGACGAGATACGGCAAGCAATTATTTTTGCGTTGAGTTTAGATAGCCAATAAAATCTAAAGCATAGAACGCGATCGCGTTTTGATTTTTTCAATACATAGCCCAAAGTATTACATCTGTCGTTGGGCGATTTGCATGAGCAGTCGAAGTGATTCATTTACCGACTCACTTGTCGGGAATGCTTGAGCAACATCAGGATCAAGAAGTACCAAGTTAGTTCCAGCACGATATCGGTCTACATATTTGCCTCTTACCCCGCCTTCCATTTTGCTAAAGTCATACTCAGATCTTAAGTCGTCTTCTAACTCGTGATTATTCTCCATCTTCGTAAAACCTCTGTTCATTTCGGGTTGCTTCTCGTGCGCTAATAATCCGAACTCGATTTCCTCGATCTGTGTGGGAAACTATTAGAATACGGCTAGCACTTGACAATCCAATGATAACGTAACGCTCTTCACCATAGGAATGATCGGGGTCAGGAAATGTCACAGATAAGGGATCATTGAAAACAGTAGATGCCTCATGGAGTGAAATACCATGCTTTTTCAAGTTTAAGCTTGCTTTGTCTGGATTCCATTCAAATTGCATTGATAGTTAGTCTGTATCTTCATCCTGTAATTAAAACCTGTTGAGTTACTCAACATAACAACTTTGATATCCATAGCAAGGTGGCTTCAATCTCTATACGGATAACTTGTTGAAAGATCGCAGTTTGATGTTTGTCAATGTGGAGGCTAAAGGATTACAAATTAATTATTCTTAAAAGTGAAAAAGCGTGTTAAGGTAATCATCCAAAAAGCTCGGCGATTACACTAACCTGGAACACCAACAGATTCTTGAATTGATTTAACTGCTTCATGAGCACATTTGAATATGTCACGCCATATTTCTCTTCCCGTATAGTGAAACACTTTATATCCAAGCTTCTGAAGATGCCTATCACGCTCTTTGTCTCTTTGAGCTTGGTTAGGCGTTTTTTCGTGAAAAGCGTGGCCATCACATTCAATAATCACTGCTTGTGAACGCCATTGAAAAGATGATCCTTGAGGTTCGTCTCGAATATAAGCACTATAAGTAAGCCGAAAATCCACTCGATATTTTTCAATAACTGCTTGAGGTTCAATCTGAAACGAGTCAAGGATTTGCTCAAGATCTCCAAACTCATGTTCATGAACTCGATAACGCACACTCTCAGCGTTTTCATGGCAGACAATACACAGTGCACAGAGCATCATCTCCTCAATAGGCGATTCACATACCGTAATAAGCTTTTCATAATGCTGAAGGGATTTGTTTATATAAGCATGAGCCAGAGCACGCCAAGCAACAACATTGAGGGAATTAGGGTCGCCTACAGCATTATCATCAAAAGGGCGTAGGTACCAGTCTGGATCATCCCAAAGAGTTTCTGCAAACTGCTTCAGACTTTTCGTGAAATTGGGGAAAGAACTAGTCATAATGATAGAAAAATTATTTTAGTTAGTGCAACTGGGTAGATCTACGCTTCTGAAAGAACAAACTCCTGTCAACTTCAAATCTAGATTTTGCTTGCAGATGTTCCCAGAGAATATCCCAACAACTTGCTCAAGTTGCATAACTAAGTATTATACAGAATTTTTCTCTATATTAATCCAAATAAGGATTTTTTAAAGAATTATTCCGTATATCAACCTAAGATACGATATTAGACAGATTCACGGCAACGATTTTTTTTAGCTCTCCAAATTCTCGATCGCTTTCGGAACAGCCGCCGTTAAAACTTCTGGGCCTTGCTCTGTTACTAAAACATCATCCTCAATGCGAATACCAATGCCCCGCCACTTTTCGGGAACTTCGGGTTGGCCTTCTACGGGTTTAATATCAGTGCCAATGTAAATGCCTAGTTTTACTGCAAATAATGCTTGGGACGCACTCTACAAGATCGGTGCTTGCACTTTGATGATAAAACGCGATCGCTATTTACCAAAAATCGACTTTCCTACCAGCGATCGCTTTTTCAACAAATGGTTTTATACAACACTCAATGCTTTCACTTTTGCCATCTCTGCTTCCAAATTAGGTAGTTTTTGTCCATACTTTTGGGCTGTTTCTAACCATAAATCTTTGATTGTTATTAATTCCTGTAGCGTTTCTTCTAAGGTTTCACCCTGAGCTAAACAACCAGATAAGGCTGGAATTTCAGCAACAAAACCACCTTCTTCACAGGGATAAATAACAATGGGATAATTCATGTTTAGTTTTCTCCGATGATTTCAAGGACACGACGAATATAAACAGATTTTACTTTTTTATTGTGAACAGGTATGACTAAAACAACATTATTTCTTTTAAAAATGTGATGGCTACCTGTAATACGATCAAGGAAAAATCCTTCTAATTCTAGCAGTTTGCAAATATCGCTAAATCTCGCGTTATTGGGACTATTCTTTAATAGTTCAAGTAGCTTATCTTTTTTAGACACGAGTGAATGCTATTCAATAATGAACCTAAGCAAAATTCTATTACGAATGGATGGGTTAATGGTAATTTGTTGGCGATAATTCATTGTTGTTCTTTTAATTAAGTTGACTTTTTTAACTTTCCAAATCTTCAATCAATTTCGGGACAGCAGCCGTTAAAACTTCTGGGCCTTGTTCTGTTACTAAAACATCATCCTCAATACGAATGCCAATACCCCGCCATTTTTCAGGAACTTCGGGTTGGCCTTCAACGGGTTTAATATCGGGGCCAATGTAAATGCCTGGTTCTACGGTTAACACATTACCAGGTTGCAACGATTGCCAGGTTTCTGCCCCAATTTTATAAAAACCTGCGTCATGGACATCTAGACCGAGCCAATGCCCTGTACGGTGCATATAGAAAGGTTTATATTTTTCTTCTTTGATAATTTCTTCGATATCGCCGACCAGTAGCCCTAGATCCATTAAACCTTCCACAATGGTTCGGACTGCGGTGTCATGGAATTGATTGTAAGGATTGCCGACTGTCACTTCTTCAATAGCTTTCAGTTGGGCCGTTAAAACAATTTCGTAGAGTGCTCTTTGTTCAGGCGTAAATTTGCCGCTAACGGGGAAAGTTCGGGTAATATCGCCGTTGTAGTAGTGATAGGAACAACCTGCATCGATGAGAATTAAATCGTTTTCTTGAATCTGTCGATCATTGTTGATGTAGTGCAAAATGCAGGCGTTTGGCCCAGAGGCGACGATGGAAGGATAGGCAGGCCCTAAACCCCCTTGTAAACGGAATGTGTGTTCAATTTCGGCTTCAATTTGATATTCATAATGACCCACTTGAGTAAATTCCCTGGCGCGGTTGTGGGCTTCGGCGGAGATGACTGCGGCTTTTCGGAGTAATTCTAATTCGGTTTCGCTTTTGACTTGGCGTAGCGGATGTAAGAGGGGATGGGTATTGGCGATCGCTTGCGGGCCGGTTCCCCGTTTGGAGAAAGTAGCCATCATTTTTTGCCAATGGTTTAAAACCACTTCATTAAAATGATGATCACGGCCTAAATGGTAATAAATACAATCGGCTTTTTCTAAATATTGGGGTAATTTTTCATCTAATTCCGCGATGGAATAGGCTTCATCGGCTCCATACCGTTCCTTTGCCCCTTCCACACCGCAACGGTAGCCTGTCCAGACCTCTTTTTCGGGATCTTTGGGTTGGACAAAGAGAATAAATTTGTGTTCTTCATGGTGGGGCGCGAGAACCGCAACGGCTTCGGGTTCATTAAAGCCTGTTAAGTAAAAGAAATCACTGTCTTGTCGATAGACGTATTCAACATCGTTGTGCATTACCGCAGTGGGCGCACTTTGAACGATCGCGGTTCCCTGTCCTAATTTTTCCATCAGGCGATCGCGGCGTTGACGATATTCGGCTTGACTAATATTCATGGGGGAGACGTAATTTGACAGTGATGTTGTTTAGACTAAATCTTAATGTAACTTGAATTTGTCAGAAGTTCCAGGGGGAGTAAAAGAGATGAATCAACTGAAAGATTGGGGCTTTTCGTCGGAGTGGTGGCGGGGCGATCGCGGAGAGTATTGGGTAATTGCTCAATTTCTGCTTTTTTTTGGTTTTATTTTGCTGCCGGTTTATCCTGCGATCACAGTTGATACCTTAGCTCCCCTTTGGCAGTATGGGCGTTGGATCTCCCTAGTTGTTTTTGGGGTCATCGGTGTTTTATTGAGTGGCTTAGGGGTTACCAATTTAGGTCACAATCTCACGCCCTTACCCCATCCCAAAGATGAAAGCGCGTTAGTGACCAGTGGGGTGTATCGTTTCGTCAGACATCCCATTTATAGCGGGGTGATTTTTCTCGCGATCTCCTATAGTATTTGGCAGTTGAGTTTAATTCACGCGATCGGCTCTATTGTTTTCCTGATATTTTTTGATGTAAAAGCCAGAAAAGAAGAAGCCTGGCTCAAGGAAAAATTTGCGGATTATGCGACCTATCAAAACCAAGTTAAAAAACTCATACCCTGGATTTATTAATTTTCAATCCAGGGTAGGGTTTAGGAGGAAGCATCCTTATTTTCTCGTTCTTACTTGTACATCACCTTAAGATAGTTTTTGTAGACTCGTTATAGGGATTTAAGCATTTTGCTAAATGGAATTATGTTTATTCATTACATAAAAGCAAAAGCGAAAAATCAACGATTCTTTGAATTTTTTAAGTTGTCTTCCAAAGCATCAGCACTTCTTTCTGCTGTATCGGGATAAACTGCACCAAATTCCTTGAATGCTTCTGCTGATTGCTCACCAATTCTCTTTAATTTTTCAACGGGCCGGCCTTCTGTTTCACGGGCTTGCTGATCCCATTCTCCTGCGGTTTTGGGTCTGTTGGCATCATCGCTATTATTTTGATCAAAAACGTCATTAATCGCCTCGTTAATTTTGCTTCCTAGCGACTGCTCACTAAAGACAGGATTAACATTAAGAATTAAAAATAGGAACGTAACAGAGAGGGCGAATAAAGCTTGTTTGATTTTGATTTGTTTGAAAAAATCTTTGATGATTGTAAAAACTTTTGAAATCGAATATATCATAAACTTTTGTTTTTCTTTAAGATTTTAAAAAGAGATCTTACTCAATATGATAATTATCCATTAATCAATTTTGCTCTCCCCATAGTCATACCTTCAGAAGTTATAAAATACATTGATTTTTTATGGCTTGATTGGCTGAAAGAAAAATTTAACCAGGCGCGATCGCGTTATTTAGGTTCAATTAATCACCCCTCTTATCGGCAACCTCGGCATTGGATATAATAGAGAAAGTTCAAAAACCTGTGGATAACTATGTTAGACAAACGCGACTATACTCTCATCATTGATAAAAGCGGTAGTATGTCTAAAACCGATGGGAATAGTCATCAAAGTCGCTGGGAGCAGATCAAAGAATCAACCATGGCACTGGCTCGTAAATGTGAGCAACTTGATGCCGATGGCATAACCGTGTATTTATTTTCAGGAAAATTTCGTCGCTACGATAATGTTACAGCGGATAAGGTTGAGCAGATATTTCAAGAAAATGAACCAATCGGTGGAACAAATTTAACGGCCGTGTTACAGGATGCGGTTAATCAATTCTTTCGTCGTAAACAGGCGGGACAAGGGAAAGCGGGAGAAACCCTTATCATTGTGACGGATGGAGAACCGGATGATCGCCGCTCGGTCTTTGAGATTATCATCGAAGCCAGTAATCGCCTAGAGGCGGATGAAGAATTCGCTTTATTATTTATTCAGGTTGGCAGTGATGCGGGAGCCACTAAGTTTCTCAGTGCGTTAGATGATCAGCTTCAGGGAGTCGGCGCAAAGTTTGATATTGTCGATACTATCACGCTCCACGATATGGAAGATTTTACCTTAACCGAAGTCTTGTTAAATGCGATTCATGATTAACGAACTTGAATTGAGGCTAAGCAGAAGCAGGTAACGCCCCGTCAACAGGCAGGAATGGTTTCTTGGGGGGGTGACAATCGACAATTTAAGACCGACTTCAACGGGATGGGTATTTTGAGAATTTAACGTAGTCCCTTTTGAACGTTTGAGATTCCTAAAAATAAAGAGGTAAGGGGGTGAATCCTTTTATCTCTTTTTTATCGAATTTAGAATAAAAATATGGGAGAGGTTTTATCACATTCTTCCTTTAGGTTTAGTGAGATTAATCTTCAAAATCTTCTTCAATCAGAAGGCTTCTAATTATTAGAGAAGAAAATAACGCTGAAAACTTAGATCCCTAGAATTACCACCCAGCAAGCACTTTTTCTAATTCCCATAACAGCAATTATCGGTATTAGAAATTTTAATCTACCTAACATCTAAGAATTTAACAAGATTTTAAGATAGCTCAATTTCTACGGAGGAAATCAGGCAAAAACCTTGGTAATGAACTGAGGCTAGTAGCACCTGAGTAGAGAAGTTTATTTTCCGTATTTTCACCCTCAAGAGATTACGACAAATTCCTTTATTGAATACAACCCCCTACGACTAGGGTTTAGAGGCTAGAGGCTCTGTAGCTCAACCTCCGTGACAGAATCAGCCCCCCCACTGGAGTCATCTATCACTACCCCGCTTAAATTCTGATGCTGGGAAAGCGATCGCTGTAGGGTTGTTATCCCAAAACCTTGATTGGATCAGCCTGACTTGCTGACTACTTACCTCCCGTTGTTTCTGCCTCCTTGCCGAACTTCTTGATGCAGAGTATTTTTTATATTCTTTGTCAACAAGCTAAAATTTATACTTTTTATAAAAAATTAATACTTTTAAAAATGTTTTTATTTTAATGTACTCTGATATGACTCAGAGAAAATTATTTAAAATGACATAATAAAATACATACTATCTATTATAGTATAAAATTCAAAACCCTTTTGATTGATTGATTTTTTCTCCTACAATTAAAAGTGTAGAGCCTAATTTTTCGTTAATTTTTATCTCTTAAATAGCAAAATTTAGCTTGTTAAGCGAGGTCAGAAAGTCACACTCAATAAATTTAAAGCCAACAAAAAATTAAATTAATTAAAGCGGTCAACTAGCGCGATCGCTTGTTCTAGGGGAACAGGCTTAGAAAAATAATAACCTTGGCCAAAACAACATCCCATGTCTCGCAGCATCGCCAAATGAGTTTCTGTTTCTATCCCTTCAGCAACAACCGTCATATTTAATGCCAACGCGAGATTAATAATAGCTTGGCAAATACTCTGACTATTATTTTTAATCCCTAAGCCTTGAACAAAAGACTTATCAATTTTGATACTATCCAAATTAAATTCATTTAAATATTGCAGGCTGGAATAACCCGTTCCAAAATCATCTAAGGCTAATAAAAAACCTTCAGAGCGACAATTATAAACCCAGGCTAGGGTATTTTCACTTTTAAAAAGAATACGTTCTAAAAGTTCTAATTTTATTTGAGAAGGAGGAATATTGACTTCTTGGACAGCCGACAAGATCCAATCAATAAAATCTGGGTCTTCAATTTGGCGAGTGGCAATGTTAAAACTCATAAACAATGGTTTACCATACGCCTGTTCTATCACTTTTAAATCCTGTAAGCCTTGCTTAATCACCCATTTTCCAATGGGAATAATTAAAGAAGTTGATTCAGCCAAGGGAATAAAAACATCGGGATACACATAACCGCGCTCTGGACTATGCCAACGAATTAATGCTTCAAATCCAGTAATTTGATTGGTTTTTAAATTAACAATAGGTTGGTAAACGAGATGAAATTGTTGTTGCTTAATTGCCGTTTTTAACTCTCCCTCCATACGGATTAATTCGACGGCATCCGAAACCCGTTTTGATGCTTCAATTTTTTTCTGATTCTCTAAATTTAATTGCTCTAGGGTCAATTTTTCCTGATTGTTTATGTTGTTGATAATATTCCGAAAATTTCGCGTTTCAGACCGAAAATGACGCATTACGACCCATAATAACATTTGTAAAATCGGATCTGCTTCTTGAATACGCTGATTAACTTGCTCAGTCGTCACTAATACTAAAAGGCAATCGGTCAGGGCGGTTGCTGAGGCGGATCGTGGTTGATTATCAACTAGGGCTAACTCTCCAAATAGGCTCCCTGTTTTGAGAATATTTAAAACTAAACGCTTTTCATTAACGATTGTCCAAATCTCTACTTCCCCTTCTTGGATAATATAGGCAAAGTTTGCCCTATCCCCTTCTTTAAATATATCTTCACCCGCATGAAATCGTTGATTTCGAGGCTCTTCATATAAAGGAGTTTGCATTCTGATGCCCCCTAACCTGTACTGGCCGTGACAAAATTTTGTTCATGAACATTTGATTAACGACCCACCATTACGTTTAAAAATGAACTTAAAATTCGAGCGAAACTTATCAAAACGATTTAATTGAGATTAACAGATAGATTAACAGAAATTTTAATTAAAAATTTATTCTAAATATTGAAAAAATGCTGAAAATCTTCTCTCAAATTTGCCACCCAATTTTAAAATCCTTATCCTATCGCTTTTTTAAAGTTCAATAGAAAAAACATCCAAGAAAACAGAATGGTCAATTTGCAATATTTGAAGATTTAGCACGTCTACTGATGCGATCGCGGGAGATGTTGAGAAGAGGATTTGAGGTACTGCATCGTAGTTTGAAGGCTTTCATGACCCATAAGATCTTTCAACGCTTCAATGCCGATGGCTCCAATACGCTCCATGGCAAAAGTATGGCGGAGATCCTGAAGTCGAAAATTCTGTAAAGTCGGGCTTTGAATAATAATGTCTTTCCAATCCTGATAGGCGGCTCGATAACTCAGGCGACTAATAACCTTGCTAAATGGCTGTTGGGCAGTAAAAAGAGCGGGATGACCTGAATGCCGATAGAGGCGGAGATAATTGGCTAATACATCGGCAACGGCTTCATCATAGGAACACCATCGCTGTTTTTGGGACTTGTTGAACACCGGAAAAACGCGATCGCGCAGATTCATTTGTTCCAGATCCAACGCGAGAATCTCCGTAACCGTAGCGCCAGTCCGATGTAAAAGCAAAATTAGGGTATGTAAACGGGAGTTAGGCTCTAGTAAGTCATAGAGTAATTTCAGGTTATCAGGGGTTAAATAAGAAATTTTTATGCTAGATTGCTGATTTTTATCAGATTTTCGTCGTTTTAGGTGAGCGATTGGACTGTAATGCAGATAACCCCGATCCACTGCAAAGGTAAACAATGCCTGAATAATCGATTGATGGCGATTGTAGGTACTCCAACTTAAATGATTCAAACTGCTGAGATAGTCCTCTAAAACTGGACGTGTCAAGGATTGGATCGGCGATCGCCCATAGCGTTCTAAGAGCGGGAGCAGGGTCGCCTCATAGGATCGCAATGTATTCTGCTTTAATGTCTCTCGATCTAAAAATTCAGTTGCAACTTTCGCGAGAGTGATGATCATTTTTAGTTATTTTTTTAATTCAATCAAAGTATAAATTAAAACTTAAATGGTAATAAAATTAGACTTACTTTTATTATGACAAAAATATTACCCTAAAATTGACCAGGCAGAATATAGCCACAAGAAAGTCTGGGTAATGTTCACCCCAGTTCATACGAACAAAAGTACTAATTAAAAGAGCGCGACAAAAATTCACCCCGCGATCGCGAGTGAGTACGCTGGGATCAATGACCTAATGAGCAATGAAATACTTAAGGTTGGAGAGATTGCAACTGTTTAGTCACTCGATTGTGGGCAATTTTATTACCTTGCTTCTGGTAAAGTTGGGCGGCTATCTGTAAATGTTCAATTCCTTGATCTTTGTTACCTTCGTCCAACAACAACAATCCCAAGGCTTGATGGGCTTCCGCTAACTCAGTATTCATCCTAACCGCCTGCTGTTGATCCGCGATCGCAGCTTTTTTATTGCCTAATTTAGCTTGGGCAATCCCCCGATTATGATAGGCATCGGCATAGTTGGGGTACTCCTGAATCAAACGAGAGAAGATACGAATCGCTTCTGGGTAATGGCCCTGCATTCCTTGCCCCATCCCTTCGACCAATCGGTCTTCCACTTCCACGGGAACCTCTTGAGAAGAAATACTTTGGGAGATCCATAATTTAGGCAAACTTAAGCCCTGGGGAGCCGACCCCATCATTATCCCAAAACCCAACAGTATCCCCGCTAGGCTGCCTAACTTCAAATTCTGCATCATCTCAACCCATTATCAATAGGCTATCTGGACAAGACAAGCTGAAACAAGGTGTGAAGAACTCCCTCAACGAGTCTCTATCAATAACGTTAACAAATTTCTCGCTGTCTCCTTATCTGGGTTGAGTCAAGGATCAATCGAGGACGGTCACTCGTATTGTTTGTAAACTATCATCGCTGCAACCGCTAATCATGCCACCGAGTTGTTGAACCTGTCGTAAATAATCTAAGGCTTCTTGGGTAATAATTTCCCCTGGAATTAACACCGGAATCCCTGGCGGATAGGGACAAATTAATTCCGCACTGACGCGATCGCAGGCATCCTTGATCAAGACCGTTTCTGTTGGGGCAAAATAGGCCTCTCTGGGGGAACAGGCTAATTGGGAAGGGGGTAATGCGGGTAAATCCAATGAATTGCGAGAAGAAACTGTATAGCGATCGCTGAGGATCGTAAAAGCCTGACATAGCTGATCAATATCTAGTTGCGTATTACCCAAACTGATAATAAAACTCAGTTGCCGTAACGTGGGAAGTTCTGCTGTCACCTGAAACGCCTGTCGTAAAATTTCATCCACCTCAAATCCCGTTAAACCCCAGCGACTCACATCTATTGTTAAACGAGTCGGATCAAGCCATCGGAAACCGAGTTCAGGCTCAGTAGCCGTTAAAACCTGGATGCCTGCAAGCTGAGATAAACGGTCTCTCGCAATTTTGGCTAAATTTAAGGTTCGGGTTAATAACGCTTGACCCTCTAACGCCATTTGTTGCCTTGCGCCATCGAGGGAAGCTAAGAGGAGATAGCTAGGACTGGTGGATTGAACCAAGGACAAGGCTTTACTGATCCGTTGGGGACTGATCCGTGTTCCCCGCAGGTGTAACATCGAAGCTTGACTCAAGGCCCCTAGCGTTTTGTGGGTAGATTGAATGCTAATGTCTGCACCGCTTTGTAGGGCCGAAGGCGGAAAATCAGGATGAAAAGAGAAATGGGAGCCGTGGGCTTCATCGACAATTAAGGGAATCTGGTAGCGGTGGGTAAGGTCAGCGATCGCTTCAATATCTGCTCCAACACCATGATAAGTCGGATACAATAACAACACGGCTTTTGTGTCAGTATATTTACGGAGCAGTTTTTCCAAGGACGCTGGTGTAATCCCATAGGCCAAATCCCATTGCGGATTATAGGCTGGTTCAATAAAAAGCGGAGTTGCTCCTGACAAAATGAGACCAGCGATCGCCGACTGATGACTATTACGAGGAAGAATGATTTTATCGCCAAAACCACAGGTTGCTAAAATAGCCGCAATCATCCCACAACTGGTTCCATTAACCAAAAACCAAGTGTGGTCAGCCCCCCACAGTTCCGCGGCTAACTGCTGAGACTGTTCAATTACCCCAGATGGTGCAAATAAATTATCCAACTCCGGTAATTCGGGTAAATCTGCTTGAAAAATTCTGTGACCTAACAATGCTGCTAATGAGCGAGAAATTCCTTGCCCCCGTTTATGTCCAGGGGCATAAAAACATGAATCGGGTTGAGACATCAGCGATCGCAAAGCTGCAATAATCGGTGTTTCCTGTTGTTTAGTCATCGAATATAATTTGCTAAAAAGAATAAATCAATTATGATTGCACTATAAATTTTTTCTGATTTTCTCTTAATCCAGCATCCATGAATCCTAGTCAGAATCCTCAAAATAAAATTTTAGTAGTCGATGATGACCTTGCCATTCGCAATTTGGTAGGTCGTTTTTTGAGTTTTAATGATTATCATGTAGAAACTGCTGAAGATGCAAAAACTGCAAGAGATTTATTTAAAGAATTTCGCCCTCACCTCGTTCTGTTAGATGTTAACTTACCCGACGATAGCGGTTTTAATCTCTGCAAAGAAATGCGAAATTCGCAGACAATTATTTTAATACTGACTTGTTTATCAGATACGAATTATATTTTGGAAGGTTTTGAGCAGGGGGCGGATGATTACTTAACGAAGCCCTTTAATTTGGAAATTTTAAGAGCTAAAATTGCGGCTCTCATTAAACGTCAGGCAACCTTAGAAATCCCCCCGACTGCCCCTCAATCCGATATTAATTTTGGGCGTTTAGAGTTTGACTTAGAGCGCAATGAAGTCATTATTGAGAATGAATCAGTTCCCCTAACCCAGTTAGAATTTGAATTGCTCTATTTCCTTGCGACTCATCCAGGGAAAATTTGGGGAAGAAAAGAATTGATTTCTGCCGTTTGGGGCACAGTAGATGATGTAAAAGCAGAGCGCAAAGTAGATGTTCACATCGGACAAATTCGGCGAAAAATCGGGGAACCTGAAGGCGATTATATTCAAACGATTCGCGGTAAGGGCTATATTTTTGATGCGCCCCGGCCGGTTAAACAAGTTTCTCCCTGATAAAATAAAACGCCAAACTGAAATTTATACGTTTGAGGTGCGTTGAAAACTATAAATGGTCTGCGTTTTGAGCTTTTGACAAAGAGTTGAAGGGCTATCTTTAAATGATAAGTTTTCCCGTTCCAAGATTACTTGTAAGCCAATCATCGGATCGTCACCACTCGAAATCAAAAATTCCAATTGTTGAACATTCTCCCAAGTGATTAGAGTCTCTAAAATTCCCGCGATCGCCGTTAGGTAGGGATTATTCGGATCTTGATACCAATCTGGGGAAGTGGCATTCCCTTGATCCAAGCCTAAATGAAAAATCAGAGACGATTTATTAAAGAGCGCGATCGCCACAGGACGAACTTCTTCTTGCAACAAAAGCTGACTAGGACGGACTAAAAAGCGCAATTTCTCCAGTTTTTCATAGCGTTCTGTTGCCGTATAAACATCAGGTTGCCAATTAATCGCAATGGTAATTAAATAGGTTTGTAAGAGTAAATGGCCTAATTTTTCGGCTTTGGTCGCTAAATAGCCTGAATTGTAATCATTCGCTTCAATTAACAAGGGAACCCGTTCCACCACCTCTAACCCATAACCCTTCAGCCCCGCAATTTTACGGGGATTATTGGTAATCAGGCGAATGTGTTTTACCCCCAAATCATTCAACATTTGCGCGCCCATACCGTAATCTCGCAGATCCGCAGGAAACCCCAATCGTTCATTGGCTTCCACCGTATCTAGCCCCAAATCTTGCAAGGAATAGGCTTTTAATTTATTCACTAAACCGATGCCCCGTCCCTCTTGGCGCAGATAAACCACTACTCCCATGCCCGCATTTTCCAGCATTTTCAAGGCCGCCTGTAACTGCATCCGACAATCGCAGCGCAATGATCCCAGGGCATCCCCCGTTAAACATTCTGAGTGCATCCGTACCATGACGGGGTGATCCGTAAAATCGGCGGGATTACCTTTAACAATGGCAATATGTTCCGTTTGGTCTAATAAATTACGATAGGCATAAATTTTAAAGTCCCCATATTGACTCGGAAAATCACAGACTGTTTCTCGCACCACAAAGCGATCGTGCTGGAGACGATAACTAATCAAATCGGCGATACTAATCAGTTTTAATTGGTGTTTTTGAGCATATTCAAATAATTGGGGCAAACGAGCCATTGAGCCATCGG
>JAYKGY010000034.1:0-21408 GCA_035285545.1 Snowella sp. | reverse complement strand
TAGCGCCTGGACGTTTTAAGGATTTTTGGTTAGATTGAAACGTCAAAAATTTCTCTGAAACCTTTGCCAGCACTTGAATCTGGCTTTTGAGTGGCACTTCGTTGCAGCTTCGCTACCTTTACCCCTACTTCAAGTAAAGCTTTTATCAATGATTAAAAGTTCTTATCATCAAAAACTTCAATGGTATTTACAAACCTATTTGCTTAAGTCTATGATGATTAAAACAGGATACACTTAACTCTATGAAAGGGAAAAAGCGTTGTCAATCTTGCTGTTTCTGTCCCAGGAAACAGTCGTCATGATCGCTCCAATCCTTTTGGGAATTGAGTCAACACCAAATCGCCAATTTTCCTACTAGCCGTTAGTTTACGGGGAATCGCTATGTTAGAGATTTTCAGCCAGAGTGTCTGGTTGGTTCCTTGCTATATCTTATTGGGGGGGATTTTAGCCCTGCCGTGGTCACCGAGTATTATTCGACAAACGGGGCCCAGACCATCAGGTTATATCAATATTTTGATGACCTTGATAGGTTTTGTCCATAGTTTGTTAGCCCTCGCTGCCATCTGGCATCATGACCCAATTTATCAATCGTTCACCTGGCTACAAGCTGCAAATTTAACGATTACCTTTGATATTGTTGTTTCTGCGGTAACCGTCGGTGCGTTAGTGCTGATCACGGGACTCAATCTAGCAGCTCAAGTTTATGCAGTGGGTTACCTAGAAATGGATTGGGGCTGGGCACGATTCTATGCATTAATTGCCTTGTTTGAAGCGGGGATCTGTACCCTGGTTCTCTGCAATTCCCTTTTCTTTAGTTATGTTGTCCTCGAAATTTTAACGCTAGGAACTTACTTGTTAATTGGCTATTGGTTTAATCAATCCTTAGTGGTGACCGGAGCGAGAGATGCTTTCTTAACCAAACGGATCGGAGACTTGATTTTATTAATGGGGGTTGTTGCCCTGCTACCTTTAGCGGGAACGTGGAATTATGATGCGTTGGCTCAATGGGCAGAAACGGCGGAACTCAACTCTACGGTTGCTACGCTACTATGTCTGAGTTTAATCGCGGGGCCTTTGGGAAAATGTGCTCAATTTCCGTTACATCTCTGGTTAGATGAAGCGATGGAAGGCCCGTTACCTGCCACGATTTTACGGAATACAATTGTTGTTTCAACTGGAGCCTGGGTCTTAGTTAAGCTGCAACCTGTTTTAGCGCTTTCTCCAATTACTTCTGTGGTCATGATCTCGATTGGGACAGTTACGGCGATTGGGGCTTCTTTAATTGCGATCGCGCAAATTGATATTAAACGTTCTTTGTCCTACTCCGTCAGTGCCTACATGGGATTAGTGTTTATTGCCGTCGGTAGTAATCAAGAGGAAACGGCTTTAACCTTGTTATTTACCTACGCACTGGGAATGTCTATTTTGGTCATGGCAATCGGAGGAATTGTTTGGAATAACGTTACCCAAGATTTAACCCAATATGGCGGTTTATGGTCACGTCGTCCGGTTTCCGGTATTAGCTATCTGATTGGGGCGGCTTCTCTGGTTGCGGTTCCTCCCTTGGGCGGTTTCTGGTCTTTTCAAGCAATGGCCAGTGAATTGACGGTTCATTATCCTTGGTTAGCGGGGGTTTTATTGTTGGTTAATGGCTTAACGGCCTTTAGTTTAACCCGTGAATTCACCCTGATCTTTTTAGGGCAACCCAAACCGATGACGGTGCGATCGCCAGAAGCTTTGTGGCCGTTAGTAGTCCCAATGGTGGTAACGGTCGGATTTGCGCTCCATATTCCCTTAATTCTGCAACAATGGGGAATTTTACCCGCTTTGGCAGAAATAAATTTAACCATTTCAGGTTTATTAGTCGGTTCAACGGTATTCGGTTCAGGACTAGCCGCCTTTATCTACCTCAACCCTCAAATTCCCAAGCCTGTTCAACTCCCCTCGAAAGCGTTGCAAGATTTCTTTGCCTACGATATGTACACCGCCCAATTTTATAAAGTTACGATTGTCGCGTTTGTGGGTATTATTTCCAAAATTGTCGATTGGTTAGACAAATTCATTGTGGATGGGGTGGTGAATTTAGTCGGGTTAGCAACGGTTTTTGGGGGACAAACCCTTAAATATAATGTTTCTGGTCAAACGCAATTTTATGTTTTGTCAATTGTCTTAGGGATTGCGCTGATTGCAGGACTGTTAATTTATCCTTTGTTATCGACAGCATTGCCCTAAGCATTGCCAGCCATTTTGAGACGTTAATCCCTTCATTGTTCAGACATTTTTAGGAGACCTGAATGTCAACTGCCTTGCTTCCCCCGACGCTGAATCGCCGTCATCTTTTACAGTATGGTGGCGGTTTGCTTGGCACCAGTCTAATGGCTACGATTTTAGGCAACGGGTTATCTAATCCCGCGATCGCTGCTCCCCAAACGTTAGGAAACAATCCCATTACCCCCGATGAAGCGTTAGCAACCTTATTAGCGGGCAATCAACGTTTTATTGAACGCAAACGCCTTAATCCCCATCAAACGCCCGAACGGTTAACCGAAGTGGCTCAACAACAAACCCCCTTTGCTGCCCTGCTCTGTTGCGCTGATTCGAGAGTCCCTGCGGAAATGATTTTCGATCAAGGGTTTGGGGATTTATTTGTCTGTCGTGTTGCCGGCAATATTGCCACACCCGAAGAAATCGGCAGTCTAGAATTTGGCACCTGGGTTTTAGGGGCTAAAGTTTTGATGGTGATGGGACATCAAGGATGCGGAGCCGTTAAAGCGACCCTCGAAAAGAAACATTTTTCGAGAGAAATTGACCGCTTAGTCGAGGAGATTCAAATAGGTTTGACGGCAACTGAGACCAAGGCTAGTTCCCCTAACTTAGAACAAGCCGTAAAAACGAATGTTCTGTATCAAGTTAAGCAATTAACCCAATCTCCCGTTTTGAGTGAATTAATCCGTAAAAATCAATTAAAAATCGTAGGAGCTTACTATGATTTGAATACCAACCAAGTTTCTCTTTTGAGTTAGCGGCTTTTAGATTGATTTCTTATTAAAATTTATCCCTTTTTCTTCTTTTATCTATTTATAGAAAAATGCTGAGCAATTTACTGATTTTACCCGCGATTGGAGCCTTAATTATTGGCTTTTTCCCCGGCAACTTAGAAGCCAAAAAACTTAGACAGATCACTGAAATTTTTGCAGTATTAACCCTGGGGTGGTCGCTATGGTTACTGAGCCAATTTAATCTCAGCGATCCCAATTTTCAATTTCAGGAATATTTAACTTGGATTCCGCAAATTGGCTTAAGCTACAGCTTAGGGATTGATGGTTTGTCTTTACCGTTAATTATTCTGAATTGTTTGTTAACAGGCGTTGCTATCTATAGTATTGGCCCCAATTTAGACCGATCGCGTCTTTATTATGCGTTGATTTTGTTTATCAATGCGGGAATTTCCGGGGCGTTGATGGCCGAGAATTTAATCCTATTTATTATTTTCTATGAACTGGAATTAATCCCTTTCTATTTAATGATTGCCATTTGGGGGGGAGAAAAACGGGGTTATGCCTCTATTAAATTTTTGCTCTATACGGCCATTTCTGGTTTGTTAGTTCTGGCGGCGTTTCTAGGAATTGGTTTATTGAGCAATACGGCAAATTTTGATTATAATCCCCTCATAACCCAAGGCTTTGAGATTAATGCTCAATTAATTTTATTAGGCCTCATTGTGGTGGGTTTTGGCATCAAAATTCCCCTTGTTCCTTTACACACTTGGTTACCCGATGCCTATACGGAAGCGTCTCCAGCTACGGCAATTTTATTGGGCGGAATTTTAGCAAAATTAGGAACCTATGGTCTTATTCGGTTTGGTTTACAGCTATTTCCTGAAGCCTGGTCAATCTTTGCCCCAGGGCTAGCGGTGATTGGGACGATTACAGTTCTCTATGGAGCCTTAAGCGCGATCGCCCAAAAAGACATTAAACGGATGGTGGCCTATAGTTCTATCGGTCACATGGGCTATATTCTCGTTGCAACGGCGGCGGGCAATCAACTCAGTATTTTGGGGGCAGTCGCCCAAATGATTAGTCATGGCTTAATTTTAGCTTTACTCTTTCATCTGGTTGGCGTTGTCGAACGCAAAGCAGGGACTCGCGATCTCGATATCCTTAATGGTTTAATGAACCCGATTCGAGGACTCCCTTTAACCAGTGCCTTATTAATTACCGCCGGCATGGCCAGTGCGGGGATTCCTGGATTAGTGGGATTTGCGGCTGAATTCATTGTTTTTCAGGGCAGTTTTGCTACTTTTCCTATTCCAACCCTGCTCTGTATTATTGCATCGGGTTTAACAGCAGTTTATTTCGTAATTCTTTTAAATCGTACCTGTTTCGGCAAATTAGACAATCGATTAGCCTACTATCCCAAGGTCTTAGCCTCGGAAACCGTTCCCGCACTAGTTTTAACCGTTATCATCCTCTTTTTAGGAATTCAACCTAATTATTTAGTGCGCTGGATCGAGCCGACAACAAACGCCATAATTGCCCAATTTCCGATTTCTGAATCCCAACCCATTGCTCAAAAATAGGAGGGGTCATCAGTCAATATTTTTTCCGAATTAAGTCATCTTGATTTTTAATGGTTTTAATTATCATTTTGAATGGTTTTAATCATAAACATTGATAAATTAATAGACTCAAAAAGTAGTAAAGTCTTTTAAAGTTTTCTAACCCTAAATAAATAATGATAGTTACTAACAAAATTCGTTTTAATAATTTACGGGGGGACTTGTTTGGCGGCGTAACGGCTGCTGTGGTTTCTCTCCCGTTGGCCCTGGCCTTCGGAGTTGCCTCTGGGGTTGGCCCGATTGGGGGTCTGTATGGTGCCATCTGTGTCGGCTTTTTTGCGGCTCTGTTTGGTGGAACCCCCACTCTCATTTCTGAGCCAACGGGCCCCATGACGGTGGTAATGACGGCGATCGTGGCTTCTATGACGGCGGCCAATCCTGATAATGGTTTAGCCATGGCTTTTACCGTTGTCATGTTGGCAGGGCTTTTCCAAATTATTTTTGGTGTCTTCAAACTTGGTAAATACATTACCTTAATGCCCTATAGCGTCATTTCTGGCTTTATGTCGGGAATTGGGGTCATTCTTATCATTTTGCAGATCGCGCCCTTTTTAGGTCAGGCGGCTCCCAAAGGAGGGGTACTGGGAACCGTTAAGGCCATTCCCGATTTGGTGATGAATGTTAATGGGCCAGAGGCAATTTTAGGGGCCCTAACCCTAGCGATTATTTTCCTGATGCCCAAAAAATGGAAAAAAGTTGTCCCGCCTCAATTAGTCGCGTTAATTATTGGGACAGTTATTTCCTTAACGGTTTTTCAAGGGGTCGAACTCCGACGCATTGGTGAGATTCCGGTTGGTTTACCGCCGTTGCAACTTCCAACTTTCAGCCCTGGGCAAATTACAACCATGCTCGTCGATGGCGTGATGTTGGGGATGCTCGGTTGTATTGATACCTTGTTAACCGCGGTTGTTGCCGATAGTTTGACGCGGACAGAACATAATTCTAATAAGGAATTGATTGGCCAAGGGATTGCCAATATTGTGTCGGGCTTAGCCGGGGGCTTACCAGGGGCTGGGGCTACGATGGGAACAGTGGTTAACATCCAAACAGGGGCTACTTCTGCGTTGTCAGGGTTAACCAGAGCAATCGTTTTATTGGTGGTTGTTTTGGGGGCTGCTCGCTTAACGGAACCGATTCCAATGGCCGTGTTGGCAGGGATTGCTCTCAAGGTCGGGATTGATATTTTGGACTGGAGTTTCCTCAAGCGATCGCATCAAGTTTCGGCTAAAGGCTCCTTCATTATGTATGGGGTGCTATTGCTGACGGTTTTTGTAGACCTCATTGTCGCGGTTGGGGTTGGAGTCTTTATTGCCAATATTCTCACCATCGAGCGGTTGAGTGAAATGCAATCCGGTGAAGTCAAACTGATTACTGATACCGATGATGATGTCCGCTTAACGCCTGAACAAAAAGAGCTATTAGATCAAGGGATGGGTCATGTTCTGCTGTTTTACCTCAGTGGGCCGATGATCTTTGGGTTATCGAAAGCCATTTCTCGTGAACATAATGCCATCAAAGCGGGTGAAGCCTTAGTGATGGACTTAACTGATGTACCGCTCTTAGGGGTAACGGCATCCTTGGCCATCGAAAATGCGATCCGTGATGCCCACGATAAAGGTCTACAAGTTTATATTGTGGGGGCAAGTGAAAAAGTTCAAAAACGCTTACACAAGTTAGGTTTATTTGATCTGATCACGCCTGAACACATCATGGGCGATCGCACCGAAGCCCTGCGCCATGCAGTTGATCTTGTTAACAGTAAACAAATAACCAACTCCCCTATCTAACCTGTTTTTCTAATCCAGATTATTTCATCCTTTCCAGCTAAACTATGACTTTTTTCAGTAATTCTCTAACGACTCTGTTTTCTTCGCCACCTTTGCTGGCAACCGCTGAAGCCGAAAATGGCCCCCTGATTCTCAGTGGTGTCCTCTTAAGTCTCATCGTCATTTACTTGGCGAGTAAATTAGGGGCAGAAGTTGCCAAACGGTTTGATTTTCCGCCGGTTTTAGGGGAATTGGTTGCCGGTGTTTTAGTCGGTGTTTCCGCGTTGCATTTGATTATTTTCCCGGAAGGGGGCTTGGCCGCATCTGATTCTCTCTTAATGACCGCCTTACAGTTTCTCAATGGTCTTTCTCCTGAGTCGGTTACCACCATCTTTGAATCTCAAAGTGAAGTGATTTCCGTTTTAGCCGAAATTGGGGTAATCATTCTGCTGTTTGAAATTGGTTTAGAATCTGATCTGCGACAACTCAAAGAAGTCGGTGTTCAAGCGATAGTCGTGGCCTGCGTGGGGGTTGCAGTTCCCTTTGCGGCGGGAACCCTGGGTCTAATGACTCTCTTTCATGTGTCTGCCATTCCTGCTATTTTTGCGGGGGCTGCATTAACCGCAACCAGTATCGGCATTACGTCTAAAGTGTTATCGGAATTGGGGCAACTCAAATCCAAGGAAGGTCAAATTATTGTCGGTGCTGCTGTAATTGATGACGTATTAGGGATCATCGTGCTCGCGGTTGTGGCAAGTTTGGCCAAAACAGGGGAAATTGACGCGGTTAATGTGCTCTATCTAATTGTGGGGGCAACAGCCTTTTTAATTGGTGCCATCGTTCTAGGGGGATTGTTTAACAAAACCTTCGTCGCCATCGTCGAAAAGCTGGAAACTCGTGGAAATATTATTATTCCTGCCTTTATCTTCGCCTTTGTCATGGCTTTTATCGGTAACGCGATTCACCTCGAAGCGATTTTGGGGGCTTTTGCCGCAGGTCTCGTCTTGGATGAAACCGATGCCCGTCAAGAGTTGGATGAATTAATTAAACCCATTGCTGATATTTTAGTTCCCATTTTCTTTGTAACGGTGGGAGCCAGGGCCGATTTACGGGTATTGAATCCGATGGTTCCTGAAAATCGTGCTGGTTTACTGATTGCGGTCTTTTTAGTGATTGTCGCGATCGCTGGAAAATTAGTGACGGGCTGGACGGTCTTTGGTCAGCCGGGTATCAATCGAGCCGCGATCGGGGTGGGCATGATTCCCAGGGGCGAAGTCGGATTAGTCTTTGCGGGAATTGGTTCCGCCAGTGGGGTTCTCAGTAAACCCTTAGAAGTATCCATCATTATCATGGTTATTTTAACAACCTTTTTGGCTCCCCCTTTCCTCAGAATTACCTTTGGCAACACACCTGCTAATACCGACGGAACACCTGAACCCGAAAAGCAACTGGTTTCCTAGTTCAGCCGCTTGTTAACTCACTGCAAGTATCCCCCCTAGCCCTCCTTAGTAAGGGGGGAAGCCGTAGGCGGGGGGATTCACTAAAAACAATGCTTTATATTTATTAAATTTGGCAGCCATTATTTTTAGGTTTCTTCGTTAATACAATTCTTTAATCTCTCTTTTTATTTCTTCTCACCATGACTACAACCCTAGCTCGCACCCAACTGCCTCCTTCAACCCATGAATTTGCGGATATTATTCATCGCCTCGAAGCGGGGGGGTCTATGTTGCCGGATACCCCTGAAAATTTGATGCAGATTATTGGGATCTATAAAGCTTATGCCGTGCCGATGGACTTTTATTGGCGAGATCTTCTGTATATTGCAGAGCGCGTTTTTTTAAATCCCTTACCTTTTTTCAAATATTTCTTACCCCAGGACTATTTAGATTTACCCAATCACTATGCGGGCGATACGGCGGATCTGAGAATTTGGCGGGGGCGGGCAACGGCCCATCCTGAGTTATTGGAATTCATGGAAAAAGGGAAAACGCGCAAAATGCCGAAGCTATTCCACCATCTCTGGCATGATCGCATCAATATGGAGTTTGCCGAAGCCTGTATGCAAGCGATGTTGTGGCATGGTCGGGATATGGGTCTGGGGAAATTTGACGCTTACCTCGATAGTGAGGAATACAAAGCCAATGCAGACCGCGCCATTAAAGCCTATTTCAAAACCAATCCTGTAATGTTGGGCTGGTATAAGCTGTTCCCTGATATGTTCCTAGAGCAAGTCAGAATGATGTCCTATTACGCGAATTTAGGACTTTTTTGGGAAGTGATGGCTCCGGTGTTCTTTGAAATGTCGGATATCTACGATGAGGGTGGTTTTAAAGGCGTTCCTGATGCGATGAATTTTTTGGTCAACGGTATTTTCGCGATCGCGGGTCGTCCCATCTATCACCACGTTTACATCGGTAATGAGTGCTTTGAGATTATTCCCAAATCCAAAGGCTTTACCTGGTTGTATGAGGCTGCTTTACCCTACGTCGAAGCCGTTTTTTATCGGACTGCCCCCTTCCGAGGCACCAAATCCTATAATGCTCAGGCCAAACAAGTTCCTGAAGATCAAAAGGATTTCCATTACGGGATTTTATACGCAGATGTTTTCCCCGTTGGCACCGCAGGCATTCCGCCGACGTTGTTAATGGATGACATGTACCACTTTTTGCCCGATTACCTCATTCAGTATTATCAAAAACACTGTCGGGGAGAGGACGATATGCTCATTCAATTAGGGATTACCTTTCAGCGATCGATGTATAACGTCACCTCTGCCGTGATTCAAGCCCTGCGGACAGCCCTACTCTATCCCTTAGATGATCCTAATCCCAGACATTTACTGAAAAATCGTCAATTCTTTGAATCCCAACTGGATCGCTTTAAACGACCCGAAGCCCGTCTTCGAGATATCCAAAACTCAGACTATCGTTAATTGCGATAATTGCGATCGTCCTTTACGGAGCAGGTGACTAATGCTCCAAAATGTTGATAAATTCCTCATAAGAGAAACATTATGCCTGACATTGTTGATATTGCTGTGAGTAATGAAGGATTTTCGACCCTGGTTGCTGCTGTTCAAGCGGCCAATTTAGTTGATACCTTAAAAAGTCCTGGCCCCTTTACGGTATTTGCACCGACTGATCAGGCCTTTGCTAAACTGCCCCCCGGAACCATCACTACCCTACTGCAAAATATCCCCCAATTAACTCGGATTCTCTGTTATCACGTTGTTCCAGGAAAACTAATGAAATCGGATTTGGAGCAGTTACAAGCCGTTACCTCCGTGGAAGGTTCACCCATTACCCTCGATTTCACCGAAAACTTTGAAGTCAAAAATGCAACCGTAGTCGCTGGAGATATTGAGGCGGATAACGGTGTCATTCATGTCATTGATAACGTCATCCTCATGGGCTAAGTTTAAAATGGCCTTCCTTAAATTCTTTGATTATAGGGAAGTTTTGCCAGTAGCATTCCCAAGGCACAGGTATTGGTAATCCCAGCAAACATCAATCCACTACCGACAAACCCACTCAAAATCAAAAACCAGGGGGAAACAAAGGCTCCTAAGACAGTCCCTGTTACGACTAAAGAGCCGGCTACAATCTGCACTTGACGCATGAGGCTAATGGGCGCATTACGATTAATTTGGGTGGGATAGCCCGCTTGTTTCCATCCCGTTAATCCATCTTTTAAATGGGTAATTTCTTGAAATCCCGCTGCAAAGAGTTTTTGGGCTGCCTGGGCAGAACGGTTACCGCTCCGGCAATAGAGAATGAGGGGTTTATTTTCCTCGACGGGAATGCGTTGCGGATCGAAGGTGGATAGGGGAACGAGGAGGGCACCTGGAATATGTTCTTCTTGATATTCAACGGGTTCTCGCACATCGACTAAGGTAACATTTTGTTCGTCGAGTAAGGGTTTGAGGGTGATAGCATCAACGAGTTTTAATTGATCGGTTACGGAGGTCATAGATAAATTCCTAAAAATTTCCAAAAAGTACAAAGTTGCTCAGTTTTACGATACCGATTGGCAAAGCAGATAGGATTAAGCCGCAATACTGACGTTGCCACAGCCTTGATTAGCAGGAACGGCTTCTGCAATTTTTTGAGGATTGGGCAGGTTTAAATTGTTCATTAACTGAATGAAGCGATCGCGGCTTTGTTCCAAGAAACGAGGGTTAAAGCGTTTTTCTTCGCCAATGGTTGAAACCGTCAACCCTTGATAGTTATGCCCTGGATAGACGAGGGTTTCGTCCGGTAGGGTAAACAGCCGTTGGGTAACGTGGTCATACAGGGTTCCCGCATTGCCGCTTTGAAAATCGGTTCGTCCACAGCCGCGAATCAGCAAGGAATCCCCCGTTAATACCCGATCACCGTTCACGAGATAACTATTGTGGCTATCGGTATGCCCCAAGGTCGCGATCGCCTTAATTTCAATCGATCCCACCGTGATCACTTCCCCATTGGCCAAAAATCGATCTGCACAACTCACTTGAGCATTGAGGGGAACAATTCCTTCACATTGGCTTAATTCCCGCAGTTTTCCCGTTCCTGTGATGTGATCCGCGTGAACATGGGTTTCTAGGCAATAGCGCAGGGTTAAGCCCAATTCTTGAATCACTTTCCAATCTCGCTCAACTTGCTCTAAAACGGGATCAACCAAAACCGCTTCTTGGGTTTCTGGGTCTGCAATGAGATAGGTATAGGTACTGGTTTCGGGATCAAATAATTGACGAAATAACATATCCGCGTTCGACTCTACTCAAACTATTTATGATATGAACATATAGTAATATTTTTAAGCAAAAAATACAAGCTTTATCAAAAAACACGGGTCGAATGACAAATGCGCGTGAAAAACTAGAGGCTAATCGGGTTCAATTGTTTGAGTTTCTCTAAATCCTTGTGCTGTTGTTGTAATTGGCTGGCAAGGGAATTGCACACCAGGTCACACAGGGGGAAAATGACGGGATTGGCAATTTCGTAAACCACATTGACCCCTTGTTGCGATCGCGACAGTAAACGAGCATCGGTCAAAATTTTGAGATGTTTAGACACATTCGCCTGACCTAACCCCGTTATTTCAATAATTTGGCTAACATTTTTGGGGCCGGATTTTAAAGCGCAAACAATTTGCAGGCGGGTGACTTCGGATAGGACTTTAAAAAAATTAGCCAGCATCCCCAGCGCAGTGGGAGAAAGTTGCGAAGCGTGGCTATCTTGAGAACTAGCAGGATTTGAGGTTGCGGATTGGATAGATTTTCGGGACATAGCGTGCAATAGATTTTAAATTAACAAAAAGTTATTTCCCAAGCAGAATTAGGGCGATCGCGAGGTTTTACTGGATGACGTTAAATCGAGAAAAACACTTGCGAATCGGAATCCCAATACCATTGTAGAAGAAATTAGGTCACCCTTAAGGCAACTCATTAATTTACCATATTCTCAGTTAGTGATATCATAAAAAACAATTCTTTCCGTTGGCAATAATTGCTATGGCCAAACTTTCCATTCCTGATACGACTTCTGCGTTAAATCGTTTGCTCGTTTCGATGACGCTTGTTTTCTTGTTCCTATTGATGCTGTGGTTGTTGGTACTCGTTGATGTTGGTTATGCTCAACCGGCTCTAGCCGTCGTGCGACAACAGGAAGAAAGTCCGGGACAACAGTTATACCAATCTCGCCAGACCCTCAGAGATACGACGGGGAGTACCTGGCAAGTGATTCTTTTTAAACGAGTTCAAGAAAATACCCTAAAAGCGGTGAATTTGCGTTTAGTGGGCTTTCCTGAAACTACCCGCTTTTTGCACCCTCAGCCTCTCCGACTTTCTACCCAGGGGGGATTAAACCTACCGGCAGAGGATTTGTTTGCTCAGCGATCGCCGGCTGCAAATGTGGGGGAGTACGACCTCCAAGACATTTTACCGAAATTACCCGTTTCTGAAGCAGTAACGCTGGAATTACCCTTAGAATCTCCCCGAAAAATCCTTGTTCCCATTCCTGTCCTCTTGGAGTGGCAAACCCTGAAGTAATTTTTTATTGAATCAATTTCTATGATGAGTTGGATTATTGGTCATATTCTGGCAGTTTGTATCGGCATTAGTTTGGGGTTAATCGGTGGTGGTGGTTCGGTTTTGGCCGTTCCGACCCTGGTTTATATTCTCAAAATCCCGCCCAAAGAAGCGATCGCCTTAACCCTAGTAGCCGTCGGTTCCGTGAGTTTATTGGGAGCCATCCCCCACTGGAAATTAGGCAATGTGCAATTAAAAACGGCATCCATTTTTGGCGCATCGACAATGGTTGGAGCTTATACCGGCGCACGGTTAGCCACTTTACCTTTTGTGACGGATACCTTACAAATGCTGCTGTTTGCTGGGATGATGTTGATCGCTTCCGTTTTGATGATTGTCAAAAGTAGTCGAACCAGTCATTCTCCTACCGTTGAGCCGCAAGCGGAAGAATTGGGAATCTATCAACCGCCGGTTTGTCGATACTGTTGGTTATGGCTATTAACCGAAGGCATCGGCGTAGGAATTTTAACGGGATTAGTTGGGGTCGGCGGTGGTTTTGCCATTGTTCCGGCTTTAGTCCTGTTGGCCAAACTTCCCATGAAACAGGCGATCGGTACCTCCCTGGTAATCATTTTTCTCAATTCTGTGGCGGGTTTTTTAGGCTATTTAGGTCATGTTCCTATCAATACCTCGTTATTAATCTCTTTTACCCTTGCTGCGAGTATCGGTATTGTTTTAGGAGCCTATTTAGTCAAATTTGTACAAGCCAAGCATCTTCAAAAAGCCTTTGGTTATTTTTTGCTCACAATGGCAGCTTTTGTCTTTTGGCAAAATCGCGCTGGCTATCAATCGACCCCCGCTAATCAAAGTTCCATAGAAGAACCAGGCATTGTCCGCATCAAAACCACCTCTCGCTTTTAAAATTGACGACTGGTTTGTTTACAATGGAGTCTGTGATCAGCTTAACAACTCGTAATCTCTTTTTTTAGTTTCTATGGCTCGAAAACCGCCTCGCTATAACCCACCGCCCCGCTCTTACGAAAGAGAAAGGGATTATGAGCCACCCCGATCTAAGTTTAATCTTAATTACGGAACCATTGCTTTATTTGGTGGGATCTTTGTATTAGGAATTGGCGTTGGAATTGGCTTTAGTTCAACCGCGAGTTTTAACCCCGAAAACGTAGCCTCACGGGAAGTAATTGACCGCAGTGCGCCCAATGCAGACCTTTGTGTCCAATTTGGGTCGAGTGCGATCGTGACCGATATGCGAGTTTTTGTCACCTTGAATCCTTTTAATGTTTTTGTCACTCAGCCAGTCATGCAACCAGGGTGCGTCCTACGGCGTAATAACTGGGCACTGTTAGAACAAAACAAACTGGTGGATTCTCGACAGGTGAATGATTGTAAAAATCGCATGAATACCTTTGGTTTTACGGGGCCGTTGGAAGGGAAGCCCCGCATTGATTGTATTTATCAAAATGAAGCCGCAGGAAATTTATTTGTAAATCAGCCTGGAGCCGTTGGCCCCCGTCCTGAGACAGATAAGTTTTAAGGAATGTGTTGCCGAACTCATCGGAACCGCTACACTTATTACTAACCAATTTGGATTCTGGAAAAGCATCATGTGTGGAATTGTTGGCTACATCGGCACCCAAAAAGCAGTAGATATTTTGATGGATGGGCTAGAACGTCTCGAATATCGGGGATATGATTCGGCTGGCATTGCCACAGTCCTAGAAGGGCAAATTGAATGTATTCGTGCCAAGGGCAAACTCTTTAATTTAAGGGAAAAGCTAGAACGGGAAGTCAATCCGTCGCAGATTGGCATTGGCCATACCCGTTGGGCCACGCATGGTAAGCCAGAAGAACACAATGCCCACCCCCATCGCGATCAAACTGGTCGCATTGCCGTTGTCCAAAATGGCATTATTGAAAACTATCAAGAGTTACGGGAAGAATTAAAGGAAAAAGGCTACCAATTCCTTTCAGAAACCGATACAGAAGTTATTCCCCATTTAATTTCCGATATTTTAGCCACTATTGGCGATACGGGAGATTTCTTTGGGGGATTTTTAACGGCGGTTAAACTGGCGATCGCTCGCTTAGATGGAGCCTTTGCGATCGCGGTGATTAGTGCCGACTATCCGGATGAACTCATTGTGGCCCGCCAACAAGCTCCTTTAATTCTCGGTTTTGGCCAAGGAGAATTTTTCTGTGCCTCCGATGTAACAGCCCTCGTTTCCCATACCCACACCGTTTTATCCCTAGAAAATGGAGAAATTGCGAGATTAACACCATTAGGGGTAGAAATTTATGACTTTGAATTAAATCGCCTACGGAAATTACCCCGAACCCTGGATTGGAGCCACACAACCGTCGAAAAACAAGGCTTCCGTCACTTCATGCTCAAGGAAATCTATGAGCAACCGGCTGTCGTTCGAGCTTGTTTAGACACCTATTTAAACCCCAATTGGCACGCCAGTGATGCCAGCACTTCTAGCCCGATTGAATTGGGCCTTGCCCCTGAACTTTGTGAAAATGTTCAATATATTCAAATTTTGGCCTGTGGAACCAGTTGGCATGCGGGCTTAGTGGGTCGCTATTTATTAGAGCAGTTAGCCGGAATTCCCACCGTTGTCCAATATGCCTCTGAGTTTCGCTATGCGCCCACTCCCATGATTCCCCATACCTTAACCATCGGAGTGACGCAATCGGGAGAAACGGCAGACACCCTTGCTGCATTGGAAATGGAGAAACAGCGACGGACAGGCTTAGATGCAGCCTATGCAGCCCATATTTTAGGGATTACCAATCGCCCCGAAAGTACCTTGGCCCAAATGGTGGATCAGATCATTAATACCCATGCCGGTATTGAGATCGGGGTTGCGGCGACTAAAACCTTTACCGCGCAGTTAATGGGTTTTTATTTCTTGGCTTTGGACTTAGCCTATCGTCGTCGTACCCTATCTCCTGAAGCCTTAGAAGGAATTATTAACGGTTTACGGCAATTACCGTCTTTAATTGAAGGAATTTTGGAAAAACAAGAAAAAGCGATCGAAGAGTTGGCCCATGAGTTTGCCGATACCCAGGACTTTATCTTTTTAGGTCGCGGTATCAATTTCCCGATCGCCCTCGAAGGTGCGTTAAAACTCAAGGAAATCAGTTACATCCATGCAGAGGGTTATCCTGCCGGAGAAATGAAACACGGGCCCATTGCCTTACTGGATTCAAAAGTTCCCGTTGTCGCGATCTCAATGCCTGGCGAAGTTCATGAAAAGGTTTTATCTAATGCTCAGGAAGCCAAAGCGAGAGATGCCCGATTGATTGGTGTTACATCGGTTGATAGTGCAGAAACAAAATCAATTTTTGATGATGTTTTATTAGTGCCACAAATTGAGGAATTACTATCACCCATTGTTGCGGTTATTCCCCTACAATTATTGTCCTATCACATCGCAGCCCGTCGCGGTTTAGACGTTGACCAGCCTCGCAATCTAGCCAAATCGGTAACCGTTGAATAGAATTTTTTCACTCTAGTTGTAGTTGTGTAGAACAATAATAAAGTTGGACAATATATAATAAAGTCGTATAAAACATAATAAAGTTGTATAATTTCCTGTGGGTGTATAATTAAGCATCTACAGGATTTTTTATGGGCAGAAGCAAGCGAGATTGGACGCAAGCGAAGTTTGAACGTTATTGTAAGGAAGGTCGTGGTCAGGGTAGTGGGAGAAACTATTAGCCTTGTGAAAATCTAAGCTTTTGCCAATATAATTATTCTAGATTTCTTCAAAAATCTCTTCATCAGCGTGAACAATAGCATCATATTAATTAACTTATTTTTTGGATTTATATAATAAATGAAAAATGAATTTCTGCCTATTTTTGTAGTTAATCGTTCTAAAAATCTAGAAAATCTAAAAAAGATTGAACACGAAGACTTTGGAGTTTTAGCAACGTTTCAAGAATCTAATAATTTTTTATCAAATTTAAGAAAACTAGACAAAACTTATTTTATTGATAGTGGGTTTTTTTATTTATCTAAAGAATATTCTGCTTACTCCGAACTTAAAGAAATTCCTTGGTACTTGCAAGTCGAATGCTTTTTAGAAAATAACTTTTTTAAGCGTTGCCTAACTTTGGCTAATGAAAATAAAATAAGAGGATTTATTCAGAATTTTTTAAATCGTTGTGATCAATTTGCTCCTGATTATGTTTTAGCTCCTGATATTATTAATGAGCCGCTCTTATCTTTATATCTAGCAAAATTGGCTTTAGAAGAATACAACCGTACACAAAGGAGCTATCAATTAATTGGAGTAGCTCAAGTGGGTTATTCTCTTTATCACCATTCAACTTATGAGGAAAATTATCAATCACTTTCTTACATGGAAACAAAACACTTTTTGAGTGGATTAATTTCTGAGCATCGTAATTTAGGTTACAAATACCTCGCATTAGGAGGTTTATTAAAATCCGATTCAAGTAATCCCACAGGCTTAAAATTTGGCTTATCTAATTCAGAACTTGACCAATTATTAAGTTGGAGTCGTCCTAATTTTGTGTTAGGAGGGCTGTCTTTAAGTCGTTTACCAATTTTGAAAAAGCATCAAATTTGGGCAGATTCAAGCGGTTGGATTTGGTGGGATAAACGTTATGATTTATCGCGATTTAAAGAGGGAAGAGATCCAATGAAAGAAGTGTTTGCACCCGTTTCAGAAACGTACTCCGCCATTATTTAGGAGATACAATAAGACCTAAATGTTCCTTTAGAACTTGATAAAAAAGTTTAACTGTTGTTCGAGTGTTAGAAATAATAGGTTTACCTGTTGTACCGATTTGAGTAACTCCTCGGTCTAGCCAAAACCGATTTTCTTTATTCCAATCAAGCGTTTTTAACGGATTTAAGTAGTGCCCTAATTGCTCTGTCATAACCTTTTCTTGATAAAGATCATGAGCTATCATTCCTAATGCTTGAAATAAAACTGCACTGACTGTGATTTGTTGCTGTCGCTGAGTCTGCCGTTCAGCAGTTGAGGCTTGCCGCCAGGGATCTGCTGGTAATGTATTGGCTATTGTTGTCCAAAAGTCGATTGACCACTCGATTTTATCAGGCAGTTCATCTTGAGTTTTAAGGTTCGGGAAATTAAATTGAATCGCTGTTACTAGCGTAGAAAGGGTTAATAATTTTGGGTTTTGGTTTCCGAGGCTATTTTCAACGGCTTCAACATTATTTTGAAATTGGGGAATTTGATCAATTAATTGTTTAGCAATTTGAACATGAGGCGATCGCTGATCAAAGTAATGAGAAAGAGAAACACTAGGACGTTGCACTAATAAATTTTGATCACGGAAGGCTTGACGTTCGAGTTCGAGGGGCAGAGCGGAGTAAATTAATACACCGATTTGGAGTTGGGAGAGAATTTTATGTTGGGTTTTGTCATTTTTTTCGAGATTGGAGAGGGCGTGATGGATACCAAAACACCGATGTTGTCCATCAGTCAGGCGCATGGTGAGGCTGTGATAGGGCAGATAAATTTTGCCTTTTTCGTAGCGGGGTTTGGGGTAGAGGTTGACGCAAATAGGGGGAAAGTAAATTGAGCCTGATTGATAATTTTCGAGAATATAGTTGGCAATTTGTTTGATTCGGCTAGGATTTGGTTTGCGTTGGGCTAAATCAGGAAGTTGTGCATGATGAGGAACGTAAAGGCGACTATCAATAATTAATTGAGCAATATCTCCATAAAGAACACTGGCTAGATAGTTGCACTCTTGAGTTTTGGGATTACCGAGAATGGGGATAGCGTTAAATGTTAATTCCATATTCCTAATTTTGCATACATGTATACATGGTAGCAGGTATCTGCCCATGCTTATTAAAATAACTTTAGTTTTCAGCTAGGTAATCTAATTTTGTCTTCTTCCTCCACTGTTCGGGTTCCCATCGAACTTTACGAATCTTTACGCAAGATTAAAGTTTCGTTAGAGTCTCAACATTCTTCGGCTGCCCCCTCAATACAGGATCTAGTAAATGTAGCTTTTAGACGTTTTCTTAAAGATTGGAATAATGTTGATGAGAGATCACAGATTCTTGATGAGCTATTAAAAAATCGTCAAGATTCGCGTTCTAAGATGGGTAGAAAAAAAAGTGATGATACTTGATCTCTGAATCCATCAAGTAATCTCAACCAATTCAATAAAAAAGATTTAAATAATACTTTCTATTTAGCTTCCGAAAACTTAGTTTTTATTTACCTATAGCAATCCGACATAAATCCTAAAAAGCAGGAATAAACCCTGTAAAGGATTGACTGGCGTTCATTTTCAAAAATCGAACTGTTATGGACACTTTGCTAGCGTACCCTCTTCCTTAATTATTACAGAAAACCTAATGACTCTCTCTCCTCAAGTAATAAAATCTCTTGCCGATGAAATTCTCACCTTCATTGAACAGAGAGAAGCAGAACAAATTGCCTACGGTTTTTATGATGTTATCATGACAGGATCTGAGGTTATCAATAACTTTCAACCATCTGATGATGTTTTGTTGAATTCAACAGACCTCTTCGATGCGATCACACAAGCCTTAGAATATCTTGCTGAACAGTTACAAATTATTCGATTTAATCAAAATCAATCTATTCCAGAATGGATATTTAGAAGTCGAATTGCTGAAATTGTGCGTCTTCTTTCTAAATTAAAACAACGGATTGTTGAGTATAACAATAAAAAATCCCAACACCGTCTCAGTCAATGTAAAAATTTAGTAGCAGATGTTAAATTTACTGTCGCTTCTCGTCGTGTTCCCAGACGAAATATAGCAATTTCTCAAGGTCTTCAACCTTTACAAACTCAAGAACAACAGCAAGTCGCGCAAATTTTAACTGAAGTTATCAACAACTACCTGCCAAAACTGACTGATTTAAGTGGATTTCAAACCCGTACTTTTGAACAGATTCTCAACATTATAGAATTAGAACGTCAACAAGGCATTGAAAAAGGAGTCGTCGTCACCGCCAGTACAGGCGCAGGGAAAACCTATGCTTTCTTTCTCCCCCTTCTCGCTAAAATTATTCTGGAACGTTGTTTAAGAAAAAAAATCGGTGTTAAAGCAATTTGTATTTATCCAAGAGTTGCCTTATCAGAAAATCAATTAACCGACTTTATTGAAGTCTTATTTTACCTCAACCAAGTTTTAGAACAATATCAATTACCCATATTAACCATTGGTTTAGAAAGCGGTGCGGCAGTATATCAGCTTGATAATTTCCGTAGCATTGAGCAGAAGAACAAAGACCAACTAGCAAAAATGCGAGGTTGGACATTTGATGAACAAAGTGGGGGATATTTATCACCTTTTGCCTATTGTGTGGGGACAGCAGGATGTTCTTGTAATGATGGCAAACAAAGACTTATGTCCTATCCAACCCAACCAAAAAGACTTATCTGTCCTGTTTGTAATAAACAATATTCATTTATTCAGTTTGCTAGGGATGTAATGGAACAGCATCCTCCTGATTTATTAATTGCCACCACAGAATCCCTTCATCGTCGTTTACTTTCTTCAAAATATCAATATTTATTCGGGACAGAAACCTTTTGTGCGCCTTCAGTGGTGATGTTAGATGAAATTCACTTGCAAACTTCTACGGCAGGAACTCAAGTAGCTTTATTATTACGAAGATTAATGGCGAGGATTCGTTTAGGACAAAAAGATCGTCATGAAAATAATAATTTAGCTTTTATCGGTTTAAGCGCTACCATTGCTGAACCAAAACAATTTTTATCGGACTTATCAGGAATTTCTGTTACTCGTATTAATCATGTTACTCCCCATGATGATGAAATGCAAACCATTGGAGCAGAAAGATTTATCTTTATTAAAGCTGAGGAAAATGAAGACACTGCTGTTATTTCGACACTGATTCAAACAGCAATGTGTGTTTTACATACCATGTCTCAACCCAATACAGGACGTTATCGTACCTTTGGCTTTGTTCAATCTTTAGATATTGTTGGACGTTGGCTTTATCAAATGGAAGATGCAGAGAAAATTAAGCCAGAACAAAAAACAGCAAGAGAACAAGACAAAAATAAAAATGTGGTAGATCGCCCAATTAATTTACTTCCTCTATATACCTATCGTTTTCCTCCTTTTAATCGTCAATTGTTTGAAAATTTTCTTGGTAAAAATTTTACCTATAATTGTAATTGCGAAACTTGTGACCAACCTAATTTAAACTGTCCTTATTTTCAAGTGGGGGAATGTTGGTGGGTATTAAGTCAAAAAGGAAAAGCGCGTCGAGAACCCTTAAATATTAAACGAAAAACAGGGGGAGATCGGTCTGTTATTATTGAACCCAATGATGATTTAGTTATTACCACTTCTGCTTTAGAAGTCGGTTATGATGATGAAGATTTAATGTGTGTTCTTCAATATCAAGCCCCGGCGAATGTTGCCAGTTTTGTTCAACGGAAAGGAAGAGGAGGGCGAAAAGTTGGCACAAGACCGATTGTAGTAACGGTTTTAAGTCCTTATAAATCAATGGATTTATTTTTATTCCGTAATGAACATTTACTTACTGATCCTACTTTTAAAAAATTACCCTTGAATCCTCAGAATCGCTACTTACAAAGAATTCATGGTTTTTACGCCTTATTTGATTGGTTAGCTTATCATGCTTACTGTGAAAACAAGACCTTAGATTTAGAAAAAATCAATCATCAAGATTATGAATATTTAATGAAAAAAACCGCACAAATAGATATTTTATTACAATTTAAAGATTATCTTCAAGAAAGTTTTGATATTCCTGACGATGCGATAAAGAGAGTTTTAGGGGATGAAAGTGAAGGGTTACTGTGGAAAATTTTTCATGGGGGTTTAGAGCCTATCCGAAAAGTCAATAGGAACGAAATTGGTACATTTTAGCGAACGCTAACTTCACTAGCTAGGTGGACGGTTATTTCCCTAGCAAATGCTCGGATAACTATCTCTCAAATGAGTCCTT
>JAYKGY010000033.1:0-13659 GCA_035285545.1 Snowella sp. | reverse complement strand
AGCTTAGTTCGCGGAGGGTTATTTCTTCTTCCTTAGTTAAACTAATTTTGAGGGGAGCAGGCATTTACTTTCTCGACTTTTTTCTTTCCTCTTACTATTTTACGCTTTATTTGGTTGACCTACTTATATTTTAATTCATCTCAGTTTTTATCGTCAAAATAGACGCGATCGCGAGTAAATTCATTGACCGCTCCAATCTAGATCAATTGCCTAAAAAATTCGGTCGTGATTTAAGCCAAAATAGTAGGGTAAAACAATTCGTCATTCAAACACTGTTTTACGAAATAGATACGAAAATTGTATTTGTTTGCCGATATTTTAGGGAGTTTTTCCTTTCTAAGCCTTTTGGACTACTCCCATTGGCTCAATTCTTTAAACCTATCTGGTTTAACAATAAATTCTTCTTTTTTTACATTTTTTAATCAATATTATGAGTCCAAGAAATAAAATTATTATCTTATGGATTGTTTTTTTGCTAGGGCTTCTCTTTCATACTGATTTAGGGTTAATGCCACTTTTTCATGACCTAAATATCACTAGCTCTCCTGCGAATAGTATGGATGAAATTGCTCCCATCATGTGGCTAATGTTGGGCTTTTTTGTCATACCAATGGCCGCGATTATTGGAACAACCTTTACAAATTCCAAAAACTATCGAAAATTCCATTTTGCTTTAACACTTGCCTATACGATGCTGAACTTTTCCCATTTGATTGCTGATCTGATGGTGCAGCCGATTATTTGGTATCAAATTGTATTAATGGTAATTTTGTTCATGATTGGCTTATTAATTAACTTTGTCTCATTTCAATGGCTTAAGGAATAAATTAAGGATTGGTGCTCGAATATTCTACGGTGACGGCTCGGTTTCTGTCCCTGTCAAGATGTTTCCATTGCCTGAACCCCATATAGTAGAGAGCCAAAGGTAAAAGCTATCGATTAGAATCGAAACCATACTGTATTCGTTTTTACCTAAAATATCTAGCGTTCCTTTCGGGACACTTTCAGCGATCGCCGATGACCCAACCCTCAACTCAACCCCTTAGTCAACTCGTTACCCAAGCTGTTCAACGATTAGCGGGCTTCAACGGGACTAAACCTGCTATCAAAAAAGGGGCAAGGGTTCCCGAATTATGGGTTAAAGAAAGCCAAAATAGTAGAAAAGTCGAAAAATATCCCCTCCTCGGCGATCGCTATATCATTGGTCGGAGTTCTCGTACCTGCGACATTCTCATCAAAAATCCCGTCGTCAGCCAGACCCACTGCTCTCTCCATCGCGATCCAGAAAATCCCCATCATTTTTACGTCACAGACGAAGATTCAACCAATGGCATCTTTTTAAAACGCAAACGCCTCCAAACCTTACCCCTGAAGCATGGAGACATTATCAATTTAGGCCCTCCCGAACTCGAAAATGTGACCCAACTGATCTATCATAATCCGCCTCCAGTCTGGATTCAGGGATTGCGCTACGGTCTAGGTGGGGCAGGTTTACTCGGTGCCTTGTTAATGACTTGGATCGGTTGGGAATGGACAAAAGTTTCGGTGCGCCCCTTACCCTCTGGGGTGATTGGGCCGGTGGTGATTTATGCCAAAGATGGAAAAACGCCCCTAAACCCCATGACCCGTGCAACCCATCAAGAATTAAAAAACTTGAGTGATTTTTCTCCCTACTTACCTAAGGCGGTAATGGCTTCGGAAGATAGCCGTTTTTATTGGCATTTAGGGGTAGATCCCATCGGCATTACGCGAGCGTTGGTGGTCAATACCCAGGATCGGGGAATTCGCCAAGGGGCTAGCACCCTCACCCAACAGTTAGCCCGTAGCCTCTTTACCGAAGTGGGGCGGGAAAATACAGCCGGGCGCAAAATCCGAGAAATTTTAGTTGCCCTTAAATTAGAAGCGTTTTATAGCAAAAATGACCTTTTAAAAACCTATCTCAATCGGGTTTATTTGGGGGTGGGGAGCTATGGCTTTGAGGATGCGGCCCAATTCTATTTTGATAAGTCGGCCAGAAATCTATCTCTGGCGGAAGCGGCAACCTTAGTGGCTATGTTACCCGCGCCGAATCTCTACAATCCTGTCCAGAATTATCAAACTTCCGTAGAACTGCGAAATCGAGTCATTAATCGCATGGTAATGTTAGGGATGGTCAGTGAACAGGAGGCAGCTAGAGCGCGGCGATCGCGGATTGAAGTCAGCCCCAAAGCCCATCAAGCCCTATCCAAAATGATGGCTCCCTACTTTTATAGTTACGTCTTCCAAGAATTACAGCAATTATTGGGAGAAGATGTGGCCAAAGAAGGCAATTTTATCGTCGAAACGAGTTTAGATCCCAAACTTCAAGCCAAAGCGGAACGCTCCTTAAAAACCGCCATTAATGGGGCTGGACAACAGTTTCGTTACTCCCAAGGCGGATTAGTCAGCCTCGATAGCCGTACCGGAGAAATTGTCGCCCTCGTCGGGGGAGCGGATTATAAACTCAGTCAATATAACCGAGTTACGCAGGCTAAACGTCAGCCAGGTTCGACTTTTAAAGTATTTGCCTATGTCGCCGCTTTAGAGCAGGGAATTTCTCCCTATTCGACCTATCCCTGTACAGGAGTCCGTTGGCAAGGTCAGGTGTTTAAGCCCTGTGAGCGGAATGGCGGGAATATTACAATGGCCCACAGTTTAGCTCAGTCGGAAAACGCGATCGCCTTACGAATTGCCCAACAGGTCGGCTTGGATCAGGTGATAAATACCGCAGAAAAAATGGGGGTTCGTTCTCCCCTAACCGCTTCTCCGGGCCTGATCTTAGGGCAAAGCGAAGTTTCCGTTTTAGAAATGACCGGAGCCTATGCCACCCTCGCCAATCAAGGAATTTGGAACCGTCCCCACGCGATTCGTCGGATTTTAGACGGCGGGGATTGTGAGAATTATGAAAAACCTGAAACTTGTCGGGAAATTTACGCCTTTGATCGCGATCGCACCGCTCAGCACCAAGCAATTTCCGCAGAAGTAGCCCATACCATGACGGGGATGCTCCGAGAGGCGGTAGCAACGGGAACGGGTCGAGCCGCTAATATTGGTTTTGGGGCAGCCGGTAAAACGGGGACAACCAATCGGGGGGTTGATCTATGGTTTATTGGTTTGATTCCCCAACGCAATTTAGTAACCGGAATTTGGTTAGGGAATGACAATAATTCTCCAACGCGGGGCAGTAGTGCCCAAGCAGCGAGTCTGTGGGGAACCTATATGAAAAGTGCTTTAAATTAAGCCAAAGTTTGTTCCTCAATCTATTCGCTCTAACTAAGCTCGCAAAAGCGTTGTAAAACGGCTGCTGTTTCTTGTCCGGTTTTTGACCAGCTAAATTTTTGAGCCTGTTCTAAACTTCGACTCATCAATTGCGATCGCAGAGAATCCTCCTTAATTAGCATCAACATTGCGTTAGTGAGTTCATCGACTTGATAAGGATCGATCAACAGGGCCGCATCCCCTGCCACTTCCGGTAAAGAGGATAAATTAGAAGTAATCACCGGCGTACCACAGGCCATCGCTTCAATGACAGGAAACCCAAACCCCTCCCACAAGGACGGAAAAACCACAGCAAAGGCTTGATTTAACAAAATGGGCAACTGCTCAAAGGATACATAGTTTAAAAACCTAACCTGTTGATCAATGCCTAATTCTTGGGCTTGGGCTGCCAATTTTGGCGTATACCGTTGATCCGTTGGCCCAGCTAACCACAGTTGATAATCCTGACATTGGGGCAGTTTACTAAACGCAGTTAATAAACGGGCCAAGTTTTTGTGGGGATCATGGCGACCGAGATAAAGAAAATAGGGCTGAGCAGGAGTTTCGGGTAAACTTAAGGAATCAATTTTACGGAAATGTTGGGAATTATAGGCTAACAAAATCGGCGTAATCTTACTACTAGGAATTTGGAAGAAATTAACCAAATCATCAGCCGTTGCTTGGGAGTTACAAATAATCTGCTCTGCTTGACGAATAACCTGCGGAAACCACCATTTAAAGTATTGGGTCAAGGGAGATTTCCAGCGAGGAAAACGTAAGGGAATCAAATCATGCACCATGATAATTGTGCGGATCTTTTTTGATAAAGGTGCTTCGGGAATGGGAGAAAAAAGTAAATCTGCGTTAAGTTTTTGGTAAATCTTAGGTAGCTCAAATTGTGTCCACAAGAGGCGATTAAAATGACCTTTGGTTCCCTGAGCAGGGGTTAAATTAGGGGGGATGGGATAACAATTAAATTGAGGATACTCATGGGCGGTTAATAGGGTTGGCTCTAGATTTTTTAAATAGGGAAAAACATTAGCCGCATAGGTACTAATTCCCGTTGGCTCTGACAATAAAAAAGAAAGATTAATTAATAACGGAGAAGACGGCATTTTATCAGAGTCCTCATATCATCAACATCGGCGATCGCGTTATTTTTAAGATTGGGGAGAAATTTGTGAAGTAATATGGATATATTCAGAAAATAGACTATAACATCAATTAATTCTGGAATCATGGCAACTTCACAAAAAAATAAAGACACGACAGTCTATCAAATTAAAATTTCCTTGAAAAGTATTCGACCACCGATTTGGAGACGGGTTCAGGTTTTGAGTTCCACCACGCTCGCCGAATTGCACCGAATCATCCAGTATTCCATGGGCTGGTTCAATTGCCATTTACATCAGTTTGACATTGATCGGCATGAGTATGGTCAACCGGCCCCTGAGTATGATTTTTATGTAGAGGATGAAACAAAATTTAAGCTATCTCAAGTTATCAAAGGCGAGAAGTTTAAATTTTTCTATACCTATGATTTTGGAGATGATTGGAGACATGAAATTTTAATCGAAAAAATTTTAGCCCGCGATCCCGACGTTAATTATCCGATTTGTATCAAAGGTAAACGCGCTTGTCCGCCTGAAGATTGTGGTGGCCCTTTCGGATATCCCGATTTTTTAGAAGCGATTCAAGATTCTTCCCATCCTGAACATGAAAATATGTTGGAGTGGATTGGAGACGATTTTGATCCCGAAGCGTTTGATTTAGCTGAAGCGAATGAGTTATTAGCTCGTCGATACCGCGAAGAATCGTGAAATTTTAAACCTCAATACTCAGTGTTTAGTCTTATGTCCAAACAACCCGATTTGCCAATTCCTAACTCCAATGAAAGAGACCGCGAAATATTTTTTGATGCGATCGCTGGTCGAGAATTTACCTTAGCGGATGTGATTGGCCAAGCGGGAGGTGATTTTTTAAAAGGAGAATCCCCCGTTCCCAGACTGGTACAAATTAAAACCGAACTTAAGCTGTTTATTGGTGAACACCTTCAGGATTCATCAGGGGCATTACAAGCAGTATTGAAGCAACTGGTTGATCAAGCGGATGAACCAATTAGCCATCATTTAGACCAACCCCTTTTAGCCCTTCAAGAATTAATCACACCCATTTTAGAGAAACCTACTGAATTATATGAATTAGTCCATCAAGTGGATTTTAAATGGGGTCAAATGTACGAGGAACGACCCTATTTTCAACAACCTGGTAGTCCTGCCCATCCTGATGATGAATATACCCATGAGTCAGTCAAGGCCCAACTTACTCAATTTTTAGCTAACATTAACGCTAATCTAGAGAAAATGTAGATTCTCACTCTACCAGTCAATTCATTATTTTCATGAATTAGTATGATCTGCCAACTTCCGCAGGGGTTACGCATCTCAATAATCAGCAAGAAAATGGGATAAGCAAAGAAATTAATCGTTGCTGATTAGCCTCTGTGCATTACTTAATCATATTGGGCAATGGTGACGCTTTGAGATAGGGCTTGGCTAACAAGAGCGGTGAAACAGGGTTATCAAGGGACGTATGCGGATTACGTGCCTGTTCTGCGTTTTCTTTAGCAATTTTGAGGGTTTCAGTTTGATAATGGGCTAAGCGTTGCTGAACGTCGATTTGATACTGCAATTGAATAGAAGCTGATCGCAGAACTTTTCCGGCATGAATTTGCTGTTCTAAACTTTCAGTTGAGGAAACCAAATTTCCTAGCCCATCCACAAGACGACGTAAATTATTCCGAAAAGTCGGATCACCCGTTAATTGTTCCACATCAGACGTGATTTTTTGAGCATTCTCGAAGGTTACTCTCGCCGAATCTAAAGTTTGCTGAACAGTTAATAAAATGGCAGGGTTATTCAAATTTTCAGAAATTTCTCGCAGATTACGGGTAGTTTCGTTGGCGTTTGTGACGACAATTTGAAGATTTTTGGCGAGTTCTTCGGGGTTGACAGCGGTTAACCCGGTATTAAGTTGCACAACGGAAGCGTCTAATCCCTGAGTTAAGACTTGGATTTGGCGACTGGTGCCTTGAATACTCAATAAGGTATCGGTAATCTGTCCCTGATTTTGATTGACTAAATTATTCAGATTAGTCATGAGCTTAGAAGCTTCGGAAATGGTTCGGGTTAGGGTGGCTTGATTGAGTAGAACAACTTGATTGAGATTTTGAGTTAACTGTCCGGCATGATTGGCTGCATTCGTAATGGCTGTGGTGGTTTGGGTTACTCCACTAATTTGAGAACGGGCAGTTTTAGACAGAAGCGCGATTTCATCACTCATTTTAGAGATTCGCACCGCCGTTTCAGACGCATTCTGAATGGCTTGACTAATGGTTCCCACAAATTTGGGATCGCTGTAGGTATTGCTTAGGCGCGTTAAACTGCTGACTAATTGGCTGCCGGCTTCTCCGGTTAGACGGTCGTTGGCACAAATAATTTTTTGTTGCTGTTGGCATTCTGCACTGTCGGGCGCGATCGCTAAAGCCTGTTCCGATAATTTAATTTGAGGAATAATATCCACGGAAGCTTCTCCGATTAAACCGTAACGGCTAATTTCGATAGTTGCGTCCCTGGGAATACGAATCGATTTAGAGGCAATTTCTAGCACTGCTTCAACCCCATTACTCCCCGGTAAGAGTTCACGGATTCTGCCAATATTGACCCCCCGAAACCGGACAGGTGCCCCAAGCTGTAAACCACTGGCATCGTCAAACTCGACCACTATTTGATAATTTCCTTCGCCAAATCCGCCCCCCCGTAACCAAACTGCAACACCACCGAATAGAACTAAACCCAGTAGAGCAAATAAGCCGACAGAGCCTTCTCTAACAGTTCGTGGTCGTAGCATAGTGTATTTCTCTGCTTGGATAATAAAAATACTGTCTTGGTATTCTCAATCTCTAGAATACAGCGATTCCCTATATCTTAATTGTTATCCTGATTGCCAGTCTGCTCATTTTCCCTGGGCAAGTTGCCATAGAAAAACTTCGAGAATGTTGTCTTTTTTCTCGAAGCTTATTGGTATAAATGGATTTTAAAATTTTACCGATTAGTAGCGACCTTTGCGTTGTCCTCCTCCATAATTCCCTGAACCACCCTCTTCTCGCTCTCTGGCTTTATTGACTTTTAATGCTCTGCCCATCCACTCAGCCCCATCCAGGGTTTCGATAGCAGTTGTTTCTTGCTCAGGGGTTTCCATTTCCACAAAGGCAAAACCTCTTTTTTTCTTGGTTTCTCGGTCTAAGGGAAAATAAACCCTAGTGACCTTTCCGTATTCAGCGAAAACTTCGGATAGGTCTTGGTCATTTACTTCAAAGGGCAGGTTGCCCACAAAAATTGACATGATCTCTCTTAATTAAAAGGTTGATGTGCAGAGAACATTAGATGTCGGGTCGAAGCCTGCCAATACTTGAAAAACAAACTTTATCACCGTTTTTTAATATCTCGGACACTTTTTATCATATAACATCTTACCATAACCAAACCAAGAAAATAGCTGAATCAATTGGGACGGGTTAACCCCATGTATCCAATCTCTTCAGCTTTTAGCCTGATCGCTAATGATAGCTTTTTAATTTATTGAATAACCGCTACTTTCTACTTTTTGGTGCTGAGTGACTGAAACGTTTGATAGGCGAGTTCGGGATGGTAAAGATGGCAGCGATCGCCGATCTCTTTCATTAATTGCCAAGAAAACGTGCGCTCTTGAAGATGGGGGCCATAACTTTTTTTGAGACTAGCATAGGCTTTTCGTAGGTTATAGGAAGGAATGGCTACGGATACGTGATGGGGAACATGAACGTTAATATCATGGCAGAGAACTTCAACCCAACGGGGATAATCACAATGGACGGTGCCCGTTAATTGGGCTTCTCCAGCCTGCCATTGATCCGCCGGTTTGAACTGAATTTCAGGAACGGTGTGATGAACAATGGTAAAGGTACTCATCCAGAAGTGATAAACCATCCAGGGCATTAACCAAAACTTGACAAACCCCCAAATTCCGGTAGTCAGGATCAAGGTGGGAAAAGTAATAGCCGCAAAAATAATCACTGCCGCAATGGAAATTTTGACCTTGGCGCGATCGCGTTCTGCAAAATTAGACAATTTAAAGTGCATCAGACCCCAATGGAAAATGGAACCAATCCACCAAAACCGACCCCGAATCGCACGGTAAAAGGTTTGAACAATAGGATGGGCTTTTTCGTAAGCCTCAACCGTCCAGGGATCCCAGGCGTTATCGACCTCTACCTTATTGGTATGGAGATGATGGTGATCGTGGAGAATACGCCAGCAGTGAAAGGGATAAATCAGGGGCAACATGAAAATATGACCAACCAGATCATTTACCCAACGACGTTTCGCAAAAGAACGATGTCCACAATCATGGCCGATAACAAACCACCCGGTTAAAGCTGTCCCCGTAAAAATCCAGGTTAGGGGAAGACAATACCAGGGTAAGAAAATAATGCCAAGATAACCAATAATCGCTGCTACTACACTAAATGCGACAAAAGACCACGCTTTACGACGGTCTTTCTCAAAACATTCTTCCGGTAGGCTTTTAATAATATCTTTGAGTTGAATGTTGGCAATATCCGTTGTTATCAACCCATTCGTGAACTGTTCTGTGGTTGCGGTCATGAATTACGATACGAACTCCATAAAAAGGCAAAAGGTTTGGGACACATAAATTCTGATCAAAATTTTCGATTAAACGCATTGAATCCTTAAGTAGATTGATTCGAGCGTTTGGAGTTGAATCTCTGTGTCATTTCTTCAGATTTCCGAAAAAAAAGTTAACAAGCCTTCATAGTTATACCACGACAACAGGCATTTCTGGCGTTAACTTTACAACTTAAGATCGTTGACAAAAACGGGATATCCACTACAAAAATGCGTAGAAAAAACGAAGACGTGAGATTCCTACGCATCTTGGATTAACAGCTTTCAGGTGAGGGGGATTTGATCCAGCGGGATTACCACAACCCTCGCACTGGTCGCGTTGGTGGTGGGGTAAAGGGAGTCACCTGCGGGGTCACTGGTCGGGGTGGAATAATGGGGTTAAATTGAGGATTTGGTAGTTGGGCGATGCCTAATGGAGCAAATTCGACGATTTCAATGGGGCATATTGCGGATTGAAGCGATGCAATAGAGTTAATGACACTCGGTTGAATATATTCAATCGTTTTGAGCGTTGTTGACGGTTGGGCAGCGATCGCGACTTCAGTGAGAGATTCACTCCTTAACACATTGAAGGTGGTATTGGCTATTATGGGAGCAAACCAGGGATCCATCGCAACCCAAGCCGGCAAATCAAATGGTTTAGGCGTTGAGGTATTATCACGGGTAACGGTCATATATTCTCCCGCTCTGAGTCTAAAACCACAGGTGGACTGACTAGAAGAGGTACTACTTAAGGCTCGATTCGGCGAAATACCACAGACCGTATTGGTGTCCATCGTGCTTGAGACTCTTGCCCCTCGATTACCGCTGAAAACATAGATTGAAGTGCGGTTTTGCTTCGGATTTCGAGTCACCAAATAGATGCTAGCCGGTTTCCAGATCGTTGCTTCATCCGTCAGAACCGATAAGTTAGCGCGATCGAAACGACTTTGGGTGGGAGTCATCACTAACAGGGAACCAGACAACAGACAAAGCCGTTGATTCGTGTTTGGTCGCACCCCAACCCTGTTGGGATTAACGGGTGGTTGATCACTTAAAATGCCAACTTGACAGTTATTGCTTGACGTAAGCGTCACTCGTGTATCAGGTTTCAGCCAAACCAGAGAACCGTCATTAAATTCCAAATTAGCTCTGGCATAGGTAACGGTTTCGAGGACGTTGTTAGGATACAGGTTGGCATCGTTAGACAAAGCAGAGACGGCAAAGGTATTCACCACCTCATCTTGAGAGAGGGTGTCTATGGTCTGCTCACCAACGGCTCCGCTTAACTGGACGCGACCTGGGGTGGCACTATAAATTTTGGCGCAGGTGATCGAACGGCTGCCATCAGGGGATACGGCACATTCCTGAGCTTGCAGGGAGTTGACCCCCATAGGAATTACGCCTAAGATTCCCAATACGGTACTAAAGCTTAAGGTAGAAAGTTTCATATAGCTAACGCATTTGTATTCTTGTAAGCTAGTTTTCTTGTTATCATACCGAAATTTCGGAGAATTAGGCATAGTTAGAGAAAATTATTGCTAAATTAAAAGTAAAGAGTTTTTAATGATTTATTTACTTGACCTTTTTAGCAAATGAGTTTTTTTGAGAAGCTAAATGACGCGATCGCGGTTAATGAAAGCTTACTGGTCATTGCCTTAGATCCGAGTGTGGAAATGGTATCAAGGTGGCAACAGGATCAGCCAACTGCGCCCTTAATTGAACGGTTAGAAAATTGGCTACGGTTTATTATTCGTGAAAGTCAGGGTTTAGTCTGTGCCTATAAGCCCACCTTGGGATTTTATGAAGCGTTAGGAAGTCAGGGTTTCGAGTTATTAACCCGAATTTTGCAAGCCATCCCCCCTCAAATCCCCATTATTTTGGATGCAAAACACGGTGATCTCAACACCAGCACGGTTTTTGCAAAAACGATTTTTGAAGATTGGCACGTAGATGCCGTAACTCTAAGTCCCTTTGCGGGTCAAGATCACAGCGCACCCTTTTTGGTCTATCCCGATAAGGGGGTTTTTATGCTCTGCCATACCTCCAACCCTGGCGCGATCGCGTTGCAAAATTATCCCACTGCGGAAAATCCATTCTATTTACAAGTTGTTAAAGAAGTCCAAACCTGGGGGCCGCCCGAACAATTGTATTTAGAAGTCGGCATTCAGGAGATAGAAGTCTTGAAAAAAATTCGGTCAGTCGCACCCGAATCAACGTTACTGTTAAGAAGTATTTGGTCAGAAAATAATGCGGATTTAACGACTATTTTACAAACAGGTTTAAATAAATTGGGCACAGGATTATTAATACCAGTCTCGCAGGATTTATTAACTCAAAACCAATTATCAGAACATCTTAAAACCCTCAATCAAGAAATCAGAATTATTAGAAATCAAATAGCCGATATCGATTCAAGTTGTACCCTGTGGACATCAAACGTCCCCCCATCTACAAATCACCCTCACCAAGATTTAATTTTACAGCTTTTTGATATTGGTTGTTTATTATTTGGTAACTACGTTCAAGCATCAGGAGCCACTTTTTCCTATTACATTGATTTACGTAAAATTATTTCTAATCCCCAATTGTTCCATAAAGTTCTTAATGCCTATGCCGAAATTTTAAAAACTCTCACTTTTGATCGCATTGCTGGCATTCCCTACGGTTCCCTCCCCACAGCAACGGGACTGGCTTTGTTATTAAATTATCCCATGATTTATCCCCGCAAGGAAGTGAAAGCGCATGGCACTCGGCGATTAATTGAAGGAAACTATGAATCAGGCGAAACCGTTGTGGTTGTTGACGATATTTTAATTTCGGGAAATAGTGCGATTGAGGGGGCAGGAAAATTAGAATCATCGGGTTTAAAAGTCAATGATATTGTGGTTTTTATTGACCATGAAGAAGGCGTTAAAGATAAGCTAAAGGCAAAGGGCTATAATGCTTTTTCCGTATTAACCATTTCTGAAATTACCGAAACCCTTTATCAATCGGGTCGAATTAATCAGGAACAATATCATCACTTATTAACGGCTAAAGATTAATTTTTTCAAACTAAACCGAGCAAAATCCGCGCTTGGTGGAATTTGAGCAACGGTTATTTAATTGGTTGGACGGATCGGGACGGTGGTTAAGTCAGTTGATTGCCAGTCAAATCGCTGATGGTATTGGCTATCAATTGCAGTCAGAGATGGTTTTTCGGTAAAATGAGGAAACTTTATCCTGTCCATCGGTTATGAATAGCGCGATCGCCACGACCTTAAAAGCAGCTTACCGAGTGTGTGAGCTTGGCCCCTTATCGGGCGAAAATTTGGATAAATATTATGAACCATTAGACCAAGTACGCAATACCCAGGCAGTACAAAATATTGGTACGGTTTTGGAATTTAGTAACCCTGGAGAGTTTGAAAAGATTTTATTTACGGGTCATCAAGGTTGTGGTAAGTCAACGGAACTGCGTAAATTACAACAACGCTTAGAGCAGGATTATTTTGTGATTTACCTGGAAGCGACGAATGAGTTAGATATTAATGACATTGAATATACGGATATTTATTTAATTGTTATTCAAAAAGTGGCCACAGAATTACAGAAACTGGGCTTAAAGTTTCGTCCTGATCTCTTAAAAAGTTTTGAGGATTGGTTTAAGGAAATTATTCAAGAGGATGAACGATCAGTTGAGTCAACGGTTAATGTGGAAGCGAGTGGCAGTGCGGGAGGAGAAATTCCTTTTTTAATGAAGTTGTTGTTTAAATTTCAAAGTCAGTTAAAGGGAGGTAGCAAGCATAAAACAGTTATTCGCAATAAATTACAAAAAGATTTTAGTCGTTTACAAACGGATATTAATTTATTATTAAAAGATGCTTTTGATAAGTTAAAAACAAAACGCCCTGAACTAGAAAAGGGGTTTTTATTAATTTGTGATAATTTAGATCGGGTGAATCCCACTATTAGCAATCATCTCTTTTTTGACTATGCTGCCCAGTTAAAATCTTTACAAATTACGATTATTTATACCGTTCCTATTGCGGTGGTTTATTCGGCTAAAAACTTGAATAATAGCTTTGGCAATCCCAATATTATGCCGATGGTCAATATTTATGAGAAATCCGATAAGGTAGATTTAGATTACAATGAAAATGGGATTGAGGCACTAATTATTTTACTCCGCAAACGAATTGATTTAGAGCAAGTTTTTGCTAATTTAGATGATTTAAAATCCCTGATTAAGGCTAGTGGCGGCCACATTCGTCAATTGATGCGGATGACAGCGATCGCGTGTTTGACGGCGGGGAGTCGGGGGCATAGTCGGGTGGAATTAGAGGATATTACTTATGCGATTAAGCAAGAACAATTTGATTTTGAACGACGATTATTGTTGGATTATTATCCGATTTTAGCCAAAGTTTGTCGCTCGAAGGATATTAATCGAGATGAAGTCGGGCAAATTTTATTATCCAATACGGCGGTGTTGGAGTATAACGGGAATAGTCGGTGGAATTATGTTAATCCTGTGGTTAAACAAATTAATGGTTCTTCTGAATAAAGAGTGATAAGTAAAACTCATAATGAAAAGCAAGCTAAAAAGCGACGACGCATATTTTCAAAGTTAAGAAACCCATAAGCCTGACGCTTAATCAGTTTGAGACGATTG
>JAYKGY010000032.1:0-7920 GCA_035285545.1 Snowella sp. | reverse complement strand
AGCTTAGTTCGCGGAGGGTTATTTCTTCTTCCTTAGTTAAACTAATTTTGAGGGGAGCAGGCATTTACTTTCTCGACTTTTTTCTTTCCTCTTACTATTTTACGCTTTATTTGGTTGACCTACTTATTTTCGGTTTCATGACCAAAAGGGGTTATTGGGTTGAAGTTGAAAACCAGATCCTCAAAACCTTCCGTAGAGGCACATTGCCTATGCCCAAACAGTTGATTAATGGGTCGCCAAGGAGTAAACCTGTCCGTCTAAAAAGATCCGAGTAATCCCCTTAGCTTTGAGATAGGAAGAAGTTTTCCGCAAAATATTACTATCAGGAACTTTAATCACCCGTTGAGTCCGATTAGAAAAACGACGAGCTACCCGATGATTGTCAAAAATCGGTAGGGTTTTTTGTTGAACTTCTTCAGGCGGGATTTTTCCTAAATGGGCAAATTCTTTCAATGGTCTGACGATGAGTTCTGCTGTGCGATCAATCACGAGATAACAGGTTCTCGGAAAAACGGCGGCCGAAAGGGGAAGAACTTTTAAGTTATCGCTATCGTTTAGAGACGGAATAAAATCTTCGGTTCCATCTTCATCCTCTTCCCAATCCTCGTCTTCTTCCTCGTCCTCATCCTCGTCTTCCAAATCATCATCTAGATCTTCTAAATCTTTTAATTTAGGTAATTTACTCAATTCTGCTACCAGTTCCCCTAAATCTGCATTACTTAAAGCAATGGGTTGTAAAGAAGGGGGTTCTGGTAAAGTTGTGGTTTCGGCTTCGGCGATCGCGACTGTTTCTGAGACAACTGGAAGGTCTGCTTTTAGGATGGGTTTGCTAGAGACGATTGATTCTGGCTCATTAATGGGCGTGATCGAGGATTCCGTAACTGATTCTGTGGGAACTTCTGCTTTTGCCGTACTACGCCGTTTACGGGTCTTCACTTGAATAATTGGCTCTTCTTGTGTATCCGCTTTTATATCAGGAGTTGATGACTTAACGACTTCAATAATTTTGGGCGTGGGTGAACTCACCTCTACTTCTACGGGTAAATCCATCGATGCTTCAGCCGCTTCTCCTAAGGATAAAGAGAGTTGACTATCCGCTTTTGAGACACGGGCTAATCGTTTTTGTTGGATCAGAAGTTCATATTCATCCTCTGACAAACTGGTTTTTAAAAAACGGCTAACCGTAGAGCTACTAACCCCAAATCGTTCCGCTAACGTAGAGGTGGTTTCTGGGGTGTTGCGGTAGAGATCCAGAATTTCCTGCTTATCTTTGGGGGTTAGTTTTTTAGGACTCATAGGATTACACAACCTTCATAGCATATTGACATTAGCCGAGCAGACTGAATTGAATCTGTTAAGATGATTTTTGATTCGGTTAGAGAATAATTGATCAAAATCTCTTAGAAGATGCCATTCAAATAACTACCTGATCTAGTCTATCGCTGACCGATCAATTTCTACCCTGCTTACTTACCATCATTATTAAAAATTATGCCAATCGCGACGGCTAAACCTGCCCTCTTAGTTCTAATTGATGGAACGGTTTATCACGGCTTATCATTTGGAGCCAAAGGAACAACCGTTGGAGAAGTTGTTTTCAATACGGGAATGACGGGTTATCAGGAGGTTCTGACAGACCCTAGTTATAGTGGCCAAATTGTTACCTTTACCTATCCCGAACTGGGGAATACGGGGGTCAATTTGGAAGATGAGGAATCTTACCGTCCCCACGTTAAAGGTGTTATTGCTCGTAATATCACAGAGCGTCCGAGTAACTGGCGGTCAACCCAATCCTTACCTGATTATCTAATCCAACATCAAATTGTGGGCATTTATGGTATTGATACCCGTGCCCTTACTCGAAAAATTCGCTCAGTCGGGTCAATGAACGGAGGAATTTCGACCGAAATTTTAGATCCAGAGGAGTTAATTCGGGTTGTCCAAGCGGCTCCGAGTATGGCAGGGTTGAATTTGGTCAAGGAAGTCACGACAAAAGAAGTTTATGAATGGTCAACGCCTACCGATAGCCACTGGGAATTTGCGCCTGTTCAGGCTCAAGCTGAGCAAGATCCGTTAACCGTCGTCGCGATCGATTTTGGCGTTAAGCGGAATATTCTTCACCGTTTAGCCAGCTATGGTTGTCGCGTGATTGTGGTTCCTGCTGCTACTCCAGCCGAAGAAATCTTGAAATACAATCCTGATGGAATTTTCCTGTCTAATGGGCCTGGCGATCCGTCAGCAGTCCAAGAAGGCATTACGACAGCAAAAGCTCTATTAGAAGCGAAGAAGCCGACTTTTGGCATTTGTATGGGACATCAGATTTTAGGGTTATCGCTAGGGGCAGAAACCTTTAAGTTAAAATTTGGTCATCGGGGCTTAAATCAACCTGCGGGCTTGCAACAACAGGTCGAAATTACCAGCCAAAATCATGGCTTTGCGGTCACGGAAGAGTCTTTAAGTGATGAAGTGGAAATTACCCACTTAAATTTAAATGATCGGACAGTTGCTGGTTTACAGCACAAAACCCTTCCCTTTTTCTCGGTGCAATACCATCCTGAAGCCAGCCCTGGCCCCCATGATGCGGATTATTTGTTTGAGAAGTTTGTCCAGTCCATGCGGGATTATAAGGCTCAAAACAATTAAATTTATCTTAAATTGTTCCAAAAAAAGCTTGATTTTTAGGGGGCACGCGGTCCGCCCCCACAGGTTTAGGTCATTTAAGCAGGGCTGGATAACTGATTCGTTACCCTTCGTAAAACGCCGTTAATAAAGCGCGAGCCTTCATCGTCGGAATAGCGTTTAGCCAGTTCAATGGCTTCGTTAATGGCTACTTTTTGAGGAACTTCTAGAAACAGTAATTCAGCTAGGGCTAGACGTAAAATATCGCGATCAATTTTGGGTAAGCGGTTTAACTGCCAATCCACCAAAGCTTGTTCAAGTTTCTGGTCAATTTCTTGGCGACGACGGTGAACCGTACTGATTAATTCGATGGTGTATTGCCGGACTTCAAATTGGCTGGCTAATTGGAGGGTTTCGGGGAGTTGAACGGCCACTGCAATGCGATTAATGGCGGTTTGGGTCAGTTCCAAGGCTTCTTTGATCATGGCTTTGGCACTATCAAAGGACGGCGATCGCGTTTCGCTACTGAGTAAGCGTTCATTGCCCCGATTAACTTCTGCCGAAGCGGTTTCTAAAATTTCATGAACTTCGCTAGTTAAGGTACGAATGGCGGATAAAACTAAAGAATTGGCATCTTCTTGATCCAATTTTTCAGGATTGTTTTTAATTTGGCTCAAACTGAGCAAAGCTAATTCACGGGCAATACGTCGAGGTTGTTGGCGAGGAGGCATAGTGCAAAAAGAAATTTTTCCAGTAAAACTGGGTTTTGTATTCAAAAAGGTCAGTGAGGGAAGAGCAGGGATGAGTCGTGAATAAAAAACGAAATGCTATTACCTCAAACCCTGACAAAGCAAAAATCTGCTAATTAACTGAAAGCTAGAACGAAAACCATTTTTCCTTAATAGGCTTAAGTTGAGCTATCAAGATTTAGCCATTTTATCGTCCAGACATTTTACTACTAGAAATCATACCGCGTAATCCCAACGCGCCGACTGTTGCATAGCCAATGGCTAACATTAAGCTATTTAAGCCCGTTCGGAGTCCTTGTTTGAGGGCTTGATTGGTGGCTTCACTTTCGGCCTTGCTTTGACGTTCTTGTAATTGTTTCTCTAAATTTTGCTTGATTTCATCAACTTTGGCTTTATAGGCCGATGGATTTTTAGACAGATCCCTTAAGGCTTGTAATTGGGCGTTTTCTGCCCTTAAGGACTCTAATTGTTGAGGAGATAGGGAATTGCCTTGGAATTGTCCACTATTAATAACCTGCGATCGCTGTTCAATTTGTTGACTTAAAACTTCAGGATTTTTGGATAGGGCATCGATTTGTCTGAGGAAACCTTGAATTTGTTCTTTTCCTTGCCCTGCGCCCTTTTCAATTTGAGCCAGTGCATCGCTTTTAGCTTGATTAAGATTATTTAAATGAATAGGAACGACCAGTAAAAAAATTAACCCCAACAGTGCGGAAATAATAAACGTCGGTAATCGTAAGTCGAAACCCGACCCGTTTCCATTGCTTGCATCTGTGTAAAGAGTTGCTTCAATCCAATAACCAACGAGAATTAAACCAACACCAACCATGGGCACAATACCCCGATCCACTAAATTGGTGACCAGCCCCAGTTGCCATTGGGGATCTTGCAAGCGGAGCGGAAATAACAGGGTGACATAATCGAGAAAGGAGGAGAGAATAAAAATAACCCCAAAAAGCTTGAGGCAGAGGGCAGTAAAGGTTGAACTATTCATTCTTTTCTATTAGATATTTAATTAAATACTGATTAAGAAAGGATTTCAGGATTTTTTGCTAAAAATAATTATGAGATCTTATCAAGTCGGAAAATGAGATCCCATGAGATCAACAAATATTAACTATAAATTAGAGATGGACAAAATTGTCTGATTTGACAACTTTTTTTGTTTTCTTGAGAACGCTCTAAAATTTACCATAAATGCCAGATTCGTTCGTCTAAGCATAATCGGTTTGTTAGATTTAAACCCTCTCAATTGATTTTGACTGGATTGAGCGTAGACCATCGGAGAAAAAAGAATTTTTAACGCCATAGTATGAGGCTGTCTTCCCAAGATTTTACAAAATACCAATATTTTAGGAATTCCTTAAGAAAGAAAACTTTTGAATGATTTTAAAATTGGGTTAAACGGAACATAGAACATTAATTTAGGATAATACCGATGAAAGCCCAGCTTGAGATTCTCTCGACGAAGGATCAATTCATGACGCGATCGCTGAATGTAGTCATTGAAAAACTAACCGCAGCCCTAGAAACCAGAGGAGAAGCCACGATCGCCCTCTCAGGAGGCAGTACCCCGAAACCCTTGTATGAAGCGTTAGCCCAACAGCCCTTACCCTGGTCAAAAATTCAGATTTTTTGGGGAGATGAACGCTATGTTGCGCCGGATCATCCTGACAGCAATCAACGAATGGCCCGTCAAGCCTGGCTTGATCACATTGATATCCCTACCCAAAATATTCACCCCATGCCCACCGAAGCAGGCGATCCCCCTCTAGATGCCCAGACCTATGAGAACGAATTAGCCAAATTCTTTCAGGTTTCTGTGGGTAACTTTCCGGCTTTTGACCTCATTCTGTTGGGGTTAGGCGATGATGCCCATACGGCCTCTCTCTTTCCCCGTACCGAAGCCCTACAGGTCTGCGATCGCCTCATTACCGTCGGCAATAAAGACGGCCAACCCCGTTTAACTTTTACCGTCCCTCTAATTAACCAGGCTCACTGCGTCTTATTTTTGGTAGCAGGAGCGAGTAAACGCCCAGCCCTCGCCCAAATTTTTGCAGAAAATACCGATCCCGAAATCTATCCTGCCCGTTTTATCCATCCTCAAGGAAAACTGATTTGGTTGCTAGACAAAGCAGCCGGCGAGGAATTAGCATCAACCCCAGCAGAAACCTAGAAGGATTGGGATAGAGGAAGGTAAATATTCGCCCTGTCGATTGGTTATCCTTCCCCTCGAACACCGCCGATCCGCGATCGCCTAGTTTTTTTTCACAGCCTGAGTGCCCGTTCCTTCTTTCTGGGCGATTTGTTGTTTTAAGGCTTCAAAGGCTTTGGCAAACTGAGGATCGTCCATCGTACCAATTTTCTCCCGATCCTGCTGCAAGGCTTTCCGTTGTTGATCCGTTAGCTCTACGACAATATCGGGTTTAATACCATGTTTATTAATATCTCGCCCATTCGGCGTTAAGTACTTTTGAATGGTAACTGCCAAACCCGATCCATCCCCCAGCCCACGCACCGATTGAACTAACCCCTTACCGAACGTCTTTGTCCCCACTAAAATAGCTCGTCGGTTATCCTGTAACGCCCCTGACAGAATTTCGCTCGCACTTGCTGAACCACCATCCACCAGCACCACCAGCGATTTATCGGTTAATGCTCCATTGTTAGCACTTTGTTGTTCCATCGTGCCTTGACGACTGACCGTAGAGACAATTTTGCCCTCTTTTAGCCAAAGTCGAGCAATATCCACACTAGAATAGAGTAATCCCCCTGGATTAGAGCGTAAATCCAAGATATATCCCTTAACCTTTTCCTTTTCCATTTTTTGGATGGCAGCCTTCATTTCATCCCCAGCATGGGAACTAAATTGATTTAAGCGAATATAGCCAACCTTTCCAATCGGCGTATTCTCAACCTGAGCACGAACGGGATGAATTTCAATCCTTGCCCGTACTAGAGGATAGTCAATATTTTTATTGCCGCGTTTAATGGTCAAGACGACTTTCGTTCCGGGTTTCCCTCGAATCAACTTCACCGCATCGTCAACTTCCATTCCCTTTGTCGATTTACCATCCACCTTGATAATGACATCTTTGGCTAAAATCCCTGCCTTATAAGCAGGAGTATCTTCAATCGGCGAAATAACGACTAATTCATTGGTTTTTTCATCTTTAGAAAGCTGAATCCCCACCCCGGTTAACTCCCCCGATGTATCGATTTGCATCGCCTGAAACTCTTCGGGATTCATAAAGCGAGTATAGGGATCGCCGAGCTTTTTAAGCATTTCACGGATTGCTTTGTAGGATTCTTCCTGATTTTTATAGGTTTTTCCTAAATATTCTTTCCGAACCGCACGCCAATCCACTTGATTAAAGGTCGCATCCACATAGGTTCGATTGACAATTTGCCACACTTCATCGACTAATTCTTTGGGATTATCCTGAAAAAAGGCTTGTGAACGAGCTAAGCGAAGTCCAACTCCCGTTACGGCGACTGTGGTGAGTAAGAATGCCGCTGACCCTAAAACAAGTCCGCGTTTTTGCTTAATCATAACTTTTGCTATGGTTGAGGTGAAGATTAATAAAAAAAACTACTCTAATTTGAAATAGTTACCCAATGTAGTTATAACATTTCTGGATAGAGGTTGCTGTGATCTTAATATGACGAATTCTATTGTGTCTGATTCTTTAAAAACGAGACGACAAACATTACGGAGCCAACGTCGCTTAAAAGGTTGGCAATCAGTGTGGCGATTTTCAGTTTTGTGTGGACTAACGGGGGGACTGGTTTGGTTAATGAGCCGTCCTGAGTGGGCAATTCGAGATCAATCTCAAATTCACCTAAGCGGCAATAAATTATTGTCTTCAACGCAGTTGTATCAATTCGTGCCCATCACCTATCCCCAGTCTATTTGGCAACTGTCTACGCAGCAATTGGGGAAGAAAATGGAGACGATTCCGCCCTTAGCCAGAGTGGAAGTGACGCGCCAACTCTTTCCTGCTCACATCAGTATTGCGGTACAAGAACGCCAACCGATCGCCGTGGCGACCTCCGATCAAGGTAAGGGCTTTCTAGACAAAGAGGGAACTTTTATTGCCCAGTCCTTTTATAAATCGGTTCCATCAGGGGCTTCCTTACCGAAATCTCCTCAATTCTTGGGTTTTTCTGAACAGTATAAAAATTTCTGGCAACAAAATTACTCTTTAATTAATGGCTCTACCGTCAAAATTACGACGATTGATGGTCGCAATCCCAGCAATCTTATGTTGTTAACCGAGATTGGGCAGGTTCACTTAGGGTCGGATATTACGCAACTCCCTCAACAGCTTAAGGTATTAGGACAGATGAAAAAATTACCCTCACGGGTGCCATCTAGCCGAATCGCCTATATTGACCTTAGTAATCCTGCCTATCCATCCATTCGACTTAGAGCCTATCCGAAAAGTCAATAGGAACGAAATTGGTACATTTTAGCGAACGCTAACTTCACTAGCTAGGTGGACGGTTATTTCCCTAGCAAATGCTCGGATAACTATCTCTCAAATGAGTC
>JAYKGY010000031.1:0-6656 GCA_035285545.1 Snowella sp. | reverse complement strand
TTTGGTTTCAACCTCAAATATTTGACTGGCTTGTTCCAACATTTTTCTCTTCCATCCGTTAATTACTGTCGGATGAATTTGATATTGACTCGCTAATTCGGGAACGGTTTTTTCTCCTCGAATGGCTTCTAAGGCTACTTTGGCTTTGAACTGGGCACTGTACTGTTTTTTCGGGTTGCTCATCTTTCTCCTTGAGTTTCTTGATTCGAGCTTACCACCCTTCTTTTTTTTGTCTAGTTTTTGGGATCCACTTCATTTGCAACATCAGTTCGGGGTCTTCCCCCCGTTCGGCCTCTAGCCTTTGCTGAAACTCTTCCAGCGGAAGCTCTTTCAGCTCGTAATTCTCGTTCCATCTGGTGAATAGCTCCCATCATCGACAGAAAACAACGACCTGTAGCAGTGGTAGTATCAATGCTCTCTCGCAATGACAACAAGTTAATCTGACGTTGTTCTAGAATCTTAACCGTTTCAAGTAAATGGAGTAACGAACGAGTCATGCGACTTAATTCAGTCACAACTAAGATATCCCCTGGACGAAGATAGTCGAGCAGCAGCTCCCATCCAGGTCGCTCCATTCGGGAAGCAGTGCACTTGTCAGTAAAAATTTTAAGACAACCAGCTTGCTTCAAAGCATCGAGCTGGGAATCAAGATTTTGACCAAGGCTGCTAACACGAGCATAGCCAATGCGATTGGGGACAGTTTTCGGTTCAACGGGAGCTGGAGTATCCAAAGTGCAAAATCTTAACTCATGTAAAGAGTATTTGCACGATGATTATAGCAAAGGTTTTAGCACTAAAAATCAACGTAAACTCGTGGGGTCAAATCCAGTCAGTCAGGAGTGCAGCAAGTATACTTTTTGCACTCTCCAAAAGTCTATAAAAAAGAAGCATCATTGAGGCGATCAATAGCTTTTACCCTACAACGTAAGTTAGTGACTTATTAGCTAAAGTTACATTTTTGGCGCGTTGGGCCATTTTAGCCATGATTTTCAAAGGTTTTTAATTTTTTGCTTTCTAACCGTTGTGCCACCTATACGAAGACGCACTATTGCTGAGTTAGAATTTGGTAAAACCCTTAAATATGGTTTATTTAATAATGCTGGTTTTATTCCTTTTGAACATTTAAAAGAGGGACAGATTCCCCGATATTATTACCATTTTAGTATCGAGCATTATAAGACAGGAAAAATTTATGGAGAATTTATTGCAGAACTCCCTAATAAAGATTTAGGTGATGGTATTTATTTTTATGATTATTTAAATAAATGGCTATTTGAAGGATATAGGAATATTTTACTTAAAAATCAGCAAAATCATCAATATTTATTTGTATCTATCCGTGAAGGAAAACGCAGAGATAATAAAGATGAAATAATGACATTAATAGGAGATCCAATAGGATATTCAAGTTTTTCAAGTATTGTTAGAACTCTTACGAAAAAATATACAGGTGTTCCTGTTGGGCCCCATTCATTTCGGACTTCTTATCGTACCTATCTTGTTAATCAAGGTGCATCTTCAGAAGAACTAGCAGCAGCAGCCTTTTTTATGCAACATTCAGATGAGATGGCCAAAAAAACCTACACCGTTCAATCGGTTTTGGAGAAACTTCATCCTGTTTATGAGATGTTCTCTCGGTTGAGTATTTAGATCTAGTCTTTTTCCTGCTAGGTTTATTTTTAAGATACTTTTTTTACGATATAAAAAGGAGAAATTTTTGAAAGTTGTTATTTTTAATGGGAAAGGCGGCGTAGGTAAAAGCACTATTGCCGCCAATCTTGCAACCATCTCAAACAGCGTATTACTTGATGCAGATCCCCAAGCAACCTGTTGCTACTGGCGCGATCGCCGAAATTTTGATTGTCCTGAAGTAACTGATGTTTCTTTAGGTCGGGTTGCCATTCGATTACGCTCTCTAAAAACAGCAATAGTTGATTTACCTGGGGCTTCTGTTCCAGGAGTGCAGGATGCTTTATCTGCGGCTCAATTAATTTTAATTCCTGTTAGTTACGACCAAGCGACCCTGGATGCGCTTCCTGCCACTTTAGAGTTAGTTAGGAGTGTCCAACGACCAATGAGTATCTTGTTGAATCGTCTTCATCCTAGAACCAACATAGATAATATTTTGGCTTCTTTAGCACCACTTAATGTTCCGATCTGTTCCAGTGCTATCCGCGAGCGGGCCAACCATCGTGATTGGTGGGCAAATGGTGAAGTTGCGGCTGACCATCTCGATACAGATGCAGGCCAAGACATTTCTTTAGTTTGGCAATGGATTATGGAGAAGCAAGATGCCTAAAAAATTATCTGTTCCAACAATTCGAGTTACGGCTCAACAACAACAAGATGTCTTTGCCCAAGCTGCTGATCCTCTCGTTTCTCTAGAAACTGTTGAGTTAGAGGGGGCGAAGCTCTCGGAGTTAGCCGAGATTATTAAAATGGCTCATTCTTCCTTTGAAGCCCATTTAGGATCTGCTTTACAATCGGCTTTGATTGCTGGGCGTGCCTTATTAGCGGCAAAAGAACAATTTGTCTATAATCGTCAGCTTGGCGGATTCCGAGGATGGATTACAGAGCTAGAAATCAGCAAATCTTCAGCCTATCGCTATATGGATTTGGCCAACCACTCTCAAATTGTGTCCCAGGCTGGGACACTTTCGGAAGCGATCGCTTTACTCTCCCAGTATCGAGCAGAGCAACGGGCGTTAAATCCTTCTGAGTCTTCTCTAAATCTGAAAAAACGACGCATGACCGTCACATTAAGTATTGAGCGTGATAAGCAATTAGAGCAGATTGCCAAGGCTAAAGGCATTGAAATTTCAACTCTGATTAATGAAGTCATTGATCAATGGTTAGCAGCAACAACCAAATTCTAATAAATTTCTTAAGCAAAAATAAAATTTTTCATTTTTGTATGTTTTTATTTCAAAGCAGGGAATACTTGTAATAAGCGTTATTGATTTCAAGAGTTGCTAATACGTTGTCTTTAAAGGCATTTTGAAGAAACGCTGATGACTTGTCTTTGTTATGTTCCCAAGCACTAATGATTCCATCTGTTGTCGCTAATCAAATCAAGAATTGTATTGCGGACTATCTCCGCACGACCTTTCATCCGACAACTGATGGCTTTGAAAATTTAATCCACCGCTTTTTACAAACGCCGAATCAATACTATCGCGGCCCCTACATTAATATTGGTCTTCCCTTTCAGTCAAGCGATCGCCAAGAAGAACCTTTTCCTGATATTCCGCTTGGTTTTCAGCCCCATCGTCATCAAGCGATCGCCTTTGAACGTCTCAGTGCGCCGCGTTACCAATCAACTATTGTGGCAACAGGAACGGGGTCAGGGAAAACGGAGTGTTTTTTATTACCAATTCTGGAACATTGCCGTCAGCAACAGAAACAAAAAGGCATCAAAGCAATTTTGATTTATCCCATGAATGCTTTGGCAACGGATCAAGCCAAGCGAATTGCCCAATTAATTGATAAACACTCTAGCTTACGCGGAAAAATAACGGCGGGGTTGTATGTTGGCGATCAAGAGGATCGACCAATGCAAGTAATGACAGACAAACAAATCATCACGGATCGCTATACTCTCCGTAATAATCCGCCAGACATTTTGCTGACTAATTACAAAATGCTGGATTTGTTATTGATGCAACCTGAGAACCAAAGCCTCTGGCGAGAAAATAAACCAGAAACGTTGAAATATTTAGTCGTCGATGAATTCCATACTTTTGATGGAGCGCAAGGAACTGATCTCGCTTGTTTACTGCGTCGTCTTAAATATCGCCTTAAAACACCCAACAAACATTTGGTTTGTATTGGGACATCAGCGACCTTGGGAAGTGAGGAAAGTAAGCAAGAAATGCTGCATTATGCCCAAGACATTTTTCAAGAAGTCTTTGAAACAGATGCTCTTATTACCGAAAGCCGATTGACTGTACAGGAATTTTTAGGACAAAACGATCTAGGCGATTTATTGATGGTTTATCCGCCTCGCCCAGAACAATTACTTGACCTCCAGCCTGAAACCTATGCCAATCCAACTGAGTTTATTCGCACCCAAGCTGAACTGTGGTTACAGCAACACTGTCCCGTAGAACAAGGCCCAGTTTCTACTGAATGGCAGCTAGCGTTAGGGAAAAAGCTAAAACAACTCCCTTTAATCCATAACTTACTGCGCTTTTTTGATGATCGAGGAAAAGGCATATTAGTCCCTCGCACCTATGCTGAAGTGAGCGAAAAACTAGAAGGTTTGTTGGGCATTACACCGAATAGCGAACCTGATTATCTTCTAGCATTAATTGATAGTTTGCTGAGTTTGATGGCGATCGCCCGAACCGAGGTCAAAAAACATGATGGAACTAAAATAATTGTTCCTTGGGTTAATCTGCGAGTGCAAGTATGGTTCCGTGAATTAAAGCGGATGGTAGCCAGCATAGAAGTAGAACCCCAATTATTATTTTCTGATGATCTCAAACCCGATCAACTTGGTAAAACTTTGCCCGTGATGCACTGCCGCAGTTGTGGAGCGACAGGATGGGCAGGACTTCGGCCCCAGCAAGATGTTGATAAATTGTTACTGAATAATTTACAAGATTTTTATAAAGCCTTCTTTGCTCGTCGCCGTAGTCCTAACTTGGCATTTATCTTTCCTTGTCACGATAGCCAACAACAAGAAAATATTAAGCAGTTTTGCCCACAATGCCTGACCTTAAATGCTCCTCGTCGAGAAAGCTGTGCTTCCTGTGGTCATCAAAATTTAATTCGAGTTCAAGTCCCTGATATTTCTACCCAGGAAACTGAGAATGGACAGAAATATACAGTTTCAAGTAGCGATTGTCCCTTTTGCAAAAATCCCAATGGTTTATCTATTTTAGGGGCCCAATCTGCAAGTTTGACGAGTGCCATGATTGGGGTGTTATTTACTAGCCCCTTTAATAGCGACAAGAAACTGCTGACTTTTTCCGATTCAGTTCAAGATGCTGCCCACCGCGCAGGATTTTATAATGCCCGAACCTACAACACAACGCTTCGCACAGCGATCGCGAAAAGTTTACGGGATGCCCCAGAAAATATTTCATTAAATGAATTTATTCCCTATTTCTCCGACTATTGGCAAAGCAAATTGTCTTGTCAAGCAGATTTTGTTGCAACTTTCTTACCAAATGATTTAGCGTGGCTACGGGAATGGGATAGTTTTCTCCAAAGCGATCACCAAGAATTATCAACAGACAGCAGCCTCATTGAAAAGTTCTTAAAACCTCGTTTGGAATGGGAAATTATTACCCAATTTGGTCATCGAGCCGCTATTGGCCCATCCTTAGAACGGAGCGGTATTTGTAGCCTCCAATTTTCTCCCGAACAATTACAACAGTCGGCTGCATTATTACAACAGCGTCTTAGCAATGAAATTGAACCGTTACGAGAGATTACTACAAAGGATTTATATCCTTATCTATTAGGATTTTTGCACCATCTCCGCTTACAAGGCGCAATTCTCCAACCTGCTACCAAAAGTTACATTCAAAATGCCAGTAATGTTTATTTATTGGGAAAAAATCAACACTATATGCCCAATATTGGGCCCAGTAACCCAAAGCCTAAATTTCTAGCGAATCATTCAGCGAACGCTCAACACTTTGAAACCTTAGCGCATCGAGGTAAACGGAGCCATTGGAGTGAGGATTGGGCGAGGCGTTGCCTACAAGCCATCAGTTTGTTACTGCAAGATCAACTGATAGAGGTTCTCCATCAAACCTTAGAATGTTTGGAAGCGGTGGGACTATTACAGATAGAAAAATGTGGAGCGGGACGTGCTTGGGGCTTGCCTCAATCCCAGCTTTATTTCAGTCTTTCTGCCAAAATCTTTGCCTGTAATCAGTGCGGTTCTTCTTTAATCTGTAGTGACCAGGAAACCCAGTGGGTTCAACAAATGGCTTGTCTTAAACAGGGATGTTCAGGACACTATCAGGCCGCTCCAAACAATGCTTTAAGTTATTATCGTCAGATTTATCAACAAGGCGAAATCAAACGAATTTATGCTCTAGAGCATACGGGTTTACTAGAACGGGAACACCGAGAAAGATTAGAAAATCGCTTTATCCAAGGCGATCGCTGCTGTGACCCTAATTTATTGTCTGCAACCTCAACCCTAGAAATGGGGATTAATATTGGTGATTTATCAAGTGTTGTATTATGTTCGATCCCGCCGAATACGGCAAATTTTCAACAACGATTGGGGCGAGCAGGTAGAACAGATGGTAATGCGTTTGCAACAGCGATCGCCAATGGAAAAGCCCATGATCTATATTTCTACAGCAATCCCGTCAAAATGATTCAGGGCAATGTTAATCCCGCAGGTTGCTACTTAGATGCAGCATCAATTTTAGAACGACAACTCGCGGCCTTTTGTTTGGATAGTTGGGTATCTGAGTTTCTCACAACAGCCACAATTCCGAAACAACTCCGAGAGATCCTCAGCATTATTGGGGTCACAACAGAAAAGGGAAAAAATCGTACACTAAGAGAGAGAAGAAGCGGGAATCCAACGGTAAAGAGTAGGAACAGAAACACCAAGATTAATGGCAACCTCACTGGCTGGAGTTCCAACAGCAAGAAGAGCCTTAGCTGATTCAATTTTGCTATCA
>JAYKGY010000030.1:0-29923 GCA_035285545.1 Snowella sp. | reverse complement strand
ATCGTTTCCGAGGCATCCTTATTCGATGGGCCAAATCTTCTCAATCCTACTTGGGCTTTATTCAGATTGCTGCTTGTTTGATCATCGGCCGCAAACTTCTCACATTTTTCGGATAGGTTCTTAATCGTTCGGTAGTAATTCGATAGTAGTAAGCTAATGTGAAATAAAAAAGTTCAAAATTCAAAGCATTACAAAATAACGCTGAACTCTGAACTTTTATCAATTATTTGCAATTAAAGCTAACTTAATCGCATTAATTAACCAGCCATTGCACGACGAGCAGCCGCAGCTTCATCGGGATGGATGCCTAAACGGGTGAGGTTCAAGCGACCTTTGTTATCAATCTCGCGGACTTTGACAACCACTTCATCGCCAACGGCCACTTCATCTTCCACCCGACCAACCCGACCTTCTGCCAGTTGGGAAATGTGGATCATGCCTTCTTTACCGGGTAGGACTTCTACAAAGGCTCCAATTTGGATAATGCGCGTCACTCGACCCACATACACTTCCCCTTCATTGAGTTTGCGGGTCATGTTGTAGATAATCTGCTTCGCTTTTTCTGCTTTTTCGCCTTCATTGGACGCGATCGTTACCGTACCATCATCGGCAATGTCAATCTTACAGCCCGTTTGTTCGGTAATGCCTTTGATCGTTTTACCACCAGGCCCAATAACCAGTCCGATTAATTCAGGATCGATCTTAATGGTCAATAACCGAGGGGCAAAGGGTGACAATTCGGGCCGAGGTTTGGGCAGAGTGGCCAGCATTTTTTCGAGAATATGGAGTCGGGCAGGACGGGCCTGTTGAATGGCTTTGGCGACCGTATCCATTGCTAATCCCGTAATCTTCATATCCATTTGGAGCGCAGTGATACCACTATCGGTTCCTGCAACTTTGAAATCCATATCTCCCAAGAAATCTTCAATTCCTTGAATATCGGTGAGAATGCGGACTTCATCGCCTTCTTTGATCAATCCCATCGCTGCACCACTCACGGGCTTGGTAATGGGAACCCCTGCATCCATTAAGGCTAAGGTCGAACCACAAACCGATCCCATTGAGGTCGAACCGTTTGAGGAAAGCACTTCAGAAACGACCCGTAAAACGTAGGGAAACTGATGTTGAGGCGGTAATACAGGTAAAATCGCCCGTTCTGCTAAGGCTCCATGGCCAATTTCACGGCGACCTGGCGATCGCATGGGACGAGTTTCACCCACCGAATAAGGGGGGAAATTATAGTGATGGAGGTAGCGTTTTTCGTCTTCAGGATGGAGATCATCACCGAGATCCTGAGCATCACCAGGAGATCCCAAAGTCGCTAAGGATAAGACCTGAGTTAACCCGCGATTAAATAAACCACTGCCATGAACACGGGGCGGCAAAACCCCGACTTTACAGCTAATCGGTCGGACTTCATCTAGTTTACGACCATCAACGCGCACCCCGTCTTCGATAATCTGACGGCGCATCAGTTTTTTGGTTAAATCTTTGTACAGGTTAGAAACCAGTTTTGGACTTTCGGTGACAGCGACCTTGAGCGGATCTTCTTCCGGTAATTCCGCGATCGCGGCAACAACAGCCGTTTCTTTAATTTCATCAAGGGCCTTATCTCGTCCGTCTTTACCCAAATCAAATTGAGATAAAATCTTCTTAATCGATTCAGCCGAGCGGTCATAAATAAACTGAGTGACCTCTTCATTAACCACGGGTGGTTCAGCAACAGCAAGCTCAATACCTAACTGGGAGATCAACTCCTGTTGAGCCGCAATGAGATCTCGAACAGCTTCATAACCAAAGTCGATCGCTTCGATAATGTCCTGTTCCGGTAATTGGTTCGCGCCCGCTTCGACCATCACCACCCCATCAGGGGTTCCCGCGACAACAAGATCCAAATCTCCATGATTAATTTCTCGGTAGGTCGGATTAATAATAAAGTCATCGCCCACCAAACCGACTCGAACTGCTGCCATTGGCCCTAAAAAGGGAATTTTGGCTAAAAGAACGGCAACAGATGCTCCCGTTACGGCCAAAACATCCGGCGGAACTTCCTCATCCATAGATAAGGTGGTTGCAACAACCTGAATATCATCCCGTAACCACTGGGGAAATAAGGGACGAAGCGGACGATCAATCAAACGACCTGTTAAGATCGCCTTTTCGGGTGGACGACCTTCCCTTCGCAAAAATCCCCCTGGAATACGCCCTGCTGCATAAAGACGCTCTTCATAATCAACCGTTAGGGGAAGAAAATCGATACCTTCTCTCGCGGCGGCTCTGGTTGCGGTTACTAAAACTGCCGTATCCCCTGACTGAATTAAGACGGCTCCCCCAGCTTGAGGTGCGAGCATCCCAATCTTGAGTCGAATATCCCGACCGTCAAAGGATATTGACTTTTCAAACTCTTGCATGTAGCGTTTCTTCCTTATTTATCACGTTTCTTCTTCAATAAGGAAATCGTAACACTTTTGCAGGTCATTCCGCATTTTAGCTGCCTTAAAAGACTCGGCAATTTCTCCAGCTTACGCTAATTTAAATTTTTATGAATTATGAACCTATTTTCAAAAAATTAGGCCGTTATCTGCTTCATCCTTGGCGATGATTAACATAATAATCCCTGGTTCCTTTGGCATCTAAGGCTTCGCTCAACCGATGGAGCGCGTGGATATAGGCAGCAGTACGGAGGGGAACGGCAAATTCTTCGGCGGTTTTCCAGACTTGTTCGGCTTCAGCGACCATTTTGTGTTGTAAATGTTCATTCACTTCTGCCAGATTCCAATATAAACCACTGCGATTTTGTACCCATTCAAAGTAACTAACGGTTACCCCTCCTGCATTAACCAAAATATCGGGAAAAACGTAAATTCCGTTATTATTTAAAATTTCGTCTGCATCGGAAGTAATCGGGCCATTGGCTACTTCAAAAATGTATTTTGCTTTCACATCGGCTGCGTTGGCTTCCGTAATTTGATTTTCTAAAGCAGCAGGAACTAAAACATCCACATCTAGGGCTAATAGTTCTTCATTGGTAATATTAATATTTCCGCCTAAATTACAAACCGTATCTTGGCAATATAATCCTGTGATTGCCCGATTTTGCCGTTTATAGTGAATAATATTATGAATGTCTAAGCCTTTTTCGTTGTAGATCCCGCCTTGGGAATCACTGACTGCCACGATTTTATAGCCCGCATTGGCTAAAAGCTCTGCAATGACCATGCCTGCGTTGCCTAACCCTTGAACCGCGATCGCGGTATTTTTCGGATCTCGATCAAACTTACGGAGCATGGCTTGCAAAATAAAGAAGGCTCCTGTTCCCGTTGCCGTGTTGCGTCCTTGACTGCCCCCCATCGTAATCGGTTTACCTGTCACGACTCCAGGGCTAATTTGACGACGGATAATACTGTACTGATCCATCATCCAGCCCATGATCATTTCGTTGGTGTAAACATCAGGAGCCAAAATATCAATATCAGGCCCAATAAAGTCAGCGATCGCGTCAATATAACCCCGACTCAACCGTTCTAACTCTGGTTTTGAAAGTTCTTTGGGATTGAGGGTAATTCCCCCTTTTGCCCCACCAAAGGGCAGATTTAACAGGGCACATTTAAAGGTCATCCAAAATGCGAGGGATTGCACCTCATCCATATTGACATTGGGGTGATAACGAACACCTCCTTTTCCGGGCCCTCTGGTGTCATCGTAGCGAACTCGATAACCTTGAAAAATTCGCAGGGAACCGTCATCCATCCGCACCGGAATAGAAACACTGAGACTCGTTTTCGGATACTTCAATCGGGCACTCGCATCTTCCGAAATTCCCACATATTTAATGGCTTTTTCTAACCGTTTACTAGCATCGGATAGCAGGGAAAGGGATTCAGACATGGAGATTACGCTCCTAAGTTATAGGTAGGCCGTCCTAACGCGATCGCGGCGAATGGTTATTAATTCACGTTTTAGTAGCAGCCTCTACCTCCATTAAACCACCAAACAGTATAAATCGCTACATTTTAAGCCTAGCGAAAAAAACTGATAAAGTCGTAGAGAGCCAGTAATAGGGCAGAAAAACAACTTGGCTTTTCTTACAGAAATCAATTTTTTGTATGAATTACGTCAAAATAAATAAACTATGAAGAATTGCCAAAGCGAAATCTTCCTTCGGATTCCTGCAAGCTGTCTCATCAACTCCAATCCTGCTCTTCTTCCCCTTTCTTTTTTTGATAAACCTGACCTGTTGCATACAATTGACGAGTTTGTTCAAATAAATTTTCTTCCGTTAACTGCCATTGCTGGAGTACCAGTCTTAAATTGCGTTGAGTTTCTCTAGCACCAGGAAAACCACGATACCGAATTAACAATCGAGCCAAATCCGCTAAATTTCTCGGTTCAGGTTGGCTTCTTAGTAGGCGATCGATAATTTCACTATCTTTTCTTTCCTGGGGGTGGGTTTGATCCTGTCCAGCCATTTTATCCCCCCTGCCTATGTCTTCCCACCTTATTAAGGGGGGCTAGGGAGGATAGTAGCGAAAATTGTATCTGCATTGTTATTCAATGAATAGGTTGTAAGATTACTTATTTAATCAAAATTGATTACGAAAAACGCGAAATTTTCTGTAAAAATTCTTCCGTAAATTTAAAAAATGCCTTAGAACCTTGGGTATTGGGCATCGCAGTAACGACAGGTGTAAAAGTATCTACAGCCTTAGCAACATTGACATCCATTGGAATATTATTCTCAAACAATTGGTGGGGTTGAAAATCTTCCTTAACCCGTCGCATGACTTGATTATAGTAACGGCTAAGCAGACCCCCTCCTGACATAATAAATACCACACCGATTAAATTAATATTTAAGGGTGAATCTGAGGCTTTATGACTTTCTTTCAGTTTGGCAATCCGTCTTTCTAACAGTTGAATACCAACGATTGATAACGGCTCAGGACGAGCAGGCAAGAGATAAAAATTACTGGCAGCAATACCACTGCGAGTTAATAAATTATAACCCGGCGCACAATCCATAATCACAAAATCATATTCCTCTAAAACAGGCTCTAGAATTTTTTTAATTAAAACGGCTTCAAATCGATTCCACACCGCTTCAAATTGCAAGTTCTCGTTTAACTGCGCTTCCTTATGCAGCATTTCAGAGACTAAATATTCATCATAAAGCTCAATATCTCCAGGCAATAATTCTAAGCCTTCAATATCACAAACCGCAGGACAAATGATATCAAAAATATCTAACTTACTGTGGGGATTCGGCTGAATAACGTTATCAATTAAATAACTCAGTGTTTTGCGTTTTTTACGGGTTTGGGCAAATTCATGGGGAGACATTAGACTCAAAGTGGCACTAATTTGAGCATCTAAATCTAAGACTAGAACCCGTTTTTTATAATATTTTGCTAAGCAAGTGGCCAGGTTAACGGTGAGGGTCGTTTTTCCTACGCCGCCTTTCATATTGACGGTGCTAATGATAAGGGCCATTGAGCAGATTCCCAAACATTTCTTTGCTAAGTCAGTTTAGCAGACAATTCGCTTAATCAATACAGCCGATTAATACAAACGACTTAAAACATAATCCGCTAATTCAACGAGGGAATGGGACGCGGCTGACGGGTTGAGGCATTCTAATTGCTTGACGGCTAATTTGGCATGATAAGCGGCTAAATCTCTGGCTCTGGCAATGCCATTGTGCTCGGCGATAATTTGTAAGGCATTTTCAATATCTCCGGCTTCTCGAAATTCCCGTTGGATGAGGGTGGCTAAATAGGGACTTTCTTCCAAGGCAAATAGGGCCGGTGCGGTAATATTGCCACTGATTAAATCGGAGCCAGCGGGTTTGCCCAGAACTTCGGTGGGGGAGGTGAAATCAAGAATATCATCTACAATCTGAAATGCTAAACCGAGATCACGCCCATAGTGATATAATTGCTCAGCAACGTCATCGGAAACGTCACTTAAAATACCGGCTGCTTTGGCACTGTTGGCAATTAAAGAAGCGGTTTTGTAATAACTTTTCTCTAAATAGGATTCGAGGGAAATATTGATATCAAATCGATTAATGCTTTGTAAAATTTCACCTTCTGCAAAATCACGAATCACTTCAGATAATAACTTTACAACTTGTAAATTATCCAGATTAGCCAAATACCAAGAGGATTGAGCAAAGAGGAAATCTCCGGCAAGAACGGCAATGCGATTGTCAAATAAGCTGTTTACGGTCGGAACACTGCGACGAAGTTCGGCCTCATCCACCACATCATCATGAACCAAACTGGCGGTATGGATCATTTCTGTAATCTCAGCCAAGCGCCGATGGCGGGGCGTAATGTCCTGATCGAGCAGGGTCGCCCGTGAAACCAGTAAGACGATCGCGGGTCGTAATCGTTTCCCTCCTGCCCCAAATAGGTGTTCTGCCGCCGCACCGAGAATGGGGTGACGGGCACTAATAAGCTGTTTGAGATTGTCCGTCATCAGACGTAAATCATTGTCAACGGGGGCAAAGAGGGAGGTGCTAGAGATCATTGGTTAGCCAGGTCTGGCAGGTGACGTTACGAAAGTTTACATAGTTTAATACTTATTTTAAGATAACCCTTCCAGTCCCGAAAATATCGTTTCCCCTGTTTGAGATCCTTTCTCGTTCATATTTCTGTGAATGGGTCGCGGCGATCACTAAAAATTTTCCTATGGAACCATTTCCTGTGTTAGGCTATATCTAAGGATTTGAGATAGTTTTTCCCAAGAATTCCGAAAAAAGTTTGTTACTTCGGAATTGACTCGGTGTGTGCGCGAGTTGGTCAGGTTTGGCTAATATCCGCAATGGGGGGCAATCTTCTGTTAGTTACATCCGTTCAATCGGTGAACAGTCGCTCATCGGCTGGACGAGTTCCATAGCGGTAAACGGTTGAAGAATCCAATTAATTAAGAAGAATTGGACATTTTATTGTTCTTTTTTTCGTTTTTACTGTGAATAAATTTCCCAAAAAAGCGGGCAAGACCAACGGATGGGCTTGTTCTAGGTTTTTGTGTACGGATTTCAAGAATATTGTTGATTTTGAAACAGATTTTAAGGGAGGGAAAAGAGGAATGATGCCGCTAAAAATCTTGCTACTAGCAGGAATGTATTTATCCGTAATTTATCTCTTGTTGATGATGGCAAAATGGTTGATTGATGAAAAATTAAGGGTTAGATAATTCCCAATCAAGAATAGTATAAATATTCTGTTTTTAGCGGAATGTGGGGTTTAAATGATGGACTTTCCCGCCGAGTAGGCCCGCTCGATTGTCCAATGGCGTTCCGACGAGGGATAAATCCTGACATTGCTTAAGCCTGCTTTCTGGACGAGTTGCTGAAGTTCTTCTATGGTAAATGCCGCATACAAGGAATCGCGAAACAGTTGGGTTTGATGGGAACTGTATTCGGGGCCAATCGTTGCCACCAGGGCATCGGCGATCGCGGGAGTTGCCGGGCGGAGTAAATCCCGTAGCACCAGAAAGCCATTGGGTTTTAGAACCCGTTTTAATTCCTGGAAAAAAGGCAGAGGATCCGGTAAATGATGAACTAAACTATTAGAAATAACACCGTCAAAGGAACAATCTGCGTAGGGTAATTGTTTAACGTCAATAAACTCTAAACGGATTTGTTGTTCTAGGTGGGCATTCATCACATTTTTCTCGGCGATCGCTAACATCGATTGAGCCAAATCAATGGCAAAAATTTGCCAACTCGGACGCGCCTGAGCGATTAGAATGGGGATACGGGCTGTTCCAGTGCCAGCGTCTAAGACTCGAACTCGACCGTTTGCTGGGCCTAGTTCCATCACCCGTTGGGCAAAAGCGGCATTGACTACGGTAAAATCCATTGAGTCATATTCCATCGCTTCGGCTTCCGTATCCATCACTTCGGGTTCAAGAATTCGTTCCATTCTGATTATCCTCTCCTAATTACTCCTTACCCTGCATTAACCTACAATGTCTAACCCTAACAACCAAAGTCCCAAGGGTAACGTTCTACCCATTATGCTATTTGCGGGGGAATCTCGCGGAGAACAAGGACAGGGAGCAGCAGCAGCCATTATTTTAATGCCCAACGGAAAACGCTTTACAGTCAGTCAATTGCTGTCGTTTACGACAACCGAAGAAGCTGAATATCACGGATTAGTGATTGGATTACGCAAATCGCTCCAGTTAGGAATTCAGTCAATTGAGGTAAAAGGGAACAGCGAAACTATTTTTAATCAGGTTAATGGATTAACGGATGTTCAAAACGACAAATCTCGCATTCTTTTTCGCGAAGTGATTCGATTAATGCGTCAATTTGAACGGGCCAGTGTGGAATGGATTTCGGCTGAACAAAATCGGTCGGCCCGCAATGCGGTGCGTCGTTGTATTGAAGAAGCCTTGGGGCGTGATCATCCGTCCCCCACGACGAGTCGAGGCTCAGTTTCTATTTCTGAAGAAGTGGCCCGTTTAATCCAGTTAGGCCCGCAAGCGACAGATCAGGATTTCCTGCAAATTGGCAAGGAATTAGACCATTTTTCGCTAAAGACCTTAACCGAATTGCGTCCTTTAGTTCCCATTGCCATTCAGGATGTAATTGCCCTCAAATGGACAGGGGATGAGGAAGAACTTGCCCAGATGTATCGTTGGTATTTGCGGGGGTTACCACCGGACATGGCGATTCGACGGGTGGCGTTAGAAAGACAATCCTATGAATCCCCAACTTCTGAGCGACTTCCTTGGGAGGGTCAATTGCTGGGGTCTCGTGATACTCTCCCCAATGATCCTCAATTACAGGAAGATGCCTATTTGCCTTTTATTTCTCTGGGCGAAAATATTGATATGGGCAGTATAGAAATGAGAAGTACAGAACTCAAAAATCCTCCACCCCAAAATTCGGCTTCGTCCTCTGCGATTGTTTCCCCTGTGGATACGCTGGAATCCGTATTTACCTTATCCAACGAGGTGGATAATTTGCCTGCTATGTCTTTGTTTTCGCCGATGACGGAGGCTACCGATCCGTTTAGTACGTTGGGATCCGTCAATGCAGAAGCCCCTTCAAGAACGGGTGATCATAGTCGCGATACGTTGCCCTCAGGCGATCGCGTGCAACAGGCCATTTCGCTGCTTTTACACTTTTCAGAAGAAGAAAAAGCGGTATTCATGTATGAATTGATCCAAATTCCTGAATTAGCCACCCAGGTTTTAAATGCGATCGCCGCCAAACTAAAACGCACTTAATCCTCCCTATGACGTTAAAGCAACAACTCCAAAAAATCATTGATGAAGGGGTGGCCGCTGGACTGTCCCCCATCGTCATGGAACGAGCGATCGTCCCTAGTTTAATTCGAGTCGTCAAATTTCTTAAGCATTCTCACTACTATGTTTGGCAAGGTCAGGAAAAAGAGTTCGTGGTGACGGTACTTGAACACCGATTCAAAACCAATGTTTACAGAAAGGTAATTTTTGCCTTTCCGACAGCGGCGATCGCGGAATCTCATCCAGATTTTGATCCACAAACCATGTCATTAATGAGTGTTGAAGTTGCCCCGCTCATTTTTCAGATTCTCACGATTCCCGAAGAAGAATTAGACAGTTTGATCTTTTTTAATAAAAAGGGAAATACCGTAGAAGTCAAAGAAGTTGACTGTAAGGACGTTAAAACGTTGATTCAAGATAAGGTGAAAAAGCTACCCATTCCCCCAAAGCGACCGAATACTCGCCTAGTTTAAGGTTTATACCTAGAGCCTTCTTTCCCCTGAACACAGCAATTAAGTGATTAAGCCTGATTATCAAATACTGGCTGGATCCAGACGATTCGCTAATAATGATACAGGAATCATGAGTAAGCTAATGAGTAAGCACAGTGACCATTGGTTCGCATTTAACGGGGCTGTATAAAATAGCTGATTCATCCAATTCCATTGACTAAAAATAAGTTGTAAAAAAATCGTGCCGATAATGCCGATCGCGATCGCGCGAGATTCGTTCAGTTTGATATGTTTAAACGGATTGAGACTCAGGGATAATTGACCCATTTCGCTAATACTCAGTAAGTAAAAAATGCGGGCAGCGACTAAGGCTTGGATAGCCATGGTGCGGGCGATCGCTAAATCTCCCGTTGTATTTTTGCTCCATTCAAAAACGCCAAAAATGAGCATCCAATTAAACCCAGAAATGAGAAGAATCCGCTTTAACAAAGTTCCTGAGAGTAAGGGTTGATGGGGATTGCGGGGTGGGCGTTGCATGATTCCTTCGGATTGCGGTTCAAAGGAAAGTGGGACGGTCATCGTGATGGAATTGACCATATTGAGCCACAACACTTGTAACGATAGGATCGGTAACTCTTTGGCGAGTAATACGCTGAGTAAAATGGTCATGGATTCTCCCCCATTCACTGGCAGAATAAAAGCGATCGCTTTCATCAAATTCCGAAACACAGTTCGGCCTTCTTCTACCGCTGCTTTAATAGACGCAAAGTTATCGTCGGTCAAAATCATATCTGCCGCTTCTTTAGCCACTTCCGTTCCTGTTTTCCCCATCGCAATGCCAATATCCGCCTGTTTCAAGGCAGGGGCATCATTCACCCCGTCCCCCGTCATGGCCACTACTTCTCCTTTTGATTGCAAGGCTTCGACAAGGCGCAATTTTTGTTCAGGGGCAACACGGGCAAAGACCGATCCCGCTTCAACGGCTGTGATTAACTCTGGTTGATTCATTTCACTCAGTTGTTTCCCTGTAAAGGCAAGAACTTGTCCCCCTTTCACTAAGCCCATTCGTTGCGCGATCGCTTTTGCTGTAACCGCATGATCCCCTGTAATCATCTTGACCTGAATTCCTGCCGACTGACAGGCTTGGACAGCACGAATCGCTTCAGGACGAGGGGGATCGATCATTCCTTGCAATCCCAGAAAAATTAAGCCCTGTTCAATATCCTCGTGGTCTAAAGCTTCCTGGCAGGCAGGAGCCGTTTTTTGGGCAAAGGCCAACACCCGTAAGCCTTCACTCGCCATTTCATTCGCCTGTTGATGAACCTGTTCCGAATCGAGAGATTGTAACTCCCCGTCTGCCTGAAGCCCCTGATGACAGCGTTGTAAAATCGCCTCAATCGATCCCTTCACATAGATAGTTTTGCTGTCTGTTCCTTCGGTTGACTTCCCGCTATCCGAGACGGTTTTATGCAATGTCGCCATATATTGAAATTCTGACTCAAAGGGGATGACATCTATTCGCGGCATTTGTTCACTCAGTTCGGGATTGCTAAACCCTGCTTTATTGGCCGCCGTAATCAAAGCCCCTTCGGTGGGATCGCCAATTACTGTCCATTGCCGATCCTTACATTCTAAATGGGAGTCATTGCAGAGTAAGCCAGCAATTAAGCATTCTTTTAGGGCAATATTGTTAAATAAATTTTCTAAACTTTCCCAATTTGCATCTTTTAAACAAATTTCTCCTTCAGGGGCGTATCCAACACCACTAATGGTGTAATGCTGTTGTCCTGTATAGAGAACTTGGACGGTCATTTGATTTTCGGTTAGGGTTCCTGTTTTATCGGAACAAATCACGGTTGCACTACCCAAAGTTTCCACCGCCGGTAATTTCCGCACAATGGCATGGCGACGGGCCATCCGTGAGACTCCGATCGCGAGGGTAATCGTCACCACCGCAGGTAAGCCTTCAGGAATCGCACTAACGGTTAAGGCCACCGCCGCTTCAAACATATAGGGCCAACTGTTCCCATACCCTAACCCAACAACGAAAGTAAAAGCCGCGATCGCAAGAATAATATAAACCAAAGTCTGGCTAAACTTATCAAACTTGCGGGTTAAGGGGGTTTTTAGGGCCGCCCCCTCCTCCATTAATTGAGAAATCCGGCCAGTTTCCGTCGCGCTACCGATAGCCACAACCATTCCTTTAGCCGTACCGAAGGTAACAAAGCTTCCCGCATAGGCCATATTCGTGCGTTCTGCTAAGGGAGCATCAGGGCTAACGATTTCTGTGTTTTTTTCTACAGCTACGGATTCCCCCGTTAAGGCCGATTCATTCACCTGGAAACTGCGGGCTTCGATGAGGCGCAAATCCGCAGGAACCTTATCCCCAGAGGCTAATAAGACCACATCCCCTGGGACTAATTCTTGAGAAGGAATTTGAATTTTTTCTCCATTGCGAATAGCGATTGTATCGGTAGAGACAGCCTTAGCTAGGGCCGCGATCGCGCTTTCGGCCTTAGACTCCTGCACAAAACCAATAATGGCATTAATGAGCGTCACCCCCCAGATCACCCAAGCATTCGCCCAAGAACCGAGAAATGCTTTAATCATCCCTGCAATCAAGAGAATATAGAGCAGTGGTTGGTTAAATTGAAATAAAAAACGAATAATAGGGCTTTTGGGGGGCTTCGCTTGCAATTGATTGGAGCCAAACCGTTCCTGATTTTGAGCAACTTCCGCCGAAGTTAACCCCTTTTCAATCCTGCTATTGAATTGTTCACAAACCAACTGAATGGGGAGATGATGCCATTGATTTTCCCCTATCTGATCGCTGGCTTTCGCTGTCATTATCCTTACTCCCAATCAATACCCTATACTTCTATTCATAGCTCAGCGATTCCTCTCAATTCAACTTAAAATTACAAAAATGTTACGATTCACCTTAATTCAGTCATGCAACCGAAGACGGCAAAAGGGAAATTCTACGTTATTGGGCTATTGTTAACAATGAAAAATAAATATGCATTATAAAGAACCTAATGCTCAACCGTTAACGGCTCATCGTGAATTTGACTGGCTTGAATTTCAGCATTAAATAATAACCATCCCCAGGATGCTAAGATCGCATTAATGAGCAAAAATCCCAAATCCCAAGCAGCTTGGTGTTGTCCAGATTTAACATGATGAATGCCTAAAATATAGTGATTAACCACCCCTTCAACGAGGTTAAACTTACCAAACCCAATCAGTAAGCATCCAAAAAATGTTGGGCTTAAGTTAATCAAATTTCCCTGCCAGACTGACCAAAATAAAATAATTAATCCTGTCACAAAAATAACATATCCCGCCGCCAAAAAAGCCTGATCCCATAACAGATTTAAGGCTATATTTTCAGGATTAACAAGCGGATAGGCACTAGAAAGCAAATGATGCCATTGTAAAATTTTATGTAAAATAATTCCATCGAATAGGGCGGCAAATCCCATGCCAATGAGGATCGAACCTGCGACAAATAAGGGGAAATGATTTTGTTTTTGTTGCATGGCAGTATTATGATTTTTTCTTCATTAAATGCCAAGTCTGCTCCCTTTTCCTCCTCCCATAAGTTGATTCTCCTGAAGGAGTTGGATTTGGTTCTAGGAGCTTATTGGGTTCATTCTGCTTGGGCGATCAGACCCTTTTGCCAGTAGGGAAGAAATCGACGCAATAAGACACCAGAAGAGCTTTAAAATGGTTAAGTTATCACTATTTGAGGGAACTTTATGGCCGCATTATCAGAACAGGTTGCGATTGTTACGGGGGCCTCCAGAGGGATTGGACGGGCAACCGCGATCGCGTTGGCATCGACAGGGGTAAAAGTCGTGGTGAATTATGCCCAATCGAGTAGTGCGGCTGATGCAGTGGTTCAAGAAATTGAAAGCATGGGTTCTAAAGCGATCGCCGTTAAAGCGGATGTGTCAAAACCGGAAGAAGTTGACGCTTTACTTGAGGAAACCATCAAAACTTTTGGACGTATCGATATTTTAGTAAACAATGCCGGAATTACCCGTGATACCTTACTATTGCGGATGAAATTGGAAGATTGGCAATCGGTGATTGATTTGAACTTAACCGGCGTTTTTCTCTGCACTAAAGCTGCTTCTAAAATCATGTTGAAACAAAAAAGCGGACGCATTATTAATATCACTTCCGTTGCAGGGTTAATGGGCAATCCAGGTCAAGCAAATTACAGTGCCGCTAAAGCAGGGGTCATTGGTTTTACGAAAACCGTCGCTAAAGAACTCGCTGCCCGTGGGATTACCGTGAATGCCGTTGCTCCTGGCTTTATTTCCACCGATATGACCCACGATCTCAAAACTGATGAGATTTTAAAATTTATTCCCCTAGCCCGCTATGGTGAACCCGAAGAAGTGGCAGGCATGATTCGCTTTTTAGGAACCGATCCGGCTGCGGCCTACATTACGGGTCAAGTCTTTAACGTCGATGGTGGAATGGTCATGGCTTAATGTTGAATCAACCCCATGGGCCGCAAGAAAGACCCAACGTTTCACAACGATTTTATCGAGCAGCCGAAAAGCTCAATGTTCCGGTGCTTTTGTGGTCTGTCTGGGTGGGAATCCTGGCGGGATTGATGGGGGGGATTTTTGAATTATCCATTAATACGCTCCTCCATCAACGGGAACTGTTGGCCCAATCCCTTACGCCCTATCCTTGGCTTTACTGGACAATTCCTAGTGGGCTAGCCGCAGTTATGGTAGCGGGAAGTTTTTGGTTAATGCGAAAGTTTGCACCGGAAACAAGTGGCGGCGGAATTCCTCAAATTGAAGGTTATATCGACGGATTATTGCCCTTAAATTGGAAACGGGTATTACCCATCAAATTCTTAGGTGGTATTCTCTCCCTGGGCGGTGGGATGGTAAATGGTTTTGAGGGGCCGACTATCCAAATTGGGGGAAGCATTGGGCAAATGATCGGGAATTGGTTTAAAGCGAACCCAGAACAGGTTCGTATGTTGGTCGCTTCTGGGGCCGGAGCCGGATTAACGACGGCATTTAATGCTCCCTTAGCCGGAATCATTTTTGTGTTTGAAGAGATGCATCCTGGCTTTGCCGATTGGCCCCTAGCCTATCGTTCAACGATGATTGCTAGCGCGATCGCCACCATTGTCGAAAGAGCATTACGCGGGCAGGGAGCAGTTGTCAGTTTAACGAAATTTTCTCGTGTTCCCCTAGAATCTCTCTGGATTTTTGTTTTATTAGGCGTTTTCTTTGGGGTACTCGGCTATTTATTCAATCATTATCTTCTGCGTGCCTTAGATTGGTTTAGTAACCGACGAGGAGCAACCTCTCGTTTTATCGGGGTATGGGTAGGGCTTATTATGGGGTTTTTAGCCTTAGTTCCTCTTCCGATTACGGGAACGGGAGAAAACGCCATTATCTGGGCTTTTAATAGTGAAGCACCGAGTTATTTATTAATACTGGTGTTTATTGCCCGTTTGGGATTAACCATTTTTTGTTATGGTTCAGGGGTCATTGGTGGCGTTTTTCAACCGATGTTGGCGATCGCGACAGTGGCGAGTTTAGGATTCGCCAGAGAAATTCACGCCTTTTTTCCTCAACAATTACCAGAGCCTTCCGTAATGGCGATCGCAGGAATGGGAGCGTTAGTGGCAGCAACCGTTCGGGCCCCCTTAACCGCGATTTTATTAACCATTGAAATGACCGATAACTATTTTGTCATTTTGCCCTTATTGATTACCTGTTTAACGGCGACAATGATAGCCCATTTGTTAGGTGGAGAACCGATTTATAGTGTTTTACTGAAAAGAACCTGTGAAAAACGGAGCCAGTTATTATCAACTTCCCCCCCTCCCGATCAACCCCATTAATTTTTCTATTGGACAGTAGAATCACAGTGATAGTGCTGATAGCCATAGCCATTGATCGCAGGAAATGCTTGGTTATCTACAACACACTGGGGTAAATTAACGGGAGCATGGAAATTAACGGCCCAAACATCTAACGGCTTCGTTTCTTTTTCTAAAATTTCTTTGAGTTTTTGCGTTGTTTCAGGGGAATTTTCTTCAGTTTGATGGATTAATAAAAAAGTCGGATTAGGCGCGATCGCCGAATGATGTTTTAAAGCCCAGGCTAGACCCATCATTTCTCCAGTTTGTACCAAGCTTTGGTGAGTGGTCGCAATCAATGCGGGAACAGTTGAATGGGATTGGACAACCTTTAAAAATTGGGTAGGATCATAATATTTGCGATAGCCTAAATTGTGGGTGATACTTAAGCCGCTTAAAATTCCCATGAGACCCACTAAAAAAGCAATTGTTTTACCGTTATTTTTAACAAAATAGATAAAGTTTTGAGTATTAATATTTAACTTAAATTTTGTAGATTTATGATGCCAATAATTTGCTAAGACAATGGCTAATAAAAAAGTAACTGTTGGTAAATACACAAAGCTATATCTCGCCCCACGAGTAATGTCTTTTCCGCCTAAATAAGTTACGCCTAAAAATAAAATTATTAAGCTAATAAAAGATAAAATGAGCATTTTGGTTTCTAGCTGATATCTGCCCCGATTCCAACTATTTGTTAGACCCTGTTTAATAATCGGAATAAACCAAATTAAATAGACCAGCATGATTACTCCCGAAAAGAGCGCGATCGCTAAAGAAGAAGACTCAATGGGCAAAAGACATAACATTGTCACCCAAGCCGCAATCAATTGAAAAGGAGGACTAACCAAACCAATAAAACTACTATTATCCTGCTGAATCCATTGGGTCATGCCATTCCCAAATTCCCGCTGAGTAATAATTGAAACCCAGACTAAAACCGTTGTGAAACTTCCTAACAGGACAATTAACAAAGAGTTCCAATGTTTCAGTTTTAATCCATTGAATTGAACCGTCTGGGCTTGATGAATAAACAAAACCCCTAACGATAGAAAGGTGGCTAAAACCCCTAAACCAACAAAGAAATGAATCGAGAGTCCAATGGCATTAATCATAATCCACGTAAAAATTAACTTTTTGGATAACGTTTTGCCTTGCGATAAAGTTTGAGCCGCTTTTAAGAAACACCCCAAAGCGAAACAGACCACTAAAACTGCACAGGTGTAGTGACGAGCTTCTTGGGATAGGAAAATATGGTAGGGAGAAACGGCCATTACAAGAGCCGCTAAATTCGCAATCACAACAGAACGAAAAACGATTTTTCCGACTAAATAGGCAACAGGAATTGCCAATACCCCAAATAAAGCGGGAAATGCCCGACTCGCCCACAGATTAATGTAATCACCGGAAGAGGGAAATAGTTTTAACCACAGATGAAAAAAAACAAAATATAAGGGGGGATGGTTATCTTCATTTAATAGTAAATTGGCAACATCATGAGCACTGGCATTAACGTTAGGCTGTAGCGGATTTAATAACGTTTCTGCGGAAATAATTTGATTGAGAGGTAGTAAATTAAAATGGTTTCCTAAACTAAAAACGAGAGTGGCAAATTCATCTGTCCAAGGCGATTTGCTCGTTAATTCATTAAAGCGAAGGACAATCCCAATCAGAATCCAAAGAGCTAAGGGTAAAAATAATGAAAGATAATAAGCCGCAGTTTTAGGGGAAGTTAAATGATATTGAGCATAAAAAAGAGGAGACTTTGTTAAGGGATCGCGGGATTTTACCATGAGCAATTTTTTAAACTTAAATCTGGAATTTAGGGATTTTTTATAAGCTGAAAAAAATCAGGATATGAAATCGAACAAGTAGGATTAATGCTGGATTCAGCAAAAGGGTGAATTTATTTTAATAGACTTTGGAGAACAATTTAAAAATAATTGCCATAACACTATAAAATAGCGGAATCTCATTTATTAAACCTGATAAATTAGTCTATGTTTGCCGATCTGTTCAAGGTTTTCCAAAGTCGAAAGATGTCCGCCCTGATTTTTTTAGGGTTTGCGTCGGGGTTGCCCCTCTATTTAACGAGCCAAACGCTTCAAGCTTGGATGACGAAAGATAACGTGGATTTGGCGGCAATTGGGCTATTTAGCCTGGTGGGGATTCCCTATTCTTTTAAATTTATCTGGTCTCCGCTGTTAGACCGTTTTGTTCCACCGTTTTTGGGCAGAAGACGGGGCTGGTTAGTGATTACCCAGGTGGGGCTAGTATTGGCGATCGCGGGAATGGCCCTACAAGATCCGGACAAAGCTCTGACCCTATTAGCGATTAACGCGCTGTTTATTGCCATTTTTAGTGCGACCCAGGATATTGCGGCTGATGCCTATCGAACGGATGTTTTAGAAGAACCCGAAATGGGGGCAGGGGTTGCGGTTTTTGTGTTGGGCTATCGCTTAGCTCTTTTAACCACAGGGTCTTTGGCGTTAATTTTGGCGGATCGGATGCCCTGGCCCCAGGTTTATGCACTTCTCGCGTTATTGATGTTGATTGGGATTATTGCCTCCTACTTTGCCCCTGAACCGATAGTCCAAAGTCCTCCCCCAGATTCGCTGCGTTCTGCCATTGTCGATCCCTTTATTGATTTTTTTCAACGTAAAGGGTTATTAACGGGGATTATGATCCTGGTGTTTATCGTTCTCTATAAATTAGGAGACGCGATCGCCAACAATATGTCCACTCCCTTTTTATTGCAAGCGGGCTTTACCCAAACCGATATTGGGGCGATTAAAGGCGGAATGGGGCTGATTGCAACCATTGTGGGAACGCTCGCAGGCGGTGTTTTCCTGAGCAAACTGGGCATTAATCGTTCTCTGTGGATCTTTGGTGGGTTCCAAGCCCTGAGTAACTTAGCTTATTTAGCATTAGCCAATGTGGGGAAGAGCTATCCCTTCATGATTCTCACCATTAATATCGAAAATTTCTGTGCAGGGTTAGGTACAGCGGCTTTTCTGGCCTTTTTTATGAGTCTTTGTAATAAGCAATTTTCTGCAACCCAATATGCGCTCCTGTCTAGTTTGTACGCCTTTAGTCAAAATATCCTCATTGCTCCGGCGGGACTCATCGCCAAAGAAACAGGTTGGCCACTATTCTTCTTGCTCAGCTTTCTGATTTCTTTTCCTGGCTTGGCCTTATTACCTATTTTTGCCCCTTGGAATGGAAATGATAGGGCGAAACTTGCCATGCCCAGACCTGGATTAGAAGACGAAGATTTAAAGTAATTCAGCACGAATCGGGAAAAATAAAAACCCCCTAATTGGGTTAGGAGGAAAATTCAAAAAAAGGCTCAATTTTAAACGTTTAAATAAACTACTCGGCAGTTGTCATTGTAGGGGTTAAGCCACGATTATTTAAAACTTCTTGTAATTGGGTTTCTTCATCTTTGGTGAGAGAAGTACGCAAAACTTTACCACCAAATTTGCCGACTTCTTCCAATACTTTATCAGGGGTTACCTTACGAACTAAAACAAAGAGAGCAGAAGATTTTGGAGGTAAGCTTTCTCCTAACTCCCGCATAAAATCATCATTAACTCCCACGTCACTGAGAGCACCCGCTAAGGCTCCACTAGCCGCACCGACAGCAGCCCCAAATAAAGGCGCGAAAAAGAGGATACCGATTAATAATCCCCAAAAACCACCACTAGCGGCTCCTGCACCCGTGAGGTTAATGGCTTGTTTTAGTTTGATTTTTCCGTTTTCATTTTTGACAACAACGGCAGCATCTTCGAGTTCAATTAAATGCTCAACTTGTAATTTGGCTAAGGTCAGACGCACTTCCTCTGCCTTAAACTCATCGTCGTAAGCAATGACAATTAGATCGCTCATCGGTTAATTTTTTAGTAATGGTTATCATTTTTTATCCTAGCAGGTGTCAGTGAAGATTTTGTGGGGCTAGTTGTCTAAATTACACTCCTAAGCTCTTTCTTAAGGAAGATTACTGAATTTAATATGGTATGGACAGACTTACATAGCAAACTTCATAAAACGCTCAAGCAGCGATCGCTGTTACCCCAGGGAGCAAAAATTTTAATTGCGGTGTCTGGGGGGCAAGATTCGGTTTGTTTAACCCAATTATTGCTAGATTTACAACCCAAATGGCATTGGCAATTGGCGATCGCCCACTGTGATCACGGCTGGTCAACGGATGTCGGCATTGCCGATCATGTCAGGGATTTAGCCCGTAACTGGCAATTACCGTTTTATCTGAAAATTGCCCACCAACTTAAGGAAACGGAAGCCGCAGCACGAGAATGGCGTTATCAGCGTTTGATTGAAATTGCTACCGAACAGGGGTTTTCAATTGTCGTCACAGGGCATACCCAAAGCGATCGCGCGGAAACTTTTTTGTATAATCTGATTCGGGGGGCTGGGAGTGATGGATTGCAAGCCTTGACCTGGCAACGGGCTTTAACTTGTGATATCCAATTAATACGGCCTTTGTTAAACATTTCTCGGTCAGAAACAGGGGATTTTTGCCAGCAATTTCAACTCCCAATCTGGGAAGATGCCTTTAATGACAAACTCCACTATGCCCGCAATCGCATCCGTCAGCAATTATTACCCTACTTAAAAACGGAATTTAATCCCCAAGTAGAAACGGCGATCGCGCAAACCGCAGAATTATTGCAAGCAGATGTCCACTATCTAGAAACCCTGAGTGAGAACATATTATGGGAAATTGTTAATCCAGAAGCAAACCAATTAAACCGCGTTAAATTAAGAATCCTTCCTTTGGCTCTCCAACGGCGCATTATTCGTCAATTTTTAAAACACAATTTAGAAACCAGTCCCAATTATGAGCAAATTGAAGAAGTGGTTCAATTAATCATCGCTCCCAATCGGAGTCGTACCAGTACCTTTCCCAAAAATTATTTTGTTGAAGCTCAAGGAGAATGGTTAGTAATTGCCCAAAAATCAAATTAAATTAATATGCCGAATTTTAATCAATTTAAAAATCAAGATTTAAGAAAAATATTGCAAGCACCTGAAATTAAGAATGTTTTAATCAGTGCATTCATTGTTATTAGCGTGATTGTTTATCTTTACTTGTTTAAATTTTCAGGAAACATTACAGGTTTCTTTCGTATTGGTTCAGTTTTGCCCCTTTCTCCTTTTTTGACCCCTGATCAAACCTTCATTTTTAAAGATGAATTAGGCTACGATGGGCAACAATTTTTGAGTTTAGCCCTTGATCCTTTTTTCAGGGATTTAGATACCCTCGAATCTTTGGATCATCCTGCTTACCGTTATCGGCGTATTCTTTATCCCTTACTGAGTTATCTCCTCGGTTTCGGCAATCCTATATTAATTCCCTATGTGATGGTGGCGATTAACGCGATCGCGATTATTCTCATCGTTTGGTTGGCAACCTTATATTTTAAATCTCAAGATTTTAATATCAATCAAGCTTTATTTACCCTCTGTATCCCTGGAATTTGGATTGTTTTATCCCTATCTACCTCGGATTTAGTGACAGGATTGTTTTTCGTTGCGGCTTTCTATTTTTATACGCAAAATAAGCCGATTTATACAAGCTTAATGGTTTCGTTAGCCTGTTTAACGCGAGAGACCATGTTATTACTGTGGCTGGCTTTAGTGTTTACTGTTATTTTTAGGAAAAAGTATGATTATTTAAGGTTTTTAGTCCTTGCTATTGTTCCCCCGCTTATTTGGAATTTTTATGTTTTATCTCTCAATTTATTAGGAAGCCCAGGAACAGGAAATTTTGGATTTCCTTTTTGGGGGATTATTCAAAAAATCATAGGTTTAATAACAGGGGGACTAAGCGGTAATAAATTGTTTGAAGCTTATTTATTCATTCTACTAATTTTAGCCTTTGTGCTAACTCTTGGGTTATCCTACCGTAATCGATCGCAGACCTCTTTATTACTTGTTTCAGGCTTGATGTATTTTGGAATGTTTGTAATGACGAGTTTGTATATTTTGAATTACTATCTCGATTATTCACGGGTTTTTATTGATATTTATTTTCTCGCGTTATTGAGTTTAAATATTAGTCAATTTCCCTATAAAACCATTTTCTTTTCGGCTTCGGGTTTAGCCAGTCTCGCCTTTTTAGCCCTCCATTCTTAAAGACATTTGTACGGTAAGATCAAAAATGAGTGCTAAATTTAATCACTACAAAATTGTCGTTTAAAAAGTTTAAGCAAACTGAACTCTACAATCACTCAAAATAATATGTGGCTTATTTATAAAGAATTTCGCTTTGAGGCGGCCCATTCTCTGCCCCACTATGATGGTAAATGTCAACGCCTGCATGGCCATAGTTGGGTGGGACGGGTTTATATTGAGAGCGATCGCTTACATGAAACCGGGCCACAACAGGGGATGGTCATGGATTTCGGCAAAGTTAAGTCCTACTTAGACCCCTTATTGGAAGATTTCCTCGATCATTATTACCTCAACGAAACCACCGGCTTAGAAAATCCCACCAGTGAAGCGATCGCCAAATGGGTATTTGACAAATTGGAAGCAATGGGGCTAACGGGGATTCATTCGGTTGAAATCCGAGAAACTTGCACATCAGGGGCCCGCTACTTCAATCCTTCCAGAAAAATCCACGCTAAGCTAGAGGAATGAATTTTCCAACTCACATATAGTTAGTAGCGACGTTGGGAACATTGAACTCCATGCTACGAATTATTACTCAGCAAGCTGAGGCACTCACGGAATTGGGACGGATTCGTCAACGATCAACGGATCGGGAATTTTGGTTTCAGGAATCTACCGTTAGAGAGATTTTAGACCGTGTTCGTTCCGAAGGAGATGGGGCCTTGCTCCCTGTGACCGACTCCGAAGATGTCAAAGTTCCGTCTCTACGAGTCAGTGGTTCGGAATTGGATGCGGCCTATCAACAGATTCCTAAGGATTTACTCAATGCCATTCAGGTTGCTTGTCGTCAACTCGATGTCTTTTACCGTCAGCAGTTACCCAAGTCCTGGGTTAGGTTTAGCGAAGATGAGGTGGTACAGGGAAAACGCTACTATCCTGTCCAACGTGCAGGGATTTATGTGTCAGGCAATCGGGGTTCGCGCTTGAGTAATCTCTTGATGCAAGCCATTCCCGCCAAAGTGGCCCAGGTTCCCCAAGTCGTCTTAATAACGCCCCCCAATTTGGATCAAAAAATTGCCCCCGATCTGTTAGTCGCAGCCCAGGAAGCCGGTATTGAAGAAGTTTACCGTTTAGAAGGTGCGAAGGCGATCGCGGCCTTGGCCTATGGCACCCATAGCGTTCCTAAAGTGGAAGTCATCACAGGAACAGGTGGTTTAGAAGTGGCTTTGGCCAAAAATTTAGTGAATGGCATTGTTCGCATTGATAGCCCCATTGAACGGACAGATTTAGTCATTATTGCCGATAGTTCTGCTAACCCCTTACAAATTGCGGCGGACTTACTCGCCCAGGCAGAACAAGACCCCCATTCGGCTTTGTTGCTATTTACCGATGATCCCCAAATTGCGGCAACGGTTCAAGCGATTATCCAAGACCAGTTTAAAGAAAATCCCCAGGGTATCCTCACCGAAAAGGCGATCGCGCATTATGGCCTAATCATCTTGGTCAATTCCCTGGATGAAGTGATTGATCTGGTTAATCAATTTTCACCCTATTACCTGTTATTGGCGGTTGACGATCCTTGGGATTATGTAGAAAAAATTCGGAATGCCCGCAGTGTGTTTTTAGGTCACAGTAGCCCGAAAGCGATCGGCGAATATTTTGGCGGTTCTTCTTTGCTCGTTTCCACCGAAGGCAGTATCCGTTCTGCGTCCACTGTTGGCGTTGAAACCTTTTTAAAACCGTCTAGTTTGATTCAATATTCTCCGAATGCCTTAAAGAAGTTATCCCAAACCTTACAAGGGTTAGTTCAGGCTGAAGGGTTAGTGTCTCCCATGGAAACGATTCGCCTGAGAAATCCGAATCAAAACCTAAATGAGTCAATTTAACCGTTCTTTTAACGTTTAACGTTGTCATGAGTTTGGACTACACCATGTCTAGCCATGGGAAGCCGCCTCATTGTTGATGGATGTTTATCTTGTTATTCCTTGGATAACAGGCCGAATATCCGTTCCTTCAAAAGTCCCTGGATTGCCGCTCCAGTTGAAATCACTAATACGTAAATTAATTGAACCAATTTGTAAATCTGGATTGTAACGCACCATAAAATTGTAAGTCCGGCGGCTATATTCAATAAATAGTTCCGTACTAATCGATTTATTCGCGTCAATACTATAGGAACTTTGAACCCCGACTCTTACTGGCCCATAAATTTGTTGGGTTAATCCCCAAGACAAGACCTGGGTATCTACAAATCGATCAAAAAAGAACGGTGAAGCATCCCCTCGAATCGCCTGTAAATAACTAATATTAAAGCCGGTATAGTCTAAATAGGGTTCGGAAAAATGGCCAAATTGACCCAGTAAACCAATACTTCCCGTTAAAGAGGGTTGAGAACTGCCATCACTATAAAAACTAGCCACCCCCGTTAATCCCGTTGTTAATTGTAAATAGGGTAAAACAGGCGTGGATGTATATTTTAGTCCTTTGTCTGGCTTGGGTTCTAAGGCTTCTCCAACCCAAAGAAAATAGTATTTATTCAGGGAAACCGCCCCTTGATAACGCATTAAGGTCACTAAGTTATTATCACGGATGGGAGCTAATAATTGGGTTTGATCCGTATCGGCTTGGATGCTTTGAATGGAGGCTTGGTAACTTAAAGAAAGGGTGGGATCACCGAGGGGAATCACCGGAGAAACAACGATCGCGCCCACACTACTATTGACCGTCTGAAAACCCAATGAGCCATTGAATAATCTTTCTCGATAATTGTATTCAAAACGGAGATCATGGGGAAAAGAAAGATCACCGAGCTTATGTTGAAAAGCGACTTTGGCCCGTAGAGAATTGTCAATTTCATCTAAATTTAAATTGGAAAAATTTAAAGTATTAATAATCCGATTGCGTTCATCAAAGGTCGCCTCAAAATCCGTAATTAACCCAAAAGCAGCAGGACACAGCACACACACCGTAGAGTCACTAATATTGGCACTGGGAAACGCAGTGGGAAAAAAGACTTTTTGAATTAAATATTGGGGTTTGATATCAAAACGGACTGATTTAGTATCGAGGATATTAAAGCCACTTTGGACATATAATCCCCCCCGATCTTCCCCGTCATAACCAAAGCTCAAAACCCCTGGTTGGCGATTGCGGCGGTCTAATACCAAACGGTCTTGAAACAGGGGCATGGTATTTTGTTGGTCAAGTACTACCCTAGATTCACTGAGACGCACTTCATCTACTAAGGGCGCAACGTTATAGTATTGAGCCGTTTCTGCTTGGATTTCTAGTTCGGGGGGAGAAAAGGGATCGTTGGTAATTCTGACTTTCTTGGCATTCCAGCCTTCGGCATCAAAGTCAACCTTTTGGGCTTGGAAACGTAAACGATTAATCTGTCCACCGTTAGGGTTAGGGGTTCCCGCTGTGCCAAAACGATTTAAGTCTAGGCTGGTTCCTGCTGAAAAGCGATAGCCTTCTCCTGTGGTAATACGCTGTAGGGGTTGATTGGCCTGTAGGCGTTCATTTAAGGTTTGGGCAGGAATAACGCTGTTCCCCGGATCGGTCGGTAAGGTCGGAGAAAGATCGCGCCCAGTGGTGGGTTGATACAATTCTCCATTGGCATTGTAAATTACGCCTTTATCTTGAACAAAATAATATTCAAAGCGTTCCCCCCGTAGGGTTTGCTCTCCCCGTTGCAGGGAAACATTGCCCTCTGCGACCGAGAAGCGATCGGGTAAGTTGATTTGGACGCGATCGGCTAATAAAATCCCATTGGCAAAGCGCATGACCACATTGCCTGTGGCGGTAATAACTTGAGTATTGGTGTTATATTCCTGTTGATCCGCGATTAATTCCAAAGGTTGCGGCTGATTTTTTGTTTTGGTTGCTGGTGGGACAGTTGGCGGAGTTGGGGGTTGAGAAGGAGTGCTGGGATTTTCTTCCGGGGGGGAAGGGGTCGCCGGAATCGCATCGTCGGCATTAATAATAAATTCTCTGGTTTCTCCGTTCCGCTCTTGGGCAATTAACTGTTTGGGTCGAGCGTTTAGACGGCGATCGCGACCTAAAGACTGAAGATCGAGAATTACTTGCTGGGATGTTGTCGCAAATAGAGAGGAGCCATTCCCGGATGATTGAATCGGAAACGCATTACTCGGAGACAATTCAAACGGGCCAACAGAAATGGGTTTTCCTAAAGCATTAGCCTGTTTTCCGGTTTGAGGCGTGAATTGCGAAGAACTCGGTGTATTAACCTTACTTGGATCGGCATAATAAAATTCCACAACCGCAGGGATAGTTTGAGACGACTTGCTCGTTGTTGGAATACGTGAATCTGCCACTAAAGAACGATGAGTAACCCCAGGTTGAAAAACCTGAATTTGGGCAGGAGGATTCGGTGGGGCATCAAATAGAGGCATCGAGATCAAAATAAAGCTGAACAAATCAACCGTAACCTTAATCGGAGTCTTGCCAGAAGAATGGGGACAGATCCGTTTCTTGCATAGAGCTTTAGCGCGATCGCCCCCATCATCTTACTTCACCATAAGTTAACATGAAACTTTCTAACCTCAGTGGATACTTCTATCAGGCAGTTGTTTAGACAATTAAACCCTATCCCGATAGCCTTAATCTCCTAATTGAGACAGTAAAGGTAACATAAGAGTTGCCGAAGGTTAAAGTCAGTTTCAAAAAACGCTATCTGATAGCCTCCCTATCCAAAAGAGACTTACACCGATTTCCCTCAATTGTCGAATTTATTCAAAATCTTTCCGACCAGGGTTACGGGTAGGATCGCTGGAGAGAAAACCAAAGATAAATAATAAAACAAAGAAAGCAACGACGATATTAACGACAATTTTGAGGGTTAACATAATACTCCTTCAGTTATAAAGAATGATGTTTATATGCTATGACAGCAGGTTTGTTCTACTTTGCCTACTTTATCCTATTTCGGTATCGTCATTGGCGACAAAATTTTAGCAACGCCCTAAATTCCCCATGTCTTTAAACTCCCTTGATAGCCTACTCAACCGTCTCCAACAACAACCCCATTGGGAAGAATATAATGTCTATCGCCAAGCCCTAAAAGCTTGGGAAACCGCCATTGATTCTAAAATTCTTCAATACACCAAACCGTTAGCACTCCGTCGTCAGGTGCTATGGATCGCAACAGCGAGTTCCGTTTGGGCCCAAACCCTAACCATGCAGCGGTATACCCTGCTCAAAAAGTTAAATGCTCACCTGAGTCAACCCTTAACCGACTTACGCTTTTCTTCGGCCCAATGGCATCAAGTTCAGCCGTTAAATACCTTACAAGATCTAGAACCTGCGGCCCAGTCTGATTCTTATCAAGCCTTTCTCAAAACTTTAACCTTTCCTGAAGAAGAGCAAACCCCCTCCCAAACTCCCAAGGAAGCCTTTCAACGTTGGACGAAGATTCTCCAAATTCGGGCTGAAAATTTACCCATTTGTCCGCAGTGTCAATCTCCTACTTTTCCCCAGGAATTAGAACGCTGGTCAGTATGTGCCAATTGTGCCACTCAGCAATGGCGGTAGGGTCTAAATTGACAAGCCAGACATCTCCTCTACGCATTGGTTTCTAGAACTTCATTTTCATTAGAGTCTTGGAAAAAATCTTCTCCGTCCAATGCAGAAAAGGCAAGCAGATCACTTTCAGATTGATACATGTGGCACGCCTGTCATTCAAAACCAATAAACTGATCGTTCTCTCATTTTAGTCTTGTTGTTCTGTATCCCTTGAGATACAATAGAAAAAGCACCACTTAAGGTGATTAAGAAAAAACAATCGCGATGCAAGAAATTCAAATTATCACAACTGACGAATTTGAAAAATGGTTGCGTAGCATTGTGGATATTCGTAGTCGTAGAAAAATCACTCTACGCATTCAAAGATTAAAATTAGGTAACTTTGGCGATTACAAATCAGTTGGTAAAGAAATTTATGAATTGAGAATTCATTTTGGGCCAGGCTACCGAGTCTATTTTGCAAAAAAGGGAGAGCTTTTTGTTATTCTTCTTGTCGGTGGAGACAAAGGTTCTCAATCAAAAGATATTACCCAATCTCAACTACTTTGGCAGAAGATTAAAAATGACGACTTTGAGAAATTTTGATGATTTTATTGCAGAAGAACTCAATAATCCTGAATTTGCTTCTGATTATCTTCAAGATGCTTTAGAGGAAGGGGGGATTCCGCTTTTTTTAATTGCTCTCAGACAAATTGTACAACACCAAAAAGGCTTAACAAAAGTCGCTCAGGAAACTGGATTAGGACGAGAAAGTCTCTATAAAACGCTTTCTGAGCAAGGGAATCCCCATTTATCAACTATTGAGAAAATACTCAAAACAGTGGGTATGAAGATTACAGTAATCCCTGATCAGGTTTCCATTTAAAAATTTTTGTTTTTTTTTGAAATTTATTAACGGCGATCACTTTTTTAATTAAGATTAAGGGACAATCGCCTTTAATTCAAAACCCAATACCTTTCGCTCTCTCATTGCGATCTCATCCATCGTTACTGTTTAAAGTGCAATCTGTCCTTCCTGTTGTCAATCTAGCCTACAAAACGGCGATCGCACTACTTGCATTACGCAACAATTTTGGTTCTACCAGATCCATGAGGCAAAACTGTTAGAAACTAAAGGCTGAAAAGCCTTCCTAGTAAAGTAAAGGTTTGAGTTTTTATTTATTTGATCTTGACTCCTTATTTTCTCAAGCTTTTAGTCCGTAAGCCTTCTAAGCCCATAATGCCTCATAAGTTCGGTATAGCCACAATTTTTTATTGTTGTACCTCAAATTGTTCAAAATTTCCTCGAAGATCAGAAGAAATAAAACGCCTATATTGTGAAGCCAAAATACTATTCATAAAGTCTTCCTGCTGAACTGGAATACCGTATTTACTCACACTTTCATAATCTTTATCCTTAATATTGAATATGTGAGAATTGATCACAAACTCGTTATCAACTTGCTTAACACCCATCATAAAGCAAGGGAAGAATGCACCCTTCACAGAAACTTCAAGCTGTTCTGGAAATAGACCAAATGGTTGATAAGTTGGCAAACCTTTGTCCGAAGCAATCTTATGGTAATCGGAGGCAAGCCACGGTGAAACCAGAAAATTATGGTATGGCTGAGGAATAAAGCCGTATAAAATGAGCGAGTCTTCATCTTTTTTGCTAGCAAAGTCTTCTGAAATATCAACTGAAAGGCTTGTAGAAACTAGCATCGTTTCCCTACGAACACCTGAAGAGCCTGCAACATGAAGAAAATACAGGTAGTAATCCTGTAATTTCAATCTATCTTGCTCATTGTTTTTAGTGTAGGTTTCTACTGTTCTAACAAACTGATCGCGGTTATTGTTATCCCTAAAATAACTTAGAAATCTACTTGAGCATGATTGTTGAATTCTAGATTCTAGAGATGGGGTAGATATCACATTAGCAATACGTTCAAACATAAAACCAAACGTTTCGGGAGAACGATCATTAATATTAGTAAGCCATCCTCTTTTATCTGAGTCCTCAATCTTATCCCTAAAGAAGTATCTTGCTTTATCTCCAACAATAAAAAGCCTTTCGTACAAACGTGACTTAGAGAAATCTTCATGATTTGAAAAAAGCTTTTTCTTAAGGCTCTTGAGTGATTCGCCTCGATAGATGAAGATAAGGTTTCCTTCTTTATAAATATCTATCAGATGGTTTTCAAAAGCATTAAAAAGACCTTTCTTTTCTCTAGAAATCTCATTACCGTGTAGATCAACAAGTCGTAATGAGTTTGAGATTGGAGCAATTGGCATCCAGTATGACACTTTTAGTTTTTCCTCTTTGCGTTTTTCTTTGCGAATTACGTGGAAATTTAAATCAAAACGAATCCTTTGGGGAGGTCATCAATAACCCGTTTAAAAATCTGACCATCATTTCACCCTTGAGCCAAAATCACTACTTTTTCTACCTGCTGTTGCGCGCCGCCGTTGCCTTCATTCTCTCAACCATTAAAACCGCTGCGATCGCTGCTAGTCGTCGTATTTTAGTAAGGTAAGCTAGAGATTATTGAGCGTCATAACATGAGGGTTGCCCCATGATAGCTCAATCCAACCAAGATCATTATCTCTATGGATCTCGAAAGGCTGAAGGATGAAAACTGAAAAA
>JAYKGY010000029.1:0-4688 GCA_035285545.1 Snowella sp. | reverse complement strand
AAACCCAAGGCATCGGCTAATTTTTGCAGTTCTTCTGCATCGGCAGTTGCCTGACCATAAAAGAGCGCGGCGATCCAAACTTCGTCGCGACCTAAAATTTTTTCTAAATCTTCAAAGCTCAACCCTTTTGCGCTTTTCGCGGCTAAGAGTTGTTCGGTTAGTTCGCTAACTGCCATTGAAAATGTTCCTCATGATGAATTCTGTTTAATCAGCTTGTCGTTAAATTTGACTTTCTACTGTTCAGGATTAACGGTTTTTAAAGTACAGATATGTCATGACTTACTCTCACTTAACGGGGTTTCAAATATTATTTAAAAGGAAGGATTGGATTTAAGTATTGATGCGTAGTTATTTAAGTAAATTGAACCCATACTCGCTCAACAAAAACCCCTTTAAATTATAATCTTGATTTTTATTTTTCTATCTATCTCCAGTCCAATTTTCTGTTATTTTGCTTTAAAAATTTACTCATTTATTTTAAAAAGAAGGGTTATAATTGCTATAAAATGAATGCATCTAATCCACTTTTAGCACGTTAAGTAAAGTATGCCTCCTCGTTGGCCCCGTAAACCCGATCGCAATGACCCTGACTTTCGCCGTTTAGATGATCGTATGAATTTCGCGGTTCATGTGATGGTGTTTTTGGCGATCAATTCTGGACTCTGGTTTGTCCACAACTTAAAACAATTGGATTGGCCTTGGTTGATCACTTTTAGCGGCATCTGGTTGGGGTTACTGATCATTCATTTGCTTTATATCGCCGTAATTGCCGATTACTCCCTAAAATCCAATGGCTAATACTCCTACCACCCAAGCAATCGAAGCTCTCGCTGCCGAAATCGGTGAGCAAATTTATATTGATGTGGCAAAATGGCATCTCTATCTTGCTGAAGCCCATTTACATACCACTGTTGCCGAACAGGTTTATCCGCTTTTGGATGATGATGGCTTAAGTTCGAGCGCGATCGCCGCGATTTTGCAAAAAATTTCTGTTCCCTTGGGCGGGGGAAAACTCAACGTGCCCCTTGCCGATTTAATTCCTACAACCGCTCAAACCAATTTGTTGACGCTGTTAGAAGACTATCAACGCGATCGCTAAACAGGGGGATTAGCCTTTTAGTCCGTTTTGCTGAATGAGGGCATTTTTGCAACGTTGTTCTCAAACAATCCCCTATTCTTGGCGTTTGCCGCCGAATCCGTCAGGGTAGGGCAATTGAAGAACTGTCTCCTCTACGGAAACCTTTCATTCTGATCCCCGTCATACTTGAGAAGTGTGTGTGAGGAGTAAGAACGACAAAAGAAGCTCTTGGGGTCGAAACAAGGCAAGACTCCCAGGGGCTTTTTCTTAATTGCAGGAAAGCCCTCTAAAATGGTGACAAATTCCCTTCGATTGCCTATTTTGCCCATTTTTATAATGCTACGAATCTTTCCCGCTCTCTCCATCAGCCCAGTTAAAATATTCCGGCGCGATCGCTAGAAATTGCCGATCAAAACAACATAGGTGACGCAACCCCGATTAGATTCTGAGAATCAACCCATAAATCCTTAAATCATCAGCTTCAGGCAGCCTAAGCAGCATCCAAAATGGCTAGGTATAATAGCTTATAAGTTGTTTTTAAAAAATTATCAGAAATGAAAATACCCATCCTTGCTACCCTCATTAGCTTAATGCTGAGCGATCTGGCTTTAGCAGGCACGGCAACTTATTACGGACGTTCCTTTAATGGCCGAAAGATGGCCAACGGCAGACGCTTTAACCCGAACCACATGGTTGCTGCCCATCCTAGCTATCCCTTTGGAACACAACTACGAGTAACCAACCGCAGAACCAAACGCTCAGTGGTAGTCACCGTAACCGATCGCTGTTCCTGCACCATTGATTTAAGCCCAGCCGCTTTCCGACAAATTGGGAATTTAAGGAAAGGAAGAATTCCTGTTTCCATTACCCGACTTTAATCCTGTGTAAGAGCCGGTTGGAAAAGCCCTTATCAATCATCAATCCGATAGCTTTCCACCGCTAAAACGGGGCCAATCATGGCTAGGGTCATAACATTTTCTTGAATAGAGCCTTCTACAGTGACCTTGGCATGGGCTTGACACAATTCTGAGGGGGGATTTTGTAATTCATAGGCTTGCCCCTCCTCAGAGACTAAGGCCCAAACCCCAAAACCAAAGCCTTTCTTTTCGGTTTTCCCTGTTACGCGAATACTCATACCAACCTCCGTTCTCTTTTCGTCGCTAACCACACTAAGCCGATACAGAATAAAGCATTAATGGCTAAAAAGACTTGAGAAGCCGTGCCGACTCCCAATAACCAAACGCTGGGGTCAAAAATGGCGGATACGATTAAATAGGACGCTACGCCCAAAGTCACCCCGACCGCAAAACCTTTTCCTGACCGATTTCCTAATAAGAGAGCCATCAATGCTAAGGGAATCAAAATACTAGCAAAGAAGGGATTGATCAGAGGACTACCTTGGATGATACTGCCCAATTCAGGAATAGAACTGCCCATCACCCGGAAGGGCCACTGGGGTAAATCAAAGATATAAAATCCTTGTAGGAAAAAGAGTCCCGAACTGCCGAGAATTAAGCCCCAATTTAACGGTGCGCCCCACAGGGGAAGATAGACCCGTAATAAGATCGCTAACAGATAGGAACCCACAACCATTAATAATTTCGGAACGAACGCGATCGCGCCCCCATCGAACCAGAAAATGGGATTGAGATAACCATTATCCCGTAGCCAACGGAAGAAATCTTTGAAGCTCAATTGACCTTGAAGGGCCAGTTTAACCGCTTCTCCCGCATTTAGCTGCCCTGCTCCGTAGTAATTAAAGGTATCATCGGGAACTTTACGCGCCGATTGTTTGAGAATCGCTAAAATTTCCCCAGGGCTAGAAACCTCTGTTGCATTAAGTTCTTCGGCCTTGCGTTTCATTTTGGGGTCTTTAGCCAATTCCTGTTTAGCCAGTTGTAATTGGGAAGATTGAATCAAGGCCACCGTTCCCGCCACATGGGGAGCCGCCATACTGGTTCCCTGAAAACCAGCTAGGACAGGTTGACGGGTGCTAGGATCGAGGGTTTCCTGTAAAATTTTGCCCCCTTCCCCTTGCTCACTACCGCCAGGGGCAGAAATATCCACACCAGCTCCAAAATTGGAATAGGGAGCTTTATTTCCCATTGCATCAACGGCAGCCACACTGATCACCTTGGGATAGCGGCCTGGATAGGAAGCCGCATTACTATTTTCATTTCCGGCAGCAGCTACAATGGTTACCCCTTTGTCGTAGGCATAGTCGATCGCTTGTTTTAAAACCGTACTTTCGCCTCCACCGCCTAAGCTGAGATTAATCACACTGGCTTCATGATCTGCTGCATAACGGATGGCTTCGGCAATATCGGCAACCGTTCCGCCGCCCCCCGCTGAGAGAACTTTTAACGGCATAATTTTGGCCCGATAGGCGATTCCTGCTACCCCATAGTTATTGTTGGTGGATTGGGCGATGGTTCCTGCAACGTGGGTTCCGTGGCCATTGTCGTCGCTGGCATCAATGCGATCGTTGACAAAATCGTAACCCGCCACAAAATCGGTATCCCGCAGATCCGGCACCCGTGAAACCCCCGTATCGATCACCGCAATCGTAATGCCTTCTCCATGATTTTCATCCCAGGCTTTTTCCACATTAATACTGCGGAAATTCCACTGTTTACTATAGTCGGGATCGTTGGGTACTTCTAAAGCTTTATAAATATAGTTTGGTTCGATATATTCGGTAAATTTAGTAATGGGAGAATTGCGGAGTTGTTGTAGAATTTTTTGATCGCCTGCAACGGTGTAGAGATGTTGATCAATGGAAAAAATACTGTTGAGACTTGGTGCTTTTTGGATTTTTTGAGTAATGATGTTTAATTCTTGGCTTAAGGTTTCCGTCGGCAAATCATTTTCAAAGTTAATAATAATGGAATCAAATTTTCCCTGACCAGCTAATCCTTTAGCTTGTACAAAATGGGAAACGGCAAACCAAATACCGACAATAAATAAGATAATAAATAATAGTTTTTTCATAGGGCAGAGTGTTTAACTATCGCCAAGTAAGCAGCGATCGCACGATGTGTGAGTAGTCGACAACAACTAGATTTTAACTAACGTAATAGAGATAGTAGGGACAGCGATTTTGTTTCCTTCCATGATAAACGCATCAACCCCTAGTGTCTAAAAGGTTAACCATCCTATCAAATAGATAACCCTTATAACCCAGCAAACCACTCATAGCCTTGATCTTCCCAATAGCCTAATTTTGCCGGTTTTTGAGTTAAAAAAGTAATTTCTGTCACCCATTTACTTTGCTTGTAACCGAGCTTTATCGGCGAAGCTAAACGTAACGGCGCGCCATTGTCGGCGGGTAACGGTTGCCCATTCATTTGATAGGCCAAAAGGGTTTGGGGATGCAAAACAGAGGCAATATCCCAACTTTCGTAATAACCATCAAAGGATTTAAAAAATACATAACGAACATTCTCTTTAGGCCGAGCTAAAGCCGCTAATTCCCGTAACTTCACCCCTCCCCATTGCACGATCGCCGCCCAACCTTCAACGCACACATGGCGAATGGTCATGGTAGTTAAGGGCATTCGGTTAATATCCGCCATACTTAAACTCAGGGGACGAGCTACTTCTCCGTTAA
>JAYKGY010000028.1:0-17166 GCA_035285545.1 Snowella sp. | reverse complement strand
GCTTGAGTAAATTGATAATTACAGGATTTACACTTATATCGTTGCTTCCCCTTGACAAATCCACTTTTGATAATGCGTTGATGCTCGCATTTAGGACATTGGTTCATCATTCTGTTCCTTAACCTTGACTCTTTTATAGACTAGCATTATCTGCTTGATACTCTCTTGAGTAGGATCATCACTTTCGAGATCAATCCCTAACTCAGCGATCGCTTTCTTTGCCAAATTTGTCTTTTTCTGCTTTTTTCCTTTATTTTAACGTAAGGTATTGTATCAACGCTTTCATTCGCTTTTTTATCTTGAGAATTGCGGTCTATAGAGTTTTTTACTCCTCATTCGTTATTTTTGTTCCTGGATCTTGCTAACAGCTTCTTAATTTTTTCTCTCTCTCGTCAATTATGGAAATGTCGGATTAACCCTTTTCAAGTTTGCTGCCGGCTGAATGTAGTGTATCTTTCTATTAATGAAGACATCCTAGAGATAGAAATCAATAGCGATTATCAAAGCTAAAAATATATACCTAATAGTTTTTTCTTTTTTGAAACAATTTATACAATTCATACAGAATAAAACGTTGATTAAAACATAATTTCTAACATTGTTTTGTCATGCTAAATATTAACGATTTTTAAGAACAGTTTAATTAGTTTAATTATTAATGGCTGTGATAGAGATCGGTTACTACGCGCTTAATCGCGCATGATGATAAGCACAATTTTGGAGAATTATTACTATGTCTTCTTACAATCCTGCTAATACAAACGACGCTGACGCTTTAAACCCGGAACGTAACCGTTGGCTTTTTGGTTGGACTCCCCAAGCAGAAATTTGGAATGGCCGTTTTGCAATGATTGGTTTTCTGTCTGCGATTTTAATTGAAGTATTTTCCAATCAAGGTTTTCTCCACTTCTGGGGATTTATGACTGACCACGTTAGTCGCACCGTATCCTAATTCCTTTGTCCTCAGTGAATTTTTGAGGTTTCCTTTGTTTTCCTAAACGTCTTGGTGAGTTAGCGCAGTAATGTTTATTCGCATTTACTTTAAATAAATGAATGTCAATCATTCGTTTAGCGTTGACTTTCTGAGATTTCTTGTTAATAAATCGTAAAACTAAACAGAATTGATAGCTAGTGTTGAGGATTTCAATGCTAGTTTTTTTTACTGCTGTGATGGTCAGGTTTAAGGAATCTGTTGATGTAGGCGATCGCGGCGGGAGGATCGGTTGCAATATAAACTTGATTAGGAGCTAATTCAGAGAAAAATTGCTGCGCTAAGGAGTTTTGGGTCAACAGAATGACGAATTTTCCTTGTTTTAACGCCAAAGCTACCTCGGAAGCCGTTCCTAACCCCATTCCGCAGGCAATCACAATATGGGATGTGAGGACATTAATATTATTTCGAGCTTGTCCCACATCAGTCAAAATCGCAATATCCACCGAGTCTGAGGCACCGTTTAACGAATTATTCGGCAAAATTCCCAAGGTTAAGCCCTGCTCACTTTTCGCACCCTGATTAGCGGCTTCCATGACTCCTGAAGACCGACCCCCTGTTAATAAAATCCAATGCGCTTGGGCGATGAGTTTTCCGAGTTGGTAGGCGTTTTCCAAATCAATCGGGGTAGCAGATTCTCCTGGCCCCATAACCCCAACAATGATATTTTTCATCAAAACCTTCAACAAAAATAGCGATACATTTCTTAATCATAAGTCCTGTTTTTGGGATGGCGCGAATGTCAGTTTTTCTTTTTTCAGTTGCTATCTATCAGGGGATCAGAACAAATTTAAAGGTGTTATCAAATCTCATTAATGCTTACGGGAAGAGCTTTTTAAGTCAAATAGATAGTTTTTTCTACATTGAATTAATAACAGAATTTCAGATACGAAATTTAACATTTTTTCTATGGATTCTCTCGAAAAAGGCTGCTAGATTAAATTGGTAAAGTGATATCCCGTTAACATTGTTATGGCCTATCGACAATCTCTACTGATCGATACTTACTTTTGGCAGCGATCGCTTCTTACCATTTGAATCTGCGACTTAATAAGGTTTTATGAACATCACAAACATACCTTGGTTAACCCTGATCATTCTGTTTCCCATCGTAGCGGCCCTCTTTATTCCGATTATTCCCGATAAAGATGGCAAAACGGTTAGGTGGTATTCCCTGATTGTGGGATTAATAGACTTTGCTTTTATTATCTATGCCTTCTACAACAATTACGACCTCAGCAATCCTAACTTACAATTAGTCGAAAGTTATACCTGGTTGCCCCAAATTGACCTGAAATGGTCGGTGGGAGCCGATGGGCTTTCCATGCCGTTGATTATCTTGACGGGGTTTATTACCACTCTTGCGATTATGGCGGCCTGGCCGGTAACCCTCAAACCCAAGCTGTTCTACTTCCTGATGTTGGCCATGTATGGGGGACAGATTGCAGTATTTGCCGTGCAGGATATGTTACTGTTCTTCCTCGTTTGGGAGTTGGAATTGGTTCCGGTTTACCTTATTCTCTCAATTTGGGGCGGAAAACGTCGTCTTTATGCAGCAACCAAGTTTATTCTCTATACCGCAGGGGGATCTTTATTTATTCTCATTGCGGCTTTAACGATGGCCTTTTATGGCGATACGGCTACTTTCGATATGTCGGCGATCGCGGCTAAGAATTTTCCCGTTAACTTGCAGCTATTACTGTATGCCGGTTTACTAATTGCCTATGGCGTAAAACTTCCCATCTTTCCGCTACATACCTGGTTACCCGATGCCCACGGAGAAGCTACCGCACCGGCCCATATGCTCCTAGCAGGAATCTTGTTAAAAATGGGCGGATACGCACTCTTTCGGATGAATGCAGGTATGCTACCCGATGCCCATGCGGTTTTTGCTCCTGTTCTCGTTATCTTAGGGGTGGTAAACATCATCTATGCGGCCTTAACCTCCTTTGCTCAACGCAACCTCAAGCGCAAAATTGCCTACTCATCCATTTCCCACATGGGCTTTGTTTTGATCGGTCTAGCCTCTTTTACCGATTTAGGAACCAGTGGCGCAATGTTACAGATGATTTCTCACGGTTTAATCGGAGCCAGTCTATTTTTTATGGTGGGCTGTACCTACGACCGTACCCATACCTTGATGTTGGATGAAATGGGCGGAATTGGGCAGAAAATGAAAAAAGTCTTTGCCATGTGGACAGCTTGCTCCCTAGCGTCGTTAGCATTGCCTGGGATGAGCGGATTTGTAGCAGAATTGATGGTTTTCGTCGGCTTTGCCACTAGTGATGCCTATAATGTCGTTTTCCGTTCTATTATTGTGGTCTTAATGGGAGTTGGCGTTATTTTGACTCCGATTTATCTACTCTCGATGTTACGGGAAATCCTTTACGGCCCTGAAAATAAAGAACTCACGAAAAAACACGCCCTTATTGATGCGGAACCCCGCGAAGTTTTCATTATTGGCTGTTTATTGGTTCCCATTATTGGCATTGGTTTCTACCCCAAGCTCATTACCCAAATCTATGATGCTTCTATTCATCAGTTAACCGTCAGGGAACGCCAAGCAGTCCCCAGTTTAGCCGAGCAAACGGCTCTTTCTTTAGACAACAAGTTAGCTCTTAAGGCTCCTGACATTGGTAGTTAAATGTTAAGTCAGGGTGGGTTTAATAGCCCACCTTTTTTTTTGACATAAACTTACGCGATCGCTTTAAAAGAATACACTGATCGACATAACACGCTTATTATGATGTTATAGAAAAATTCTTGCGATCTCGCTAAAATAGGGTGATATAACCACAGTTTCCACATATAGTTACTCTGGAGAGTCTTATACGGAAAGTTTCTGTATAATCAATAGTTAGCTGGCTCCGCTGAGAGTCTTTGCCCTCGTCTTTCAAGGTGATTGGCAGACCCGAAAGCACTCAGAAGGTTAAGGATGAACGCAGTGGCGAGGGGCAATTAGTGACACTGTGGGTAAAGAGTAATTATCATTGATCCTATCTGCAAATACTCAGGCATAGAATCTGTTGCATGATAGTCCAGCTTTGGGTTCAGCACTATTAAATTGTAAGTATGTAAAGATATGGAACTTCACGCATATACCAGAACAATTTCTGACTTGTTTTCAGTGAAACGGAAATATGTTGTTCCTCGTTTTCAGCGTGCGTATTCGTGGTCAAAAGAACAAGTCAAGGAGTTATGGGAGGACATTACGAGCAATATTGAGATCAATGGTGAAGTTATAAGCCATGAGGAGTATTTTATTGGTGCTCTTGTACTCGTTGGTGATGATAAATCAAATGTCATGCAAATTGTGGATGGGCAGCAGAGGCTTACAACAATTACTATTCTCCTATCTGTTTTGTGTGAGAGATTTAAGAAGCTAGAGAAAGAGAATCTTGCAGAAGCAATTTTCAAGAACTATATAGAAGGGCAAGATGATGATGGAAGGAATTACTTTAAATTAGACAATGAAACTCCTAAGCCGTTTTTCCAAAAAAGTATTCAGTATATTAACAAAGAACAATCTACTCCTCAAAGCGATGAGGAGAAAACCTTATTGTCTTCATATCAAGATTTTTATAGCTTTACTTCCAAGGACAATCTTGCAAGCCGCTTTCGCATGAGTAAGAGAATTAGTGATGAAAAATATGAAGTTTTACTTAGGGCTGTTCGCGATCAAGTTGTAAAGTACTTAAAAGTAATCTTTATAACTGTTAAAGAGGAGGACGAAGCTTATACAATTTTTGAAACTCTCAATGCTAGAGGCATGAATCTTAGCTTTGTAGATCTCATTAAGAATAGATTGTTTAAAGAGCTAAGTGATACTCATCCAGATGATGATGCAAAAACAACTTGGAAGAATATTAGATCGGTTATTTCTTCTAGAGAGAGTGTAGGCAACTTAGAGACCTTTGTTCGTCATTGGTGGATAGCAAAGTACTCTTATGTAGGTGAGGAAAATATTTACAAAAACTTCAAGAAACTTTGGCTAGAAAACAAAATTGATGCAAAGGTTTTCATCAAAGAACTTCATTCCGACGCTGAGGCATACATAAAGATTGCATCTCCACTCCAGGAAGACTTCAAGCAGCAAGAGGAGAGACCTATATATAATGCATTATCTGCATTTAAGATATTCAATATCACTCAACAGAGACCATTTCTGTTGAGTTTATTTCAAGCAAGAGGAAAGAGAATTATCAAATTGGATGATCAAAAAGAAATTATGCTATTTCTTGAACGATTTCATTTTATCTTTAATGCAGTGTGTTCTTTGAGACCTTCTGGTGTTGAGGGAAGTTATTCTCGTGCAGCAAGGGATCTTCAATCCGCTTCAGATAAGAGAAAAGCAAAAGAAATACTTAATACACTAAAAGAAAACCTCACTGCAAGAATACCTGATGAAACAGTATTTATAGATAAGCTTAAAGAATTGAAATTTTATAATGGATATACACGAGACAAGAAGTTAATACAATATATATTCAATAAAATTGAGCGAAGTAAATTAGTGACAAACGAGCTAGTACCAGAAAATATCAGTCTTGAGCACATACTTTGCCAGTCTAATAACGATAAGGAGATTATTGGTAAAATTGGTAACCTTTTGCCATTAAGCCAAGAACTTAATGAAAAAGCAAAAGATAAACCAATTGTTGATAAGCTGTCTATCTACGAAAAGTCTCAATATTCTTTGCCGAGGGAGTTTGCGGCAGAGTATGCAGCACCGTGGAACGCCAATTCGATAGAGAAAAGGACGGAAAGCCTCGCTAGGTATTGCTATCAAAATGTTTGGGGAATTTAGTTTTGATCTCAGCAAAAGTTTAGCAAATTTAGTAGTTTAGATACCAGCTAACGGGGTCGGTTATGCCGACAATTGTTAATGTAGAAGAGTCAAGAAATTGATAGATAGATGATTGACATTGTAAAAGCAGACCTTAGTTTATCTGCTCATGCGGAAGCTATGATCCAATTAATGGATGAGTATGCACTTGACCCAATGGGTGGTGGTCAAGGTCTACCCGATTACGTTAAGGAAAATCTTCCAATAGAGCTTGCAAAGAGAAAATCAGCTCATGTCATTCTCGCATTTGTTGATTCTCAACCCGCAGGTCTTGTTGTTTGCTTAGAAGGATTTTCTACGTTTGCTTGCAAGCCATTACTAAATATCCATGATGCCATTGTTGCTTTACCGTACCGTGGAAGAGGCTTGTCCAAACTTCTTTTACAGAAAGCAGAGGAGATTGCATTCGATTTGGGCTGCTGTAAACTTACTCTAGAAGTACTTGAAGGAAATCATGTTGCTCAATCAGCATATAAGGCGTTTGGATTCAGTGGCTATGAGCTAAATCCCAAAATGGGCAAAGCATTATTCTGGGAAAAGAAATTAGTATAAAGTTGATCACGTAGGATGGGTTAGCATAGCGTAACTCGTCAGAAACATTGATGATTAAGGCTTGAGTATTACAAAAGTTTCCTAAATTTGGCGATCGCTTTTTAGCGTAAAGGAAAGAGGAGATCTCTGGTAAGCACTGATTGCGAGAAAAACATCTGCATCAATTACAATCTGCTAAATTAGAGAGGCTGATGTAAATTGCCGAATTATGCGTCCAAATGTAGATGCTCAGAAAATCGAACAACTCATGGAAGCATTAGGCAAAGAAGCTAGTAGTTCAGGATGTATCTACTTTACAGGCGGTGCGAGTGCTTTACTCATTGGTTGGCGTAGTTCTACCGTTGATATAGATATTCGTCTAGATCCAGAACCATCAGGAATTTTCCAAGCGATCGCCAAGCTCAAGCAAGAATTGAACATTAATATTGAACTTGCCTCCCCGCAGGATTTTTTACCACCTCTCCCAGGATGGCGTGATAGAAGCGTATTTATTGGTAAACGGGGTCAAATTTCATTTTATCACTACGATTTTACAGCCCAAGCCCTTTCTAAACTATCCAGAGGTTTTGACCGCGACCTGAAAGATGCTGAAGCAATGTACAATCAGCAACTATTCTCTTTGAATAATCTACGGGATTGCTTTGAGGCCATCGCCCCCGAACTAATCCGATTTCCTTCGCTTAATTCTGATGTACTGAGAAGCAGAGTCGAGAATTTCATCAAGCATTTTGAAGATGAGGAGAAGCAAAAATGAGTCTCAACAACTTACCAGGAGCCGAGATAATCTTACCTGGACTCAACGATCTTCATCAGGGTAAATCCCATACAATCGGAGCATTACTTATTGCGATCGCGGCAACGCGCTTAACCGAAGCAGGTTTAGATATCCCAAAATATCGCCTAGCTCCAGAACCAGAGCTAACTTTATATGCTCGTCTCCAAGAAGAACGCAAGGATGCTTACCCTTACTACAACGCTTTACTCAATCGTCTTAATAGCTTTTGCAACGCACTTGAACTGTTACATCAGCCTTTTTGGTAATCTAATGTATCTGTGACTACGAAACAGCCGAATATGAATTTTAACTACGGATTGGAATGATTCCAGGATCGCGTAGGATGGGTTAGCATAGCGTAAACCGTTAACAACATTGATGACTAAGGCTTGGGTATTGCACAATTTTCCTAAATTTGGCGATCGCTGAAATCAAGCAAAATCATTCCAAATTTATTTTTGTTGCTAGACTATACTATTAAAATGGTCTCTAGCTTTGTGATAATCATGCTCCAAGAACTTGAAGCCATATTTGATGGGACTGCTCTTCAACCAGAAGTGCCTCTAAACCTAGCCACAGGTACGAGAGTGCGAATTATTGTCGAAAGTGTATTGCCTAATGAAGTCGAATCTCCCAAAACGTTTCTGAAAACTGCCCAGTCTTTAAAATTACAGGGGACTCCTGATTGGTCTGAAAAAATTGACCAATATTTATATGAAGAAACGCTTTCTGAATAATGACTGAAGTTTTTTTAGATACATCTTTTGCGATCGCATTATCTTCCATTACCGATCAAAATCATATACGGGCTGTTCAGCTTGCTAATCAAATTGAAATTAACCAAACCCATTTAGTAACAACTCAAGCGATCTTGCTAGAGATCGGTAATGCGCTTTCCAAGCAAAGATACAGAGCGGCAGCAGTCCAACTTTTAGAATCCCTCAAAACTGATCCGAGTGTTGAAGTCGTTTTGTTAAGCAATAGCCTATACAGATTAGCGTTCAATTTATTTAAGCAAAGAGAAGACAAAGAATGGGGTTTAGTTGACTGTATATCATTTGTCGTGATGCAGGAACGAGGAATTTCTGACGCACTGACTGCCGATACCCATTTTCAGCAGGCGGGATTTCGAGCATTATTAAGAGATTGAGCAGGCGATCGCTGATCTTAAAGAATTCAATTTAGTATGATCGCTGATAGCGTAGGATGGGTTAGCATAGCGTAAACCGTCAAAAATATTGATAATTAAAGCTTGTGTATTGCAAAATTTTCCTAAATTTGGCGTATCGAAGGTGTTACTGGGCGGACAGCAGTTACAATTCCTGCGGTTTTCGCTTGGCGTTCTCTTCTTTGTGACTCGTGATCCAGCGATAAAATAAAGATAAATAGCTTTGTATTGAAATAAAATGAACATTAAGGAAACAATTCTGCAAAACCTTGATTATCTTCCTGAAGATAGTAATCGAGAAGTCTTAGATTTTGTCCTTTTTCTTCGTAATAAAATTGACCAAGAAGAAGAACAAGAAGATTTAATTGATGCTCAAAATGCTTTAGCTGAAGAAGGCTGTATTTCCCTAGAAGAAGTTAAAAAAGAATTAGGATTATAAATACCATGTCCTATGTTATTAACTTTAAACCTGCTGCACTACGACAAATTCGTAAACTACCAAAACAACTTCAGTCAACTATTATTACTGCAATTGAAGAACTGTCTGATAATGCCAGACCAGAAGGCTGTAAAAAGCTTAAAAATTCAGATTCTTTATATCGGATTCGGGTTGCAAAATCTTATAGAGTGATTTATGAGATACAGGATAAACAACTGATGATTTTAATTGTCAAAATTGGTCATCGTAGTGATATTTACAAATAACTTGCTTTAAGTGCGATCGCTGAGTGTGTAGGATAGGTTAGCATAGCGTAACTTGTCAAACACATTAAAGAGAAACCATAGAAAAGTTGAATTTAGAATTTGCAAAATTGACCAATAAAAACCTCCTGCCTGGAAAACAGAAGGTCAATAGTCAATAATGATTAGAAAATCAAAAGGTTTATGCCGCGCTGTCCTGCTTCAATTTATTGACGGGAGGTAATTTAATATCAGACGCTAAACCGAGGAAGTTTAATAGGCGAATAGTCATCCAAGTCACATCCACTTCCCACCATTGCAACCCATGACGGGCAGAATATTGATAGGCGTGGTGATTGTTGTGCCAACCTTCCCCAAAGGTTAATAAAGCAACCCACCAGCAATTGCGAGATTGATCCTGGGATTCATGGCTTTGATAACCGAATTTATGGGTCGCGCTGTTGACTAACCAAGTGCAGTGGAAAACCACGACTAAACGAACAAAAATCCCCCAGATGACAAAGGGCCAACCGCCTAAGGCAAAAAGCACTAATCCTAATGCCACTTGAATGAGAATTAGATATTTTTGACAGAATTGGTAAAAAGGATCATTAGCAATATCCTGGGTGTAGCGGGGAACTTCATCGTTAGCAGGGATATGGTAAAGCATCCAACCGACATGACTCCACCAAAAACCCCGATTAGAATCATGGGGATCGGGGGCTGTATCGGAAAATTTGTGGTGCATCCGGTGTAAACCAATCCAATCTAAGGGGCCGCCTTGACAGGCTAATGTTCCACAAAAAATGAGGATATATTCTACCCATTTAGGGGCAGTAAAACTGCGGTGGGAAACTAGACGATGAAAACCTAATGTAATTCCAATTCCCCCCGTGATCCAATAGAGTAAAAAGGCAACTCCAACCGCTTGCCAGCTAAAGTTACTTGGTAACAAGGCTAACAGAGCAACGAGGTGAATTAGGAGAAAATAAATAATAACACTCCAAGAGGGAGATAAATTATTATTTGAACTGTTCGGAAGCGCAGCAGTCATGTAAGAACCTATAGAAAAACGAAATCAAACAAATCGCGCGATCGCGCTTAGTTAAGTATTTGAGTAAAAGTTTTTTCCAGTTATGAATTTTATGGCTAAAAAAAGTAATAAACCGAATTTTTAATCCTAATTTAAGGTGATTAAAGCACCATAACTGAATAAACAAAAGCCTGTAAAAAGTGATTTGACATTGGGCATTTTTAAGCGTTGAATCTAGTATGGACTAGATCTCTCTTAATTCACCCATGAATACTTTAGCCCTCCTCAGTGAGGCACAAAACAAACTAATCCCGATCTTTTCGGAAATTGACACCAAGGTCAAGCAAAATCTGCAAAAAGTTTTAGAAGCCTTTCGTAGTCATCGGGTCGGCGTTCATCACTTTGCGAGTGTGAGTGGATATGGCCACGATGATTTGGGACGAGAGACACTGGATCAGGTTTTTGCTCAAATTATGGGAGCAGAAGCGGCAGCCGTTCGGGTTCAACTGGTTTCTGGAACCCATGCGATCGCTTGTGCATTGTATGGCGTATTGCGTCCAGGGGATGAGTTGCTGGCTGTCGTTGGTTCACCCTACGATACGCTCGAAGAAGTGATTGGTATTAGAGGACAGGGGCAAGGCTCTCTCGCTGATTTTAACATCTCTTATCGGGAATTACCCTTAACCGAGGAAGGAACGGTGGATTGGCACGGCTTACAAACTGCGATCAAGCCCAACACCCGCATGGCTTTGATTCAGCGTTCCTGTGGCTATTCCTGGCGTTCCAGTTTATCCATTAGCGAGATCGAAAAAATTATCCATATTATTAAGCAACAAAATCCCGACACGGTTTGCTTTGTCGATAATTGCTACGGGGAATTTATCGAAACCCAAGAGCCGACAGCCGTTGGAGCCGATTTAATGGCAGGTTCGTTAATCAAAAATCCAGGGGGAACGATTGTTACCGCAGGGGGCTATTTAGCAGGAAAAGCGGAATACGTGGAAGCGGCGGCCTGTCGTTTAACGGCCCCAGGCATCGGCACGGAAGGAGGAGCAACCTTTGATCAAAATCGTTTACTGTTCCAAGGCTTATTTCTCGCCCCACAAATGGTCGGCGAAGCGGTTAAGGGAACCCATCTAATGGCCTACGTGTTCGACAAGTTAGGCTATGAGGTCAGTCCTGCGCCCTTAGTTCCCCGTCGTGATGTCATTCAAGCCATTAAACTCGGTTCCGCGGAAAAATTGATTACTTTCTGTAAGGCGATCCAGTCGGTTTCTCCTATTGGTTCCTATCTTGACCCTGTTCCTGCGGAAATGCCTGGCTATGAAAGTCAAGTGGTGATGGCAGGGGGATCGTTTATTGATGGCAGTACTTCGGAATTTTCCGCCGATGGCCCATTACGAGAACCCTATATTGCCTTTTGCCAAGGCGCGACCCATTGGACTCATGTAGCGATCGCGTTGGAAACGATTTTGGCATCTTTTGACCATTTGTAAAGTTTTAGCGTTTATTACGGCAACCGAGACTATCCCTAGTAGCAACTCCGGTTTTGGGGTTAACGCCATCGGCTCGTTCACACATTAGGGTCACTTGATAGGAATCAATAATGGCATTACTAAAATCGGCTCCTGTGATCTTTGTGTCATAAAAACGGGAACGGGTTGCGATCGCGTCTACTAAAATGGCATTGGTTAAGTCAGCAAAATCTAGGGTTACTCGGTCGAGTAAGGCAGAGCTTAGGTCAGCATTTTTAAGGTTAGCGTTTAATAAAATACCTTCAGTGAGAATGGCAAAGGATAAGTCCGAATTTTCAAAGTTTACCCCCCGCATATCGGCTGCGGCAAAGGAGGCTTTAACAAATTTTTGATTGGATAGATCCTGATCATGAATATCGGAGTAGGTATAGTTGGCCACGGTATTTTCAGCGAAAACAGGGGTTGCCATCAGCAAAACCAGCGCGATCGCAAGACTAATTATCAAGAAAGATTTTAACAACAAACGAAAAGATGTTTTAAAAAAATCAATATTTTGAATCATGGTTTTATTCAATTAAATTTGAAAATACTAATAATTTTATTTTACTAAAGATCTTTAAATTTTATAATCTGTCGCATAATTTAAACACGCTAAAACATCTTCTTTCGTTAAATAGGGGAAATCTTCTAAAATTTCTTCATAAGTCATACCAGAAGCGAGATAAGAAAGAACGTCATAAACCGTAATTCTCATGCCTCGAATACAGGGCTTTCCGTTTCTTTTTCCTGGTTCTATGGTAATAATGTCTTGGTATTTCATAAAATTAAATGATTTTTGGTATATTTAACAGAATATTTAAAATATTTAAATCTCTAAAAAGCTTTTTGAAATCTTTAGTCGTTTGTCGAGATAGGTTGATTTTAAGCATTTAAAATCTCTGAATAATAAAGCCTCACTTTCAGAAGTTCCAATAAATCCTTCCTGTTGAGCCTTTTCTGCTTTTAAAGCCAAAATTTCATTTTCCAAATCTAAAAATCTCTCAAATTCTTCAATTGATAAAACAACTGCAAGACTACAGCCTTTCTTTTCTATCTGTACGGGTTCTCTTCGCGCTAAATCTAAGAGTTCACCAAAGCGGTTTTTGGCTTCTGAAGCTCCCAAGGTTTTCATCTTTAACGATCCTAAAAACAATATTAGCTATTTTAATCATTTTAGCCATTTTGACCAATATAAAAAAATTGATTATTCAAATACATTAACTTTGAATTTTTTGTCGGCCACAGTAGAGAATAAGATTGATAAAAATAATGATTCCTGTAATATATTTGATAAAATCAGGAAATAAAGGGTTAGGCGAGAAAAAGCCTTCAATAATCCCTGCAATCACGAGTAAAGGAACAACACCAAAAACTAATTGAGCCGCTTGAAAGCCGTAGATTTTTAACGCATCGGCTCGACGGTATTGCCCAGGGAGCAATAAGGCTTTACCAATGAGTAAACCTGCCCCCCCTGCGAAGAAAATAGCAGGTAATTCTAATGAACCATGGGGTAAAACAAACGCCCAAAAGGGATAGGCTAAATGATTTTGACCGACTAAAGCCGCGATCGCGCCGATGAGTAAACCGTTAAAGAATAAAACATAAATCGTAAAAAGCCCTGCCGTAATCCCGCCACCCACAGCCCGAAAAGCCACCGATAAATTATTCATCATGATATTGCTAGAGGCCAACGGTTCGGTTCCCACAATCGATCCCATCCACAGTTCCCCTTTATCTCGAACTTTGACAATCAAGTCTTCAGGAACGATTAACGCCATAAAGCTGGGATCTTGCCAGCTATACCACCAAGCCACTAACAGTCCGATCCCAAAAATCGCGATCGCCGTTGCGGTATAACCCCAGGTTTGTTGAATGACCGTCGGTAAACGCCACCGATAAAAATCGAGAACCGATTGCCATTCTTGACGACGCGACCCTTGATAAATTTGGTTATAGGCACGGGAGGTTAATTGCTGTAAATCTCGAATCAGAACCGAACCCACTTGATAGGTTTTTGCCCTCGCTAAATCAGCCGCAATGGAGCGGTATAGACTCGCCAATTGTTGAAGCTTGACCGCCGGTAGTGACTTTAATCCTTTTTTTTCAACTTGGTTGAGTAACTGTTCTAAGATTTTCCAATCGGGTTCGCGGCGAGCAATCCAACGTTGAATATTCATAAAGGTTTTATAGGGAATAACCTAAATTTAGCTTAGAATATCGGCCAAACAGATTCAATTTCTAATTAAGTAAATGGCTAATCATTTCAATCCGCGTCCCGTTAGCGAACCCTTATCGGTCGGGAATGTGGTCAGTGCAGGGCTACGTATTTATCGAGATAATTTTAAAATTTATTATATCGAAGCCTTAAAAAGTTATTTATGGCTCATTATCCCTATCTATGGTTGGGCCAAATTTGCTGCCATCCAGGGTGTCATCGCACGATTAGCATTTTTTGAAGTGATGGAAACCCCAGAAAGCTTAACGGATGCTCGCCGTCAGGTTTTGCCCAAGCTATGGCGATTTTTAGGGCTTGGCATTTTACTATTTTTGATTTTTGTGGCGTTTTTTGCGGTCTTTGGAATCCTGATTGCCCTATTGTTGGTCGGAACCGTAACGAATGCTCAAAGCAATATTGGAGCAGCCCTACTGTTGGGGCTATTGAGCCTAGCATTTATGTTTATTTTCCTTTTTGCTTACATTTGGTTGCTCTCTCGCCTCTCTTTTGCAGATTTGGGAATCGCGATCGATAACGTTAAAGAAATTACTAACGCGATTGGGCGGAGTTGGAAATTAACGCAAGGATTTGTTGTTAAAATTCAAATCATTTTTTTCATTGCTTTTTTGATTACGCTGCCGTTTTCAGCAATTTCTAATATCGGCTCCGTTTTTTTGGGCGATTCTAACGTTGGCAATTTGATCAACTTAGTGCTTTCTATCTTATTAGGAGCCTTAGCTATTCCCTTTTGGCAATCGATCAAAGCGGTCATTTACTATGACTTACTGACTCGCAAAGAAGGGTTAGGGTTATCCCTCAGCGATCGCGCTCAGTAAGGTACAAAATCATTGGATAAATCCTGTAAATGCTATGCGTTTCTTTAACAAAGTCTCTTTACAAACGCCTGAAAGTGTTGAATTAGATTTTACCCTAGCAGGCATTGGTAATCGAGCCTACGCCTTGGTAATTGACCTAGTTATTTTAGGGTTAATTTTAATCGTAGCCTTGATTGGAGGAGCCTTATTTTCCTATTTTCTATACGAAGTTATTCAAATTAGTAATTGGATTCCAGAAGCGACTTTGGGGCTTTGGTTGCTGGCTATCCAATTATTAATTATGTTTACCATTTATGTCGGATATTTTGTCTTTTTTGAAACCCTGTGGCAAGGCCAAACCCCAGGAAAACGAATCGTTAAAATTCGCGTCGTTCGAGATGATAGTCGCCCTATTGGATTACCCCAAGCAACCCTGAGAGCTTTGTTGCGTCCGATAGATGATTTTCTTTCGCTAGGCGCGTTTTTTATTATTTTTGGGAAACAGGAAAAACGTCTAGGCGATTGGCTCGCTGGGACACTAGTAATCCAAGATGCCCAAAATTTGTCATCAGAAAAATTAAAGATCTCTCCGGAAGCTGAAAACTTAGCTGAGATCCTTTTACAGGATGCCGCGATCGCAGAATTATTACCCGAAGATTTTGGCATCATTCGAGAATACCTACAACGCCGAGAAGCCATGATCCCCCAAAGCAGACGGGAACTCAGCGTTAAATTAGCCTACCAAGCCAAAGATTTGATTCAACTGCAAGAACTTCCCAATGGCATTTCAGCCAATACCTTTTTAGAAGCCATTTATCTTGCCTACCAAAAACAATTTGAACGCCCAGACTTTTAAGATCCCATTCCATTGAGCATTCAAAAAGAAATTCATCAAACTAATTTGTTTTTCGTCCTAGCTTCTAGGAAAACGACGTTTCTGAAGAAAATCTGGAATATCTAACCCTGGTGGCTGTTTAGGAGGAGCTTCCTCAACAGGAGTGGGCAAAATTGTAGAGGGTGCCGTTGGGGTCACGATAGCAGTATCGATCGCCTTGGTTTTCGCAACCTCACCATTAAAACCGGTGGCAATAACCGTGATCCGAATTTCCCCTTGCATTTTTTCATCCACAACAGCCCCAAAAATAATATTGGCATTGGGATCGACAACATCATAAATCGTTTCTGCCGCGACGTTGACTTCATGGAGCGTTAAATCCTTGCCGCCCGTGATGTTAAAGACAACGCCTTTAGCCCCATTAATCGACGATTCCAACAAGGGGGAGGAAATGGCCGCCAAGGCACTTTCTTTCGCGCGAGATTTACCTGATCCAATGCCAATCCCCATGAGGGCCGAACCCGCATCAGCCATGATAGCTCGTACATCCGCAAAATCCACGTTAACTAAGCCAGGAATCGTAATAATATCCGAAATCCCCTGTACCCCTTGCCGCAAAATATCATCAGCAACCCGAAAGGCTTCTTGAATCGGCGTATCCGCTGCGATTACACTTAATAATTGATTATTCGGAATCACAATTAACGTATCAACACGGGATTGCAACCCATTAATTCCTTCATCCGCCTGGGAAGCCCGACGACGACCCTCAAAGGTAAACGGGCGGGTAACAATCGATACCGTCAAACACCCCATTTCTTTGGCAATTTCTGCCACAATCGGTGCTGCCCCTGTGCCCGTACCGCCCCCCATTCCGGCTGTAATAAAAACAAGATCGGTATTCTCTAGCGCGTGAGCAATTTCTTCACGGGATTCTTCGGCCGCTTTTTGCCCAATGGCCGGATTTCCCCCTGCCCCTAATCCACGAGTCAGCTTCTGACCCATTTGAATTTTGTGAGGTGCGGCTGATTGCACTAAGGCTTGAGCGTCAGTATTAATGGCCCAAAATTCAATCCCCGTAACCCCACTATTAATCATGCGGTTAACAGCATTACACCCACCCCCACCTACGCCGATCACTTTAATTTTGGCGACACTGCTGGGTGAAATTTGGTTCTTTTTCGGCTCACTTTTAGGAGTCGCAGCAGTTTCTGATTTTGCACTCAACGGGATGGGGGCAGCATGGGGGCGTGGAGTTTCCGTGCTCATGGAAGATTCGCTCGCTTCGGCAATATTTAAGGGCAGATTGTTTAAAGAATGTTCTTGGTTAAGTGTCATTGTAATATAAGCAGTTTTTAGAGCACGGTAATTATTGAATGTAAAATATTGGGTCACGCTCTTCATCGCAGAAGGCACTTAGCAAAATCACTCTCCGTCGAGAATTGATGAAGCTAATTAGCGTGCCAGGTTTGTCTGAATATTTTCCCCCATAATGCCGTCTTTTAGACTAAAAACATTAAAGAGAATTGTCAATAGAAATTAATATTCAATTGTTGCTTCAAATAATATCACGGATTTTTAATTTTGCTGGATATTGGGGATTTTGCTTGGGCTTTAAGAACCTATCCGAAAAATGTGAGAAGTTTGCGGCCGATGATCAAACAAGCAGCAATCTGAATAAAGCCCAAGTAGGATTGAGAAGATTTGGCCCATCGAATAAGGATGCCTCGGAAACGATTAA
>JAYKGY010000027.1:0-17375 GCA_035285545.1 Snowella sp. | reverse complement strand
GCTTGAGTAAATTGATAATTACAGGATTTACACTTATATCGTTGCTTCCCCTTGACAAATCCACTTTTGATAATGCGTTGATGCTCGCATTTAGGACATTGGTTCATCATTCTGTTCCTTAACCTTGGCTCTTTTATAGACTAGCATTATTTGCTTGATACTCTTAATTCTTTAACATTTGGCAATCAAGATACAATAAAAATTACAGTCTAATTTACGCCTCTGCTATGTCTTTGCCTCAATTTGACGAAACACTCCTCCGAAACTACGCTAATCCCAAATCGTTTCAACGGGGAGAAGATTATTTCTATCGCAGGGCAGTTTCCTCTCTGGTATTGCGGGATAACTTGCTTTTGGCAGTGGTTGAAGGTAGTGCTTCCTATGACGTTTGTGTTGAATTTCAAAACGATACGATTGATTCTGCGAATTGTACCTGTCCTTACGACTATGACGGGTGGTGTAAACATATTGTCGCGACTTTATTAACCTGTCTCCGTCAACCAAATAAAATTGAGGAATGCCCCAGCTTAGCGCAATTATTAGAGCCGTTAGATCTGCAACAAACCCAACAATTGATTCAGCAATTAGTGGACAAACAACCAGAATTATTGAATCGCATTGAAAGCGTGGTTAATCGTATTGCACCTCGGACAGTTGCCGTTAAGCCGTCGAGTTCCAAGCAAGTTCCCAAGATTGATACGAGTTCCTATCGTAGCCAAATACGTCGTTTATTGCGAGATGCGGTTCGTTCTATTGAGGATTATGAGTACGGATATGATGATGAGGATCCCGTTCCTGAAGAATTGTTTGATTTGGTTCAAGATGCCCAAATGTTTACAAAAAGGGGAGATGGTTACAACGCGATCGCGCTTTTAGAAACCATTACCGACACCTGTGCGAAAAACTGGGATGAACTGGATGAATACGGGGCAGATAATAACCTTTTAGTTGACTCGTTGAATGAAGCCTGGACGGAAGCCATTCTAAGCACTGAGCTTACATCCTCTGAAAAAGTGGATTTAGAGGTGAACTTGGAACATTGGAGCAATGAATGGAAAGCCGATTTTTCCATGAGCCTAGCCGCATTACACCAAGGTTGGGAGAATCGAGCATTACAACAAATTTTGGCGGGAGAAGAACAGAATGCTCAAATTTGGGAAGGAGGAACCGCCTATTATGCTGATAATTTAGTATTAATTCGTCTCAAAATTCTGGAAAATCAGGAGCGATACGAAGAATATCTCCGTTTAGCCAAGGCAACGGGGCAAGGCCAACAATATTTAACGATGCTGGCTAAATTGGATCGCATTGATGAAGTCATGAAGGCGGCTAGTCAGCAATTACAAACCATGGAACAGGCTCTAGCGGTTTCCGAAACCCTAGTCACTCAAGGCGCGATGGAGCAAGGGTTACAGATTGCGCGGAAAGGCTTAATGTTACAGGGTTATTGTCGGTATCAATTAGCCAAATGGATTAGTGAACTGGCCCAAGAATTAGACCAACCTGATATCGTGTTAGCTGCCGAAATTAGAGCCTTTCAATCCCAAGCTACCTTCACCGACTATCACAGAATTAAGAAATTAGCGGGAGAAGATTGGCCATTGATTAAAGAAGATTTGTTGAATTCACTCCGTACCTATGATCATGAGTGGGATTACAAAATTCATGAAACTAAAACCAATATTTATTTAGAAGAGGGATTAATCGAGGACGCGATCGCGGCGGTTGATGGGTTATCGAGTTATGACTTTGAGACGATCTATAAAGTCATGAAAGCAGCCGTACCCCACAATCCTGAATGGGTTATTCAAAATGGCAAAAAGCGGGCTGAAAAAATCATGAATGAGAAAAAAGCCGAATATTATGATCGAGCAGTGAATTTTCTAAGCCAAGTTAAACAAGCTTACATTCAACTTCATCAATCCGCCGAATGGTCAAGTTATCGCGCCAAAATTGCCAAAGAACATGCCCGCAAACATAAACTCATGGGGTTATTCGGAGGCATCTAAAGACGACAGACATCAACGTTGGTTCGGATGAATCGCTAGAACATCGGAAAATGCCTATACCTGAAAATTCATCTATAATATCCCGTGAATAGTTAACCCAATTGGAGATGTCTGCCAATGAACTATAAAATTTTGTTCAATCTTATTGCAGTTCCCACCGTGCTCGGTTCAATGCTCGCCATGATGTTTATGGTGAATAAGGTTTCTGCCAGTGCCGTTGCGCCAGCGACAACCGTTGCCTCCTGCGATACTCCCAGCACGCCTCAAGTGCAATCCTCGTTAAGGCATGGCAATTCTTCAGAAATCCTTCTGGCTTCTGGAGCGGATTCGTCGCTTTTAGACTTTAGTATTGCCGAAAGTGATGCTGCGGTCACGCTCTTTGGTTGTGATTGCCCTTCCTGTATTCAGGCGTTGCGTCAGTTAAAGGCCCAACCCTCCTCTCGTTTAGGTCAAGGTCACTGCTGGTCAGCCATACAAGGTAATTTTTCTACTCAGGTTCTTCAAGAAGTGTTAAATACCCTTGATGCAACGACACCGTAAATGCCTTCAGGTGCCTTGACGCTAAAAAATCAAATTAACCGAACAACCATTCTTTCACCCGTTCTAAGCTTTTCCAGTTCGGCTTGCGGGTGAGTCCGTCTTCGATGTTTTCAGCCACACTCTGATAGATGTCTTTGTCAAAGGAAATAATTTGAGCCGCTAATTCCACATGGGGGCGGACACCAGGCGTTTTCGTTTCCAACATGGCGATCGCGAGATTGATTCGTGCCTGGGGATGGGTTTTATCAATTTTGACGCTCTTTTGGGCGGCTTTGAGGGCGGATAAGGGTTTATCTGCGAGTAAATAGAGCCAGGCTAAACACGACCAGGCCGTTGCATTTCGAGGAGCGCGATCGCTGATGTCTTTAAAGAGAGGAATTAAACTGGCGGGATCTTCCCCCGCATTGTAGCGTTCTAAACCTTCATTAAAATCCGCTTCTACCGAGTCGATCAGGGGTAAAGAGTCAGTCGTTTCACTCATAACACATTCAACTAATCAATCAACAAAACAATCGGGACAGCCTTATAATTTCTGCCCCGTGATCTAACATACTGGATTATGGCGATCGCGTTAAACCCCAAAGGACTTCCCGCAACCACAGGTTTGATTCGCATTGGGATTGGTAAACTGAAAACCGCCGCCAATCATCGCATTGCTATAGTCGAGAACTAAACCGTAGAGATAGAGTAAACTTTTGCGATCGCAGACAATTTTAAAGCCATCATAATCAAATACATCATCATGTTCTGTAATTTGGCTAATTTCTTCAAAATCCATCATATAAGACATTCCCGAACAGCCACCTTGACGAACTCCCACCCGTAAACAAAGGTCTTTTCCCTGTTGCTGGCGTAACATAAGAACGTGATTAAGGGCTGATTCCGTCAGTTGAATGCCTTTAGATTGCGTTGCGGTGGCCTGAGTCATAGGTTTGAGTTACTCCTAACAATAAAATTTTATAAGCAAGGAAAGTGCTGAAAGAACGTCAAGAGGAGATCCCAACAGGGCAAACATGTCTCCTTTTTTAGTGTAACAGTTAGCCGATTATAAAACATTGATTTTTTCAGTTGGAGCATTGATAATTACTTATCGTTACGAAACATAAACGCTAGGATGTGCTGCTCAATCCCCAAGAATTTCTTTAAAAAATAAGTCGATAAATTTATTTTTAATATTATTTAGGAGGAAGGCAGGTTTTATTGGCAAAATCACATTGGTAGATGTAACTCTTCTGCCAGTTTAGCGGAATTTCTAATAAATCTCTTGAGCCGGTAATTCCCTGACCAATAAATAACAATAAGGCAAAACAATTGAGAATAATATGAGCCATCCGCCAACGATTTTTTCGATCTTGATAAATATCTTGGGTAACTGCAACAGAAAAGATCATTAGTAAAGCGGCTAGGATTCCGTAATAATAATGGGAGACAAACCATTCATTATCTCGTCGAAAGACTTCCGGCTGAAACCCTAAAATAATTAATCCCATTCCGGTTAAACTGGCAAAAATACCCCGCCATTGTTTAACTTTTGCTTTAAACAGTAAGACAAAAGAAGCAATCGTTAACAGAAAAATGACAACCACAAAAAAAGCGCGAAAGGGTTCTTGGCTAAAAACATTCTTCTCAAGAAATTTAGAAAAAATGGGATAGGCCATTCCCAATAGGGCAACTCCAATCACGGAGCCACTTAACCAATTCCCGATCGCAACGTGTTCAGAACCCACAATCGGAGGAATTTTGCTTTTTTGTCCCTCTCCGACTTGCAAACGACGTTGACGGGTTAACCAAGCACGATTGACGACGATTCCAATTAACGGGAAAACGACCGTAATCGCGATCGCTGGATGCAGTAAAGCTAAAATATCAGTCAGTTCCATTGTTCTATTCCATCAAGGGATTAGCCAGTGTCATTCAATGTTTTCTGAATTTTTATGACATTAGCCCCTCTACACAGAACTAAAAGGGGCTAAATCCATTCGAGCATTAATTCATTAAGGTTAAGTTAACCAACAAGGGTTACTGAATTTTATCTCACTTTATTTGACTTCATTCGCAGGAAACATGGGAACTTTACCTTTTTTAACGGCTACGACAACATCGTAGGTTGCACAGTAAGAGAAGGTTACGTCATTCGCTTTATTGTAAAGATTAACGACCATTCCTGCTCCACCAGGTTGAACGCCTAACGGGAGTAAATCGCCAAAGAAAAATCGTCGCAATTGATCGCCACCACCAATTTGTCCTTTATTTTTGGTAACAATTTCAATTTTTTGTTGGGCAGTCATGCCGGGTTTTCCCATTTCTTCCGCGATCGCTGACTGATAAAATTGGGGGACAAAGCTCGTTACTGCAATATTTCCAATGTTGAGAATACTGGCAATTGCAAAGGGGGCAAGGATGGGAGTGAAGGGTTTTAAATTGAACATCGTAGGTGAAGTGAAAATAATTAATGAAGGTATCATCACGTACTTTGTTGGGTTTGGGAAGTAGTCAAAATAGAATAACTGATATGCCCTTTTGGAATAGGTGCGATTGTGGATAGATTGGTTTGTATGCAGAGTTTTGTTCGGGCTATAGAAATGAATAGTTTCTCAGCCGTTGCACGGGAACAACAAACAACCCAACCGACGATCAGCAAACAAATTGCTGCCTTAGAAAACTATTTAGGGGTGCAACTCCTCGCCCGTTCAACCACTAATTTAAGCCTGACCGAAGAGGGCAAAAAATATTATCAATATTGCCAACAAATTCTAGAAGCCGTTGCGGAAGCGGAAGCCAGTTTAAAAGGGAAAGAAAAGGCAACGGGGATTTTACGGTTAGGTTGTCCGGTTTTGTTTGGGCAAATGCAAATCGTACCTCGCTTAAAAACCTTTATGGCCCGTTATCCAGAGGTCAAAGTGGATCTGATGATGGCGGATCATTTCGTCAATCTGGTCGAAGAAGGTTTAGATTTATTAATCCGCATCGGGAATCGTCAAGATAATAATTTAATTAGCGATCGCCTTGGCATGACTCATCGTGTCACCATCGCCACAGCAGATTATTTTCAGCAAGCAGGTGAACCGCAAACCCCCGAAGATCTGGTTTATCATCAGTGCATTGTTTATACAGGACTGTCAACCGTCAATGAATGGCATTTTCAGGGGAAAGATGATCTGATTAAAGTTCAAGTAGGAGGCTGTTTCCAAACCAATAGTTCCGTAGCGGTTCGAGCAGCCGTATTATCCAGTTTAGGAATCGCGATCGCGCCAGTTTGGATGTTTGGGGATGAAATTTATCGTAGGGATCTAAAAATGGTCTTACAAGCCTATCAACCGCCCCCTCTCCCCATTCATGCGGTTTATCGCCGTAGCCGCTTTACGCCTGCCAAAATTAGCTGTTTTATTGATTTCCTCCAGCGTGAATTTAAGGTTGATCCTTGGGTTTCGGATACCGTGGGTTTGATAGCGAATAACCCAAATAAATCAAGGTAGTCATCGATCTTGATCAATCTCTGCCAAAATTTCAATCGATTGTTGACATAGTTGCCCATGAAATGACCCATTACTGGCAAAAATCCCACCCCACTGATGGACATCTCCTCGGTTGTATAACACAGGTTCCCCATTGAAATAGGTGAATTTCCCACCTGCTTCCGTCAAAATTAACTCAGGAGCCGCAAAATCCCAGTCTTTAGCCGCAGATTTACCCGACAAAGAAATATAAATATCCGCTTGTTTTTCTAAAATTGCCACAATTTTACAGCCCACACTTCCCACATAATGGCGATCGCTAAAGGACAGCCGATCAATCAATGTCTGAAAACGTTGGTCTCGATGGGTACGGCTAACCACTAAGGTTAACTGATCGGCGATCGCGTTCGGCGTTACCGTAATCGGTTGAACCTGACCATCAGGCGTTTCTACAAAAGTGCCTTGATCTTTAACGGCAAAATAGAGCTTTTCGGCTTCAGGAATGCCAACAACGGCGACAACAGGTTGCTGTTTATAGGCCAAAGCAATATGAAGGGCGTATTCTCCCGTTTTATCAATAAAATCCCTGGTTCCATCCAACGGATCGATAATCCAGACCCAATCCTGGGGAATAGGCTCAGTGCCTTGATGGGTTTCTTCGCTGAGATATCCAAAGATATCAGGGCTAAAAACTGCCTGTAATTTTTCTAAAATGTAATGATTTGCAGCAATATCCGCTGAAGTAACAGGGCCATCTTTTTTGTCTTCATTGACTTCTAAATTGTCAACATTTTTACCTTGATAGTAGGAACGGAGAATGGCCATTGCGCCCCAACCAACGGAACGCACGGTTTTAATCAGATCTTCTAAGTTAACAGGATAATTCACTTGGGATTACTCGTAAGGGAACAGCCAAAGGGGTAGACGGATTGATAGGTTTCTTCCCGTTTGCCAAACCAATCATAACGGCGATCGCGGATTTTTTCATAGCTTTTATCCCCCACCCATTTCACGCCTGGTAGAGAACGATAAATCTGAATAAAGGCTTCTCCCAAGGGTAAAAGCCGCGTAATTTCCTCTGCTGCACTGCTGCCTTGCCAACGTTGTTGGGGGTTATTCCCATTAATCAGAATCATCCCCATTTCACAATCAGTTGCAGTGATCCCAAACTCGGCTAACCCAGATTGATCCTGCATGGGAATATAGGAAAAGCGTTGCCCTTGATCAAAGGTCTCTAACAACTGAGTAAAGGTAACGCACAGATTACAATTGCCGTCATAGATTACGTAATAGGTCATGATTTTCTAGAATAATTCTTTTTGATAAAGATGGCTAAAGCGCGATCGCCGACTTTAAAACCACAGTTACTTTTAATCCCCATTTCGCTGTTTCGAGCCGCAAAAAATAATTAAATTAAAATCTTTATTTTACAAGCTTTCTAGCAATCTAGCTTTTTTGCCGTATTATCCTGTCTTTTCCAAGACAATTATCTTTTTAAGAAAGCAATAAGGTTTAAATACTACGATCTCTATTACTAAGTTCTAATTTTTTCAGTCTGTGTTCAGCGAAATGTAGGTTTTAAAACATTTTTATGTAAAACAAATCCAATATTGATAGTAGGGGCGTATTGTGTACGCCCTTTGTTTATCGATAACTTACTGAGATCAAACCTTTACAGTTCGCCGCGAATTTCTTCGACAATGCCATCACGGATCACAACTTCGACATTTAATTTGGCAACTAAATTATCTCCCTTTTCAATACGAAAGAAACTTTCCATCTGGGCTTGGGGAACTTCTTGATCCAAATCCAACAATTGAACCTGTTGCATCTGTTGAAGAAATTGATTTTTTTGCTCCAACATTTCGCTTTTTTGTTGATTGACTTGGATTTGAATATTGTCAATTTGCTGCGCTGCTTGCGGGGGAATGGGTGTCAAACTCTGCTTTTGGATTTCGGCGATCGCCCGTTGACCCTGTAATTCTAGTTGTTGAATTTGCCCATCGAGTTGAGCAATTTGGGCTTGGAGTTGTTGCTGCATTTCTTCTTTCCAGCGCGTTGTCACAATCACCTTAATGGTCACAGGACGTTTCAGTAAAAGGCTGGTTTGTGCGTCATCCATAAAAAAGCTATTTCCGTAATAAATAATCGGTTTGAATCGGCTACTAGTTGTCTTTTTAAAGAACTAGCAATCAAGATTTTTCAAACATGCCTTCAATAATACCGCGATAATGTTCAGCCACAACGGGACGTTTAATCTTCAGCGTTTGCGTCATCATGCCATTGGCTTGGGAAAAGGGTTCTAAGATCAGCGTAAAGATTTTGATCTGATCATCGGCTCGATAACCTGGGCGATTTTTGACTTCTCGGTTTAATTCCTGACGAAATAGATCTAAAACGGCTTTGTTATACAGATCACTCGTTTTCAGCGTTTCTAAGGGGACTGAACTCTCTGGAAAGCTTAAATTCAAAGATTGACTGCTTGCCCATTTTTCTAACGCTTCCACATTGGGAACAATTAACGCCCCTAATGCCTTTTGATCCTGACCCACTAACATAATTTGATCAATATAGGCACTGCGAACACAGGCATCCTCAATGGGTTGGGGTTCGATATTTTCCCCATTACTCAGCACAATCGTATCTTTTGCCCGACCCGTCAGGATTAAATCATTGTCTGCTGTTACCCAACCTAAATCGCCACTATCAAACCATCCTTCTGCATCAATGGCTTTTGCGGTGGCTTCGGGTTTGCGATAATACCCCTGCATTACCTGAGGCCCACGAATCAGAACTAAACCTTGGGTTTCGGCGGGCAACGTTTGACGAGTTTCGGGGTCAACAATGCGAATTTCCGTTTGGGGAATGGGCTTACCCGAAGAATAGCGCAAATTATGGGTATGGACACGGGCATTAGTGACGGGGGAAGTTTCCGTTAAGCCATAGCCCACTAGAACAGGAATGCCGACAATTTCATAAAAATCGTCTAAATGTTTGGCTAAAGAGCCTCCTCCGCTGACCAGGGTTTGAATATTGCCGCCAGTGGCTTCCCGAATCTTTTGGTAAACAATTTTATTGCCGAGTTGATGTAAGGGGTAAAGTAGCCAGGCTTGTAATCGAGCGATCGCGCGTTCAGTGGGCGAAGCATGGAGATGATCTAGACTTAAATTATCCGCAATACGTTTTGCCAGAATATATTTTTTAGAAACATTAAAAAAGAAATTAATTAATTTTTGCTGATTCGCAGACTTTTCACGGAATGATTTTTGAATTCCTTCATAGATGGATTCCCACAGGCGAGGAACTGCCACCATGTGATGGGGTTTAAATTTTTTCAAATCATTCTTAAATGTCCGAATACTGGTATAAATCATCGTACAGCCTTGGGAGAGCAAGAAATACTCTGCGCTGCGTTCATAGGAATGCCAAGACGGAAGAATACTTAAGACGCGATCGCTTGGCTGGGGCTGTAAAATTGCTCGCAGTTCTGCCACTTGATGTAATAAATTGCCGTGGGATAGCATCGCGCCTTTGGGTTGTCCCGTTGTCCCAGAGGTATAAATCAAGGTCGCGAGAGATTGACGAGTATGGGGAGTGGGTTCAGGGGTTTTCCCTTGACCGAGGGCTAATAATTGCCGAAAATTAATTTGTTGAAGGGGAAATTCTGGCTCAGGGTTCTCATCAGACAGTAAGACAATAAACTGTAACGGATATTCTGACGGATTTAAATTGAGTTTTTGTAAGGTTTTTTGGTCTTCAACAATTAAGGCCCGACTTTCACTATCTTGAAGAATATACAGTAATTCGTTCTTATCGGCCTGGGATGAACGAACCACATTGGTTGCCCCCGCCATCATACTGCCTTGATCAGCAATAAACCAACGAGGACTATTATCGGCAAAAATAGCAATTTTTTCGTCTGCCTTTAGCCCTAGTTCCTGTAAACCCGCAGCAAATTGTTGTAATTGTTGATAAAGGTCTTGATAGGTAATGCTAACGGAAGGGCTAGCGTGGGGATCTTGTAAGGCGGGAATATTTTTAAAACGCTCGGCTGTGAGTGACCAAATCTCTGATAAAGACCGAACGGAAGAATAGTCAACTAAAGCAACCATGATAATCTATAAAGCCTTTTTAGAACGTTATATTTCAGTATAGCCAGATAATTCTGCGAAATATAAGCTCAATGTGACATTTTTAGCATTGCATCTCGCAGTGGATAGGGGCAAAAGCCATTTTATCGGAAGAAGCCTTTGGTGTTTGATGGGTTGATAGTTTCTTTTATTTTCCAGGGATGGGCCCGCGTCGTCCTTCCCCTGCGGTGGATTTTTGTAGGAAGTGATAAAAATGATTAACCAATGAATTGCCAGATTGGTCTTGTAATTGGTCTAATGCGTCTTTAAAGCTCAGATCGGAGCGATACACTAACCGAAATGCTTTTTTGAGTTGGGAAATTTCTTCACTGGTCAACCCCGACCGTTGTAAGCCGATCAAATTCAGCGATCGCACCCTAGACGGATTTCCTTCCACAATCGTAAAAGGCGGAACATCCCGTTCAATGCGACTCATGCCCCCCACCATCGCCAAGCTACCAATATGGACAAACTGGTGTACCCCTAAAACGCCACTAATCCGCGCTTTTGACTCAATGTAAATGTGTCCCGCTAACGCGACCGAATTAGCAATAATGACTTCATTTTCAATCACGCAATTATGGGCCACATGGGCATAGGCCATCAATAAATTATGATCCCCCAACTGGGTAATTTCATTTTCTCCCGTCGCCCGATTAATGGTGACGTATTCCCGAATTTGGTTATAATTGCCAATTTTGACCCAACTTTCGCCCCCTTTGAACTTCAAATCTTGAGGTTCTGATCCAATAATCGCACCCGCAAAAATTCGATTCCCGACACCAATTTCCGTTGGGCCTTCAATAACGACATGGGAGCCAATGACCGTATCTGCGCCAATTTTGACATTTTCGCCAATCACTGCGTAGGGGCCAATTTGAACCGTCGGATGAATATTAGCTAGGGGATGAATAACTGCTGTTGGATGGATCAGTGTCTTCAAAGAAGCATCTCCCGTGCGTTGGTAGGTCAGCATCAAAATTAATTTATAACTTACAAAGTATTAGGTATGGGGGAGACAGGAAAAGTTCCCAGCTAAATTACTCAGCATTTTAACAGCGTGGGGTCAATCCTGGTTAACGACTCTCTAGGGATTCTTGGTTGCCGGAAAAACTCGCGATCGCCGATCAGTCGTTAATCATTAAAATCGCACCCCGATAAGGAGCTTGAACTTAGGGTGAGCAATCCTAGCTAATGGGGTTTCAGCTCCTAATCAATTAAGGAAAACAGCATTTCCCCTTCACACACAAGCTGTTCATCCACGACGGCTTTACCGTGCATTTTAGCAATGCGATTGCGTTTAAACGAAAGTAATTCTACCGTCATGATCAATTGATCTCCCGGAATAACGGGACGACGAAACCGAACGCCATCAATGCCCGCAAAGGCGAAAAACTTTCCTTTCATACCCGGTAACAAGGTTAAAACCACGCCACCGACTTGGGCCATGGATTCAACGATTAAAACCCCCGGCATAATCGGACGAGCAGGAATATGGCCAGGAAAGAATGGCTCGTTAATGGTGACATTTTTCAGACCGACAGCTTGTTTCCCCGGAACGTAATCTAAAATGCGATCCACTAGGGCAAAGGGATAGCGATGGGGCAAGAGATCTTGAATTTCAACAACATTAAAAGTGGTTTGTTGGGGCGGCGTATCGGTTGCTGTTTGATTAGAACATTCAGCGGGATCGAGTTGTAGGGTGGTAGTCATGAATTCGGGGAATGAACAAGGGCATCGGCAACTGAGGGATGAAGCTCAGCTTGAATCTAAGGAGCTAATTATTAAATAATCCTTAAGTTTATTAGTGTAAACGGTCAGGGAGCTTTAGCAAATATGCCAAATCCTAGAAAAACGGATCTCTACTTGGCGACAAAGCAAAGAAATATGAGGGAAAACAAGGAAAAAGAAAAATGGCTATTAACCATCAACGCTAAAAGATTTTTAAACTAAAATGGACAATTCCCATCAATAGCGATCGCCTGCAAGCGATTTCCATAACGATAAGTTAGAATGTTGGAACAAAAAAAATTGATGAAATCTATTTTGGTGTCTCAAGTCTCCTCTTCTCTCTCTCATATTGAAGCGGGTTTTCACGCTCTTTCCGATCCGTTACGGCTTCGGATCATCGATCTGTTGAGATCCCACGAACTTTGTGTTTGTGACCTCTGTGAGAGCTTAGAAGTTAGTCAGTCTAAACTTTCCTTTCATCTAAAAATTCTCAAAGAAGCCCAATTAGTCCAAGCACGACAAGAGGGGCGTTGGAGTTATTATCGCCTTCATTTGTCTCAATTTGTTGTATTAGAAGAATATCTAGCAGAATTCCGACGATTTAGTCCTATGATTCCCTTGCGTACTTGCTGAAACCGACATTCTGAGGAAATTCGATAGAGGCGTAAGGCTTACGTCCCATAAAACCTACACTCCCAAATTTCATTTCACTTAGCATAGGTAATAAATCAATTTTTTTTGATATGATTAGTCCATCTCTACGATTTTCGACTCGACATTACCATGACAAATACAGCATCGGTAAAACAACTTTCTTTTCTAGACCGCTTTCTGACTCTCTGGATTTTTTGGGCAATGGCCCCTTAGTCGAAGCACCTGTACTGATTGGATGAGTGAATGTTGCCTTTTGATTTTTTTAAAAAGCTAGACCCCATAATTTCTCTCTGTAATTTGTCATTTTTAGTCTCAAAATAAGGATTTTAAACCATGAAACGTGTGATGTTTGTCTGTAAAAAAAATTCGGCTCGTTCCCAGATGGCAGAAGGCTTTGCCAAGATTTTAGGAAACGGCAAAATCGAAGTCACTAGTTCAGGTCTCGAAGCCAGTCAAGTTCGTCCAGAAGCGATCGCGACCATGAAAGATATTGGGATTGATATTACGGATCAAACCTCAAAAGCCTTGAGTGAGTTTAAACCCGAAGATTTTGATATTGTTATTTCCCTCTGTGGTTGCGGAGTGAACTTACCTGAAGAATGGTTAACACGGGAAGTTTTTCAAGATTGGCAACTGGATGATCCTGCCGAACAACCCGAAATTTTCCCTAGAGTCCGAGATGAGGTCAAAGAACGGGTAATACAGTTAATTGAATCCCAATTTTCCAGTAACTCGTAAAAAAGCTTAGTTTTTACTTTTAACCTTTTGATTAATTTATCCTATGGCAAATTTTGATCATCCTCCCCGAATTTTGTTCTTATATGGCTCATTGCGCGATCGCTCCTATAGCCGATTACTTGCAGAAGAAGCAGCCCGTATTATTCAGGAAATGGGGGCAGAAGTAAAATTCTTTGATCCGCGTGAATTGCCTATCTATGGCAGCGTCCCCGATACCCATCCCAAAGTCCAAGAACTACGGGAATTAAGCCAATGGTCGGAAGGGCAAGTTTGGAGTAGCCCCGAAATGCACGGACAAATTACAGGAATTTTGAAAAATCAGATTGATTGGATTCCCCTGAGTATTGGGGCTGTTAGACCGACTCAAGGTAGAACGTTAGCGGTTATGCAGGTAAGTGGCGGTTCTCAATCGTTTAATGCGGTGAATACCATGAGGCTTCTAGGCCGTTGGATGCGGATGTTTACCATTCCCAATCAGTCTTCTGTCGCCAAGGCTTATCAAGAGTTTCACGAAGATGGCACGATGAAGGACTCACCTTACCGCGATCGCGTTGTGGACGTAATGGAAGAACTCTATAAATTCACATTATTACTGCGAGATAAGGTGGATTATCTGACAGATCGCTACAGCGAACGCAAAGAAAAAGCTGAAAAAGAAGCAAATGCCCTTGTAAATTCCATTAATGTGAAGACGATGTAATTAAGTTTTTTAATAAACCTTTCTCCATAAAATCTTCAAAATCCAATTATTAATTACTATTTGTTCTTACTTTTTGGACTATTTACTCTAATCTCCCTATCTATGCTGATTTGGGAGAATTAATTTTTTTAGGATATATTTTTCGACAAAATTACAATTGATATTATTAGTAACTCATTCAAATGATAATCCCCCTAGAGAGAGAGGCACAATAACGACGGGAGACAGAGAGTATATAGTAATCATTACGCTTATGATGGTTAACAGTTCAGCCCCAGTTATAGAAACTAACTGGAACACAACAACAATTTACTTTATTTAAACAAACTATCTTATTATCAAATTTTTATCTAAAAAACTCTATTAATTAGGATGAATTAAGATGACACTAAAAAATAAGTCGCTAGGTCGAATAATGCGAATTGATGCTATTTTAATAAGTTTTTGAAGGCGTATTGGGTAGAATTCAATTTAAAAAAAAATTTAATTTTTTCATGGTTTTTCGAGAATTTACATTATATTGAGTTTATATAAAGGTCTTTATGGCAAAACGATCACTCAGGGCTTCCCAGGCGGGAATTCGACAGGCGAAAAAAGCCTTTACCCGAAAAGGTTGGACACAGGAAAATTTGGCCTTTGAGGTTAATTTAAAAACGCGCCAACCGATTTGGAGATTTTTTACTGGTCAACCCATTGAACGCTACATTTTTATTGAGATTTGCTCTATTTTAGAGTTAAACTGGCGAGAAATTGCCGATAATCCTCCGGCGGAAACCTTAGAAACTGGCGAAAAAAGTGCGACCCATATTAATGCCCTAGTTCAACAGGTGCGATCGCAACGTCGCGACAAAATTCAAGATCAATGCGGCATTCTTCAACTATTAGAAGTCAGCCGTCCCGTTAATTTAGAAGAAATCTATGTAGAAGCCAATATTTTAGAAGAAATTGCCTCGCAACAATGGCTAGAAACCCGTGATATCCAAAATCTGACGCTGAAAGACTTTGAAAATGTTAGTCTAGGCTCGGCTTTTCCTAAGCGAATAATGGCGATGAGAGCCGTTGAAAGTTATCCCAAACTGAGAATTTTAGGCAATCCTGGCGCGGGTAAGACCACGTTTTTACAACACATTGCCATTAAATGTAATCAGGGGGAATTTGCCGGTAATCGCGTTCCGATTTTTATTAGCCTCAAGGATTTTACGGAAGAATCCAAAGATAGCGGTGAATTTAGCCTACTTAACTATATTCGTTCGGAATTTCTGGTATCAGGGATTGCAGAACCTAGCATTATCGATACCTTGCTTCGAGAAGGTCGGGTTTTACTCTTGTTAGATGGCTTAGATGAGGTGTTAAATAGTCATCTCAATGCGGTTTATCAAGAAATACGTCGATTTACTGAAAAATATCATAAAAATCTGTTTGTTGCGACCTGCCGAACCGCAGCCAAAAGCTTTAATTTTAAAGGCTTTACCGATGTCGAAATTGCCTCTTTTTCAGCGGATCAGATCACGCTTTTTGCCCATAAATGGTTCATGACCCTGACGAAACCCCATATTCGCGATCGACGGGAGCAAGCCATTCAATTTATCCGAAAACTCGATTTACCGGAAAATCTCAGATTACGGCAATTAGTTGTCACGCCCCTATTTTTGCATCTGGCTTGTGGGGTTTATGCCCGTCAAAATCAAGTTCCTAGTCAGGAATCGGAATTTTATAAACAATGCTTAGATCTAATGCTAGGTAAATGGGATGAAATTCGTGGCATCCAACGGGATGAAGTGAGTAATGGCTTAGAATTACCGCATAAATTACGCTTGCTCAGTCAAATTGCAGCGATGACCGGAGAAAATGGTCAGTATTTTTTTGATAAGCAAACTATTGAGCAAAAAATTAGCGACTATATCTGTCAACTGCCCAATGCGCCGACCGAACCCGAAGAATTACAACTCGAAAGTGAAGGTATCCTTAAAGCCATTGAACTGCAACATGGTCTGTTGATTGAACGGGTACGGGGAATTTTTTCCTTTTCCCATTTAGCGTTTCAGGAATATCTCGCGGCTCGGCGATCGCCCACTCCAAATCAGTCCAATGTTTCTCGTTTAGAAAATATCGCTATGGTTTGAGATAAAAAGTTAGATAGACTAAGCGATCGCTCGCCTATTCTAATTCGCTTATGTCGGCATGGCGTGATTTTTACAACGATGGTAGTTTGATTCTAATGAGTTGCCCTTCAATAGTCTCAAGTTGAGAGAGATAATTATGTATAGCTTGGGCAATTTTTTCCCAGTTGGTGCTACTTCGACAAATCACGATGCCTTTATGTTGAGTGGCTTGAGCGTGTAAACGAATGAAGTCACGGCGATTCATGGTTAAAATGGCTCGATTGAGGCTAGTTGCATACTCCAAAACTTTAGAATCAGGTATTTTTTGGTCTGCTTTTCCTGCATCTTGTACGGTCAGGATGTCATACCCTAAAGCACGCAAAATTTTGACGACAGGCAATGGGAATTGCTCATCTGCATAGAGTTTTACCATTACCTAATCTGCCTCGTTTTCAAGGATTGCTGCTGCAATTTCTTGGGGATGGCTTTCGGCGTATATCCAAGCATTTGCTAAATCGACTGCGTTTAGGGTTGGATATGCTTCTAATATTTTTGCGTCGCTAAGCCCTTGTTGTTGGTAACTGACTAATAGCCAAACGGGAATTCTGGTGTTACGAATACAAGCGTCGCCGCCACAGACATTTAAGGTTTTCTCAATGCCGTGCCAACTATTTAATAGGCTATTAAGGATTAGTTGAATTGCTTGAGATTTTTCTGTGGGTGAGAGTGCGAGTAGTTGAGTTTCTAGTTCTTTAAGTGTCATAGTTTTTTTAAATTGGATATTTATAAAGTTACTCTAATTTTTCCTTTTGCCTTTCTACTTTTTATTTATCACCTCTGCCCTTCTACTATTTTAATCTCTTCTTCTGTCAAGCCATACAGTTGATAAACTAAGCGATCGATTTCTTTTTCTCTATGACTACTCTCAATTTCATGTCGAGTTTCTTGATTGCTGACGTACAGCTTTAATTTCGTTCATAATTTCGGTGTCTGTGATTTCATCTATAGGGGTTTGGCTATACAGTTCTTCAAGTAAATTTGTGAGGTCTGATTTTAATTCTATTTGAATTAAGGCTTTGGCTACTTGGGCGCGATCGCTGGGTTGTAGTTGTTGTACAGTTGTAATCAGTTGTTCTAGGGTTATTGGTAGTTGAATCATGATTGTTCACCATAATACTTTGTTGTCATCTAACTATTGCTTCTCAGTTTTATGGATCTAAATAGACTCTTGCAAAAGGTTGTTTTCGATAACGTCGGTAAATATCAAAATCACCATCTAATGTGACTATTGCAGAAATATTGAGTCTTTCAGAGAT
>JAYKGY010000026.1:0-69403 GCA_035285545.1 Snowella sp. | reverse complement strand
AATATGTTCATCAAGATCATCCCAAGCGATCGCGTAACCATCCCCTAAAAGTTGCCAGTTTTCTCGTTCTTTTTGGGAAGCATGAAGCAAACGTGGATACCAAGATAAAGGAATAATTAAAGTGCGTTCATCTACTAAATTTACAATTAACTTTTCATCTGTAACTTCAATTTGAGTAGCGAGGGGTTCGGTTTCAAGTACCCAAGTAGTCATGCCAATAACCAGCCAGTAACGCATCAATCCTAATCTATTCATTGAGATTATACCAAGCGATCGCGTTTAGAAAGACTCTGAAAAACAGGCATTGATGATTATCCGTCGTCAGCAAATTCTTACTTTCCTGAAAAAAGTGCCGCTTCGCGATCGCAATAAAAGCAGATAAAATCATAACTAGGAAAAGCAAGGAAAAACCATGACAACAACTGCTGATGATGTGTGGCAATTACTCGCCGAATTAACTGCCGCTCAAAAAGAAACAGAACGCCTGCTTAAAGAGCAAGCCCAAGAAGCCGTCCACCGACGTGCAGAAGCCGAACAACGATTTCGAGAAGCAGAACAACGATTTCGAGAAACAGAACGCCTGCTTAAAGAGCAAACCCAAGAAACAGACCGTCAAATCCGTGAAGTTAATAAAAAAATTGGGGATCTGGGCGGAAAATGGGGACGATTTGTCGAGAATATGGTCGCACCTGCCTGTGAAACGTTGTTTTTAAATAGAGGGATTCCCGTGCATCAGGTTAGTCAACGGGTTAAAAAGCGGCTAGATGGCAAAACTTTAGAAATTGATGTCCTAGTGACAAATGAAAATCATGTTTTAGTAGTAGAAGTGAAAAGTAGTTTGGGCGTGAATGATATTAAAGAATTAATTGAAGATTTAACAGAATTTCGGACGTTCTTTCCTGAATATAGCCAAAAGCAACTTTATGGAGCCGTAGCGGGCATTGAGATTGAAGAAGGTGCAGATAAATGGGCCTATCGTCAAGGTTTGTTTGTTTTAGCTCAAGCGGGAGAGACGATTTCGATTTTAAATAATTCCACTTTTCAACCTAAAAATTGGTGATTTTTTATTCAAAGACTCAGAAAGAATCAAGAATTTGTTGAACGTTGCTAAGTTGAAAGACTCACTTAAAAAGATGGAAACATCGAAGTATTAACAGCTTTATCGGGGTATTATTGCTCTAGTTAAAAGGAGGTTAAAATTATCGCTTTTTTTAACGATGGGTTACTCCTTGAACTTCTAAATAAATCTGTTCTAACTGGACTAATTGCTTAGAAATTGAATCAATGGGAATACCTTGAAACAGATCCAAAATTTCTCGCAATTCTAGCGATCGCGGTAACCAAAAAGCTAAATCATTACCATACCGTCGATAGGTAAAACCTAATTGATTCGCTCGTTCTATTGCCTGAGTTTCTTCAGTGGTGTGTAGGGTTAAAATTTCTTGGGCAGGAATGAGTTTTCGTAAATTTTCTAAACTTCCTTGAACCGCCAATTTTCCCGCTTTTAAAATACCAATCCGTTGGCAAAGCCGTTGCGCTTCATCAAGTAAATGGGTGGTTAATAAAATTGTCATTCCTTGTTGCTGCAACTGTTGAATTAATTGCCAAATTTCGTATCTGGCTTCAATATCTAAGCCCGTTGTCGGTTCATCTAATATCAATAATTTCGGTTGATGGATCATGGCGATCGCGATATTGAGACGACGTTGCATTCCTCCGCTCAAGGTTTCTACAGGACTTTTAGCCCGGTCTAATAAATTAACGGCTTCTAAACAGAGTTGAATTCTAGTTTGGCGATCGCGACGGTTTAGCCCGTAAATTTTGCCGTAAAAATCTAGATTTTCCTGACAGGTTAAGGTGCGATAAAGTAAATTTTCTTGCGGTGCAACCCCTAACCATTGTTTGGTATTTTCAGAAAGGGGTTGATCATTAATTATAATTTTTCCTGAATCAGCTTTAAGTAAATGACAAATCAAGTTAATTAACGTCGTTTTTCCTGCCCCGTTTGGCCCTAATAATCCATAAACTTCACCCGTTTTAATTTCTAAATTAAACTGGTCTAACACTAAGCGATCACCGTAGGATTTACATAAATTGCTAATTTTCAACATACTATAAACGCCGTTCCCGTTGGAGCATTTTTTGATAGGAAAACCAACCCATAATAATCATTGTGAAAGCAAAACTAATTAAAAAGATAAAATGAGATTTTAATTCTACAAAATTGCTACCATCCGCCCAAATGCCTGTTAAGGTTTGATTCATGTGATAAATCGGGTTATATTGCGCGATCGCGAGCAATGGTTTTGGGAAAATCGAAGCCGGAAAAAACGCCCCCCCTAAAATTAATAACGGAACCCCAAAGGTTGCCACCAAAGCATTTACATCCTCCGTTCTGCGGGCTAATTGCGTTCCAAAAATAAAACCGACCCCTACATAAGAAATAATGCTTAATATAATAACCAGTATTCCTAAGAAAATAGAACCTCGAAATTCGGCTTTAAAATAAGTTGCGACGGTGTAAATAATTAACCCTTGACCAATCCCAATTAACGCATGGGCAAGAAAGATTCCTAAAAAGTAAGAAATCCCTCGCAGCGGCGAAATAAATAAGCGTTTTAACGTCTGATTTTCCCGTTCTGAAACGACCGTTGCCAAACTGCCGCCTAAACAGCTAAAAAACAAGGCAGCCCCGACTAAACTCGATGGAGCCGCAAATTCCATTGCTTGAGAGAGGGGTAAACCGGAGCGATCGGCAAAAATGAAACCGTTTAATAAGAGAACCACAACGGGAAAAATTACCCAAAACATTAAACTGCGTTTACGGCGAACCAATTCAATTAAAATTCGTTGAGCAACCGCTAAAATTTCTTGCCAAAATTGACGCATTGTTTACTAAAAATAATTATTTTAAATCGAGTAATCCCTGTTCTTTGAGTTTTGGATTAAAACGGATTTCCATCTTCACGCCGCGATCGCTTAATTTTTCTTGGATCTCAGTCTCTAACTTTCTGGCAACTGATTTCAAAAACTTGATTTTTCCTAACTCATCTTGATTTTCATAAGCGATTTTATCTTCATCGGTCATGGTCAATTTAGCGTCAATGGGGTCTGTCCAGACTGATTCTACTGTTTGCTTGCCTTCAGGTATCCCTTCATTTTCTGTCATCCACTGTTGCTTAGTTGCTTCTAACACGGTACGACTGGGACGATCAATTGTTTGTAATTTTAACCAATAACATTTATCCGGCTGACGAACTAAGTGCTGTTTTAAACTTAAATAAATATCCCGCGAATAGCCCACAAACTGTAACATTTTGGCTTCATCAAAAATGGCATAAACTCCAATTTTTCCCTGTAGGTTTTCATCAATACTTCCCTGTTCGTTTAAGTAGGATAAAAATTCTAAATCGTCTAATGTTGGAATGTTGACATCGCTCATAATTTTGCTTAAGTAAATATTATTGATTGGTATATAATCCTATCGGCTTCTCCCTTACAAAGGGGGGCAGGGGGTATAAAGCATGGCTTAGTCTACTCTTGATAAGCGCGGATCATGGCTTGAGTTCCCTGTTCTGCTCCTTTGCCGTTATCTAAATCTTGCACCCATTTAAACAAGCGATCGGCTAGTTGAACCCCTGCTAATGTTGGTTCTGAACCTTCAACAGTTTCTTGGACTAAGCGCAAATCCTTGAGAATATGCTTAATCATAAAGCCTGGTTGGAGATCATCGGCGACAATTTTGGGGGCTAAATTGGCTAATGCCCAGGAACTGGCTGCGCCTGTAGAACACACTTCAATCATTAAGTTGGGATCAATGCCTTGAGTTTTAGCCAAAGTAATCGCTTCACATAATCCCACCATATTTAGTGCCGCGAGGACTTGATTGCAGAGTTTGACGGCTTGGCCACTACCGACAGGGCCACAGTGATAGATATTTTTGCCCATTGCAGTGAGATAGGGATAAATAGCTTGAAAGTCGTTTTCAGTACCCCCAACCATTATTGTTAAAGTCCCTTTTTGTGCGCCAATATCCCCACCTGAAACGGGTGCATCTAAAAATCGTAAGGATTTTTTACTCAGTTCCTGCGCGATCGCTTGGACGGCATCTCGGCCAATAGTGCTGAAATCTACAATGATGGCGTTAGGTTTAGCGTAATTAATAACCCCGTTTTCGCCTAATAGAACTTGCTGAACATCGGGGACATCCCCTAAACAGGTAAAAATAATATCAGCACTGGCAACGGCTTCTGAAAGGGTCGTTATAATTTTTGCCCCTGCATTTTTTGCAATCTCGATTCCTGGGCGATCGCTGCTACGGTTCCAAGCGGTGACGGAAAATCCCTGACGAGCCAAGTTTGCAGTCATTGGGCCACCCATAACCCCTAATCCTAAAAAAGCTAATTGTTGATCGGGAGGAAGGTTCATAAATTTACTGGTGTTACTCACTATTATTTTGATGATTACTAATCAATAGCGCGACTTACTTAAACATTTAGTAAACATTTAGGACTGATTAAACCTATTTTTTCTTCGTTGCTGCTGAATTTCTTGAAAACGCAAGACTAAACCTAAGTTTATCTGTTTTGTGAACCAATAAAGAGCCGTCAGGATTAAAAAAGTCACGCTAATGGCTAAAATAGGTTGTTTATGGGATAAATCTTGGGCTAGGCTTTGGGCCAATTCGTCGGGCTGAGCCAGAAAATCCCAACTATTAAACCGTAAAAATCGGCCTAAGTAAATGCCAATAGCGGATAAAAAGTGAAGGATTAATTGGGTTAAAACACTCCATTTTTCCCAGCCCATTTTTTGGAGATAAAATTCGACATTTAATAAAGACATGACGTAAGCTTGGAAACCACCGACAATAAACACAATATACTGAGGGGTTAAGGCTAAAATAATGATACTTTCAGGAATTCCTCGTTGAATGGTTTTAACATAGTGAATTAAATCCGTCAAAATATAGGGTGCATTGGGTAAAAAGGCAATAAATACCGCGAGTAATATCCACCAAAGCGGCGATCGCCGATGAGACCACCGAAACAGCCAAACGCTGAGAACCAGAGGAATATAGGCCAGAAAAAGATTCCACAGAATGCGAGCAAGGCCCAAGCTCAGGACTAAAAAAGAGACTTCAAGCCAGGAAAGAATTAAATTCATTGGTCAATAAAAACAGTTACCGCCGCCACTGCAATCAGCATTTCATCATTTTTATCATTAAATTCTGGAATTGCTCTGCCTTGTACCACCATTCCTCCCGTTTCCACTGTTAAGGTTTTTTGACCGAAGGGTAAGACGGCTAAGACTTCTTCGGCACGTACCTGCTCAGGAAAGGGCACGGCAACTTGGACTTCCACAATCATTTCATTGGGATGGTTTAAACCCGCCACTTCCCAGATTCCAGGCAGCGCATTATGGGCGATCGCGTTACGAACAGCCCTGGCAGCAGCGACGGTTGGATCTTGACCATGTTGATCAATGCCCATGCCCATTTCGATGACAAAGCGTTTACGGCTCATAGCAATAATTTTTCCATAGGACTTTTTAATTATGGCTTAAGCGATCGCTGGGGAGATTAACGATTTTAAAAGTTACCGACTTCAACGCGCCAATAATTTTTCCATAGGACTTTTTAATTATGGCTTAAGCGATCGCGCTAGGTTCCAAAAGTTATCCCCATTAACGAGTTTGTAATTTTTGATGACAAAAACAATCCGTTGTGTGATCATTCACCAGACCGACTGCCTGCATGAAAGCGTAACAAATCGTTGATCCGACAAACTTAAAGCCCCGTTTTTTCAGCGTTTTACTGAGGGCATCGGATTCGGGACTTGTCGCCGGAACCTCTGCGATAGACTGCCAGTGATTTTGTTTGGGTTCACCGCCCACAAATTGCCAAAGAAACCGATCAAAAGAGCCAAATTCTTTTTGAATCGTTAAAAACTGTTGCGCGTTAACGATAGCCGCCTTAATTTTAAGTCGATTTCTAATAATGCCAGCATTCTGCATCAAACTTTCAATCTTATCTTCACCGTATCGAGCCACTAAAACCGGATCAAACTGATCAAACGCCAGCCGATAATTTTCCCGTTTTTTAAGCACTGTACTCCAACTTAAACCTGCTTGTGCGCCTTCTAAAATTAAAAACTCAAACAATTTTCGATCATCATGTAACGGGACACCCCACTCCTGATCGTGGTAAGCGATTTCGAGGGAATCCGCCTTGACCCAAGCACAACGAGTTAATTCTTTGGTCATTCTGTCAACGGTCAGTCCGTAATCACAAAGTTGCTTAATGGGTATAAAACCGCAAATTTTAGAATTAAATTTTGGTATCCAAAAATTAAGAAGATAACGTAAGCTGGGGATCTTCCAATACCGTTGCAGTAACTTCTTCGGGTTCCGTTTCCCAAGTTTGAGGTGGTTCGGTTTTAAGATGATTCAAGGTCTCAACAAAATCCGTAATTCCTTGAAATCGGCCATAAACGGAAGCAAAACGAATATAGGCAACCTCATTTTCTTTTTGTAAATATTTCAGGACTAATTGCCCGATCTCATGGCTTGTAATTTCTCGATGGTTCCGCTGTTGAATCTGGGCTTCGAGATCTTCGACGATACGCTCTAATCGTTCATAGGAAATTCCTGTTTTCTCACAGGCTCTGACCATGCCCCGCAGTAATTTGGATTGATCGAAAGATTCTTTTTTGCCGTCGGATTTAATAACGGTAATGGGGACAAATTCAACCCGCTCGTAGGTGGTAAAACGATGTTTACATTCTAGACATTCTCGACGACGACGAATACTTTGGCCACCTTCACTGGAACGAGATTCTAAAACACGGCTATTACTATGTTGGCAGTAGGGACATTGCATAGTCCAATTTTAGGGGGTAAAGAGTAAGTCAAAAATTTTAACGTTGAGTTTTTATCAAAAAAGTATAAAAAGGCAGCAAAAATAGAGCCATCTTTATTATCTTAGCCTACCGCACAACGGTAAGCAAAGTTGAGATAGCTCATTAAAAAAATAATATAAAGTTTTATTTGAAATCAGTCCGATTCGGTGTTGATTATTTTTGGATACGGGGGGGTTCCCGAAAGGCGATCGCGAAAAAGAGGACAGCCAAGGCCATCGTTAACACAAGAATATAGGCAACGCTTTCCATGATTGAAGACTTCCTAAAAATAACTCTAGTGATTAATGTAGCTAGTTTATCAGACTTTGACAAACCTTCACCGAGGGAGATTTCCCAATCGGCCGACCAATCCTGCTAAGATAGGTTAAAGAAATGTTAAGAAGTATTGCTGAGAAATTATTTCAGCCTGAGTTATCAATTCAATTTGTTTTAAAAAGCCCTAGAATATTGATTCTACATAATCCACTGAATTGCCCTCATTAAAGGAGTCCCCCAACGTAGGATGCTTGTGAATACTCATGGAACCGACCCCAGCCATCAGGTCGATATCTCCCGTTCCGATAAACCTGAAGAAGCCTGTGGTGTCTTTGGAATTTATGCTCCCGAAGAGGAGGTGGCGAAATTAACCTATTTTGGTCTGTACGCGCTGCAACATCGAGGCCAAGAATCGGCTGGAATTGCGACCTTTGAGGGGGATCAGGTTCATAGCCATAAAGACATGGGACTGGTTTCCCAGGTGTTTAAAGAATCGATTTTGCATGAACTCACGGGGACGATCGCGGTCGGCCATAACCGTTATTCCACAACCGGATCGAGTCATAAAGTGAATGCTCAGCCGGCGATTGTCGGAACTCGCTTAGGTTCCCTCGCCCTAGCCCACAATGGTAATTTGGTGAATACGGTTGAGTTACGGGAAAAATTAGTCAGTCGGGGTTGTGATTTTATTACTACGACCGATTCGGAAATGATTGCCGTCGCGATCGCTAATGAAGTGGATAGCGGTAAAGATTGGCTAGAAGCGGCCATTAGTGCGTTTCAAATTTGTTCAGGAGCCTACAGTTTAGTCATTGGAACACCTGTGGGGTTAATGGGCGCGCGCGATCCTAATGGGGTGAGACCGCTAGTGATTGGTCAATTAGAGAGTGATACCACTCGTTATGTTTTAGCTTCCGAAACCTGTGGATTAGATATTATTGGAGCCGAATTTGTCCGCGAAGTCGAGCCAGGAGAATTGGTTTGGATTACCGACTCTGGCATAGCTTCTTTCCACTGGGCGACCCAATCGGCGAAAAAGCTCTGTATTTTTGAGATGATCTATTTCTCCCGTCCCGATAGTATTACCAACGATGAAACCCTTTATACCTATCGGATGCGGATTGGGCAGCAATTAGCTAAAGAATCTTTTGTTGATGCCGATATCGTTATGGGCGTTCCCGATTCGGGCATTCCGGCCGCTATTGGATTTTCCCAGGGGTCAGGGATTCCCTACGCCGAAGGGTTAATCAAAAATCGTTATGTAGGGCGTACCTTTATTCAACCGACCCAAAATATGCGGGAATCGGGCATTCGCATGAAGCTCAATCCCCTTAAGGATGTCCTCAAGGGCAAACGGGTGATTATTGTGGATGACTCTATTGTGAGGGGAACCACTAGCCGCAAAATTGTTAAAGCCTTACGAGATGCAGGGGCAACGGAAGTTCACATGAGAATTTCTTCACCGCCGGTAACCCATCCTTGTTTCTATGGCATTGATACGGATAATCAGGATCAACTCATTGCTGCCACGAAATCCATTGACGCGATCGCCGAGCAAATTGGAGTCGATTCCTTAGCCTACCTGAGCCAACAGGGAATGTTGGAAGCAACGGGAGAAAACATCGATCATTTCTGTTCGGCCTGCTTTAATGGCAATTACCCCATTACGATCCCCGAAAATGTTAAGCGGTCTAAATTGATCTTAGAAAAAACCACGGCTTAACCCAAAGTAGTTTTTCCCGAATAAAACCAATGAAGCTGAGAAATAGTTTAAGAAACATCTCAGTTTCTAGGGGTTTCGGAAAAGATCGCTGAGAATAGTAACGTAGTTTTTTATTCTTCTAACCCTCAACCGTTAAACAGTTTGCTGTATAAAGTTCGCTTCAGGCCGGCTTTTGCTTCTCTCTACGTCACCTTAAGACCCGGTGAGAGTTTTCTTGCTGCGCCAGGAACGCTCGTCAGTATGGATACGGGAATCGTCATGAAGACGGCTTTCGCCGGAGATATTTTCTTTGCCCTACTCAGACATTTTTTGGGTGGTTATCCCCTTTGGGTTAATGTTTTTAGCAATCCAACGAATGAACCCTTGAACCTGGTACTTTCCCAACCCAACCCTGGCGATATTATCCGTTTAGATCTGACAAAAAGTGCCCTATGTCTACAACCAGGAGTTCATTTGGGACATACCCCTCAAATCCAAATGGGAATTCACTGGGCCGGTTTTTCCAGTTGGTTAGCAGGCAAAGGTCTCTTTGTGCTTAAAGTATCGGGAAGGGGTTTGGTCTTTATTGGTAGTCAGGGGGGATTAACCCAACATCAAACCTATAAACGCTTTGCCGTAGAACACCATCATCTTGTGGCCTACAGTTCTAAAATTCGGCTGAAGGTCGATTTCCCAAAACGGATTATTGGCTCCCCTATTGCCGGAGAGGGTATCGTTACTCAATTAATCGGAGGGGGTATTATATACTTACAGTCTCGCAGTCGTAGTGGGCTGGTTCGTTACTTAAACAGTCGGCAAGGTTAACTGCCTATCTATCCTAGCGAGTATGAAAGTTGAGATCCTAAACCAACCCAACAACGCGATCGCTCATATTTTTTTAAAATCTAACGAAGAAGTTATTGCTAAAGCGGGTGCCATGATGATGATGAGCAATAACCTTCAAGTGAGTACCAGTATGCAAAGGGGGAGTGAAAGTACAACAACCCAGAAAAAAAGCCCTCTTAAAGATAAATTTTTATTTCTCAACAGTTTTAAAGCTAACGAAGAAACCGGAGAGCTGTATTTAGCCCCCCCCATTATTGGGGATATCTTTGTTTATCAAATGACAAAATATAAATTAATTGTTCGTGTTAATGCTTATTTAGCTTCAAGTTCTAAAATTGAAATTTTTTCGGGATTTCATAAGTTCAAGACGTTATTAAGCAATGAATCAAATGCTTGGTTAAGTTTAGTGGGTGATGGACAGGTTTTAATCAATTCCTTTGGTCGATTGTCAGAAGTGGATGTAGAAGATAATTTTGTTATCAACTTAAAAAATGTGATTGCCTTTGAAAATAGTTTGAATTTTAAATTGATTTTTCCGCAAACAAAGGGATTAGCGAGTTTTATTAAAAAGAAAGAGAGTTTATGTCAATTTCAGGGTCAGGGAAAAATCTTGTATCAAACCCACTCATTTAAAAACTTTTTTGCTGATACCCAATTAGAATCGTCTTTCAAGCCAAGTTAATCAGTTATTAATGAATTTTTAAGGATCAGTTTCATGGAAGGCAATTTAATTAATAATTCCATCGATAGGAATGAAAAGAAAAAAGAGATCGAAGAAGAACATGATCTGGATTTTTCCATTGAAAATGGCCCCCTTTATTCTTCCTTGATTCTGGACTTAAAACCGAGCCAAACCGTTTTAGCCGAAGCGTCTGTCATTGAAGCAATGGATAGTAGCATTACGCTGATTGCTAAACTTCAGGATGGACTCCTTAAAACCCTGACCAAAGCATTAGGAAAAGAACTCTTATTTATTAATCAATTTGCAGCGGAATTTAAACCTGGTAGATTGTTTCTCGCTCCACCCTTACCTGGACATATTCATCACTATTATTTAACTGGAAGAACAGGAATTTTATTGCAATCTTCCCATTTTATTGCCTGCGTTCCAACGGTTCAAATTGATATCAAATTTCTAGGAATGAAAAATTTCTTTAATGACACCTCAACGTTTTTGCTGCGAACGATTGGACAAGGGGATGTATGGTTTAGCTCCTATGGGGGATTGGTTGAAATTACGGTTCAGGACGATTTTTTAGTCGATACAGGTTACGTTGTTGCCTTTGAAGATACCCTAAACTATGACATTGAAATGATTGAAGGATTAGTGATTAAAAGCGATCGCACCAAATACTATGGCGGCAAAGGTTTAGTTTGTCGATTTAAGGGAGAAGGAAAAGTCTGGATTCAGGCCCGTCAAACCAATGCTTTTTTGAATTTTATTGAATAGATTGTTACATCAACCAGAGAAATTTGGGAGGATGAGCAACTCAATTTGCCGTGTTGACTATCCGGTCGTCACCATAGCCCTGTTTCGCCAATAAAGCCGTACCATAGGCTGCTTCGGTATAGCGTGAAACCATCACCGGAACCGCCAGATAACGATCGCGGATTTTGCGCCAGGTTTCGTTTTTTGCGCCGCCGCCTGCGGTAAAAATCTGGGTTAGGGGTGAGGCTCCGAGGGTTTGGAGTTTTTGATACCCTAAGGCTTCGATGCGGGCTAAACTTTCCAGTAATCCGTGTAAAAATTCAACTGGATTTTCAGGGCGGGGTTCTAATTGGGGCTGCAAATTGGGATCATTAATGGGAAAGCGATCGCCGGATTTCAGCAACGGATAATAATTTAAGGCGGTGGGTTGATCGGGATTAATCTGCTGACTGTATTGGGCGAGTTCGTCCTGGGTAAAAAAGTGTTTTAAAACGGCTCCCCCCGTATTGGATGCCCCACCCGTTAACCATAGGTTGCCTAAACGGTGGCTATAGATGCCGGATGCTAAATCTTCAACGGGATCGGTGCTGAGTAATTTTAAGACTAAGGTTGACCCCAAGGAGGTAACGGCTTCCCCTGGTTGACTGGCTCCACTGGCTAAAAAAGCGGCGATACTATCGGTGGTTCCCGTACAAATGACGCAATTCGGGCTTAAATGAAATTGGTCGGCGATCGCAGGGGTTACTGTCCCAACGGCAGCACCAGGAGCCAAAACCGTCGGTAATAGGGGATAAAACGGATGATTAACCAGCCAATGGGGATAGGTTAAATGGAGGACATCATAGCCTAGTTTCAAGGCATTGTGATAATCACTGATACCTAATCGACCGTGTAATAAGAAGGCGAGCCAATCCGCTTGATGCAGAAAATAGGCAGCTTCCGCAAAATACGGCTGTTTTGACCACCAAATTAATTTCGCCAGACTAGAGTTACCACTTAACACTAAATGGTTGGGCGGCACAAAAAGACTTAATTGATCTAAAATCGTCGCGCCCCTAGCATCGTTATATAACAAGGGTTCTGTCAGCGGCCGACCGTGAGGATCGCATAACAAGACCGTTGATGAGGTTCCATTAATGGCAATTGCTCGAATAGTGGATCTCAGCGATCGCGAAATTTTCCCCAGTAACGCAAATAAGGATTCTTGCCAAATGGATAACCAATCCAGAGAAGCCAGGGGAAATTGTAGGGAGATTTCTTGCTGAATTAAATTCTCCGAATCAATCAAGATTGCCCGACAACCCGAAGTCCCAAAATCAATACCTAAAAACGTTTCCATCATGGTGTCAATCACGTTATAAATTGTAATACAGTGGGCTATGTCCTATTGTCACTTCTCCGACTATGCTTTTAACTTTTCGCATCATTTTTGGCTGAGTTCTGTTTTCGCTATTTTTTCATAGTTTACGATTAATTTCTATGTACTACTCTAGGTGGGATGTCCCCGTTTTATCTTCTCAAGAAGTTCCTGATGATTTTCTTCAATTAGTTCAATCTTACGTTGTTGAATCGGAAGGAAATTATGCGGCTCTATTGCTTTGGCAACGAGGAATTCGAGATGAAGAAACCCTGGCGGGATTTATTAATCCTCAAGCGTATCAACCGATGAGTCCTTTTGCCTTTGGGCAAGAAATGAAAGCGGCGATGAATCGATTAAAAACCGCGATCGCGTTGGGAGAAAAAGTGGCAATTTGGGGAGATTTTGACGCAGATGGCATTACCGCAACCAGTGTTTTATGGGAAGGCCTAAGTCAATTTTTTGTCCCCGATTTACAGTTAAGCTATTACATTCCCAACCGTTTAACCTATTCTCATGGGTTGAATATTCCCCAATTAGAAAAATTAGCCGCTTCAGGAACTCGCCTCATTATTACTTGCGATACGGGCAGCACCAATTTAACAGAAATTGACTATGCGAATAAATTAGGAATTGACCTAATTATTACTGATCACCATACATTGCCGAAAGACCGTCCTCCCGTCGTGGCGATGATTAACCCCCGTTATTTTGCCGAAAATCATCCCCTTTATCATCTATCCGGTGTGGCAGTTGCCTATAAATTCGTTGAAGCCTTGTATCAAACCTTGCCGAATTTACCGACAGAGCCGGTTGAAAATTTGTTGGATTTAGTGGCGATTGGTTTAATTGCCGATTTAGTCCAACTCAGTGGAGATTGTCGTTATTTAGCCCAAAAAGGGATTCAAAAATTACAACAGCAGGTTAAAAATCCAACTCGTCCAGGGGTCGCCCAATTACTAGAACTCTGTCAACGAAGCGGCGATCGCCCGACGGATATTTCCTTTGGCATTGGGCCGCGTATTAACGCGATTAGTCGGATTCATGGAGATGCCAGTTTTGGGGTGGAACTGTTAACGAGTCGTAATCTTGAACGGTGTAAACAATTGGCCATGGAAACGGAATTGGCCAACACGCGACGTAAAGCCCTTCAAAAAACCGTAACGGAAGAAATTAAGAAAAAATTAACTAGTCTGGATCTGTCAACCACCAGCGTGATCGTTTTAGTGGATGATCAATGGCCTCAAGGGGTTTTGGGGTTAGTAGCGGGTCAAATTGCCCAAGAATACGGTCGTCCTACCATTTTGTTAAGTACCCGTGACGAGGGATCAGGGGATTCCACCCTAGCGAAAGGCTCAGCGCGATCGGTTAATGGCATTGATTTATATCAATTAGTCAATTCTCAAGCCCATTTATTAGCGCGATTTGGGGGGCATCCTTTTGCCGCCGGATTAAGTTTACGAGTCGAAAATATTCCTATTTTTCAAGAAGCGATTAATCAACAGTTCTGGCAACAAAATCGAGATCCGTCAGCCTTAATTGCCCAAATTAAAATTGATTTAGTCGTTAAAGTAGCAGAATTAGGAAAAAAATTATTTCGAGAATTAAAATTATTAGAACCCTGTGGAATGGGAAATCCTGTTCCCAAGTTATTAATTCAACATTGCTATTTTCAAAATGCTTGGCATAATAATTCTCAGGACATTCGAGGTAAAAAAATTCAGTATATCAAAACAACTTTTGATCTCTTAGATGAAACCGTGACGCAAGGATTTCCTGGGGTTTGGTGGGGTCATTATAAAGATGAAATTCCGTTGGATCAAGCTTGTGATGTCGTTGTGGAATTGGATTTTAATACTTTTAAAGATCGGTATGAAGTGCGTTTAATTGATTTTAAATTAAGTGACCCTTTATCTCAAAGGGAGCGGTTTAAACAAGCCCCCCAATTATTAGATTGGCGCAATCAATCCGTTAACCCCGAAGAACAGGCGATCGCCCATCCCTACCAAACTCTCAATCACTGTCCTATCCATTGGCAAACCTTACAAAATGCTTATCATCAAGCTTCTCAAAATCAAGCAAAATTAGCCCTGACCTATTCTTCATTGCAAAGGGATGGTTTAGAAACGTTAAAAAAATTAATGGGTATTGCAAAATATCTCAGTCGAACAGAATCAACCATCAAAATCGAAAAATTAAAGCAGGAATTAAACCTCAGTGATAACACCTTAAAAATGGGGTTAACGGTTTTAATTCAGCTAGGTTTTACCATCAGTTATGATGATCATGAACTCAGGATGAAAAAAGCGAATCCACCAACGACGAATGTTAATTTATCCACACAAGATTTTCTAACCGTTTTTACTGAAGAACAATTTCAACAACGTTATTTTTGTCAGGCTCCTATTACAACATTACAAACAATGTTGATCTAAGTGATTGCTTTTTTAACAGTATCTGACTTTATTAAAATTAATAGAAAATTTATTTAACTTAACTCAAACCACTGAAAAACTCCGTGAATCTCTCCTTTCACTGACTTAGGATTTTGTGTAAAATACCCTTAAGTTAATTTAAAGTGACCTATGGTTCAAAGCACTACCGCAGAAGAAATTCAGGAACAATACCAAGCCGGCGATCGCGACTTCCGAAGCAGCCAACTACGACGTGCGGATTTACATGGACTGGATCTAAGCAATGCGGATTTTCGAGGTGCAGACCTCAGTTATGCCAATCTGCGAGACACCAACTTAAGCGGTGCCAATCTCCAAGAAGCCTATCTCAATGAAGCGGATCTAACGGGTGCTAATCTGCAAAAAGCCAATTTACAAAAAGCCTCTCTGATTAAAACCTATTTAATTAAAGCCAATTTACAAAGTGCCATTCTAGATGAAGCCTATTTTACAAATGCCTATGTGACCAGGGGAAATTTAAAAGACGCATCCCTAAAAGGAGCCTATTTTAACGGAGCCAACCTAACAGGAGCGGATTTAACCAATGCGAAATACGATAAAAAAAGCCGTTTTGATGCGACCTTAAACCCTGAAAAAATGGGAATGAAAAAAGTCGGAGAAATGGTTGTCCCCACCCCTGTCGCTGCGCCGGTAACGCCTACCAAGGTTACGCCTAATGTTCCTACACCAGAGGCTCCTCCATCGGCTCCTGTCGTTAGCCAAGAGAACCTATCTTTGACCGTTGAAGACTTGTTAATGACCTTTAATCATTTAAGCGAGGTGGGAAACCGCTATTTAGGAAGCACCATGAGCAGTCGTTACTGGCAATCCTCGCGCCCCGATTTAGACTGGTTTGAGCAGTTTGAACATAATCGTTCTTCTGGCAAAGTCACTTACAAGGGATCTCCTACGGATAAACTCACTCCTGCTCAAATTGAACTCTCTCAACAATGGGCGAAAAAGTTTGTGAAATCCTGTTCAATGATTTTTAAAGATTTTCCCAAAATGATTGAGGCGGATCAATTGGTTTTCCCCTTGTAACGTCTTTTGTTGAAAGGACATAGCTTTGTAATAATTCTTGATTTTCGGGCTTTTTGCAAAATCATGTGCTCATATAAGCTAATTTTTGCTTGCTGTTGCTCTTCCTGTCACAAATCCCACCGATCCTCCTACGATTAAAGTGAGCATTGATTGAGCAAACTTTTTGTCATCTTGCGTTGATGTCTGAGCATTGAGAATCTGAAAACAAAAAATTGTCACAATTACAAGAATGATTATCATAACCGACTGAGGCATAAACTCAAGAAAGTAATCTAAGCGATTTTTGGAAGTTTTAATCTTCAGCTCAACGTCTAAGTTATTTTGATCTGCAATTTGTTTTAAATCTATCGTTGAGTTTTGAGTCCCTTGGTTATTAGGCACTTGAGGCGAATTGCTCATTTCATTTTTTAACGCTAAATAACTCAATCAAAATCTTCAAATGATAAAAAATAGGGGTAACTCTTATTTTTTAAGATTTTAAAAATATAAGCCTCCTAAATCATTTATCAGGAAGCTTACAAGCTTGATATTTTATATTCCTACGATTTCGGTTGCTGCGGGTTGATCTTGATCAATCAGAGCTAATTTTTGGCCTTTTTCGTGGGCTTGGGCTGCCACTTTCATTAAAGCAATGGCACGACGAAGAATTTCACTTTTAGTAAGATGGGCGTTATCGGCCAATTGATCAAGCGTTTGATTAAGTTCAGGAGATACGTCAACCGTTAATCGGATTTTATTGCCTCGATTAGATTTATGTTGATTTTGAGCGAGCATCAGTTTGGCTCCTTTTGGGTTGATGGACAAAAAGCTTTGAGTAGCATAACCATACCAGAACGTTGAATTCTGAAAGAGTATGAGTTTACCCTGATTGAGATACTGAATTATTCAGTAAATTTTACTGATGTCTCTAGATTAACATCTCAATTAAGGTTGTCAAGGTTCCTTTGTACTAATGATTCTTCTAAGTGTTTAATTAACGTGCTTTGGGGTAGAGGGCCTTCCAAATGTTGCCAGGGTAAGACTTGATCTAATGACCAATTTTGGAAAACGTAATAGTCTAAATCTGGTAATTTTCCTTTCAATTCCTTAAAAGCCCGTTTATAGCTTCCCAAAGTATCCCCATAATGACGGGTTAGTTCCAACAAGGGCGTTAATCGGCGATCGCCGCGAGAGATGAGGGTCTGAATGACTGACCAATTATAGCTTTCAGGACGAAAATCAATGCCCTGGGAACGCAGATGTTTTTGGAGAAATTGTAGGCGTTTTTCGGCTTGGCGATTTACCCCAAACCATTGAAACGGCGTATGGGATTTGGGCACAAAGGTGCTACAACCCAGGGTTAAACGCAAGCCAGGGGCAGCTTTTTTGACTTGCCGTAATAAATCAACGGTTTGAGCGACATCCTCTTCTGTTTCCCCTGGAACCCCTGCCATACCATAGAATTTCAGATTAGTTAATCCTCCCGCTTTGGCATTAACGGCTGCTTGAATAATTTCTTCGTTACTCAGTTTTTTATTGACAATCTTGCGAACAGTTTCCGAACCGCTTTCAATGGCAATGGTCAGGGAACGGGTGTCCCTTGTGGCGAGGGTTTTTGCTAATTTTTCTGTTACCGTGTTGGTACGCACCGAAGCGATACTTAAACGCACCGTTTGATATTTAGGTTGGGACAAATAATCTAATAGCGTTTCAAATTCGGGATGCTGAGTCACCGACGCACCGAGTAAACCTAAGCGGTCTGTAACCTGCAAGCCTTTTTCAATAGCAGGAATTAAAGAGGATTCTAAATTTGCAGTGCGAAACGGGAGGGTTAAATAGCTGGCTAAACAAAAGCGGCACATTTCTGGGCAACTTCTGACCACTTCTACCATGTAGATATTTTCCCAAGCCGCTTTTTCTGTTACCACCGTTGAGGCAGAGAGGACATTTCCCCGATAGGTTTGCTTTTTAACCGTTGCAGGAATTTGGGGATCAACGGGCTGAATGCTCGCGATCGCGCCTGTCGGGTTGGTGTAACTAACGTCATAAAGACTGGGAATGTAAACCCCTGGGATAGTTGCTAAATGGCGTAATTTGTTTTTTCGATCTGCATTTCTAACGGATTTATAGGCATCTAAAAAATTAGGTAATAAATTTTCCCCATCGCCGAGTAGGATCACATCAAAAAAAGCTGCAAAGGGTTCAGGATTTGCGGTTAATACGGGCCCGCCACCAAAAACCAAAGGATGGTCGTTATCTCGCTCATCGGCATGATTGGGAACGTTTAAGGATTCCAATAAATTCAGAATATTAATGTAATCCAATTCCCAAGATAAAGAAAATCCCAATAATTCCGGCGATCGCGGTAGGGATTCCTGGGTATCGGTAAATAGGCGGCTAACGTCAATATCCGGTCGAGTCGCTAGGGTTGCCCAGATAATTTGATAACCTAAACTGGTGATGCCAACACTGTATTCATTGGGAAAGGCATAAATAACAGGAATTGCGTCAGTTTCAGGCGTGGCAGGGGTAAATAATAAGGTTTCGCTACTGGCTTCTTTCATCAAGTCTCATTATAACAATTGCCACAAATTAATTACGCAGTATAGTCCTGTGGGTGTTTGATACAGCTTATTCTACAAATTGTTAGACTGAAAATTGTTAGACTGAGAGTTAAGTAATTTCTTGGTAATTTAAAGATGTTTTCCTCCGTAAAAAAACAACTTGTACTACTCTCTCCTCATGCCTTTGAGGATGTTCGACAGAATCAACACCATCGAGATCTTATTCCCGAAGCTAATTCACTTGATCACAACTTTAATCCAATCAACTCGATTGTAATGGCTTCAAATTTAATCGAAGATAAGCTTAAAAAACATTCGCCAGTCAGCCTTAGATAATTTGTCTAAAATTGTCTTTTTTCACAACTTCTCTAGTTATACTTTTCAAAAAAGTAGCAAGCTTTCCGAATTAACTCAAGATAAGCGTTAAATTTCGACGGTAAAAATAGATCCCTTGGGTTGATTGGGCGCGATCGCGATGGTTCCCCCGTGAGCTTCAACGGCCATTTTACAAAAGGCTAATCCTAAGCCAATTTGAGAAACATCTTGTTGAACCTGTCCGGTTTCAAATTTTCCAAAAATTTTGTCATAGGTATCGGGATCAATCCCTGGCCCATTGTCTGCCACCTGAATCCGAAGATGATCAGCCGGTAGGTGTTCGATGTTCAAATGGATCTGACTTTGGGGCGGTGAAAACTTGAGGGCATTAGACAGTAGATTTTCAATAACACGTCGCAAAATAATTGAATCAATTAAAATATGAGTTCCGGGGGCAGGAAGTTGACTGGTTAGCTCAATATTTTGTGATTTTTTGATCAGTTGGAATTCAGAGAGAATAGACAAGCTGAGTTGATGTAAATCCGTTAGGGTGGGATTTAAAATAATTTTTCCAGATTCGAGTTTGGCCATATACAGCAAACTATCGATCATTTCAGTAATATGTTTTCCCGCCTGGAGCATTCGCTTGGCTTGTTTAGTAACAACACTGCGATTATCAGCGCGATCGCTGTATTTGAGAAGAACTTCAGCCGATAACATCATCGCCGTGAGGGGATTACGCAGATCGTGAATAATCATATTCGACATATCTTCCCGAAAGGTTAGGGTTTCTTCCCGTAATTTCAGTAATCGTTCTAATTCAAGATTGGCATTTTGTAACTTAATTTCGTTATTTTTGCGATCGGTAATATCTTCCACAATTCCTTCGATAGCCACTATTTCCCCTGCTTCATTTTTGACAGGATGATCAGAAATAGAGATAGTCCGTATGCTCCCATCTGGATGAATAAAACGCATTTCCTGTTGATTGAAACCAACTTCACCATTGAGAGTATGGATCAGGTTATCAATAGCATTTTGTTGATCTTCGGGAACCCAATTGACCACATCTGTCCAAGCGTTTCCGAGAACATCTTCTTTTTTAATACCAAAGACCGACGTTATGCCATCACTGACATACTGAAGAATGCCGCTAGCTGCTGTATAACTAAAAACAACAAATTTCTCCCCCATATCATCGACTAAACGTTGGAATTGAGTGCGACTTTTTTTGAGTTCTTCTTCAGCTCGTTTGCGATCGCTGATATCGATCACGACACAAATGGTTTCGTCCCGACTGTCGGTTAAATAGGCCGCGCCAATTAAAATTGCGACCCGATGACCGTCTTTGTGGTAGTACTCTTTTTCCCAAGGGCTAATTTCACCATATTTCTTAAGATGCTCCATGCACATGAAGTCTTGGGCCAAATGCTCTGGTGGAGTCAGGGCAAACCAATCAATTTTATTCGCGTCTAATTCTTCCCTGGTATAACCAATTATGTTTAAAAAACAATCATTGGCATCAATCACATGACCCTGAAAATCGGCAAAGAGCATTCCCACCACATTAGAGTCAAACATTAAGCGAAAACGGCTTTCACTTCTACGCAAAGATTCTTCGGCTTGCTTGCGTTGGGTAATATCTTGAACTTGAGAAACAAAATAAAGGGGTTGGTTTTTGGTATCTCTTACCAGAGAAACGCTTAGGTAACCCCAAACTAATTGTTGATTTTTTGTGAAGTAACGTTTTTCTAAGTTGTAGTGGTCGATTTCCCCCGCTAGTAATTGCCTCACTAATTCCAAATCAATGGTCAGATCATCCGGATGGGTAATATCTTGAAAGGTTAGCTCAAGCAATTCGGCTTCGCTGTAGCCCCAAAAAAGACAGAGGGAAGGATTCACTTTGATAAATCGCCCCTCAGTAGACACTAAACTCATTCCCACGGCTGTGGTATCAAAGGCATTGCGGAAACGTTCTTCACTGATTTTTAGTGCTTCTTCAGATCGCTTGCGATCGCTAATGTCTCGCACAATGACTAACACTTCCTGATCATTAAGGGCTAATACCCTAATCTCTTCATCAGTTAAACAACCATTTTTCAGGAGTTGATGTTCATAGACTTGCAATTCTTTAGTCGCAATTGCTTGTTCGATATTCTGCAAAGTATTTTCTAAGTCATCAGGGGGAAGAATTTCAGAAATATGCTTTGAAATTGGCAAGAAACGCTCTTTGTTAATCTTTGGCTCAATATAGTTTAAACAAGTTCCATCACGCTTAAGATGGAGCAATAAATCAGGAATGGTCTCTAGAATACCCCGATTAAAGGATTCACTCGCTTGTAATGCTGCGGTACGCTCTTCAATTTTGGCTTCTAGTTCTTGATTGAGTTGATAAAGGGCTTTATCTGCCTGTTGACGCAGGAGTTCGGCGGCGGCTCTAGCGGCAAATACCTGAAGAATGGCGATCTCCTCGATGCGTTGACTCTTCGTTAATGGTTTTATATCCAGAATGCAAAGCGTGCCAATCGCATTACCGAGATCATCTTTCAAAGCGACTCCTATATAGCTCTCTGCCTGCATTGTCACTAGGTCTAAATCTTCGGGAAAAAGTTCTTGAATATGGGCTTGACAATAAAATTCCCCCTCTCTCAAGGCTACTCCACAGGGGGTATGGGCGGCATGATAGGAAATTGCCGGTTGTAAGGCTCCATTCGCCCAAAATTCTAAGGTATGGAGTTGATCCGCTACTAATTCCGTCACCAGAGCATAGGAGACATTCAAAACCTCAGCAAGATTTTGTACCAAAGCAGGAAAAAAGTTTTCGCCCGTGACCGAAGCCGTTCCTGAGATGAGTTTCTGTAAGGTTAATTCTGCCCACTTGCGATCGCTAATATCGGTAATGGTGCCGAGATAACCAATGATTTCTCCGTTATTGTCTCGTTCGGCAGAAGATTCCCCAAAAACCCAAGTAATCGTACCATCGGGTCGCTGAAAGCGGTATTCCATTTTAAACGGACGACATTCTTCGGTAGAGGCGTACCATTCTGCTGCAATGGCCTCACGGTCTTCGATATATAAAGCTTGCGACCAACCTTGACCCAAGGCTTTTTCGTAACTTAATCCCGTAATTTGTGACCAACGTTGATTGACATATAGACAATTACCCACTGCATCCGTCCGAAAAATTCCAACAGGAGCCGTATCTGCCAAATGGGTAAATCTTTTTTCACTCGCTTCTAATTTTTCCCAGACTCCTTGTTGTTCTATTATATTTTTAATGCAATGACTCAGGCAGGGCGCGGTAATATCTCCTTTACTTAAATAGTCACTAGCCCCTTTTCGCATTGCTTGTACTGCGATTCGTTCATTCCCTTGACCAGAAATCACAATAATGGGTAATTTTTGTCTTGAGTCCGTTTTTTTGATCGCGTCCAACAGTTCCAACCCACTACCACCAGGCCAATTGATATCCAAATTGACTAGCATCACATCAGGAGACTGTTGTTTCCACAATTTCAGCCCATTTTCTAAACTGTCTGCTTCTAAAATTTGATACTTAAAACTTTTGTCCTCCTCAAGGTAACGCCCATACCTTCCGCGATCGCTGAGGGAGTCATCTACGATTAAAATTGTATACTCATCTTTGAGATTCATATAGCAGTGAAACAACACGATTCATGCCGTAGATGTTGACAGAACAGGCAGCTTCAAAAATTTGCTTCTCTCCATTAGGCAAAGCTTTCCCATTTAGCGAACAAAAACAGTTGACTGAGACTGTTTGCTATTGAATTAATGGAAACCAATGGCTTTTCAATTTTTGATTTAAACTTTTTGGCGATTTTAGTCCGATTACAGCAAAATTGTCAATTGAGAGATCGCTTCAACGGCCGATCATTTTAGATCATTTCTATTTTAAATGCTAAAAAAGCAATAAACTTAACTATTTTTCCCAACGCCAAAACGATTAGCGATTTCCAATAATTGCTAATTGCTCTCTCAACCGTCTTTCTTGATCTGATTTTACTTTTGATGAAATAGGTTTTCTCGTTCAGCGATCGCTAAACGATGGGCCGGAAATTCTTCATATTCTGCTAGGGTTTTAACCGTTTCTTTCACCCCATCAAAGCCTTCTTTGGTTAAATAGGCCAAGGTTGAACGCTTGAGAAAATCAAAGACGGAAACCGCCGAATAGGAACGGGCAAACCCCCCTGTGGGTAATACCGCATTGACTCCGATGGCGTAAGTAGCAGCAGAAGATGGGGTATAGGCTCCGAGTAAAATTTCCCCTGCGTTGTTGATTTTGCCCACTAGACCCATCGGGTCTTGCACTAAGAGTTCTAAATGTTCTGGGCCGTAGGTGTTGACGAACTCAATAGATTGGGTCAAACTATCGGTCAATAAAATGCCGCCATAGGCCGCTAGTCCCTGCTCACAAAAATCTTTGCGCCATTGGGGTAACTGCTGGAGATAATGCTCAATCCATTGTTGGGCTTCTTGAGCGACTTTTTCGCTGTGGGTGACTAATAAGGCGGCTGAATCTGACCCATGCTCGGCTTCAATCAATAAATCGAGGGCAGCTAATCGGGGATCGGTATGTTCATCGGCTAAGACAATGGACTCACTGGGCCCGGCGGGTAAGCCCACATCCACAATGCCCGATAGTAAGCGTTTGGCGGCTGCTCCGTAAATGCTGCAAGGCCCCGTTAATTTATCCACTTTGGGAATGGTTTCCGTTCCGAGCGCGATCGCGGCTAAGGCTTGAACACCCCCTAATTTATAGACTTCGGTAACGCCTGCCATTTGGGCTGCTACGAGGGAAACGGGTTCCACCTTACCGGCTTTATCCGGTGGAGTACACACTACAACTCGCTCTACTCCGGCGACGACGGCGGGAACGGCTAACATGAGCATCATGGAGGGAAATGCCCCTTTCCCCCTGGGAACGTATAAACCCACCGCAGGAATCGGCGTAATTTTTTCGCCTGCAAACACGCCTGGTTCAATTTCGGCCAGGTGCATTTGGGGCGGCATTTGCTTTTGATGGACGGACTGAATATTTTTAAAAGCGTGTTCAACCGCTTGTTTAATGTCGGGATCAATGAGTTGCCAGGCTTCGGCAAATTCGGCTTCCGTGACCTTCACATTCTCAACCGTTGCGCCTGCATAGTCAAACTTACGGGCATATTCAATAACCCCTGCATCGCCTGTTGCTTTGATCCGATCAATCACTTCTTGGGCGATCGCCAAGGCTTGATCAATATCTAATTCAGAGCGTCGTTGCAATTTTCCTAATTCCGCAGAGCTTAGCTGAGAAAGTTTTAAAATTCGAGTCACGTTAACCTTCCTATGAACAAAAAAAGAGGGGAAAACCTCTCCTTTCAAAAGATCCTTCCCCGTTACCGACTGAACTAAGACTTACAAACCAGGTAAATTTAAACCACTGGTTAACTCTTCCATTTTGGAACGCATAGTTTCCGTGGATTGATCATAAGCCGCTTTCATGGCTTCGGTGATGGACTGAGATAAGGCATCGGCTCCGTTACTTAACGCTTCAGGGGCAATGACAATTCCTAATGGTTGCTGGTTTCCGCTCATGGTGACGGTGATTTGGCCATTGGAGCTTTTGCCTTCGATTACCATTTGCTCTAATTCTTCTTGAAGGGCTTTCGCTCCTTCTTGGACTTGTTGCGCTTTTTGGAAAGCCTCCTGTAATTCTTTGATTTTACCGAGACCAAATCCGAATCCTTTGCCCTGTGTCATACGTTTTTAGGTTACTTAAACAGTAATAAAAATTAAGCCAAATATCAATATTAGGATAAATCCTGCTTTTTTTAGAAAAGACTCTGCCGACGGGAAGACAGAATTTAAAAAGATAGGGTTTCATTACGCCTAACGTCCCATTATTATAGCCTATGGGGATATCTCTGGCTGCACTTCCGATGCGATCGCTGAAAAGTTGACGGAGATTATCTACAACATAGAGATAGTTCCCAATTTTGTAACACTGCCGTTGCAAATTGTTTTATTTTTAAGACAATCAATATCTACTATAATTCTAACTCACTAACAACCATTGATTTATGATACGTCTTCGCTCATTACTCTCTCTTGTCTTAGTTTTAGTCGCAACTTTTTTGGTGAGCTGTAGTAGCCCCGAAGTCTCTGTACCTACAACTTACACACCCGAAAAAATCGCTGAACTCCAAGTTTATGTTCAACCGATTGAAGAAGCCCGTCAAAAAATGGAAGTCTTAAGAAAATTAATTTCTGACCAAAATTGGGTCGATACCCGTACTTGGATTCATGGGCCCTTAGGGAAACTCCGCCAAGAAATGCTCGGTCTATCCCGTTCTCTCCTCCCCAAAGATCAAGAACAAGCAACTCTGTTAGCCCGTGAAGTCTTTGGCCACTTAGAACGATTAGATGCTGCTGCCCAAGAACGCAGTTTAACGGCTGCGGGGGTTCAATACGGTGAAGCTCTCAAAGATTTTGATGCCTTTTTGGAGTTAATTCCCCAGGCAAGCTAATTTTGATGATTTAAACATTTAACGGTTAGGAAGAGATTTCGGATTGACGATTGCCAACTCTTCACCTAACCTTTTTTTGTTTTGAAAATCAAGTCGGGATACTGGCAGTTCAAAAAGGGGTCTGTTATTATTAGTTATCAATTTTAATAAATCCCGATAACAAAAGACGGAAGCGGGGAAATCTCTGGTTAACAGCAAATTTCTCTGTTTTCCTCCCTAATAAATTTGAGAGGTAAACTTTATGGTACAGTCCGACCGACAAGCGATCGCGCTTATTTCTGATTACGCCGATCCTGCCGAAGAAATTGATATGGAAGAAGCGGGTGGGCAAAACGTTTATGTCCGTCAAATCGCCGAAAGTTTAGCGGAATTAGGATGGCATGTGGATATTTTTACCCGCAAAAGTAGTCCTGATGATCCCGCCATCGTGCAACATACACCCTTTTGTCGTACCATTCGCCTGAAAGCTGGCCCTGAAAAATTTATTCCCCGTGATGAACTGTTTGACTATATGCCAGATTTTCTCAAATCGTTTCAAGCTTTTCAAACGAAACAGGCAATTCGTTATCCCCTCGTTCATACCAATTACTGGCTGTCGGGCTGGGTCGGCCTCCAACTGCAACAGCAGGATAATGTGCAACTCCTTCATACCTATCATTCTCTCGGTGTGGTGAAGTACGACACCATGCAAACCAAAACCGCGATCGCCGATACCCGTTTAGCGATCGAAGAAGAAATTTTAACGAAAGCCGATTGTATTGTTGCGACGAGTCCCCAAGAAAAAGAAAGTTTAATCAGCTTGTTTAAAGAAACGGGAAGAATTGAAATCATTCCAGGGGGAACTACCGCCAATTTCCATAGTTTACCGAAGTTGGCTGCCCGTGAAAAATTAGGTTGGAGTACTCAGGATAAAGTTTTGCTCTATGTGGGTCGATTTGCGCCCCGTAAAGGCATTACAACCTTGGTAGAAAGCTGTGCCCACCTCAAAGAACGCGGCATGGAAAATGTCAAATTAGTGATCGTGGGCGGCAGTACCCTTGATCGCTTAGATGGGGATGAAAGAAAACGCATTGAACAGTTGGTGGAAAGCTTAGGGATTCAGGCACAAACCCACTTTGCCGGACGAATTGACCACGATTGGTTGCCCTGGTACTACAGCGCGGCGGATGTCTGTGTCATTCCGAGTTATTATGAACCCTTTGGACTGGTTGCCATTGAAGCGATCGCCTGTGGAACCCCCGTTATTGCGTCAAAAGTGGGGGGCTTGAAATTTACCGTCATTCCTGAAGAAACCGGATTATTAGTCAATCCGAAAGATCCTGTTGCCCTCGCCGATGCTTTAGAGCGCGTTTTAGGGGATGAAATCTGGGCTAAAAAATTGAAAAAACAAGCTTCTAGTAATATTAGCCAACGGTTTAGCTGGAAAAATTCGGCTATGCAACTGAGTGATTTATATCGTTACATTTTGGCCCGTTCCATTATGCACGATCAACCTTGGAACCCGAAAGTTTCGCGCTTACCCAATAGTTCAGAGAATCTACTGACTGATATTGCGGTGGTGTAGAGTCACTTAATCTGATTGCGTTATTAAAAAGCTAATTGTTGTAGGGGCATAATCAATATTATTATGTCCTTACTTTTTTTGACAGCATTGACGCGCTTAGGTCTCGCACATAGAGCGATCGCTGTTGGGGCTGAACTTCCTGTTTTTGTTTTGATTTTGGATAACGGTGGGTAATGAACTAAGCACAAATAAGTAAGAATGTTAAAGCATCTATTTATCAGCAATGAAATTGTCGAAAGAATGCCATGATAGATTTATGAACGATTAGACCTTGAAACTGGGGAAATATCAATGACTGAGCCTGCCAAATTACTCCTTGTGGATGATGAACCTGGTGTACGGGAGTCGGTGCAAGCCTATTTAGAGGATAGTGGAGAATTTCAAGTAACTGTCGCGAGTAATGCGATGGAAGCCCTGGAGTATCTACAACATCATTTACCCGATCTCGTCATTTCTGATATTATGATGCCCCAGGTGGATGGTTATCAGTTTTTAGAAAAATTACGGGAAGATCCCCGCTGTAAGTCTTTGCCTGTGGTCTTTTTAACTGCCAGAGGGATGACCAGCGATCGCATCCAAGGCTATCAATCAGGCTGTGATGCCTATTTACCCAAGCCCTTTGATCCAGAGGAATTAGAAGCGATTGTTAAAAATCTCTTGGAACGTCGGCAAACTGCCCTAGAAACAGGCAGTGAATCTGCTAAATTACAAGAAATTTTCCAAGAAATTAAAGAACTTAAAGAACAAATTGGTCAAGTTCCCACGGTCTCAACTACGCCTGCCCCGCTCAAAATCGAATTAACCCCTAGAGAACAAAGTGTTTTAGATTTAGTGGCTCAGGGCTTGATGAATAAAGAGATCGCCAGTCGGCTCGATACGAGTGTCAGAAATGTGGAAAAGTACGTTAGTCGGTTGTTTAGTAAAACAGGAACCAATAGCCGCACCGAATTAGTCCGATTTTCCCTTAAGCATGGTTTAACGAATTAGTTTTGCCCAAGCGTAGATCGATAGTTACCAACGGTTCAGGACTGCGATCATTCTTTGCCGTAGGATACCCCAAATTTTTTTCATTTCTCAACCAAGATTAAGGGCTTTTGGGGGAATTTTGGGCAACTTGCCGAAAATCTCGTTTACGGTTACCTATGGGCATAATTAGCTATTATTTTAAATTTCATCATAGCGGTCAACAATTCAATCAAAACGCGATCGCTGAATCCCCCTATCAAAACCATCGAAGGATTACAGACTGTAAAACATCAAAACCATTCCACGACTTGATACACTGATAAATAACTATGTGTAAGATTTTATAATCGTCGTAATCTGACTACAATCCATGATGCTATCGACCGAATCTCGACCGCAATTGTCTGGGAGGAACTATTTCGCCACGTCTCCCTCCCCGTCTCCCAACCAAAATTTATTGCCCCTAACCGCTAAGATTAATGACAACCATCACTTAGAAATTGGCGGTTGTGATGTACCGACTTTAGTAAAACAGTTTGGTTCCCCCCTTTATATTTTGGATGAGGAAACCCTAAGAACGGCTTGCCGTCAGTATCGAGATTCGTTTCAAACCTATTACCCTGGTCAATCTCAAGTGATTTATGCCTCTAAAGCCTGGAGTTGCTTAGGGGTTTGCGCGATCGTCGCTAGCGAAGGATTAGGGTTTGATGTGGTTTCTGGTGGAGAATTGTTTACGACCCTAAAGGCTTTATCCCAACTGGGTTGGACAACCGAAGAAGCGGCGGCCAAACTTTATTTTCATGGCAATAATAAATCTGTTGATGAATTAACCTATGCCATTGAAACAGGTTGCACCATCATTGTAGATAACTGGTTAGAGTTAGAAACCTTAGTCAAACTAGGGGCTAACTTACCTGCAAAATCAATTCGGATCATGTTGCGACTTACCCCAGGGATTGAATGCCATACCCATGAATATATTCGCACGGGACATTTAGATAGTAAGTTTGGCTTTGATCCCCATCAAATTGAGGCAGTTTTTACCTACGTTAGTCAGCAATCGAGCCTTAATTGTATTGGTTTACACGCCCATATCGGTTCTCAAATTTTTGAACGTCAACCCCATCAGGATTTAGGCGGCGTTTTAGTCGAGTGGTTCCAAAAAGGTCTTTCCTACGGCTTACCGCTTAGTGAATTAAATATTGGGGGTGGTTTAGGAATTCGTTATACCGAAAGTGATGATCCACCGAGTATTGAAGAGTGGGTGAAAGCGGCGGCTCAATCCGTTGTCAAAGCCTGTGAAGAACGTCAAATTGCTTTACCGAAATTAATTGCAGAACCAGGGCGATCGCTGGTGGGAACTGCGTGTGTGACAGCCTATACAGTGGGAAGTCGGAAGGTAATTCCTGAAATTCGTATCTATATTGCGGTTGATGGAGGAATGTCTGATAATCCCCGTCCGATTACTTATCAATCCCAATATCGGGTGTTATTAGCTAACCGTGTGGCGGATTCCTATCAGGAAACTGTCACCATTGCGGGTAAACATTGCGAATCAGGCGATATCTTAATTAAAGAAACTCAGCTACCTGAAACCCAGCCAGGCGATATTTTAGTGGTCATGGATACGGGGGCTTATAACTATAGTATGGCTTCCAATTACAATCGCTTACCCCGTCCGGCTGCGGTGGTTGTCCAGGAAGGCGAAGCAAACTTGATTCTGCAACGGGAAACCTATGCGGACTTAACCCGTCAAGATTGCCTACCGACCCGACTGCTCAAATAAAAACGTTTCGGTTATGATTTGTTAACAATTGCCGCCTACTCACACACTGTTTTTCCCATGTCGGGTTTTCCCCCTGACCATCGCACTCTGTACGCACTACTCCACAACGCGCTCGATATTGGTCTAGTGCTAGGATTGCTGTATTTGATGCTCCTGATTATCGGTGAGCGTCGTACCCTCTGGATGATGCGGGGATTTATTGTCCTCATGGTTCTGCAAGTGATCAGCGATCGCCTCCATTTAGACCTACTGAAATTTGTTTTAGAAAAATTGGTCTTAGGGGCAGCAGTAGCGATGGCAGTTGTTTTTCATGGAGAATTTCGGCGTTTTTTAGAACTGTTGGGGAGGGGACAAATTTTGCAACTGTTTAATCCCCAACGCTCTGCGCCCAAAGCCGATAACGTCATTGATGAAATCGTCGATGCCATTAAAGAACTCTCTCAAAACCGTATTGGTGCGCTAATTGTCATTGAAACCTTTGGCACCTTAGATGTTAGATTATTTGTCAATAAGGGCGTACCGTTAAATGGAGAAGTCTCCAGGGAGTTGTTACAAACCATTTTTCAGCCAAAAACCCTTTTACATGACGGAGCTGTTTTCATTCGGGGATCTCGCATTGTCGCCGCCGGCGTGATTTTGCCGTTGTCAGAACGAACCGCATCCCGTCAATTAGGAACTCGACATCGAGCCGCAATGGGAATTACAGAACGCTGTGAAAATTGTCTTTGTATCGTCGTTTCGGAAGAAACAGGCTCCATTACCTTAGCGGATGGCGGAAATCTCAATCGTCCCCTCACTAGCAGTAAACTAAAAGAGTTGTTAGAAGCAAAATACACGCCTTTAGTCGAGCGAGAATCCGTTGCGCCTGGTTTAGGACGATTAGGACGTACAATTGGCTCACAAGGTAAATTGTTTTTCCAACGTTTATTTCTCATTCCCTCATCGACGGCGAAAGACGACAAGAAATGACTGCTAAACCCATTGCTATCCCAAAACTTCCCTCTGACCTTATTCAATCTCGTCTGCCGCAACATATTGCCGTAATTATGGATGGAAATGGGCGTTGGGCCAAACGTCGCGGTCTACCCCGCATTATGGGTCATCAACGGGGAGTTGATACATTGAAAAGTCTATTACGGTGCTGTGATGATTGGGGGATTCCTGCCCTAACCGCCTATGCGTTTTCAACGGAGAATTGGGGACGACCGTTGGATGAAGTAGAATTTTTGATGACGCTTTTTGAACGGGTTTTGCGGAAAGAATTAGAAGAAATGATGGCGGAAAATGTTCGTATTCGCTTTGTCGGAAATTTAGCTTCGCTTCCGGTTTCTCTTCAAGAAGAAATTGATCGTTCCATGCAGGATACCGAAAAAAATACAGGAATTCAGTTTACTGTCGCAACTAATTATGGCGGTCGGCAGGAAATTCTTCAAGCCTGTCAGGCGATCGCGGCAAAGGTACAAGCCGGATTAATCAAACCCGAAGAGATTGACGAAGCCCAGTTAGAACACCATCTTTATACCGCAGGTTTACCCCATCCCGATTTATTAATTCGTACCAGTGGCGAAATGCGGATCAGTAACTTTTTACTCTGGCAAATGGCCTATGCCGAAATCTACGTTACGCCCACCCTTTGGCCAGACTTTGATCAAAACGAATTACATAAAGCGTTATTAGATTACCAACAGCGGGAGCGACGTTTTGGTAAAGTTTAAGGCTTGCAGTAATCCTATTTCTGGATTGCCCCAACTTCGTTTACAAATGAGACTATAACGCTTCTAGATAGACCTATCTTCCTCCATTATGCTAACGACCCCCAAAAGCCAAGCGATTACCATTCGACCCGTTCCTCCCAGAGTTGCTGCCGAAGAACGCTTAAAACAAGAGCGAATCCATGATGTCAAAGTTTTACTTCAAGCAATGTTTGAGCGAGAAGAAACAACCGTCCGTTTAATTCTGGATTCTTTGTACGATATTGGGGTGATTAACATTATCAACAAAAAAGTTAAATTTCTTCCCCTCAATCGATTGTTAAAATCAATCTCTGGATTACCTAAGCCGATTGCTAAAAAATTAATGTGGCGTTGGTTCAAGAAAAACTGCTCTGACTTGTTAGCAAACTGGTTATATCGCAAAGTTCAATTTTAACCATTTATCTTCAAAAAAACCTTGATAGAAAGAGTTTTCTTGGTTTTATCTATTAAAAAATAAAATATTTTAACAATAAACGCTTATTGAATAGTTTGGGCGTTTTCAAGATTTACTGACAAGGACAGAAACACTCTTTTTTACTAGCTGAATAAAGCAAGATTATTCAGTGGATTAGCTATTGTTTTGTTTGGAAACTATCAAGTTTTATTAATAAAGTAAGAAGAATAATAGGGGTAAGTTTATTGTTAATGGATTAATGTATTCATCATTAGAAAAAAGGCAAATGAAACCTTTGAGACTTTGAACGATCAATCATCCTAAGAATGGGAGTGATTTTGTATTTTCCGACACCAAATCTACCCCTTGTTCGGTTATCACTACTTGTTTCGTTATGTGAAAATATTATAAAAAATAGTTACAAATGAACCCCAGATTGAAATAAAAATGGAGGTTATATGGAAAATATCTACACAGTTATTCCATTCTTTAATGGCTGGTCTTGGTGTTCAAGATTGAATAGTTTGATAATACACGAAAGAAGCAAATATCCTGTTTTGTTGAGGGTTTAAGGATACGTCTTTGGCATTAGATCCATAAAATATTCGGTTCTTTTCAACATAAATTATAGATTTCAAGCATATTCAACATTCACGAAAACCCCTATTCAAACATTCCCATGCCATGATTCGGTTAAGTAATTAATCTTTTAATAAATTATTCTTCACTAATTACTTTAACAAAATCTATTGTTGATCAAGCGTGGTGGGTTCCATAATTGAAGATTTACTTAATTCAGTGGAACATTTAACTCAATTAAAGACTAAAAATAAGAGGTAAATTGATGAAAATTGCTCAAATTGCTCCTCTTTGGGAAAGAGTTCCCCCGCCAGCCTATGGCGGAATTGAACTGGTTGTCGGTTTATTAACGGATGAGCTAGTTAAGAGAGGTCACGAAGTTACTTTGTTTGCCTCTGGAGACTCTATTACCCGTGCAGAGTTGGTTTCGGTGCATCCTCAAGCGTTGCGATTAGATCCGAACATTAAAGAATATCAAATTTATGAAATGCTCAATCTAGCGGCTGTTTACGAAAGGGCAAGGGAATTTGATGTTATTCATTCCCATGTTGGGTGTGCAGCTCTTCCCTATGCTCAATTGGTAAAAACGCCGACAGTTCATACCCTGCACGGTGTTTTTACCCCTGATAATGAAAAGCTCTTCCAATATAGCTACAAGCAACCCTTTGTCAGTATTTCCCATGCTCAACGGGAGCCGAAGCTAAACCTTAACTATGTATCAACGGTCTATAACGGTATCAATCCTAACCGCTATACGTTTCATCCCGAACCCGATAATCCTCCCTATTTAGCGTTTCTGGGGAGAATGTCTCCTGAAAAAGGCCCCCATTTAGCGATTGAAATTGCGAAGCGAACGGGCTGGAAGTTAAAAATGGCGGGAAAAGTTGATCCGATTGATCAAGAATTTTTTGACACTCAGGTTAAACCCTACTGCGATGGTCAACGAATTGAATATTTAGGGGAAGCGAACCATGAACAAAAAAGTGTTTTGATGGGCGGAGCCGTTGCCACGCTATTTCCCATTACCTGGCGCGAACCCTTTGGGTTGGTGATGATTGAATCAATGGTGGTGGGAACTCCGGTCATTGCCATGAATTTAGGTTCGGTTCCCGAAGTTATTCACCATGGTAAGACAGGCTATATCTGCAATACGGTGGATGAGTGCATTGCCGCGCTTGACAAGATTTCTACCCTTAGCCGCTATGATTGCCATCGACATGTCATTGACAATTTTAGTGATGAGTGTATGGCTATTCGTTATGAGGAAGTGTACAAACAAATTTTGGCTGAAAAATATGCTCAAAATGGTCGCTCCCATGCAGTAGCAATTAGGTGAGGTGAATAGTTCAGTAGGTTGTGTCAATTGCCATCTAGGCTGTAGCAGTAGGTACATTATGAAAAATTTTAGTAGACAGGCGATCGCGATAATTTCAGATCATGCCGATCCCACAGCAGTCATTGGAACAGAAGAAGCGGGGGGACAAAACGTTTATGTCCGCCAAATTGGAGAACAGTTAGCAAAATTGGGATGGCACGTGGATATGTTTACCCGCAAAGTCAACCCCGATGATCCTACCATTGTGGAACACTCACCCCATTGTCGTACCATTCGTCTGAAAGCAGGGCCAGAAAGATTTATTCCACGGGATAGGCTGTTTGAACATATGCCCGAATTTGTAGAATCTTTTGAAAAATTTCAAGCAAAACAAGCCTTTTATTATCCCCTTATTCATACGAACTATTGGTTATCGGCCTGGGTTGGACTGCAATGGAAAAAACGAGCCGGAGTGCAACTCGTTCATACCTACCATTCCTTAGGAGCCGTTAAATATGAAGCCGTGAAAGATGTTCCCCTCATTGCCCAAACACGCTTAGCTGTAGAACGAGAAATTCTGGAACAGGCCCAGTGTGTGATTGCCACCAGTCCGCAGGAAAAAGAGATTTTACGCAAACGCATTTCTAAACGGGGTCATATCGAAGTGATTCCTTGTGGAACTGATACGGGTAATTTTACGCCGATCGCGAAGTCAACAGCACGGGAAAAACTGGGCCTATCGGCTCAAGATAATGTCGTGGTGTATGTGGGTCGCTTTGATCCGCGTAAGGGAATTGAAACCCTCGTCAGGGCCTGTGCTAGTTTAAAAGCGCAAGGGCGAGAAAACCTCAAATTGGTGCTTGTTGGCGGTTGGGCAGAAGGTCGTTTAGATAGCCAAGAAAAACGCCGCATTGAATATCTCGTTGAAGCGTTGGATTTAACGAAAGAAACCATTTTTGCGGGACGAGTGGATCACGAACAATTGCCGTTCTATTACAGTGCAGCGGATGTGTGTGGGGTTCCGAGTCACTATGAACCCTTTGGATTGGTTGCTTTAGAGGCGATGGCCTGTGGAACTCCCGTTGTTGCCTCGGATGTCGGCGGCTTACGATTTACGGTAATTGACGGAGAAACGGGATTATTGGTAACTCCGAAAGCGGTGGAAGGTTTTGCCAATGCCCTTGATCGTTTCCTCCTCGATAAAGTCTGGGCCAGAAAATTGAGACGACAAGCGATCGCGAATGTCCAGCAAAACTTTACCTGGCAGGGAGTGGGTTTGCAATTATTGCATCTGTATCGTTACACTCTAGCGCGATCCATTATGCATGAACATACTTGGAATCCTAAACTTTCTAGCCAATGGACAGCAAATCTGGCTATGCCCAAACCTATCGCAGTCTAACCTTGGTTGAACAGCCCAAATCAACTCCATATTGTTTCTCACGCTCCCTTCTTTAGGGAGATTTTTTTGAAAAATTAAAATTAATCGCCCAATTTAAGTCTTTTTAACAAGCGGTCTTGACTCATACGGACAAGATAACCTGGTAAATTTGTTTAGGATTACAGTCTAACTTGCAGTTTTCTCGGCGGTAAATTGTCTGAAATTCAATGCTAACAACCATGCTATAGATCACAGGTGAATTTATACCGCTTTTTAGGATAGGGATGAACAGTAAACAACGGGTTATGAAAACGCAACCTTATCAGAATCAGTGGTTTCGGCCGGTTATTCATTTGATTAATCAACTGAGATATCCCCAAAAGTTCGGGTTGATTAGTTGTGTTTTTTTAATGCCCCTAACTTTAGCATTGTATTTATTACTATCGGAAATTCAAGGGCAAATTAATTTTGCAAAGCTCGAAATAGATGGACTGGAGTACCTTCAAGCATTACGCCACTTTAAACAGGAAATTTTAGCGGTTCAATTTCCCCAGACGTTAAATTCTGCCTCAATCTCAGCGCGTGATCCATCCCGACTAGCGGAAAGCTGGCGATCGCTACAAACGATAGATCAAAACTATAGGCACGCTTTAAAAACGCCCGATCAATTTGCTCGCCTGAGTCAAACGTTTACCTCGTGCCAAGCCCAATCCTGTTGGCAGAATGTAGCGCGATCGCCGCTATTTTTTCCACAAATTCACCAACAAATTCAAGATCTTTGGCAACAAATTGGGGATCAATCCAACCTTATTTTAGATCCCGATTTAGACAGCTATTACTTAATGGATGTCGTTGTTTTAAAACTTCCCAGTATTCAACGGGATTTAATGGCTATTTTGAAAATCACCCAGTTTTTGTCTGAAAAACAACCCCTAAGCGAGTTTGAGAAAACCCAATTAACCATTCTCAATGAGAGTCTCAGCCAAACCCATCAAGAGTTAGTCAAGAGTCTGACAATCGCATTTAACAACAATCCCAGCGGAAACCTCCGTTCTCGTCTCACCCCACCCCGCGCCACCCTCTCTCAGCAATTCGATCAATTAACCAATTCTTTACAAAATTCCGATGTTGGGCTGATCAATCAGCAAAGTTTAGACACGTTACAAGCCAGTTTTTCCCTGTGGGATAAAACGAGTGATCACTTAGCGATTCTGCTTCAACAGCGCATTCAGCGTTTTGTTTGGCGGCAATGGCTTTTAGGATCTTTCGTACTATTCACCTTGGCGATCGCGCTCTATCTCTTTATCGGTTTTTATCTCAGTGTCATGCAAATGGTAGCCAGTTTACGGGCAGCTTCTGAGCGCATGATTAGTGGCAAACAACAGGGAGATATTTCCCTCAACAGTCGGGATGAAATGACAGAGGTGATTACGGCTTTTAATACGGTGGCCGATGCCCTACGGACGGCTGAATTCAAATATCGCAGTATTTTTGAAAATGCTGTTGAAGGAATTTATCAAACCACCCTTGAGGGAAATTATCTCATTGCCAATCCCATGTTAGCCCGCCTATACGGTTACGAGTCCCCCTCGGAAATGCTGGCTGAATTGAAGGATATTGAGCATCAACTCTATGTCGAGCGCGATCGCCGTCAAGAATTTATTAAGCTCATGGAGAAAGACGGGAAAGTCTGGGGTTTTGAATCGGAAATTTATCGAAAAGATGGTAGTAAACTTTGGATTACAGAATCCGCCAGAGCTATTTATAGCCCAGAAGGGAAAATTACCGGTTTTGAAGGAACAGTCGTCGATATTACCCAACGCAAAGCCGATGAACTGGAAATCCACCGCTTAACCCAACAACTTCAGGACGAAAATTTGCGAATGAGTGCCGAACTGGACGTAACTCGCCATATTCAGCAAATGCTCATGCCCTCGGACAACGAATTAAATTCGGTCGAAAGTTTAGATATAGCAGGCTTTATGGAACCAGCAGCGGAAGTCGGGGGAGATTACTACGATATTTTGCAAGAAAACGGCAAAGTTCGCATTAGTATCGGGGATGTGACAGGCCACGGGCTAGAAAGTAGCATCGTCATGATTATGGCTCAAACAGCCGTGCGAACCCTGATTGCTAACGGTGAAACCGATCCCGCCCGCTTACTGAATGCGGTTAATCAAACCATTTACGCCAACACCCGCCGCATGGGGTCTTATAAAAATATGTCTTTGCTCTTGCTGGAGTACGAAGCTGGCTTAATTCGTCTCAGTGGGCAACATGAGGAATTAATTATCGTCCGTCAGAGCGGAGAAGTGGAACAAATCGACACCCTGGAACTGGGGTTTCCCCTCGGTTTGGAGTCTAACATTACGCAATTTGTTTCCGAACAACAAATTCAACTTTATTCAGGCGATGTGGCCCTGCTTTATACCGATGGCATTACCGAAGCGATGAATCCTGAAAATCAACAATACGGCTTAGCCCAATTGTGTCAGGTGATCGTCGAAAACCGCGATCGCTCAGCCCAAGAAATTCGGCAAGCCATCATTGATAACTTAAAGCAATATATCCAAACTCAGAAAGTTTTTGATGATATAACATTACTTGTGTTAAAACAACAGTAGATTCAACCATTCGTTCTATTTTCAGGCTGTTTAATCTTAATTTTTCTTAATCTTTCTCAAATTTTTTTCCCAATGGAAAACCACGACTCACACCGAATTACTCAATTAGAACAAGAGAATGCCTCTTTGAAGCAACAAAACGATGACCTGCTCATTGCCTTGACGACGATCGCCGAACATGGGGACATGATTGAATCGCTATTGAATGATACCAACGTCAAATTAAAAGCAGAAATCGCAGAACGGCAACGGGCAGAAGCTAAACTCCAAAGTATCCTCAGTCTCATCTCTCGACAAAAAGAAGATCTAGAAATTATTGTCGAAACCATCATGCAACACGGGGATGTTGTCGATGCCCAATGGCGACAAAAACTCTACGAAACCAATGCCCTCGTTAACCTAGATGGCTTGACACAAATTTCTAACCGCCGTCATTTTGATCAATACCTAGCCGAGCAATGGGAGGATTTAGCCCATAAGCAAGAATATTTAGCCTTAATTATCTGCGATGTTGATTATTTTAAAGAATTTAATGATTTTTATGGCCATTTAGCAGGGGATGACTGTTTAAGAAGAACAGCCCAAGCCCTTAGCTCAACGTTTCGGTCTCCCTATGATCTCTTTACCCGATTTGGCGGCGAAGAATTTGCGGCGATTCTGCCCTATACCGATATTCGTAGAGCGAATCACATTGCAGAACGAATGAAAGCCACCTTAGAACACTTAGCCATTCCCCATCACGCATCCGAGATTCATCCCTACGTCACCATGAGTTTTGGCATTGCAGCCACCATTCCAAATGCGGATCAATCGCCCTTACAACTCATCGAAGTTGCTGATCGCCATCTATATCAGGCAAAACGACAAGGCAAAAACCGCATAGCTTATGACCTGATTCCTTTATACTGACTAAAAGAAAAAATACCGCATAATTTTTTATGTCTGATGTTTTAGTTGAAAGATGTTTTGGGCAATTTCTTGATCCGATTCCCCCTAGCCACGAATTTCTAACCCTGAACTTTTCCCTTAATCCCACTCCTCGCATTAATCGTTGGCGTAATTATGGACTCTCAGCAGATTTTTTAGGAGATTATTTTGCAGCATTTTTTCCTGGAGATCAATTAGATAGTAGTCCCATCAATCGGCGGGATGCGGTAAAAGCAAGCATTAGTTATATTGCCAATGAACTATTAGAAAATGCGATTAAATTCAGTGATACTTCTATCGGACTACCAGCAAGTATTACCCTCTATTTATACGAAGATTCGATTATTTTTGAAGTTACTAATCCCACCCATCCCTCAACAGCAGAACAATATCAACAATTTATCGAAACTTTACTCAAAGCGGATCTGGCTTCGTTATATCTAGAGCAATTAGAAAAAAATGCGATGGGTGGAGATAGCTCAAATATGGGACTATTAACAATTTTAAATGATTATGAAACCCATTTGGGCTGGAGATTTACCCCCATTAATTCCCATAAAGAAACAATACATTCTTGCGTCAAAGTTTCTGTTATGGCCCGGATAGCGGTTTAAACGAACAGCAAAATTTTCGACAATTTTTCAACAATTTAATGTCATTTTTTAGACTTTTATTGTCTCATTGAATTAGGAAATCAGATGAAATGGAAATTAAAACAGACGATTATCAAATTTGGTACGACTCAGCCTCTAATACTGTTTTTTGGAAGGGAATCCTGCGTTTAGAAGGCATGAAAGAATATCAACCCATTATGGATTTAATGCTACCAATTATTGATCAAGCGTCTACATTAACCCTTAATTTACAGTCCTTAGAGTTTCTCAATAGTTCGGGCATTAGTATGCTTTCAATGATTGTCCTGAAAATACGAGAAAAAGGAAATATTCAACTTACGCTACAAGGTTCTAGTGCCATTCTCTGGCAAACTAAATCTCTGCGTAATTTACAGCGACTAATGCCCAGTTTACAGCTTGAAATCGCTTAGTTTTTAAGGCTGAATTGACTCCACAATAAAACCCAGTATTGCTACTGGGCCCAATATTTTTGCTAACATATCAGCAAGATGATTATTTTTTCGCTTTATCTGCGTTTTTATCCAGTTGTTTGTATTTCCGCATGAAGCGATCAACTCGCCCTTCGGTGTCAATAATTTTTTGGGTTCCGGTATAAAAGGGGTGATTGCCTGACCAAATTTCAACATGAATTTCAGGTTGGGTAGAACCTACGGTCATGACCACTTCGCCATTACAGTAAACTTTGGCATCAGGATACCAGGTCGGATGAATTTCAGCTTTCGGCATCTTTAGTTGTCCTCTATCGTTTCGAGTATTGGGGAGCTTTACGGGCTTTGTGTAAACCGTATTTCTTCCGTTCTTTGGCACGGGGATCACGGGTTAAGTAACCTTCAACTTTTAAGGGTTGACGATTTTCTGGGGATAATTGGCAAAGGGCGCGGGCAACCCCTAATTTAACCGCATCGGCTTGGCCAGTTAAACCACCGCCATGAGCGTTAACGAGGATGTTGTATTCGTTTTCTAGACCCAAGGTTTCTAAGGGAGCTTTGACGCTTTGGGTATAGTTGGCAATTTTGTTAAAGTATTCACTGCCTTCTTTTCCGTTGACAATGACTTCCCCTGTTCCAGGAACTAGACGGACACGGGCGATCGCTGCTTTACGACGACCTGTTCCCCAGTAAACAACTTTCTTATCGGTAGCTTGCATTAGTTTCCTCCGGTATTCAGGGTTAAGACTTCAGGCTGTTGAGCCGCATGGGGATGGTTGGGGCCCGCATAAACTTTTAATTTGGTAAATAATTGTCTACCCAGGGTATTTTTGGGCAACATCCCTTTGACGGCTTTTTCCACAATTCTTTCAGGAAGGCGAGCTTGAAGCTTATCAAAGGTTTCCACCTTCATCCCACCGGGTCTACCGGAATGGCGACGGTAGAGCTTTTGTTCCCGTTTTTTGCCCGTAACGGTAACTTTGTCAGCGTTAACGACAATTACAAAGTCCCCCGTATCCAAGTGAGGCGTAAAGGTCGGTTTGTTTTTACCACGTAAAATGGTAGCAACTTCAGTCGCCAGGCGACCTAAGCGTTGATCGGCCGCATCGATCACATACCATTTCTGGTCAAGGGTTTCTGCGGTAGGAAGAATGGTTTTGTTCATAACAGTACATTGGGGAGTTTAAATTTTAGACGTTGGCCTATCTGCTCAAATAAAGAATTATGGTTAATCGTCATTCGACGGATCTGGTAATTCAAATAGCGGTTGGGTATCAAACCACAGCGAGTCAGGAAACGGAAAATCTGGATAGCCGACCCGTAAGAAACAAAGACCTTTGGCGGGGGCTGCATATTTTACGGCTTCTCGACGCTGATTAACCCAGATATCAGTAAAGTTTTCGAGGGAACGCTGCCCACTTCCGACTTCGACTAACATCCCGACTAATAGCCGTACCATTCCATACAAAAAGCCATTAGCTTGAATCTCCACATGAAGAAATGCCCCTCGCCGATAGCATTCTGCGGCTTGTACCTCTACCCAGGAATGGGATCGACCTGACCCCGCTCGATGAAAGGCGGCTAAATGGTGTTTACCAATTAATGGGTTTAACGCCGCTTGGATGAGGGATTCCTCTAGGGGAGCATAATAGTAATGCCAACTAAACGGGTTAATAAATAAATTAGGCCGTTTATTAGTATAAATCGTATAGCGATATCTACGCCAGAGGGCCGAGAAACGAGCGTGCCAATGTTGAGGAACCTCAGCAGAGCCACGAATTAAAATGTCGTCAGGTAAACGGGAATTCAGCACCTGCGCCCAACGCTCACTCGGAATCGCACTACTGTGTTCAAAATGAGCAACTTGTGCCGCTGCATGAACGCCGCTGTCGGTTCGTCCTGCGCCATGTAAGGTAACCGGATGATGAAGAATATCGGCGATCGCCGTTTCAATCTCCTCTTGAACCGTCCGATAGTGGGCTTGCCGTTGCCAACCATGAAAATGGGTTCCCAGATATTGAATCACTAGTGCAACCCGTTTTTTTTCCAATGTTGGCGACTGTTCCACAAATGACCCTAGACTAATTCGATAATGGCCATTTCGGCGTTATCACCCCGACGACGCAGGGTTCTTACGACACGGGTATAGCCCCCATTGCGGTCTTTGTACCGATCTGGAGCCTCCGCAAACAGTTGATGAACAAGCTTTTTATTATAGATGTAACCCAAAGCTTGCCGTCTAGCCGCTAAAGATCCATCTTTGGCTAAGGTGATCATCCGATCTACTTCACTCCGAACAGCTTTTGCTCTAGCTTGAGTGGTTTTGATTTGCCCGTTTTGTAATAACGCAGTAGCCAGCGATCGCAGTAAGGCTTTTCGTTGATCGGCTGGTTTACCGAGTTGGGGCACGCGACACCGATGACGCATTGTTAATTCCTCCAAACTTAATTGAGTTAATAATTAATAGTTAAGAGTTAATAGTTAAGAGTTAATAGTTATATAGTTCAGAGTTGATAATTCAACACTATTCACTATTCACTATTCACTATTCACTCATTAGGGTTTTGCTTTTTCTTGGGGCAGCGTAATCCCTAATCGTTTTTGCAGGGCTTCGATGACCTCTTCTGCTGATTTTTGCCCAAAGTTTTTGATTTCCAAAAGATCTTCTTGGCTATAATCCAGCAAATCCGCAACGGAATTAATTTGTGCCCGTTTTAAGCAGTTATAGGCACGGACTGAAAGCTGTAATTCTTCGATAGGAATCTGGCTTTCAGGATTAATTTCATCTTGATAATCGGTTTGGCTAGTTTCCAGCTCATTTAAATCTTGGAGTGGACTAAACAGACCTGCAATAATCTCAGACGCTTCAGATAACGCCTCTTTCGGATTAATACTGCCATTTGTCCAGACCTCTAAGGTTAAACGGTCTTTCACTAGCGCGCCATCAGGACGAATATCTTCGACTCCGTAATTCACCTTCGTAACCGGCATAAAAACAGAATCGATTTGTAAAAAATCTAAGGAAGACGAATCATCCTTGCTCCGCTCAATTGCTCGATAACCGGAACCCTTTTCAACCCGAAATTCCATTTCCAGCTTGGCCCCTTCTGCTAAAGTGGCGACATACTGGTTTGGATCAATCACTTCGATTTCCGAGGGCACATCAAATTGAGCAGCCGTCACGGTAGCAGGGCCAATAGCAACCAAACGGCCAATCTGGGGTTGGTCACTATAGCTTTTGAGGATGATTTCTTTCATGTTAAGCATGATTTCTAGTACATCCTCGCGAACCCCTGGAATCGTGGCAAATTCGTGATTAACCCCGGCTATGCGAATAGCAGTCACGGCTGCCCCTTCCAAATTAGACAGCATGACCCTTCTGAGCGCATTACCAACCGTTATGCCTTGTCCTCGATCCAGTGGTTCTAGAACAAATTTACTATATTGACTTTGATTTTTTTGAGTTTTAGACTCAACACACTCAATTTGAAATTGCGCCACGTCGGTGACCTCCCTTCTCTGTACCGTCCATACCCATTTTGCTACCAAGTTGCATAGTTATTGTTTGAATGAACAACAATGCTGCAACAAATATCATTAAACCCTAATGGCTGATGCCACTAGACTCTCCGTCGTTTTGGAGGACGACAGCCATTATGGGGGATGGGAGTGACATCACGAATTAGGGTGATTTCTAATCCTGCGCCTTGGAGAGCACGAATTGCCGTTTCCCGTCCTGCCCCAGGGCCAGTAACGAGAACTTCTAACTGTCTCATGCCTTGTTCCATTGCACGACGGCCCGCATTATCGGCTGCGGTTTGGGCTGCAAAGGGAGTTCCTTTTTTCGCGCCTTTAAAGCCGCTGGAACCCGCAGATGCCCAAGAAATCACCTCTCCTTTGGTATCGGAGATGGTAACAATGGTGTTATTGAAGGTAGATTGAATGTGAGCGACACCGCTAGGAACATTTTTTTTCTGTTTCTTGGGGCCGCTTTTTTTAACTGGTCGCGCCATAACTTTTGATGAAACGTTGTGTTTGACTTAAGTTCAGTAAAAACAAGATTATTTCTTGGAGGGGGCTTTTTTCTTACCTGCAACGGTAACTCGACGACCCCGACGGGTACGAGCATTGGTTCGAGTCCGTTGACCGCGTACAGGTAATCCCTGACGGTGACGACGACCTCGGTAGGTTCCAATATCGATTAACCGCTTGATGTTCATTGCTTCCCAACGGCGCAAATCCCCTTCAATTTCGTAGTTGTCATCGATATAGGTTCGTAAAGATGCCGCTTCTTCGTCGGTTAATTCCTTAACTCGCTTATCAGGACTGACTCCTGTTTCTGCTAAGATTTTTTGAGATCGTGATAGACCGATACCATAGAGATAGGTTAATGCGATTTCCACACGTTTATCTCTGGGCAGGTCAACACCAGCTATCCTCGCCACGTTGTTTCTCCCTTTAAATAATTTGGTTGGTGGTTCTGAATTTATGATTGTTTCATGAATAATAGAATTGCTTCTAACCCTGACGTTGCTTATGCTTGGGGTTGGAACAGATCACCATTACTCGACCGCGCCGACGGATGACGCGACACTTTTCACACATTTTTTTGACGGATGCTCTAACTTTCATGCCTATTTTCGGGGCAGTACTGCAAGCTTATTATTATAGCAATATTTTGGGGTACTATTAGCATATTTTTTGCTAAAGCTTTAATAACTGTTTGTAATAAGTGGTTAACTGCCGAGGGTTATTTTTTATTTTTAAGACGGTAAGTGATGCGACCTTTGGTCAAGTCGTAGGGGGTAAGCTCTACTTTGACGCGATCACCGGGCAGAATTTTGATATAATTCCGCCGAATTTTGCCAGAAATATGGGCTAAAACGTTAAAGCCATTATCTAGATCCACACGAAACATTGCATTAGGAAGGGATTCCGTAACGGTTCCTTCCATTTCAATTAAGTCTTGCTTTGACAAGCGTTATTGACCTCCTACTAAATGTTCAAAGACACAGCAAAAAGAAGCGGCTTTTCTTAACCGCCCTTTGTTATGGTAACAGAATTTGCAAAGATCTTACATCTTACGAGAGTTGTGAATTTTAAATTTGTTGTCCTACCCAATTTACAATTTCTTGAACGTCATCCCAAAATTCTTGGACTGCTTGTGGTGTGAATACTTCTTCAGGGGTCTCAATTCTTCCCTCTATTTCTGTGGGATAAAGCAATTTATTTCTTAAAGAACCAACTTCAAGGTTTAATTGAGCTATCTTGTCTGTAATTGCGTCATTGCCGATAATTTCAGCACAATTTAGGAAAATTTTAAGTTTTTCTTGATGCTTTACTTTTTGTCCATATCTTTGGGATTGGGAGGCAGCTAAAGCGGAGGCAACGGACTCATAGGCGTGATAACAACAGAAGGCCGCCATCTCATAGATTTGGGAATCTAGCATGACTCTCGCTGCCATTAAAGTTCTTTCAGCTATTCGCTGATATTGCTCTTTCATTCCTACCGACCATAAGCTGAATACAGAAGACAACCAGAACTAATTAGTTTAGCCTTAATTTCTCCAGAAAAAAGATGAAAATCTGGGGGTACTTGGGTTGGTAAAGGATCAATAAGTGCAAGAATTTTGGTTTGGCGATAACTAGAGACAAGAATTTTTGACAGTGTTTCAATGACTGAAAAAGTATTGTAAGTATTTTTTTTCTCAAAAAAGGCGTAAAAGGTTATCGAAACAGGTTTATGGGGACGCTTCCAAGCTTCATTGACAATTTTTTGTCCAGGGGCAATCGCAATCACTAAAGAAATATTGTCTGGGCGAGCCTGTTGTAATGTCTTAGTAGCAGATAATAAAAACTTTTCTACTGAATGATTGCCAAAAGTTGGTTTTTTACCGCCTTTCAACAAACTGTAGGGAATGATGTCTGTAATGGATGAAGTTGTTGTGATCACCATTGATTTTCCCCCCAATTAACCGTTCTGATTGAGAAAACTTGATTCCATTATAGAGAGGAAAGAAATTTTTAAAGGGCTTTCTAAATTATTCTCCTCTCTAGATTGAAGATTAGGACGCGACTAAATTGTTGAGGATAGTGCTCACTAATTCAGGCTCTTGATCGCCGTTGATGGAATAGAGCTTTCCTTGCTCTTGATAGTAGGCAACGAGGGGCGCGGTTTGTTCTTGATAAACCACAAGGCGATGACGAATCGTGTCTTCCGTATCATCACTTCTGCCCCGTAATAATAAGCGTCGGACAATAATATCGTCGGGGACATTTAAATAAATGACCCACTTGGCACGCTGATTGATTTTAACGAGCAGTTGGTCTAAAAATTCTGCTTGAGGAACGTTGCGGGGAAATCCATCTAAAATCCAGCCATTCTCGGTATCGGGCTGTCCTAATCTTTCTTGAATTAAATCTAAAATTAAAAAATCAGGGACTAATTCTCCCTTGTCCATGTAGGATTGGGCTTGTTCTCCAAGGGGCGTTTTGTCCGCGATCGCTTGGCGTAGAATGTCTCCGGTAGCAATATGGGGAACCTTGAGATTTTGAGCGAGAATTTGTCCTTGAGTGCCTTTACCAGAGCCAGGGGGGCCTAAAAAAATAATTCCTTTTTGCATCGTGATCAATCCTAAACAGATAAGTTTAAAAGTTTTCTAGAGGGAAAATGGGTTTAAAAACAATAGAGACGCTGATAGCAACGCCTCTATCGCTCCAAATCAATAAAGCGAATCCTAATCCTGCTTAATCATGCCCTCGTAGCGTTGAGAGATGACGTAGGTTTGAATTTGCTTAGCCGTATCAATGGCAACCCCGACCAGAATCAGTAAGGAAGTTGCGCCTAAGCCGCGAAAAGTGGTTACGCCGGTAGCCTGTTCAACAAAGGTCGGAACGATCGCCACTGCACTCAAGAAAATAGCACCTAAAAACGTCAGCCGATTGAGAACCCCTTCAAGATATTCCTCTGTCTTCTTACCGGGGCGAATGCCAGGAATACTCGATCCCATTTTCTTCAGATTTTTGGAAACATCTTCAGGATTAACAATCAAAGACGCATAGAAGTAACTGAAAAAGAAGATTAATACCGAATAAACAATGGTATAAACCCAAGTTCCGGGTTGTAAGGCGTTGGTAACTTGAATAAAAAACTGACCGACGGCACTGAGATCGCTATTATTATTCAAAAAGCCTGCTAAAGATGAAGGCAAAATCAGCACCGCTGAAGCAAAAATAATAGGCATTACCCCACCTTGATTCAACCGTAACGGTAAATAGCTGGTTCTTTCGCGATAAAGCCGCTTACCGACTTGGCGACGGGCAGAAATAATGGGAATGCGTCGGGTTCCTTCCTGAACAAAGACAATACTGACGATCATGACGAGGAAGACTAGTAAGAGAATCACGACCTGAGCGATCGCTTCCCGTCCTCCGGTTTGGGCATAATCAATGGTATTTCCCAAGGTTTTAGGCAAAGTTGCCACAATATTGACAAAAATCAACAAAGAAGCTCCGTTACCAATGCCGCGCTCCGTAATTAGTTCAGAAACCCACATCACAAACAGAGAGCCAGCGGTTAAGGCGAGGGTTGTTTGAATGATAAACACAGGGCCATAGCCAGGCACATAGGGGCGAATTAAACCCACTGTTAAGCCGATACTTTGAATAACAGCCCAAACGACCGCAACATATCGGGTATATTGGGAAATTTTACGACGGCCCGCTTCCCCTTCATTTTTTTGTAAATCTTCTAAAGCCGGAACCGCAGCCGTTAACAACTGCATAATAATAGAGGCATTAATATAAGGGAGAATTCCCAGGGCAAAAATGCCGATGGTCGAAATCCCCCCCCCGGTAAAGATGTCTAAAAATCCCAACACCGGACTATTGGCGATCGCCGCTGTAAAAGCTTGACGATCAATACCTGGAATGGGAATAAAAATTCCTAAACGAACCAAAATTAATAGCCCAATAGTAATGAGCAACCGACCACGAAGGCCAGCCGCTTGAGCCATTTGTAGAAAGGTTTCTTGGGCTGAGGGCGTTTTATCTCGACTAACGACCATAATTTTAATTGATAGTGGATAATTGATAATTCATTGAATGGAGATTGATAATTGTTGGAGTTGTTATCTTGTAATTGTCAATTGTCCATTGTTAATTATCCATTAATGATAACCGTTCCACCCGCCGCTTCAATTTTTTCCTTAGCACTGGCACTAATAGCCGCCGCCTTAACGGTTAAAGCAACGCTTAATTCCCCGCCGCCTAAAATTTTTAAAGGCCCATCATTTGCGGTAACGATACCCGCTTCCATTAAACTCTCTAAAGTCACTTCAGACTTCGCAGTTAACTTTGCTAATTGACCGACATTGACGATAGTGTAGTGTTTCGGATTGACAAGAGGGAAGTGTTTGAGTTTGGGTAAACGACGGTATAGCGGCATTTGTCCCCCTTCAAATCCCGGACGAGTCGGACGACCGGAACGAGACTTTTGACCCCGCATTCCAAAACCACAACTCGCCCCTTGACCCGCAGCAATTCCCCGACCAACTCGGCGGCGACGCTTGGTTGACCCTTCTTTGGGAGCAAGTTCATTTAATCGCATAATTTTTCTCAGTAAATGAATTTCAATTTAACAGCTTCAAAAGTATATCAAAAGCCAGATAAAACTTAATTGAGGGCAATCAATAGCCGCAAAATTAAGTATAAAGATGTTCGAGGGGAACACCTCTTTCTTCTGCCACTTCTGAAAAACTCCTTAAAGTTTCTAATGCGTTAACAGCAGCTCTCGCATTATTTAGAGGATTATTAGATCCTAATTGTTTAGCAAGAATATTTTTAACGCCTGCTAATTCTAAGACGGTTCGTACCGCTCCCCCCGCAATTACCCCTGTACCGGGTGCAGCCGGACGAATAATGACGTTGGCTCCGCCGGACGCGCCTTTAGTAATGTGGGTAATGGAATTGGTTTTGGTGAGGCTGACATCAATCAATTGCTTTTTGCCATCGGCAACCCCTTTACGAACGGCTCCGATCACATCTCCTGCTTTGCCTACCCCAACGCCAACTTGACCGTTTTCGTTACCTACTACAACGATCGCGCGGAAGCTGAGTTTTTTACCGCCTTTAACCACCTTACTAACCCGACGGATTTGAATAACCCGCTCTTGCCAGTTGGTTTCTTGGGCTTTGGTGCGGCTGCCTTTACGACGCTTTGCCATAGTTTAACCTCTAGATTAAATGGATGTTTAAAAGTTCAACCCAGCTTCGCGAGCCGCATCTGCTAGGGATTTAACACGGCCATGATAGAGGTTTCCACCCCGATCAAATACCACTTCTTCAATGCCTTTGGCTAAAGCCCGTTGAGCAATGAGTTTACCCACGGTTGCTGAAGCTTCTGAATTAGCAGTGGAATCTAATTTTTCTTTAACCTCTGCTTCCAGAGTCGATGCAGCCGCGATCGTGTGTTGAGCGACATCATCAATTAATTGAGCATAGATATGCTGATTGGAACGAAAAACCGCTAAACGAGGGCGTTCGGCCGTTCCACTCACTTTGCGCCGAATCCGTTGATGGCGACGTTGAACAAGTTCTTTGCGTGAAGATTTCATGGTTATTTCTTACCTTTGGCTGTCTTACCAGCTTTACGTCTGACAAATTCACCCAGATAGCGAACCCCTTTCCCTTTGTAAGGTTCGGGAGGACGAGTGGCGCGAATTTTAGCAGCAATATTGCCGACTAATTCTTTATCGATTCCACTGACAATGACTTGGGTGTTGTTTTCAACCGCGACTTGAATGCCTTGGGGCATGGTCATTTCAACAGGCTTACTGTATCCCAAGTTCAGAACAATTTTGCTGCCTTGAGCCTGGGCCCGATAACCGACCCCTTGAATGTCAAGGCGTTTTTCAAATCCCTTAGAAACACCTTCAACCATGTTGGCGACTAAGGTACGAACAAGCCCATGACGTTCCCGCGCAGTCCGAGATTCGTCTTGACGGACAACATTGAGGGTTTCCCCGTCTTGTTGAACGGTGACTTTTTCAGGGAGATCGCGTTCTAGGGTGCCTTTGGGCCCTTTGACGGTTAAGTGACCTTCATTAATATCAATTGTCACTTTCGCCGGAATGGGGATGGGGCGTTTACCAATACGAGACATAGTTTTAATCTGTGATTATTTTTATATTTTTAGTGAATAGTGAATAGTTAACAGTTAATAGTAAAGTCTAATGAGTTATAAACCTGCTATTTCCTGTTTTTTGCACTATTGCCTAAAATTACCAGATGTAACAAAGGATTTCGCCGCCAATTCCCTGACGACGGGCTTCTCGATCCGTCATGATTCCGTGAGAGGTGGAGACGATCGCGATACCGATCCCGCCCAGCACTCTGGGAATATCTTTGGAAGGAGAATAAACACGTAAGCCTGGTTTGCTCACCCGTTGTAAGGTATTGATCAAAGGTTGACGATTTTTACCTTTGTATTTCAAGGTGAGAACGAGGTTACTTTTGATGCCTTCACCCACTTCTTCAAACCCTTCGATAAAGCCTTCGTCTTTGAGGACTTGAGCAATGCTACGGGTCATTTTTGTCGTGGGGACTAGGGTTGTCGGATGTCTCACTGCACAGGCATTACGGATGCGAGTGAGCATATCGGAAATTGTGTCGTTTGATGCCATTATTCCTTAAGTTTTTTTCCTAATGGAGTCTTTTTAATTGATAGTTGATAATTGATAGTTGATAATTAAGTTTTTGCTTTTAAAGAGCTTAAAATGCTTTAAGTTTTTAAACTCTCAACATTGGCTAGACTGCTCATTATCCATCATCAATTTTTCATTATCAATTAACTATTGATTTCTAAAGGGCATCCCCATCGCTTTTAGTAAGGCGCGACCTTCTTCATCGGTTTTAGCGGTGGTGATGATTGAGATATCGAAGCCCCGAATTTGATCGATGCTATCGTAGGTAATCTCTGGGAAAATGAGTTGTTCTCGAATCCCGATGCTGTAGTTACCACGACCATCAAAGCTGGTGGAGCTAACGCCGCGAAAATCTCGAATGCGGGGGAGTGCTAAATTAATGAATCGGTCTAGGAAGGCATACATCCGATCAGACCGTAAGGTAACCATGACCCCGACGGGCATTCCTTCTCGAATCTTGAAACCCGCGATCGCTTTTTTAGCACGGGTCACAACGGGTTTTTGTCCGCTAATGGTGGCTAATTCGGCGATCGATGATTCTAACGCTTTGGCGTTTTGAGAAGCTTCCCCTAATCCTCGGTTAATAGTAACTTTCGTGACTTTGGGAACTTCATGGACGTTTTTGTAGCCAAACTGTTCTTTAAGTTGGGCAACAATGGTGTCCTGATAAATCTTTTTGAGTGGTGCTTTCATGGTTTTTCGTAGTCCTGGGCTTGGTCAGGAAACAGTTAATAGAGAAGAATTAATAGTTAATAGTTAAAATAAGTTCGTAGTTGACAGCTGATAGGTTGAAACCGATTGACTATTCACTATTCACTTTAAATTTTTAACTAATCTATTTATCGAGGATTTCACCTGTTTTCTTTAGCATTCTGACTTTACGGCCATCATCGGTGAAGGTGTAGCACACACGGCTCGCCACTTTTTCCTTGGTGGAATACAGCATCACTTTGGAACTGTGGATGGGAGCTTCGTAGGTACTGATTTGACCCGATTCGCCTTCTTGTTGGGGTTTAACGTGCTTAGTGCGGATGTTGACCCCTTTAATAACGACTTGGCTCTTTTTCGGAAGGGTTCTTAGGATTTCGCCCACTTTCCCCTTATCTTTACCCGAAATGATTTGAACCGTGTCGCCTTTTTTGACGTGCATTTTATAGCGTTTAGGGGCATCAGACTTGTTAGTCATTAGATTACCTCCGGAGCTAGAGAAACGATTTTGGTATAGTTTTTATCCCGTAATTCCCGCGCAACAGGGCCAAAAACCCGTGTTCCTTTGGGATTTCCGTCATTGTTGATAATGACAGCAGCATTGTCATCAAAACGAATGCTCATACCGCTTTCACGGCGAACCGCTTGACGAGTCCGCACGATGACCGCTTTCACGACATCGGATTTTTTGACGGGCATATTGGGAATGGCATCCTTAACAACGGCGATGATTTGATCACCAATGCCGCCATAGGTGCAGTTACCCGTTCCTAAGACCCGCAGACACATTAATTTGCGAGCGCCGCTATTGTCAGCGACATTGAGGTAGGTTTGTTGTTGAATCACGACGGTTTCCAGAAAGTGATGAACTGAGGTTTAATGGGTCAGAATTTCGGCAACTGTCCAGCGTTTGGTTTTACTCAGAGGGCGGGTTTCCTGTATACGGACGCGATCGCCTTCTTTACACTGGTTTTCTTCGTCGTGGGCTTTAAACTTTTTGGTTTTAACGACGATTTTGCCGTATTTGGGGTGAGGAGAGCGGTTTTCGATAGCAACAACCACAGTTTTATCCATTTTGTTACTAACAACAACGCCGACTCTTTCTTTGACTGCCATAATCGATTTTAGATTTGAGAGTGGGAATGATAAGAAAAGGAATTACTGTTCAGCACCTTGCTTTAACTGCCGCTCCCGTTCAACGGTGAGGAGTTGGGCTAAGCGATGGCGAGTATGCTTGAACTCGTGGGGCTTCTCTAAACGACGGGTCGCTTGTTGAAACCGCAGTTCAAACAATTTGCGCTTAGCGGCAAGGATTTCATCAGCAATTTGATCGTCAGTTAACGCTCTGACATCAGCAATCTTGGGGAGAGCCATGATTAAACGTACTCCTCCTGACGGGTAATAAACTTGGTTTTAATGGGTAATTTTTGAGCAGCCAGACGCATTGCTTCGCGGGCGACTTCTTCAGAAACTCCGCCTAGTTCAAACATAATGCGACCGGGTTTAACAACGGCTACCCAAAATTCAGGGGAACCTTTACCTGAACCCATCCGAGTTTCTGCGGGACGTTGGGTAACGGGTTTATCGGGAAATATCCGAATCCAGATTTTTCCACCCCGACGAATATAGCGGGTCATGGCACGACGGGCAGCTTCAATTTGACGAGCTGTAATCCAACTGGGTTCAGTGGCTTGGAGCGCGTATTCTCCGAAGCTGATGGTGCTGCCTCGATCCGCTAACCCCCTCATCCGTCCGCGTTGTTGTTTGCGGAATTTAGTTCTTCTAGGACTAAGCATGGTTAATTAGTAATGAATAATTGATAGTTGATAATGAATAGTTAATAGCTGGATAGTTAATAATTGAAAATGAATTTCAGTCTTTACTACTGACTATTTTCTATTTCCTATTCCCTATCTTCAGAGCGGTCTTCAAATTGTTGACGACGAGAGGACTTACGGCGGGGTTGAGCCGCAGGAACTGCTACGGGGGCGAGTTCTTGGCCAGGGATAATTTCGCCTTTAAAGATCCAGACTTTAATGCCCAAAATCCCGTAGGTCGTTTTCGCTGTGACATAGGAGTAATCAATGTCCGCCCGCAGGGTATGTAAGGGAACTCGTCCTTCACGAACCCATTCTGTCCGAGCAATTTCTGCTCCGTTGAGACGGCCACTGACTTGGATCTTAATGCCTTTGACTTCAGCCCGTTGCGCCCGTTGAATCGCTTGACGAACCACACGACGGAAGGAAACCCGACGCTCCAATTGTTGAGCAATATATTCAGCAATTAAGCGAGCATCCGCATCAACCCGTGCCACTTCGACGACATTAACCCGAATTTGGCGATTACCACCGAGGGCTGCTTGAATACCTAAGCGCAATTGTTCAATTCCTGCGCCACCCCGACCAACGACCACACCTGGTCTGGCGGTATGAATAGCGAGTTCGATTTGATCGGCTTTGCGTTCGATATGGATGTCAGCAATACCCGCATTACTGAGATTTTTTTCGACATATTGCCGAATTTTGTTATCTTCTTGCAGCAGTTCTGGATAGCGTTTTGTATCGGCATACCAACAGGATTTGTGTTCTTTGGTAATACCAAGACGAAAGCCGACTGGATGTATCTTTTGTCCCATTTTTTTAACTGTAACGTTACGTTAGCTTTGCTTGGCCAGTAGTTGGCTGATTATTCTGTCAATCCGGGCGCGACGGCAACGGTGATGTGACAGGTAGGTTTACGAATTTGGTAAGCTCGACCTTGAGCGCGAGGACGAAAACGTCTTAGGCTGGGGCCGCCATCGGCAAAGGCTTGACTAACAACTAAGGTTGCGGGATCAAGTCCTTCGTTATGTTCTGCGTTAGCAACGGCTGAGCGGAGGGCTTTCAGAATGGGTTCGCAGGCTTTGTAAGGCATAAACTCTAGAATAATCAGGGCTTCCCGATAGGAACGTCCTCGAATTTGATCGAGTACCCGACGCACTTTGTAGGGAGACATTCGCACATAACGCGCGATCGCCTTAGCCTCTACTGTTGTATTGATCGCCATAGTGTTTTACCTCGTTATTTTCGACCCGATTTTTTATCGCTCTTGGCATGACCCCGAAAGGTACGGGTAGGTGCGAATTCACCCAGTTTATGCCCCACCATTTGCTCAGAGACAAAGACAGGAACGTGTTGTTTGCCGTTGTGAACCGCGATCGTGTGACCAATCATTTCAGGAAGAATGGTAGAAGCCCGTGACCAGGTTTTAATGACGGTTTTTTCGTTTTTCGCGTTGAGCTTCTCGATTTTACTGAGAAGACTGTCGGCAACGAATGGCCCTTTTTTAAGAGAACGACCCATAGTTGGATACTGATGATACTGCTAAATGGATAGATGTTATTTCGTGCGGCGGCGAACGATAAGCCCACTGCTGCGTTTTTTCTTATTACGGGTTTTGGCTCCCAGTGCGGGTTTACCCCAAGGTGTAACAGGGCCAGAACGACCGATGGGTGCGCGGCCTTCTCCACCTCCATGGGGGTGATCCACCGGGTTCATGACACTACCCCGAACATGGGGCCGACGACCTAAACGGCGAGTCCGTCCCGCTTTCCCTAAGGTAATGTTCCGAACGTCAGCGTTACCCACTTTACCGATGGTGGCATAGCACTCTTTTCTCACCATCCGCACTTCTTTTGACGGCAGACGGATCGTTACATAGTCGCCTTCTTTGGCTACAACTTGAGCCGCGGCCCCCGCAGCCCGCACCATTTGTCCCCCTTTTCCCGCAACAAGTTCGATGTTGTGAACTTCAGTACCCAAAGGAATTTTGCTTAAAGGAAGGGCGTTACCGACTTCAAAGGGGGCATCTTCGCCAGCTAAAACAATTGTGCCAACGGTTAACCCCGCAGGAGCTAAAATATAACGTTTTTCCCCATCTTGATAAAACAAAAGGGCAATACGAGCGTTACGGTTGGGATCGTATTCAATGGCTGCTACTTTAGCAGGAACATTGCGTTTGTCACGACGGAAATCAACGATCCGATATAACCGTTTGTGGCCACCTCCGCGATGGCGACTGGTAATCACCCCGCGATTATTGCGACCTTTTTTGTTGTGTTTAAAGGTTGTTAATGATTTTTCCGGCTTACTTTTAGTAATCTCGCTGAAGTCGGAGACATTCGCCTGCCGAGTTCCGGGAGTCATTGGCCGATAAGTACGGATACCCATAGTTCAATTTTGGTGTTTAGATTAATGATTTTGAACTGGTGATGACTTTAACTAAAGTGCAAAGCCAAAGATAGCAAGACAACTAGACTTCTGGGAACAGATTGATAGAGTCGCCTTCTTGGAGTGTGACGATCGCCCGTTTAATTTGAGGTTTAAAACCGAGGAACCGACCGACTCTTTTTTTCTTGCGGGGAGGACGGGCTGTGTTGACGCTGGTTACCTTGACATCAAACAAAGCTTCGATCGCCGCTTTAATTTCGGGCTTGGTTGCTTTGGGAACAACTTCAAACACGTATTGATTTTGTTCCAGTAATAAAGTCGCCTTTTCGGTGACAAGGGGCTTGATGATTAAATCAGCCAAATTACGGGTATCGAGCTTAGTCATTGTAAACCTCCTGAAGTTTTGCGATCGCCTCAGAGGTCGCCACAATTTTATGAGCCACTAAAATATCGTAAATATTCAAGCTATCGGCCCGGAGCAACTTCACCGAAGGCATATTGCGAGCAGATAATTGAACATTTTCAGAAATCTCGTCGAGAATGACTAAGACTTTTTTATTGAGATCGGCTCCCCAACGGGTTAACGCAGAGGCTAATTCTTTGGTTTTGGGTTGGGTTAATTGATCAGCAAAGGATTCAACAATAATCAGATCCTCGCCTCGGCCAGCGATCGCCGTTCTTAGTGCCAAGCGACGCTCTTTACGATTCATTTTGATATTAAAATCTCTCGGCTGAGGCCCAAAGATAACACCACCACCGCGCCAGAGCGGAGAACGGTTAGAACCGGCACGGGCCCGTCCTGTTCCTTTTTGTTTCCAAGGCTTGCGTCCCCCCCCTCTTACTTCCGCACGAGTTTTGGTCGAAGCGGTTCCTTGACGAGCATTGGTTTGTTGACGCACTAATGCCCGATGCACAATATGCTTGGCGTTTTCATCCTTCGCCACCTTTAGGTCAAGAGAAGCTTCACCGTTTGCTTCCCCTTGCCAATTTTTCACTACATAGTTAGCCATAATATTTCACTTGATCCGTGGTCAGAGGTTTATCCTTTTATTTACGGCCTACCTTGTTAGTCGGCGTAATGTTTACCAGCGTGCCTGGTTTCCCTGGTAAGGCTCCTTTGATGAGCAAGAGATTCCGTTCAGCGTCCACTCTTACCACAGTCAACCGACGGATTGTGACCTGAGATGCACCATACTGGCCTGCCATGCGTTTGCCAGGATAGACACGACCAGGGGTTGTACCTGCACCCGTTGAACCTGGTGTCCGATGGCTCTTAGAACCGTGGGTCATATTACCGCGACGGAAATTGTGGCGTTTTTGATAACCCGCGAAACCGCGTCCCATGCTCTGACCAGACACATCGACTAAATCACCGACATTAAAAATATCAGCACTTAAAACTTGTCCAACTTCATATTGGGAAGCGTCATCTAAACGATATTCTTTTAAATGGCGTTTGGGTGTAACCCCTGCTTTGCTGAGATGGCCAATTTCAGGCTTGCTCAGTGCTTTTTCTTTAACATCTAAATAACCGACTTGGATAGAACTATAACCATCCGTTTCGGGCGTTTTAACTTGTGTAACAGGACAAGGGCCGACTTGAACCACAGTGACAGGAATAGCAGTTCCTTTCTCTGTATCAAAGATTTGGGTCATGCCCAATTTTGTCCCTAAAATACCGATAGACACGGTTTAACCCTCTACTTTATATGTAAAATTAGGTTGACAATAAATGCTCAGTAAAGAACCGACGAGACAGAAAATCCTCGCCTTAAGGCCGAAGCTGATAATGGCTCTTTGCTGATGGAAAATATCAAGAAAGTTCTTGATCGATCCGGTTAACTTAATAGCGGTAGGGAGAGTTAATCCTACATACCAGTTAAGTCGGGTTGCCGTTATTTCCTTTCCGACTTAAGGAGGAATTTCCTCAGTATCTTCAGGCGGCGTTGCGTCCAAGGCGTTAAACCAGATTTTATCGATTAATGCTATTTTGGTCGCGATCAACCATTATAGGGAATATGGTGTAAAAGAGCAACACTCGTTTCCAATTAAATTAATCAGACCTCATTTAGGTTGCCCAAGCCCTATGCACTCAGGCTCTTGTCGTTAATTGCCATGATAAATTAAATAAAAGCGCGATCGCGATTTCTAATTTCTTTCCTGCTTCAGCAGCTTTGCGTAAATATCTTGCGCCCCCTCGTACCGAGAGCCAGTGAACCGTCATGGTGTTTTTTGATTGTAGTTGCAGCCGATACACGCCCACATTAGGGGTTCCGGTTTCGCAATCTCTGGTAATCACTAAGCCAAGGGTAATGATTTTCCTTGCATCCCCTGGATAGGGGCGAATCATTGGGATTTTATTAAGGTCTAACCCTTCTCTTTCAATAACAACCTGTTGGCAAGGAGGAAAAAAAGTCTCGACCAGGTTTGGCTTTGAGGACATCAAACAGGACTTGACCAAAATCAATGGCTTGAGAGATTTTCTTCGGCGGTTTGGGCTGTTGCAACATGGATAGCTTTTTCCCTAGCTCTTCTAATTCCAAGGGATGCTGCATATTCATGGCCCAGCAAATGCGCTCTACGGTTCCCATGAGGTTAACCGCAACAGGAAAATCAGAGCCTTTAACATTCTCAAACAATAAGCCTGGCCCGCCTGCTTGTAGCATCCGATTAGAGATTTCTGCAATTTCCAAATCAGGATCGACTAAAGCCTTGATCCGTTTCAGTTGTCCCCGTTCTTCGAGTAGTTGGATGAATCCCCGTCAGTCTCTAGCCATGATTGTAACGATATATTAAGCAGGTCTTTTTTGATCCTAGCAGGGTTAACCCCTCAAAAGGGAAAAGTTGAGCTATGGACTTCCACATGAAGAAATTTGGAACTTATGTCTTAGCGATTTGGATTAGAAGGGTCAAGGGAAGAAACGATAAATTTCTTTTCTATGTAAAATACGAACAAAAATAAGTTCATTATCAATTATTTCTATTCCAATTCGATAATCTCCTATTTTGATACGATAGAAGCTTTGAAAACCTTTGAGCTTTTTTAGATTGCTAATTCCGCTTATTTCCGTAGTTAATTTACATTCATTGATAATAGCTTTGATATTAGACAGTAACTTCGGATCTCTAAGCTTTTTCAAGTCTTTGACAAATTTTGATTCAAATTTGACTTTCATTATTATTGTTCATCTAAAATTGCAAAAATTTCTGTTTCTGGAACAAATTCGTTATTTCGACCTTCCGTAATGGCATTAGCTAAACCAATTTCTTCAAGAGCTTCTAGAACAATTTCATAAAATACTTCTCGTTTTGTTTGCATCATTTCGATTAAAATTTCAGTTAGTAGTTCTTTAGTTCTTTGTTCATTGATAGTAGATTCCATATTAGTCAATCCTTTAAGTAAAATACATTTATTGCAATAATTTTCATCATTTTTCTCTTATTTTAACGCTTTAATTATGAAATACCAAGTTATTTTTACGTTTGACTCTGAATATGAAGGTTATATTGCAGAAGTACCAGTTTTACCTGGTTGTGTTAGCCAAGGAAAAACGATGAATGAAGCGATTGAAAATATTAAGGATGCTATTAAAGGTTATCTTTATGTTCAAGATAAATATGGTCAACTTAGTGATGCAGAAAATTTATTAGCAAAGTCAGCGTTTATCATCATTTAAAAACACTTAAAAACTAAAAATTATGTTAATTCTTCAATAACTCCTTTGGCCCAATCACAAAAATGCCCTGGATATATAAAAATAGAAGACAATAATTGTTTTTTATTGTTTAAATATGGATATAAACTTAATATTAATTGCTTTAGTTTTTGATATCTTTCATCATAAGTTTTTTCATAATCTTCATTTTTTCTTTCTTTTCCAGTTATATAAAATATGTTTTTAAACAATAAATCTTCTGATTTTTCAGCAAATTGTCTTAATAAGATTCTAATAAGTGAATCCTCTTCTGGCATACTATAACCAACAATTACTAACACCTGACTTTCTTGCAGTAATCTTACTGCTTTTGGAAATACTGCTTTAAAATAATTGTCAGTATAATCTTGTTCCTTGTTAGGCAGCATTATTTGGGGTGGATTTTTTAATATATCTTCCGTTTTTCGTTTTCTATATTCAAGTTTATAAAAATTTTCATTGGCAAGAATTTCAAAACCACCGTTTATCTTGATAAGATTCTTGGTAAGCCCATAATCGTGAGAAACTATTCGACTATAAGGATGACAGCCACAAATTTCTTCAGGTGTAATGCCTCTATAAATATAAAGAAAAATACTATCATCTTCACCCCAAATGTAATTTAATATTGTTTCAATTGTAAAATCATAGTTGGTAGTAATAAAATCAGATCTAATACCTTCATAGATACCTCTACTTCTATCTGAATATGTATCGGATAAAATAGTTTTAAAGAAATTTAGAATTGCCCGTTGGTCTTCATTTAAGTTATTTGGATATGGAAATCTAGATAATTTTTCATCAAAATAATTGATTTCTGTAATGTTTTCAAATTTTTGCTGAATAAAACTTTTAATTTCATTAATGATAAGTTGAATATTTTGAGCATCGATATATCTTGAACGTAAATCAGGATATTTAAGCTGCATTGATAAATTGTACATAATATCCTTCAATTGTAGTTCTTTTGGATGAGGTCTGACACTATAATAATCATGAGATATTAAAAATTGGCTGAGAAGATCAGGAAGTTTAAATACATCATATTTTTTAGCATTGAGATCAGTAGAAGTATTTAGATCGAAAAGTTCTGAACCAATTGGAGAACGTTGATCCCATGCTTTTGAGAACCCAGCACCGAGAAAAAAAGAAATATTACAAATGGGAAGGTAGCTTGTGGAATTTGATGAAAATGTTTTAATGATTCTAGCAAACTCTTTAATAGATTTTTCTGACATAAAAATACGGTTTAAAATAACTGAAATTAATTTGATAAAACATTCGGTAGCAAAATTTATATGCAATATTAAAAATCAGCTTTTTTGTAAATCAAATGTATTAAAAACTTCTCTCAAAGCTCTCTTATTGATTTTTTTTGCAAAATAGTGGTCTTTTGTCAATAGTTTATCGCCATATTATTGATAATATTTAAAACGATAAAAAATGAGAGTGATTTGGATTAAACTTTTGGTAATTTAGGTTACGACAACACCTCATTCTCAAAAAGGAAATAAAAATATCTATTTTAAATTATTCATTGTTTTCAGTCATGAGAAAAATTGAACTACAGTATTGACCATTGAATAATTATTGCTTAAGGGCACATTGAAAACGATATTAAAATAAAAAATAACGTTGAGCCATTGGTAAAACCGTTGCGGGTTCGCAGGTTAACAACTCTCCATTTGCTCTAACCTGATAGGTTTCGGGATCAACTTCAATTTGGGGCAACAAATTATTTAGCTTCATACTCGCCTTACTTAGGGTACGAATATTACCAACGGGGACTGCCGTTTTTTGTAACCCTAATCGTTCAGGAATCCCCGCTTTTATTGAAGCTTGGGACATAAAGGTTACTGAAGTAGCCGTCATCGCACCGCCAAAACTCCCAAACATGGGTCGCATATGAACAGGCTGGGGAGTCGGGATACTAGCATTGGCATCTCCCATTTGTGCCCAGGCAATCATGCCGCCCTTAATCACAATTTCAGGTTTAACGCCAAAGAAAGAAGGCCGCCATAAACAAAGATCCGCTAACTTTCCTTTTTCTACCGAACCCACTTGATCGGAAATACCGTGGGTAATGGCAGGATTAATCGTGAATTTAGCGACATAGCGTTTAGCCCGTAGATTATCGTTATCGCCCGTTTCTTCGCTTAACTGACCCCGTTGTACCTTCATTTTGTGGGCCGTTTGCCAGGTGCGAATAATAATTTCCCCCACCCGTCCCATCGCCTGAGAGTCCGAAGAGATCATACTGAATGCTCCTAAGTCGTGCAAAATATCTTCCGCCGCGATCGTTTCTCTACGAATACGGGATTCAGCAAAGGCCACATCTTCGGGAATGCTGCGGTCAAGGTGATGGCAGACCATCAACATATCCAAGTGTTCTTCTAAGGTGTTGAGGGTATAGGGACGAGTGGGATTCGTGGAAGAGGGTAAAACGTTGGCTTCCCCACAAATTTTGATGATGTCAGGGGCATGGCCGCCCCCTGCGCCTTCGGTGTGGTAGGTATGAATGACGCGATTTTTCAGTGCGCCAATGGTTGCTTCCACAAAGCCCGCTTCGTTGAGGGTGTCGGTATGGATCGCCACTTGAATATCGTATTTATCGGCAACGCTTAAGCAGGTATCAATGGTTGCAGGAGTTGTTCCCCAATCTTCATGGAGCTTTAGACCGATCGCGCCCGCTTTGACCTGTTCGATTAATCCTTCGGGTTGGCTACTGTTTCCTTTGCCTAAAAATCCTAAATTCACAGGGAAGGCATCGGCCGCTTGCAACATTCGGTACATATTCCATTCCCCTGGAGTACAGGTTGTGGCATTCGTTCCCGTTGCGGGGCCTGTTCCTCCGCCGATCATGGTGGTGATTCCCGACGCGATCGCGGTTTCAACCTGCTGGGGACAAATGAAGTGAATATGGGCATCAATGCCTCCTGCGGTGAGGATCATGCCTTCCCCTGCGACAATTTCCGTCGCGGGGCCAATAATCAGGGTTACGTTATCTTGGGTATGGGGATTTCCGGCTTTACCAATTCCTTCAATTCTGCCGTTTTTAATACCGACATCCGCTTTAACGATGCCCCACCAATCGAGAATCAGCGCATTGGTAATGACTAAATCCATTGCGCCATCAGCACGGGAAATGGGAGATTGGCCCATCCCATCCCGAATGACCTTGCCGCCCCCGAATTTGACCTCATCACCGTAGGTTGTAAAATCCTGTTCGACTTCGATAATCAGTTCCGTATCGGCCAAACGAACTTTATCCCCCACCGTTGGCCCATAGGTTTCGGCATAGGCGCGGCGATCCATGCGATAGCTCATGATTTATCTCCCATCTTTCAACGTAACCAATAACACTTTACTGAGTTTTGGCGGCAATACTGCCTTTTTTTATATTTCCTTCGACTTACTTCCTAAAAACCACCATAATTCCAGCCCAACTAAGGCTAAACCACCTAGTGTTATAACTGTTTTTAATTCCCAAGGTTGTTCAATCTTCTGAAATTGAGGTTGAGCCGTTTTTCCCATTGTTTCCATTGCCGACAGTTTAGGTATCAGATTAATGGTTATACCTAAGCTTAAGAAAATAGCAAAAATCCAGTGTTTAATAGGCATTTTGAAGATTAAATCGTAAATTTGGGTTTGAATTTGCGTAATCGTAGGGCATTGGTCACCACGGAAACGGAACTAAAGGCCATCGCGCCCCCGGCAATCACCGGATTTAACAACCACCCCAAAAAGGGAAATAAAATCCCTGCGGCAATGGGAATTCCTAAAATATTGTAAATATAAGCAAAAAATAGATTCTGTCGAATATTTTGCATGGTGGCTTTGCTCAGTTCAATAGCCGTAATCACGCCTTGTAAATCCCCAGAAATGAGGGTGATGTCGGAAGCCGCGATCGCGATATCGGTTCCGGTGCCAATGGCAATGCCCACATCGGCTTGAGCCAGGGCAGGGGCATCATTAATCCCATCCCCCACCATTGCCACAATTGCCTGGGGTTGATTCCTGTTTTTGGCTTTCCACCAAAAGCGAGGCTTAGACAGAGAACGATTAACCGATTCCTGTTGTAATGTCTGAATCTTAGCCGCTTTTTGATCGGGGCGCACTTCGGCGAGAACGTGGGTAATGCCGACTTCCTGCGCGATCGCGTGGGCGGTGGATTGATTATCTCCCGTTAACATGACTACTTCTAAGCCCATCTTTTGTAAGGTTCGGACGGCTTTGACTGAGGTAGGTTTTAAAGCATCGGCAATGCCCATGACGGCTTGAAGTTCTTGATCAATGGCAACAAAAATCACCGTTTTTTGGGCGTTTTCCCAATCCCGTTGATAATGTTGCAAGGGTTTAGTATCAATGCCTAAATCCGTTAGCCAACGTTGCGTTCCAATTTGTACCCATTTTCCCTGAACTCGGCCTTGTACCCCACTCCCCGCGATCGCTTCAAAGTCTGTGGCGGGTTGTAACTTAACTTGCTGAGATTCGGCATAACGGACAATAGCGGCGGCTAGGGGATGTTCTGAATACTGTTCTACGGAGGCAATGAATTGGATGAGATTTAACTCGTTGCCGTCCGTGATGCCCTTCAGGGTCGCAAAGTCGGTAACCGTTGGTTTGCCCTGGGTTAGGGTTCCCGTTTTATCAAAAACAATTGTATTAATTTTATGGGCTAACTCTAAACTTTCGGCTCCTTTAATCAGAATCCCGTTTTCTGCCCCCCGTCCCGTTCCCACCATAATTGAAGTCGGCGTAGCCAGTCCAAGAGCGCAAGGACAGGCAATAATCAGGACTTCAACGGCGGTAATCAGGGCTAAACTGACATTCCCCATGACGTTAAACCAGATCACAAAGGTCAAGATCGCGATCGCTAATACGATTGGCACAAACCATTGGGTAATGCGATCGGCTAATTTTTGAATAGGAGCCTTAGAGCCTTGGGCTTGTTGAACTAGCTTCACAATTTGGGCTAATACCGTATCCTTGCCGACTCGTGTGGCGCGAAATTGAAAACTGCCCGTTTGGTTAATGGTTGCGCCAATGATCTCATCACCGACGGATTTTTTAGCCGGGACACTTTCCCCCGTTACCATTGCTTCATCGACTGTGGAGGAACCCTGGGTAACGACCCCATCGACTGGAATTTTCTCCCCTGGTCGCACTAGGATAATATCCCCTAGCATCACTTCCGCGATCGCCACATCGATTTCTTGCCCTTGACGCAGCACACGAGCTGTTTTTGCCTGCAATCCCATTAATTTACGAATAGCTTCTGAGGTTTCTCCCCTAGCACGATGTTCAAAGAAACGACCCAATAATATTAAGGTAATGACACTGGCGGACACTTCATAATACACATGGGCTTCTAAGCCTTGATTAATAAAAAATTGCGGGTAAATGGTTGCAAAAAGAGAATAGCCATAGGCCGCGATCGTCCCCAGGGTGATCAAGGTATCCATTGTTGCAGTGTGGCGTTTAAAGGATTTCCAAGCCCCGATATAAAAAGTATTTCCGCACCAAAATTGTACCGGCGTTGTTAAGGCTAACTGCAACCAGGGGTTATGCAACCAAGCAGGAATCCAGGGCAGATGCCACCCCGTCATCATGGGCAATGAACCGACTACTAAAATAATGCTTAAAATGCCGCCAACCCAGATTTTGCGTTTTAATTCACGGGTTTGAGTGTGACGGATGCGTTTATCTTCTTCATCTTCTACGGTTAAGGTAACAATCTCTTGTAAAGGAGCCGCTTGATAACCCGCCCGCTCAACGGCTTTTTGAATCATTTCCGTGTTAGTCGTTTGGGGATCATACTGCACTGTTGCCTGTTCCATGCCAAAGTTAACTTGCCCTTCTAGCACGCCGGGCACTGAACGAATGGCTCTTTCTATGTTGGCAGCACAAGCCGCACAACTCATTCCCCGCAATTTTAGGGTTAGGGTATCCATAATCTGGACTCCTGTTCCAATTTCTCAATTAATGGACGTAATCGGGAGGTAGGAATTTCAGGGGAGCATTCTAACTAATCCACTATTTTTGTTAAACATTCTTCCCCTATTTCGTATTCTAACGAATCTGCCCATCACCATTAAAGTTTCAATTGCTAACTATCACGCGCCCTGTTTTTTGATCATAAATTACGCGAACCTGTTCATCTTCCCCCATAAAGGTATTGTCCGTTATTTTGTTTAATAACCCAGAAAAATGAAATTCGCTTTCTTTTTCATGAATCGTCATTGCCAGTTGATTTGGCCCTTTCGACACGATGGTTGTCGCCATGTTGGCCGATTGCTGTTAAGTCTGGGTCGGGTTATTCGATTGTTGGTCGTAGGGAGTCGTATCCCAATAAACAAAAATAGATTCCGTTACTAAGCGATAAATCTGTCCGCGATCGCTGAGTTCTCGTGTAGCAGCTTTCCCTTGTTCATCTCGATAACGATTGGGTTGATTGTCCGCAGGTATTAAATCATATCGTTTCCCTTTGCCATTATTTAACTGAATCCCCACAATTCCTTGACGCTGAGAAAAAGTACACAATCCACTATAAGTTGCCTTATCTTCACCTTTAGGATAAACATCACAACGAGCAGTTACGGTATCAGCCTGAGCCGCGATCGTAATTCCTAACGAAGCAATAGCCATCAATGTAGCACAGGAAATTCGATGAATTTTCATAACAAGTATTTTTAATAAATATCCCAATTTGTATTAACTTTTTTCTTAAGCTAGCATGTCTATTACAAGTTTCTGAAGATCATTTTAGATCCGACAATTAGATCCTTAATAAAACTTAATTAAAATAACAACCAAATAAAGCATTTTAACCCAAATTAATTGTTTAATTAGTCAATGAATTCCTGGGATTCATCAGCCATTTAAATTAAAGATTAAAAATAAACCGTGAATTGGTTGTTTCATCCATCAACGTTTGATTAAGTTTAGAATTGACGCAAGCTTCATTCCAGAGGAATAATAAGGGTTAGCCTCTTCACCCACCAAGCGCGATCGCGCAATTGATATGGATAATGATATTCGTTCTGGTCAAACCTCTCCTTTAGGCGCAACAGTATTTAAAGAAGGGGTCAATTTTTGTCTGTTTTCCAAGCACGCAACCCAAGTCGAATTACTGTTATTTGATGCTCCTAATGATCCTAAGCCTTCCCGCATCATTGCTTTCGATCCTAAACAGAACAAAACCTTCTATTATTGGCATTTATTAGTCGAAGGGCTAAAAGAAGGACAAGTTTACGCTTATCGGGTTCATGGCCCCTACTATCCCAAAAAAGGGCATCGGTTCGATAGTAGCAAAGTGTTATTAGACCCCTATGCCAAAGCGATCGTGGGCGAAGAAATTTATGATCGCAAACAAGCCATGCTCTTTGGGGTGGACAATTGTGCCTCGGCATTGCGCGGTGTGGTCGTCAACTCCAAGGCTGATAGCTACGACTGGGAAGGCGATACGCCCCTACGGATTCCCTATGCTTCTAGTGTGATCTATGAACTCCATGTCGGCGGTTTTACCAAAAATCCCAACTCTGGTTTGCCATCTGAAAAACGGGGAACCTATGCGGGACTAATTGAAAAAATCCCCTATCTCAAAGAATTGGGAATTACAACGGTTGAACTGTTACCCGTCCATTATTTTGACAGTGAGGATGCCCAGCCAGGGCTAAAAAATTATTGGGGATATAGTACGATTGGCTTCTTTGCACCCCATCGCGGCTATAGTTCCCGTCAAGATCCCCTTGGCCCCGTCGATGAATTTCGGGATATGGTCAAAGCTCTCCATAAAGCGGGCATTGAAGTCATTTTGGACGTGGTTTTCAACCATACAGCAGAGGGCAATGAAAAGGGCCCAACCCTATCCTTTCGAGGCATTGATAACGACACTTACTATATTTTGGAGAATGATAAGCAGTATTACTCAAATTACAGTGGGTGCGGTAATAGTGTTAAAGCCAATCATCCTGTGGTCGGGGGCTTAATTCTCGATTGTCTGCGCTATTGGGTTTCTGTGATGCATGTTGATGGCTTTCGCTTTGATTTGGCCTCGGTCTTTGCGAGAGATATTGATGGCAACCCATTTCAGGGGGAAGAAGGCGGAACCGCAAATATTATCTGGGCTATTGAATCCGATCCCATTTTAGCAGGGACAAAGTTAATTGCAGAGGCTTGGGATGCGGCGGGTTTATACAGTGTGGGAAAATTTGTCGAGTTAGCCGATTGGTTTGCGGAGTGGAATGGCCCTTTCCGTGATGATGTGCGGCGGTTTGTGCGGGGGGATTGTGGCATGGTGAAACGGCTCAGCGATCGCCTGTTGGGGAGTCCCGATATTTATTATCGTCAGGATACGGATATTAATCGCAGTATTAATTTTGTTACCTGTCATGATGGCTTTACCATGAATGATTTAGTGTCCTATAACGAGAAACACAACGAAGCCAATGGGGAAGATAATCGGGATGGTTCTAACGATAATTGGAGTTGGAATTGCGGCGTAGAGGGCGAAACCGATAATCCTGATGTTAATGCGCTGCGTCTGCGACAAATTAAAAACTTTTTTACCATTCTCTTTTTCTCCCAAGGGACTCCCATGATGGTGATGGGCGATCCGGTGCGACGAACCCAAAAGGGCAATAATAACGCCTACTGCCAAGATAATGAACTCAGTTGGTTTGATTGGGAAGGGGAAGAAAGCCACATCGATGAAACCCATTTTGTGCGCGGTATTATCCGTTTAACCCAATCTCTTGCCATTTTTCAAGAAGAGACCATTTTGGATGTCTTGCCTTTAGACAGTTACGATTGGCAAGAATCTGACCGTAGCGCGATCGATGTGACAGACTTAAAAAGTACCTACCTAGAACAAACTTACAATCATCCTAAACCGCACATTACTTGGCATGGCGTTTATTTTGGGCAACCTGATTGGTCGTATGATTCCCACAGTTTGGCCTTTACCCTCCACCATCCCCAGGCGCAAGAACAACTCCACGTTATCCTAAATGCCTATTGGCGACCGCTTTTGTTTGAATTACCGCCTTTGGGAAAAGGAAAACACTGGTATCGCATTATTGATACGTCTTTAAATTCTCCCTTAGACTTCTGTGAGTTGGAGATCGCCCCAATTGTCATGACCGATCGCTATCCGGTTCCTGCGCGATCGTCTTTGGTTTTTATGGCTCAATAGGCTTTAGGTTAATTTAATCACCGAATTGAGCCATTATGATTGTGCAAAGCTCTATTTTTTTGATTGCAAAATAGTTTGAATGAGTGCGGTTAATCCGTTGCAAGACAGAAAAAGTAAAATCGCGATCGCTAAAATAATCGCCGTAGGAGAATCACCATGTTTGACAAGGGTTTGAGCATCAATAGGGATCATCTCTTGAGTCGCTTGAGCTTGAATCATTTTCATTCGTTATACGTGTAATCTGGACTCTTTTATAAAATCACCTGTCTATTGGAGTTCAAATCTGAGCAAACCTGAGTTCATAACTGAGTTCATAACCGAGTTCGTGAATTTACAGTAAAATTGGCTCTTCTGTATTGCAGAGATATAATAATGAGATGGAAGCGCCTATTCAGATTAAATTACTGGAAACCGATGCAGGAAAAAGCCCTTTTCGGGAATGGTATGATTCTCTAAAAGATAAAGTGACCAAAGTAAGAGTTCGACGGTGTTTAGACCGACTTGAGCTTGGCAATTTTGGAGATACAAAATCGGTTGGTGAAGGCGTTTATGAATTAAGGTTACAGTTCGGTGCTGGCTATCGAATTTATTTCACTCGTTTAGGTAATTCTGTTGTCATTTTGATTGCAGGGGGTGACAAAAGTAGTCAGCAAAAAGATATTTTTAAAGCTCAAGAAATGTGGAGGCAGTACAAAAATGAAGTTGAAAGATATGCACGAGATTTTGGATGGTGATTTACAAGATCCAGAATATGCCGCTCTTTATCTTAATGATGCGCTTCAGGATGGTTCACCAGAAGAATTTTTCTTGGCTTTGAAAAATGTGATTCGAGCTAGTCAAGGAACGAGCCAGATTGTAGAAGAGACTCAACTAGGTCAAGAAAGTTTATATAAAGCTTTGTCGGAATCTGACAATCCTCATTTTTCAACTGTTTATCGAATTGTTTCCTCGCTTGGTTTTCAAATGTCTTTTCAGCGATCGCTAACTTAATATTTTGATTAACGAATTTAATTGCTATGCCTCGTTCTGTTATAGCAATCCTAAACGATTTGTAACAGATATAATAGAAATGAGAGAGGGACAAAAGTAAAGGGTTAAAATCATGAACTTGATAGAAGAGCTAGATGATTTTCTAAAAAAGACAACAGATGCGAG
>JAYKGY010000025.1:0-18689 GCA_035285545.1 Snowella sp. | reverse complement strand
AAGTTGTGTAGCGCAGTCTGTTCTTCAGGACGCTAGTTGTGGTGGACAAAATTCTGAGCGGTTCAACTTTGCTGATGTTAATGAGCAAACTATTGGTCAACGTCTCTACTCCCTTTCTCGTGAAGCCTTACAGCAAGTGGTGGAGTTTACCCAAGCTCTATTGACTCAAGGTAAGTCTGTTAATCAAATTAGGGAGGTTTTAATGCCTATTTAAAGCTATTTTTCTTTTGCCTACTTTATAACCTTCCAAGTCGTGTCACTTACATCTTCGATTTCTGTTGGATCAGGGAATGAATTTCCCCCAAATAGGGGGATGGGCGCGATCGCGATGATTGCAAACTAACGGTTTAATTGAGTTAAGGTCGCATTTTGATAATAATGAGCTAAAATTCGGTCGTAGGTGACATTTTTAACAGAAAGACCATAGGCTCCCCACTGACTCAAACCGATGCCATGCCCTGACCCCCGCCCATTAATGGAGAAGGTTCCGCCACTATTAGAAACGGTGAATAGGGTACTGCGTAATTTTAAGGCTGAGCGAATTTGAGTACCGCTTAACTGCTTACTGCCTCCACTCCCAACCACCCTCATGGTGACGATGCGACCTAAAGGCGTTGTGCGTTCGGGAACCATTGAACGAATCGAACCAATTCCACCGATTAATTGACTGAGTTCTGAGACTCGGAACTGGCGCGACCATTGAAACACGGGAGACGTTTGATCATAATCGACAACCCCCCGTAAATACGGCAAGGGAGAACTCCACACATTTTCAACATTTTCCGTGTGTCCCCCTGAAGCAGCATGGAAAGCCGCGAGAATCACTTTGCCGTTGTAGGTCATTACTTGCCCATCAGTGGCTTTAACCGCATCAATGGTGCTGACGTATTCACTTTCTAGACCCTTATAAACTTGGGTTGCAGTCGTGGTGTCGAGATCATAAAAACGGTTACTTTCTGCCGTGCTTTTATAAATCGCAAAACTGCGAGCCGCTACTGCTTGGGCTTTTAAGGCTTCCTGGGGCCAGGTGGGAATAGCTTCTGCCCCAACGACACTATATAAATATTCTTCTAGGTTGACATTGTTAATGGCGGTTACCCCATTTCCTTGACGCATTAAACGGGTTCTGCCTCGATACCAGCGATCGCCGATCCAAACGACTCCATCTCCATTCGGTTCAATAATTAACTGATTACTTTGCCATTGACCGACGGTAACGCCTCGACCGCTTGCACGGGCTTCTTGGGGCACTAATTCAGCGAGAGTCCCTAAAACCTTGCCTGCGCCATCTTTTACTAAGGCGGGGGTAGAGCTACCGACTTTTACTTCACTGACTCCTTTTTTAATCGCTACCCGTAATTCTAGGGCCTGTACAGGCGCGATGAAAATTAACCAAAGAAAGACTGAGAGCCAACCTGCGTGTTTGAATAAAAGGCTTAGGGGCTTAAGGGATTGCACCTCAAACTGATGGGTATTTTGTTTTAATAAGCGCATTGTTATCGTTTTTTATTTTCTAGCGAACACAGCAAAATTATAACTTAAGATTTCAGGGCGAACTTTTCCCAACGTTCATTTAATACCATGATTTGCGCTCAGGGTCAATTTTTCATGAAATCATCAATTTTTATCCATCTCTCTAGCCATAGCGAAATTGCTCAATGCTTAAAGTCTCGATCTTTCCTTCAACCGCGATCGCGCCCAAATAATAGTTCTTCCCATCCGGTTCAATGGAAAAAGACTGTAAAGCCCATTGCGGATCAGGGTTAGGACTTTGGGGACATTTTAAAAATCGTAGGGGAGTAAGCCCAATCTCAACTTGATCAAGTCCGCCTGCAATGCCCTCCCCCGTTGCTTTTAGATAGGCTTCTTTTGCCGTCCAGAGTTGAAAAAATATTTGTTCCTGCGTTTGAGGGTTTACTGGCTTGAATAACTTAGCTTCAGTGGGAGAAAAAAAACGTTGAGCCAAAAGTTCGGCATTTTTCAGCGATCGCAGACATTCCACATCAACCCCAAGGCGTTGGTTATAGCCAATTCCCACCAGGGCTAAATTGTCAGAATGGGACAAATTGAACTGTAAATTTAAGGGATTGCAATGTGCTGCTAATTGGGGTTTACCGCGATCGCTGTAGATAAACTCGATATGTTGGGGATGAAGATTTAAATAGTTACCTAAAAGAATTCGCAAAATCCCATGTGCTACTTGATAACGGGTTCGGAGATGGGGAAATTGATAACGGTTCGCCCTGGTAATTTCGTCTTCTGAGAGTAAAGCAACTAAGGGTTCAACGAAACTATCAGGCGGATTTAATTCAAACCACCACACCTGAACCTGTTGTTCTGACAATGACCAAGCGGAATCGGAAAATTTGAGATTATTTTCCATGACCATGGGTAGGACAAGGCGGGGCAGAAATGGAACGGTCTAACCATCCTGCGGCTTGTTGGATGTGGCTGAGGGCTTCTTCCGGTTGATCTTTGAGCAAAAACACCAGCGCAGCAGCTAAATCTTGACTGGCTTGGGCTTTGCGGTTGGCTTTGAGTCGGTGCCAGTCTTTGGGGGTGATCGCTAATCGTTCGGCCAACGCTTGGGCTAGGGCAACGGTACTGAGGGTTTCGGGTTCTAGGGTCGAGGGCTTAGACATAGGGGTTAGGGTTGAACGGATGGTTCAGGGCTAGGAGGAGCAACTTTAGGATCATTATCGGCTTTTTTCCACTCATTGGGATCTCGATTGATCAACTCTTGAAAGGTTCGAGAAACTAAGGCGATGGAAACTTCAGATGGTAGCGGTTTATCGGGATTAATTAAGGTATAAAGAAAGTCTCCCTTAAAATCAGGATTGCCGAAAATTAATTGATGGGTTTTGCCATTTTTTAATTGTACGACGATGCTTTTTTGGGCAGGGGATAGCCCATATTCTGCTAACTGTTCTGAGGGCGCACTAAAGGCGCGATCGCTTTGACTATCCATTAACAGATTAATTAAAAAAGAAATCGCTGAATCATTGGCCTCAACCGGATCGGGCTGATCCAATTTCCACGTTTGTTTCGTATCCGACCCGCGATAAAATTTCAGGATTTGCCCCGCATTATCAATTGTTAAAGACTGAATATCGTCGGCTTTAAAACTAAAAAGTCGTTTTTGCTGGAATTTTGCCGCTTCGGTCTGCTGAGGATTGCGCTGACTTTCATAAACGGCTAATCCTCCCCCCAACATTATCGCGATCGCCAATAGTATCCAAGTCACTTTTTGCAACTTCATCGTTGCTCCTTAAACCGATGATCCACAATAACCATAAAAATTCCCTACACAACGCAGGGAGAAATTGAGTCTTTGATATTTTTTACTTTGAGTCACGATTATTGAGCAGAACTAGGATTCGTAACGGAATTAGACGGTACAGCGTTCGGTTGGGATTGCAATTGGAGCTGTTGTTGGCGTTTAAACTCTGTTGCTGCTTTATTTAACGAATTTTGAGTATCTTCGGCAAAATCTGCCCCCGTGCGGCTACGACTAAAATTGACATTATGGATCAACGAAGTGGGATTAAATCCTCCGCCAAATAGCCCTTGACTGGGATCTTGTTCACTTTTTTGGTAGCCAATCGGTTCTTGAGGATTTGTTTGGAATTGGGCAAGAGCCGCTTTTTCCGTTCCTATCAATAAGGCTCCGAATCCCAGAGAGAGGATTCCAATTTTTAGAAGATATTGACTATTCATAAAGGGTACTCAGCGTTCTAACAACAACACAATGTTTAAAACTTATAGAAAGCGACGACGCAATAGGGGTTGTATTAATGATAATACTAACGCATCAAACAGCAATAGTACGCCGAGAACCTGTACAAAAGTCAAATTGGCCCAGGGCGCATTGAGGACAACACTATTCAACGCCCATTCCTGATGGAGATACAGATAACGGATGGGTTCGATCGCGTAGGTTAAGGGGTTTAAACTGGCAATAATTTGTAACCAGCCTGCCATGAAGGACAGGGGAGCCAGGGCAGTACTGGCAAATAACAAGGGCAAATTGGTGACAAAAATCACCGCAATCAGTTCAATATGGCCCGGTAAGGCAAAAGCCAACCCTAAACTCAAGGCCGTTACCCCTAAAACAATCAGGAAAACAATTAACGCGATCGCGCTCAGTCCGACTAAATTAGGTAAACCCGCGCCCAAGAGAGAACTGGCAACCACAATGACAGCAGTTTGAATCATGCTCAGGGCAATAATGTAGATCGTCGAAGCAGCCACAATGGAATAACGAGAAGCCAAGGGAGCCACTAATAAGCGGTTGAGGAAACCAAACTCGCGGTCAAACATGACGGGTAAGCCGGCATTTAATGCCCCTGAAAAGGCGGTAAAAACAATAATGCCAGGGGCGAGAAATTGGGCGTAATTTTGATCATTGCCGAACAATCCTTGGGGAGCATTGAGAAATAAGGCTCCAAACAGCACTAACCACATAAAGGGTTGAATAATCCCTGCAATCAGGGTAGAAGGGCGGCGTTGGAGTTGGATGAAAAGGCGTTTAGTTAAAGCAGTCGTTTCTTGAACAAAATCCGCGATCGCATTTTCCTTAATCAAGTTCGGATTCAATTCAGGATTGGGCGATAACAAATTATTTTGATCCAAAGGAGCTAAAGTTTGAGTCATATTTCACCTTTACGTTAAAAATGGATTGATAAAACTATTTCATGGCTTGTTTCTTTTCCGCTTTTAAATCCCGATTGCTAGCAGCAGCAATTTCCGCATCTAGGAGGGTGCGTCCTGTGGCAGCGAGATAGACATCATCCAAGCTCGGACGGGATTGGGACAAGCTAAAAATCGGTAAGCCCGCATTCACGAGGGTTTGTTCAATGGTACTCAGGGGATTACTTTGGGCCGTTACCACTAAGTTTAAGGTATGGCCTTGGGCCGTATTGATAATGACATCTTCCACAAACTCCAGCGGTTCCAATAAATGCTTGGCTTTTTCCGCTTCTTCTAAATCGGAAAATTCTCGGATTCTCAAGGTTACGCGATCGCCGCCGACCCGATCCTTTAATTCTGAGGGACTCCCTTCTGCAATCACCTTACCCTGATCAATAATGACTAAGCGATCGGCCAGGGCATCAATTTCTTCTAGATAATGGCTCGTAATTAAAACCGTTGTCCCTGCATCGCGGAGTTGACGCAAAAAGTCCCATAGAATAAAGCGACTTTCGATGTCTAAGCCCACCGACGGTTCATCTAAGACCAAAACGGCAGGTTGATGTAATAACCCGGCGGCTAAATCTAAGCGTTTACGCAATCCCCCCGAATAGGTTCCCGTCTTTTTCTCGGCGTAATCCGTTAACTTCAATAATTCCAGTAATTGCTGAATGCGGTCTTTGGCTTGTTTCGGCGGCAGATGGTACAAAGACGCTTGCAGTTGCAACAGTTCCCGACCGGTGAGAATTTTATCGATCGCGACTTCCTGGGCAACGTATCCCAACAGACGACGGGCCAATTTGGGCTGATCAATCACTGAAACGCCTTCTACATCGAGCTTTCCGCTATCAGGTTTAGACAAGGTACACAGGCAGCGAATGGTTGTGGTTTTACCTGCGCCATTGGGGCCAAGTAGTCCAAAAATTTCTCCAGGCTGTACCGAAAAAGAAATATCTTTAACCGCTTCGACTGCCCCATAACGCTTTTTAAGATGTTCGACACGAACGGCAGGACGCATAAAAGTTTAGGGTTGATCTAGAAATGATACAAATCGCAACAAAGTCTCTTTATTTTAGCAGGGCAGAGAATCGTCATCCGGTTTTTCATTGATAGCAAGTTTAAGCAATTTGGGTTCTTTGACTCAAGATAGAAATTAATTTTAAAAATTTTATGGGAAATGTCTTAAAATACCTCCAAAATATTTAATTTTTTGCGCTAAATATTTGATATAACGACAAAGGACTTCCCTACCTGAATGTTTTTTAGGTGGGCAACCATAAACAGTACATTGTCCTAAAACTAGACCCTACCCTACTTGATATTTTCTTTGATAACTAACTGATATGCTTTTTTTAGCCAGCTCGTTTTGGTTACAATTTTTCCCTAATTGCTGATGACTCATCTCAATCAACCCGATCCCATTCGCCTAGAAATTTTTAAAAATCGCTTTCAATTTATTGCGGAAGAAATGGGAATTACACTACAAAATACCGCAACTTCCGTCAATATTAAAGAACGATTGGACTTTTCCTGCGCGATTTTTGATCAAAATGGGGATTTAGTGGCCAATGCGCCCCATATTCCGGTTCATTTAGGCTCAATGTCGGCGAGTGTTCAGAGTTTGATTCAGGCTGTTGGGCAGCAATTAAAACCCGGTGATGTGTATGGGTCGAATAATCCCTATAATGGCGGTACCCATTTACCGGATATTACGGTAATAACACCTATTTTTGAAGAAGGAGGGACAAAAATTATTTTCTACGTCGCCTCACGGGGACATCATGCGGATATAGGTGGAATAACCCCTGGTTCGATGCCTCCCCATAGCCGTAGCATTGAAGAAGAAGGGGTTTTAATTGACAATTTTTGTTTGATTAAGCAAGGCAACTTTCAGGAAACAGCCTTACGAGACTTATTAACTCACCATCCCTATCCGGCTCGTAATCCTGAGCAAAATCTTGCCGATCTTCTCGCCCAAGTGAATGCCAATGCGAAGGGGGTAGAAGAATTACAGCAGATGGTAAAAGCCTATGGATTAACAACGGTTCAAGCCTATATGACCTTTGTGCAAAACCACGCAGAAGCGGCAGTTCGTCAAGCCATTACCGCGTTGAATTCGGGTGAATTTCGCTATGAGTTGGATCAAGGGGCCGTGATTCAGGTCAAAGTCAGCATTGATCATCGCGATCGCTCAGTCCTGGTTGATTTCACCGGAACTTCTGACCAGTTAGACAGCAATTTTAATGCGCCGATTGCGGTTTGTCAGGCTGCCGTTTTGTATGTCTTTAGAACTTTAGTGCAGGAAGATATCCCGCTGAATCAAGGCTGTTTGAAACCCTTGACCTTGATCATTCCCGAAGGCTCGATGCTCAATCCCCGTTATCCAGCGGCGATCGTGGCGGGTAATGTGGAAACGTCCCAGGCGATTGTTGATGCGCTCTATGGTGCATTAGGCGTAATGGCCGCATCCCAAGGCACGATGAATAATTTCACCTTTGGCAATGCTCAGTATCAGTATTACGAAACGATTTGCGGTGGTTCAGGGGCGGGGTCAAACTTTAACGGAACCAGTGCAGTGCAAACTCACATGACCAACTCCCGTTTAACGGATCCAGAAGTCTTAGAATGGCGATTTCCCGTTTTACTCGAAAGTTTTAGCCTTCGGGCCAACAGTGGGGGACAGGGACAATTTAAAGGGGGTGATGGGGTAACCCGCAAAATTAAATTTTTAGAACCGATGACAGCCAATATCCTATCTAGCCATCGTCTCACGGCTCCTTTTGGATTAGCGGGAGGAGAACCCGGAGAAGTGGGTCAAAATTTAGTGATTCGCCAGGACGGAAGGGTAGAGACTCTAGAAGGAACCGCTACGGTAGAAATGAATACCGGAGATAGCTTTGTGATTCAAACCCCAGGCGGCGGTGGTTACGGCTTGTAATCGATTAAAAATCAATCAAAATTCTTCCATTTCTAATTGAGCGGCAGTAATTGCCCCAAAAGCAAACGCGAACACGATGGGCATTGGGCTTTTTAAAAAGTAGCTTAAAACAATTCCAATAAAGCTAATGACCATTGCCGACGTTAGCCATAATTTTTCTTCAGGACAGAGACCTTTTTGTGATTTGATGAGCCTTAAGGTTTTAAAGGGAATGGGTTCAGGAATTACAGCACCAGGTGGAAAAGCCCAGTAGTTGTTGCGGCGTTCAATAAACAGATCAGTCCAACCATTGTCGTCACACCATTCTCTAATCCAATCATCACAAAAATGCTTAATCATAGGAGCCTTTACGGTAATTTTGCAGCCATAGACAAAATTTTAAAAACAACAATATTTCATCATTTTCGACTTTGATTTTTATCCTAGCAAAGGCCTTTCCAGCCGCTTTCTGATTCAATAAATCTTAATATTATTACTTAAGTAACAATACTTATTTATTAAGAAAATAGAAAGTTTTTTCTGTACAGATACCAGATAATTGAATGTCCCAAGGATCGGTGGGCAGGGTGGGTAAATAGGCGAATTCAAAGATAAGGCCTAGGGCGGGAAGGCTCGCCCATTGCGGATCGGCCAATAAACGATCATAAAATCCTCCCCCATAACCTAAACGATAACAACGGCGATCGCAGGCAACCGAGGGAACCAAGATTAAATCCACCTCCGCAGCGGTTAATGGCGGTGCAGTGGCAATCGGCTGTAAGATGTTGTAAGCTCCCGTTTCTAGGGGATCTCCTACGTTCCACTGATGCCAAGTGAGGTCTTGGCCCACACAACGCGGAAAACCCCAACGGTGATCCCAGGTGGATTTAGCGGCCCATAGGGACTGAAGATCGGGTTCCTGGCGAATGCTAAAGTAGGCTAAGATTGTGCGAGCAGACTGGAAAAGGGGCAACGTTTGTAAGTGTTGGCAAAGGCGATCGCTGTTTTCTCGCCAGGTTTCAAGGGGTAAGGATTGACGATATTCAAGGAGTTGACGACGTAATTGAACTTTATTCATAAATTAAAGAAGAGTTAAAACCGTGATAATACCTGATTTGAATACATCAGTGGCACCTAAAATACCGATTTCAATAGGAAGAGAACAAGTTAAAATAAACAGATTATCCGCTATATTATTTCTTGACTTACTGTACCAGAAGCCTTTTGTGTTCCTCGAAAAGTAAGCCCGTTCTGCTTTATCGGGATTAACTGCTGATTGTGAACATTATTTTTTCTTTTTTGATCATTGAGGCTTTTAGATGACTAACCCGACTCATGATTCTCTCTCTTCTGACCCTCAGTCCTCCGCCAAGCAAACGCCCTGGTGGAATCGGCCAGTGACGGGCGAAAACGGACTGTTAGGCGAATTACTACAAAAAAATGAAAAAACCGAAGTTCCAGAGAGTGCGATCTCCTTACGCAGCTTGCAATTGATGGATTTGCGCGTTTTTGCTAAAACTGCTGAAGCCATTGATAGTCAGAAATTCGGCAATGAGGATTTTTTAGCCTTTGTCAAAATTAAATATTTACTTAACAAAGGGATGGGAGAATATGCCGGCATTGAAGAAAGTCTCCGTCTTTTACAATTAGCCATTCAGGCCAAAGATTCCTTTATCGCGATCGCCCAAACCGAAATCCGCTATCGGGGCTATAAGCAACAAGAACTGTATAGCTTTGTGGACGAGTTACTGAAAAATCAGACTGACAATAGGTCGTTCCAAGAACAGGTTCAAGCCAAGGCCAATAGCATCCTCACCCAAGTCAAAACCGACGAAGGGCAGAAAGCCATTACCGCCTACGCAAAGCACATGGATCGCATTTCACAAAATAACTTAGGTTTAAAACTTCTGTCATTATTTAAAGCGTCTAACTTAGCTGACTATTCAGTCTTACGCACCGTTGCCGATGTTATTCGCAATATTGAAATTAAACATCTGCATGACGCTAAAACCCTGCTGAATATCGTAAGTCAAAATTATCACGCTTTTGAAAAACTTCAAAATATTATTCAACTCCCCAAAAACTGCGATCCCGTTCAAACCTTTGCGGTCATGATTCAATTTATTTCTCTATCTCATCAACACGAAATTTCCTATTTAAAATTTGATGAACTCATGCGAGTGCTCAGAAAATGGTATCAAAACTATCAGGTGATTTTGCAAATTTATCAAGAATATCCGGCGAGCCAGTATAAGCTTCCCAAGGAATTTAGTGAACCCATTCCAGGAGAGTCCCTTTACCTCAAATATCAAAAATGGCTAACCGATAAAAAAACAGGGATGGTTTATATGGACTTAACCTAAACAGGCCTTGCCAATTTGTTCTAGATCAGCTTCTATGAATTTACAATAAGAGTCTATAGGTATTATTATCTAATGGCCATTATTCCAATCCTGCATTTAGCCCGTTAGCGTAACCGCTAAATTGTGAATAATTCACTCATAAACTCTAAAATTAAAAGAATGCAACTTCATCCTGCGGAATCCGTCTCTGAACTTGGAACCGTTCGACAACCATCCATGCTAACAGCCCTTAAAACTGCGTCTGTTTTTACGCTACCTGTTCATTTAGCGAAGGATTACACTGGGATCCTAGAAGATTTCATTAAACAGAATGTCGGCGGTCATGTTGTCACGCTTAATTCCGAAATGTCGATGTTAGCGGAAGAAAACCCAGACGTGGGACAGGTGATCCGTAAAGCGGATTTAGTCATTCCGGATGGAGCAGGGGTGATTCTTTATCTTCGCCTCAGAAATATTCGACAAGCTCGTTGTCCTGGGATTGAGTTAGCAGAATCCCTGCTTCGCTTAACGGGAGAAAAGTATCCCCAGCACGCGATCGCCTTTTATGGGGGACAACCTGGGGTAACGAATAAGGCAGCGGCAAAATGGCAAGCGCAATACCCAGGATTATTAATTTTCAGTAATCATGGGTTTTTGACTCCAGAGCAACAGGAAGCCTGGTGTAATTTGCTAAAAGAGAAGCAACCCAAAATCATTTTAGTAGGACTAGGGGTTCCCCGTCAGGAATTTTGGATTCGAGATCATCGCCATCTCTGCCCCAATTCACTCTGGATCGGTGTGGGGGGGAGTTTTGATATCTGGTCGGGACAAAAAATTCGGGCCCCAAAATTCTTTTGTGATAATAATTTGGAGTGGTTATATCGTCTTTATCAAGAACCCTGGCGTTGGCGACGGATGTTGGCTTTACCGCAGTTTGTTTGGCGGTCTATTTGGTATAGAGACTAATCCAATGAAAAAAATCCCCTAATTTTAATCAGGGGAGAATGCAAAGATCTTGGAGAATTATTCTAACGGTTCAATCGCCTCTACCTTAATCGCTTCAGTGTTTTTGCGATCTTTCTTTTCCTGAGGAGTCAGGGTGCGGGGTTGATACTCAGGATTTAGCACACTCGCATCATTTAATTCAATGGTTTCGGCTTGAAGTTGTTTAGCTTTGCCATCAACAGTTGTTTTATGATCGCCGGCTAGTCGGCCTTGGGCTTCTTGGGCTTTGCCTTCGGCTTTTTTCTTGATGGCATCCGCTCGATAACCTTTGGCATGTCCCGCGGCTTCCTGTTTGGTATCACCGGTTATTTTGCCAACCGCTTCTTGAACATTACTTTCAATGCCTTTGGTAAGGGCTTCAACGGGATTGGAGGAAACGAGAAAAATTGGCGATCGCGCCCCCATAGGAACCGCCCAGCTATCCGCCACACCTACCCCAAAGAGAAAAGGCATGGCTAAGAATAGGGAAACAACAATATTGAAACAAAATCGACGTAAGAATTGAATTAAAAGCATTTTTAACTCCACAAAAAGAATATTAAAACCAGATATTAAAAATTGGGTAGGAACGCTTTCAGCATTTACGCTTTAAACAAGTCGTGTGGAAACGCGATCGCTGCCGAAAAGTTTCCTGGATTCACCGAATTAGTCAACGTTCTTTTTGACTGCATCCTTGGCATTTTCAACTCCATGACGAACTTGAGCCTCGGCCTGTTTTTTCTTCCCTTCCGCTTGGGTTTGGGGATCGCCTGTGACCTTTCCTGTCGCTTCTTGGACATTTCCTTCAATATTTTTAGCGGTTGCTTTGACTCTATCTTCGGTACTCATTGCCCTACTCCTGATTATTTAAAAATTAGGTATATCAACAAACCAATAAGCCGAATCTCGCTATTTGGTATCTATTCTTACTGTAATCATGAGATTGTTTGAATTCTTGGATGATTTCTCTAGCTTCTGCATAAATTGATTGAATACCACACAAAACGTAATACCTCCCCATCCTAAAATTCGCCCAAATCCTCATGATTCCCAATGATTACTTTGAACAATCCTGATAATCTGGAAAAAGCAGATCTATCTCAAAAATTAAGGAGTAATCGTGAAGGTTTTAGTGGTCGGGAATGGGGGACGGGAACACGCGATCGCTTGGAAATTGGTGCAATCTCCGCAAGTTAGTCACTGTTTTTGTGTCCCTGGCAATGGGGGAACCGCAACGCTTGCAAAATGTGAAAATATTTCCCTTGCGGTTGAAGATTTTGTGGGTATCAGCCAACTTTGTTTAGATAATCAAATCGATTTAGTGGTGGTGGGGCCAGAGTTGCCCCTCTCTTTAGGCATGACTGATTATTTGCAATCCCAAAACATTAAAGTCTTCGGGCCCGATCAAGTGGGCGCACAGATCGAAGCGAGTAAGTCTTGGGCAAAAGCCTTGATGGAAGAAGCTGGAGTCCCTACGGCCAAAGGGGAAACCTTTACCGATCCGACGCAAGCGCAAGCCTATGTCGCAAGTCAAGGGGCCCCCATTGTGGTTAAAGCTGATGGATTAGCCGCCGGAAAAGGGGTCATCGTTGCCAGTACGGTAGCAGAAGCCCAAACCGCGATCGCCGAATTATTTGAACTGGGTTTTAACAAATTAGTCGTCGAAGAATTTTTAGAAGGCGAAGAAGTTTCTGTCTTAGCCATCACCGATGGGCTGAGTGTGCGGCCTCTCTTACCCGCTCAGGATCACAAACGCATTGGAGAAGGCGATACGGGCAATAATACCGGCGGAATGGGAGTCTATGCCCCAGCCCCCATTGCTCCCCCTGAATTGATGGAAAAAATCACTCAGGAAGTTTTGCAACCAACCCTAGAAACCCTACGTAAACGAGGAATTGATTATCGGGGAGTTCTGTATGCCGGATTAATGGTGACCGAAGACGGACAAATTAAGGTATTGGAATATAACTGTCGTTTTGGTGATCCGGAAACCCAAGCCATTTTGCCCCTATTAGAAACGCCGTTAGAAGCGGTTCTTTTAGCCTGTGCCGAACAACGTCTGAGTCAATTTCCCCCACTCCAATGGAATTCCGGTAAATCCGTTTGTGTGGTCTTAGCCTCCCAAGGCTATCCAGGCAGTTATGAAAAAGGAAAAGTGATCACAGGGATTGACCAAGCAGAGCAACAACCCTCCGTGGTTTTTCATGCGGGCACAACGATGCAATCCGGGCAATTGCTCACTGATGGAGGACGGGTTTTAGGGGTAACCGCCCTTGGCGAAACTTTTACCCAGGCGATCGCGGAAGTTTATCAAGCCGTTGAACCCATTCAATTTGAAGGAAAATATTATCGACGGGATATTGCTCAGCGCGCTCTGAAACGGGCATCATAGGTCAATTGAACCTCCTAGATAATTTTTAACATTAACTTGTTTGTTCACCGCTTACCGTGTTATATTAGATTCTGCTCAAACGCGGATGTGGCGGAATTGGTATACGCGCACGTTTGAGGGGCGTGTGGCTTTGCCTTACGAGTTCGAGTCTCGTCATCCGCATTATATTTGTAAAGTTTGCTAAGTCCTTCCAATTTATTGGGGGGCTTCTTTGTATTTAAACGCTAAAGTTAGCTCCATGAATACAAAACTGCTGACAATTTTGCTTTATTTGCTCGCGTTTTTTCCTTGATGGCTTTACTGGTTCGAGGATGTACCTATGTATTTTGGAGCGAATGGGACATTGAAAAGACCCTTGACTTCTTTCAGCACAATAAAGCGTCATCATCTAATTATCTATTGAGCGAAGAATCTATAATAATACACCTGTATCATGCCTCTTTAAGATTGGTGCAAAAATCTCTCACCAACCTCGCATTAATTATCGCTGAAACTACGGAGAGGACAGGATTTGAACCTGCGGACTATTGCTAGTCTCCCGATTTCAAGTCGGAATGATTTAATTGTTCTATACCTTGTCCTGTAAGGATTTACTCGATTTGTGTACTTATGGCTAACGTGGTTTATGCCACTTTTATGCCACTTTGCTCTAAAATCAAGATATCGTTTATTGAGGTATCCAGATGTATTCGAGTAATAAAGGCAAGCATGGTAAGGTTCAATTAAACGTTATCAACGGTAAATACTATTTGAGGCTACCGAAACCCATTTCAAGGCTTTTATTTGACCAGAACGATTGTGCAAGAATCTCGCTAAGGATTAATGAATCTCAAGCAAACTTGCCCAAAGCCATAGAGCTTGAGAATAAAATCCAAAGCTATATCGACAATGAGCAATACCAAGCAATCCTAGAATTCAAAGCTGAATTAGATAACAAAAATAAAGTAGTTCCATTAAGGCGATATAGCCTATTAGAACTATGGAATGAATACGTTGAACGTCAAAAATCTAAATGGAGTCCTAGTTATATCGCAGGCGATATTCAACAGACAGAAAAACACCTTAATGCTCATCCTGTAAAAAATCCTGATAGTTTCGATGAAATACTTGCTTTTCGAGATTATTTAGAAGATACTTGCAAAACGCATGAGGGATTAAAAAGATATCTTAAACAAGTATCATCATGTTTAGACTTTTGGGTAAGGAATAAACGAATCACAGTTAATCACGCAAAAGATTTACTGAAAGATATTAATCCTAAAAAACAACGTCAGTATTCAAATGATGATAATGAAGAACATTTAGACGATATTAACCCATTTAATAAAGAACAAAAAGATGCAATTATTTATGCTTTTAAAACCAATCAGTTTTCAAGATATCAAGGCTGTCATAGCAAATATGCACCTTATGTTGAATTCTTATTCTTAACAGGATGCAGAACGTCAGAAGCTTTAGGGTTAAGGTTTTCCGATATTTCAGAGAAAGAAATATTTTTTAGACAGGGCAAAGTTCTTAGTAACAGAGGTCTCAAAAATGTCACAGTTAAGAAAGGATTAAAAACACAAAATTCCCGTAAGTTTCCAGTAACACCTAAATTACGAGAGCTATTAGAAACTATGGACGCATTTTCTAATAACTCTAATGATGAGCTATTTAAAAATATAAATCACAATTCATTTAGAACACCTTGGAAATACGTTTTAAGAGAACTGAAAATTTCATATCGCAAACCTTATTGTACTAGACACACTTTTATCTCATTACAATTAAATGACCCCGATAGCAAAATGAAAGAACATCAGATAGCTGAATTGGTTGGAACATCAACAGACATGATTAGATACCATTATTTAGGTAAGACTGGAGATTATGAGTTAACCGATATTTAGCTACTTTTTTCCGCTAATCTCATAAACAATAAAAGTTAGTAAGAACAAACGATAGCAATCTTACTAACTTTTTTAATAGCTATCCTGCTATGCTCTATCTTTAATCTCAGTATCAGTGTACTACTCTTAAAACTTGCCTAGTCATTGAGCATCTAACGTCTTCTCTAAATTATTAATAATAATTATTATTAATAATTCCCACAACATACCTTAACCAGTAAGCCTTTAAGCTTTCTAGGATGTTTGTCGAGCTATCCAAACAAAAAAACTACCGCTCTTAGGTAGTTTTATTTTTATATCTGTAAATACTCTCTTATTGATTGATTGATTTTTAAAAGCGAATCCCTCAAAAACGATGTAAAAATTTATAACTTTTGGCGTTTACTCTTGTTCAAGAAATCAGTTTTTACTTTGGCGAGTAAGACACTGTTTTTCTGTAATATTTATTTGATCAAATTATCCTTATTTTGTCAAGCAAAAACACGTTATTTTTACATCATTTTTGTACCGTTTTTATACCCAAATCATTGAAACGTATATACAGCAATACTTTCACCCGATTACTGGACACTTTTAATCATTTTTATCACGTTCAAATAAGCTTAAAACCTTGATATACAATCATTTGAACCGATTACTGGACACTTTTTAGCGTTTATTTTGTCCAGTAATTAACCTAAACCCTTACTGTATATAGCTTTGATGCCATTACTGGACACTTTTTAGACTTTCAAAAAAAATTACTGGACACTTTTATTTTGTCCAGTAATCGACTTAAACCCTTATACAGCAATACTTTTAATTACTGGACACTGCCCCAAAGTCTGACACGGTTGTCTTTTTTGTCCAGTTTTTTAGTTACCTTACCTTGCTTAACCAATCGGTTTAAAGACTTAATCAAGTTTTCAAAGTTATCACCTGAGAACTCAGACATTAAATTATCCTTACTGTAAAACGTCCCACGATTAGCACTAAAAAACGATTCTAAACGCTTTGCAAGGCTTTTAGTCTCGATACTATCTTGATTACCAGATAAGACCTTAAACGTTCCCTCATTGGGATTCATTTCAATCTCAAGGTCTAACGGCTCACTTCCTCTGACTTTAACCTGCTTAAGCTTTTTAACCGTTTCATTCCCATCGAGAATAAGAATATTAGAACAGCTTGCAGCGATAGCACTACTACCACGTAAACGATTAACACCGCTATTATCTTTACTCTTAGCTAAGTGATGAATTAAAACAACTGGTAATGAATATTTACAAGATAATTGCTCTAATTTCTTCACGGTCTGACTAGCGATAGAACTATTTTCGTTAAACGTTGCATCATTTGAATGAATACTCGAAAAGCTATCAACAATCACTAATTTAGGTCTTGTAGCTTCTATCGAGTAATCTAATTTATGCCATTGGCTAACATCCCAATCAAGCAAGAAATGAAACCCTTTAACGATACCCCGATTAATTAATTTGTCTTGACTAAAACACGGTAGCTCATCACTTGCAACGATTAAAACATCACCTGTTTTTAAAGGATTCTCACCTAAGAAATCATCACCATAGATAACAGAACCCGCTAAATCATAAGCAAGTGTAGTTTTTCCACAACCCGCTACAGCACCGATTATAGTTACACCTTGATTAGGGATTAATCCCGTAATTAACCATTCATTCCCTTGACTCGTTAACTGCATAAACTCATCAGAGTTTAATAACTTAGCTTCTGGTTTAGCGTTATCCTTATCGAGATTAAAGGCTAAGTATTGAAAATCACGGTTACTTATACCGTAAATCTTACAAATCTCCCTTTGCTTAAGCGTTTTAGAGATTAAATTACTCTCTTGTAACCATGTTTGAATCTCAATCTCAAGTAATTTACTCTTAAAATCCTCATTGCATAGATGTAATTCACCTTTAGATAAACGGTTCTTTATATCATCAGCAAATGGCTTACAAACTAAATCCCATTTACTATGTTCAAAATGCACTAAATAACGCATTTTAGCGGTTATAATTGCAAACTCTCCGTTACTATTACAGACCTTGGCAAGCTCTCCTAAGACTTCTAACGCTTCAGCCTGACTTAGTTTGTGATAATCAAAATTAACAGCCTGTTCTAAGACTTCCCATAACTCCTCATGACTTAATCCTGATACCTGTTTATATAATTCCTTATCTTCTAACTTTGATGTTCTATCGATATCTAATTTCCATAGAAGATAAGGAATAATCGGATTATCTGAAAGCTTGCTTAATGGCACTAAAACATGATGAAAAAAAACAGACTTGCTACCGTTGCCATTATTGATAATTTCTGACATCATAAAATTGCCCTCGAAACTACTTGCTTAGTGAGAGTGGAAGTCGTCTTGATTAAGTGTTGGACGCACTCAGTCAAGACGCATTTAATATTCTGACGCTACATTAAAACGAATATTTTTCAACGGTCTATTCAATATTCAAATAGATACTCTATCGAATAATCAGAATTTCTCATTAATCCTCTATCTAGAATCGCTCGTCTCAGGATTCGATTCTAGGTATTCAAATTTAACGTTAGGTCTATTCATACGTTGATTAAGATTCAAGTGTCTAGAATCGCATTTAAATGCAAAGCTCTAATTAGATAACCCTGTTAAAACTAATCACGCTTAATCATTAAGATTACTTATCGGTTTAAGGCTTATCAGTATAGATTGATTAATCTCTATCCTTAATCGTGCCTTAGTCTATGTCTTGCCATTGGTAGCTAGATTGAGAAGCTTTCAGGATTATTACTAATAATTATTATTAATAATTTCCACAACATACCTAACACACTGACACTCAGGAGCTAATCGGTAAACTATCTTAAGAATATATCTTTTCGCTTCATTGTCTCTTGATAGTACAACCGTTTACCAATTCCTTACACTCTCAGGATGTCTAGAGTAGTTCTTAAAATTATTAATAATAATTATTATTAATAATTTAGAAAATATAAAATACTAACTTAGTTTGTTTTAGACTAATTGAAAAGTTATTGTTATGCTGTGTGGTCTATAGCAATCCGTTAATAAAATTGATTTATATAGCAGTTTTTATACTGTGTAAAAAGTTATTAATAATAATACAAACTATCGCTTTTTATCTAAGCTTATTCTGTCTAGTTTTTAGCGTCTAAAGCCTTGAATACAGAGAAATAAAAACAAGATTTATCATTATCAAAATTACGGATAGCCCTTTATTTTTTAAGTTTATATTCATATAATAAAAAAACTTCTAAGTTTTCGTACAACCTAGAAGCCCCACTGATACACCTATTACGCAAAATTTTATTTTTATATGTGTTCTAATAATATAACGGGGTTCTTCTGAATAAAGAGTGATAAGTAAAACTCATAATGAAAAGCAAGCTAAAAAGCGACGACGCATATTTTCAAAGTTAAGAAACCCATAAGCCTGACGCTTAATCAGTTTGAGACGATTGTT
>JAYKGY010000024.1:0-6644 GCA_035285545.1 Snowella sp. | reverse complement strand
GGCTTCACGAGAAAGGGAGTAGAGACGTTGACCAATAGTTTGCTCATTAACATCAGCAAAGTTGAACCGCTCAGAATTTTGTCCACCACAACTAGCGTCCTGAAGAACAGACTGCGCTACACAACTTAAACAGAAGTGGCGTTTTACCGCTTCCTCGTTGCGGAGCTGAGCGTCTTCAAAACCGACCAGTTGTTTGGCAAACTGATGAAAGGTTTCTACGGGCCATCGAAAACTCCAAGTCGCAAAGACTCTTGAAGCATCCCAATGATGGGCATCGGTCAATAAAAATCGAGGGGAGTCACTCAAATCGGCTTGTTCATGAATAATCGTTAGTCTTTTACGACCATACTTTCTCAGGCGTATAACTTTAGAAAATGCCCAGATTTCACGAATCTCGTCATTACGACAATGTACTTTCTTATGACGAAAGCTATCGGGATAGTTTTGCTTCAAATGCTCATCTACTAATTGGGCTTGCGTCCACTTTCCATCCCACATAACCAGTCGGGTCTTTTCAATCTCACTGACCCAGTGTTTCCCTGCTGATTCAATCAAACTAGTTAATTCTACCGTTAATACTCCTTGGTCAAACGCATAGTCCGCTTGGGGATAATTTCCTTCTACTTCTATTTGTTTGACTATCTCTATCGCCATCTCCGTTCGTTTCTGATAACTCTGTTGATGCTGATAGTAATGCAGCAACTCTATCAATCTTTCTCTCACCTGCTCCATCGTCTCGTAATTTTCTTGACGGGTCATTTTTAGATAGGCTAACTCTTCTTTCTGATAGTTCGGCTGTTGCACTTCCACTCCTATACCATCTACACGATGCGGATTGGCTATTGCTGCTGTCACTACTGTTTGATAACGACTTTTACATCTATGTACATAATCATAGCCAGCCTTAGCTCCATAAATTTTCTGGCTATAGGGATGGTATGAAAATGTCCAGTCCACGCTGATTACAGTTCTGCCCTTTCCTCGATAATTGGGAGCCACCTTTTGTCGGTGACACTGCATCAGATTTTCCCGACTCCATCCAGCCGACTCAAACACTGATTCGTGCATCGCACGACGACTTACTTTTTTCCCGTATGGCCAAACTATTTGGGAATAGATTCCTTGTAGTGTCTTATTTGCGCTTAACAGCAATCCATTGATATATCGGCTGACATGACTAAACCCTGTTTCTCGGCTGAATACTTCTCTGTATCCTTCCATTTCTTTTTCCACTGTTTTGCATAGTCCTACTAATGGCCAATACATTGGGGTCGCTCCTGCAATGACTCTTTCATTATTCTCTCTGATCCGACAACCCTTAACCTTCCAAGTCGTGTTAATCATTCTCCTTACCACCTGGAAGTTGATAACCCTCAAATTGTTTAAAAAAGTGAGCGACGCAAACATTCCTGACCGTTGAATGGGCTATTGTCATCGAAGACGGAAATTGGGGGTATGCTTACATCTGTGTCGATTGACTAAGGGATAACTGAATGATGACCATTGTTTGCTGATTGAGAATGCTACTAATTTTAAATTGACCACCATATAATTCGGTCACTCGTTGGGCAATCACTAAGCCTAAGCCTGAACCTTGCTGTTCATAAAGTTTGCGCTCGAATTGCATATAGGCCCCGATTTTATCAATTTGCTCAGGAGTCATGCCACGACCGCGATCGCTGATGGAAAGCATAAACTGATTACCGCTAACGGTAGTAGTTACGATGATAGGAGTTCCTTTTTGAGAAAATTTAAAAGCATTATCGATAATTTCTTCTGTAATTTTGATTAAATCGACTTCAGAAATGCCTATGATTGCGTCTTCTAAAGTCAGGCTCAGATCAGCGCATCGATCAAAATTTTGGGCGACAGTTTCAGCAATTTTTTGAATAGTGGGCTTGGAATTAACCACCTGGGAAAGCCGATTTTGCCAAGCTTTGGCCCGTTCGGGGGTGGTCGCAATTAATTCTAATTCAGCGAATAAAAGAAAATTTTGAATTAGACGGTGTAAGCGATGCCCAGAAAGTTTAATATCTTCTAGGGATGAGAGAATTTCTTCCGGCTCTAGAGAATCGTAAAAACTGATCAGTAGATCGGCAGAAGCCAAGATGCCATTTAAGGGCGTAAGTAATTCGTGGGGCAGCGATCGCGTAATATTCGACCGTAATTGGTGCAACTCTTGGGCTACATCGGCTTCAATCGCACTGTGTTTGGCTAAACGAGCGGCGATCGCATTTAATAATTCATCTAGGGTAAAAGGTTTGGTTAAGTAGTCATCCGCCCCTAACTCCATTGCCGATCGCAAAGAAGCCCGTTCTGCCTTAGCGGTTAAGAAAATAAAAGGAATCGAAGCTGTAGCGGTATTTTGTTGTAATTTCTGCAAAACGCCATAACCATCTAATTGCGGCATCATCACATCACAGAGAATCAGATCGGGACGATGAGCCTTTGCCAACTCAACCCCCATCAAACCATGCTCCGCAGTTAAGGTTTCATAACCTTCTAACTCTAGAATGGCGTTAATATTTTCCCGCACATCGGCTTGGTCTTCAATAATCAGAACAGTAGTCATAGTTTTGTAGAGAAAAGGACTCCGATTAGAAGCAAGAGTGTTCTGAACGTTCTTTTCAGCTTTTAGAGTAGCAGAAATTTGGATAACGATGGATTAATTAAGGCGTTAACATCTCTGCTGGACGTACCCAAGCATCAAATTCTTCGGAAGTTAGAAAACCTAGCTCAATACTGGCTTCTTTTAAGGTTTTATTCTCCTGATAGGCTTTTTTTGCGACCTGAGCGGCTTTATCATAACCAATATGGGGATTTAAGGCTGTGACCAACATCAGGGAATTCGTTAAATAATGCTGAATTTGCTGGCGATTGGCTTCTAGCCCGATCACTAAATGTTTTCTAAAGGAATCACTGGCATCGCTCAATAAACGAATCGAGTGCAAAAGGTTATGAATCATGACGGGTTTAAACACATTTAATTCAAAATTGCCCTGACTGCCTGCTACCGTAATCGCTGTATCATTCCCCATGACTTGCACACATACCATTGTCATGGCTTCCGATTGGGTGGGATTGACTTTACCTGGCATGATAGAAGAACCGGGTTCATTGGCGGGTAAAATCAATTCTCCTAAACCACAGCGTGGCCCAGAACCCAACCAGCGTAAATCATTGGCGATTTTCATTAAGGCACAGGCTAAGGTTTTCAAGGCTCCACTGGCCATCGCGATCGCGTCATGACTGGCCAAAGCTGCAAATTTATTGGGCGCAGAAACAAAGGGAAGTCCCGTTAGTTCGGCAATTTTAACAGCAACCCGTTGGGCAAACTCAGGATGGGTATTAAGGCCCGTTCCCACTGCCGTTCCGCCCAGGGCTAATTCATAAAGATGGGGTAAGGTGCTATGCAGCCGTTCGAGATTGTGATCCAGTTGGGTAATATAACCTGAAAATTCCTGCCCCAGGGTTAAGGGGACGGCATCCATTAAGTGAGTACGACCAATTTTAATAATTTCGTCAAATTCCGTTTGTTTTTTACTCAAAGCATCCCGCAGTCGCTCGATACTGGGAATCAAATTCTGCAAAATCGCTTGAACCGCCGCAATGTGCATGGCTGTGGGAAACGTATCATTGGAGGATTGGGACATATTGACATGATCATTGGGATGGATCGGATCTTTACTGCCTAATACACCCCCTGCTAAGGCGATCGCGCGATTGGCGATGACCTCATTCACGTTCATATTGCTTTGGGTTCCACTCCCCGTTTGCCAGACCCGTAACGGGAAATGATCCATGAGTTCCCCTGCAATGACTTCATCGGCGGCTTTAACGATTAAACCTGCTTTTTCAATCGGTAATTTACCTAAATCCTGATTTACCAAGGCCGCCGCTTTTTTCAACACCCCAAAGGCTCGGATAACTTCCGCTGGCATTAAGTCATTCCCAATGGCAAAGTATTTCAAGGATCGTTGGGTTTGTGCCCCCCAATAGCGATCGCGCCTGACCTCAATCGGCCCCATGCTATCGGTTTCAATGCGAGTTTGAGAAGACTGTTCCGTTGCCATAGTTTAGGTGTGGTGAAAATAGCTCGGTTTTAATTTTAATGGCTTTGGGTTCTCCCCCAAAACGGCGATCGTGCTTCCTGTACAAAAAAAGGCCAAAGGGAAAAACACTTTAGCCTCATCATGCTAGTTCCAAATTTGAATAATTAGCTTTCCTGAGCCGCCATTGCCAACATCAAATCCAACATCCGGCAAGAATAACCCCACTCATTGTCGTACCAGGAAACGACTTTAAAGAAATTCGCATTTAAGCTCATCCCCGCTTTGGCATCAAAAATACTGGAATGGGAATCCGTCGTAAAATCGGTCGAAACCACATCCTCATCCGTATAACCCAAAAATCCTTTCATGGGCCCTTCCGAAGCCGCTTTCATGGCAGCACAAATTTCTTCATAACTGGTCGCCTTAGCGGTTTTAAAGGTTAAATCCACCACCGACACATCAGGAGTCGGAACCCGAAACGCCATCCCCGTCAATTTCCCTTTAAGGTCAGGAATCACCAAACTCACGGCCTTAGCGGCTCCTGTGGAAGAGGGAATAATATTTTGGGCAGCCCCGCGACCACCCCGCCAATCCTTTTTGCTCGGCCCGTCTACGGTGGGTTGGGTTGCAGTCATGGCGTGAACCGTCGTCATCAATCCTTCAGCCAAGCCAAAGTTATCGTTAATCACCTTTGCGACTGGAGCTAAACAATTGGTGGTACAGCTTGCATTGGAAACGATCACATCCGTTGCAGGGTTGTATTTTTCATGGTTAACGCCCATTACATAGGTCGGCACTTTCTCTGGATCTTTGGTAGGAGCCGATAAAACCACCCGTTTCGCCCCAGCAGTTAAGTGTTTAGAAGCGGTATCAAAGGTGGTAAATAATCCCGTAGCCTCGACCACATAATCCACACCCAAGTCTTTCCAAGGCAATTCTTCAGGATTTCTGACAGAATAGCAGGGCACGACTTGACCATTGACCAAAATTCCTTCGGGTTTCGCCTCGACTGTCCCTTTAAAGCGTCCGTGAGTTGAGTCGTATTTGAGGAGATAGGCGATATTATCGGACGGTACGAGGTCATTAATACCGACAAATTCAATGTCAGGATTTTCTAAACCCGCCCTAAAAACTAATCGGCCAATTCGACCAAATCCATTAATCGCCACTTTAATTTTAGCCATACAAAACCTTTTTATACTGCTAGTATTTTGCTTTACTTAAAGGATACAAGCTGTTTAAAAATACCGCGGAATATTTAAAGTAATTTTCAGCTTTGTTAAAATTTTGTTGGTGTTTTTTAAGCAACAGGTAACGGGCTGAACACTTTGACGATTTTTCTGTTAGCTACATCACACTTTTGGCAGATTTTAAGATTAATTTAATCTTGAGTGTCACACACTTGTCTGTTATCTGTTAAGCTTTTTTCACACTAAAAATAGAAGAGTCTCTTTTGCTAAAATGTGAATATATTTTTGATTTATTGCTAAAACTGTTGCATGATAACAATTTTTACTCAGTTGATTTTAAAATTGTGAACTTTGAAATTATTAGCAAAATTTCGCAAGTTGAGATTATTGCTGTTGGCCATTCTATTCGGGATTTACCCCGTCTAACTAAAACCTATGGTTCAGGAAGATGGCGTAAATTAAAAGGTATCGCTACCATCCGTTTAGCTAATGGCAGTACTCGTCTAGCGGAATTACATTGGTACGAGGCTCATGGTATCGGTAAGCAAGAAATCAAACGAAAATGTTATCTCGATTAATAGAATAAACTATGTCTAATCAATCTCCTCGTTTTGTCGTTTGCATTAATAATACTGACTATCCTGCGTCTTTAGAACGCCATAAAATTTATCAAGTCATCCCTGATCAGAGTATCGAAGCAGATGGAGATTTACGCATTATTGATGAGAGTGGAGAAGATTACATTTATCCAGCTAGTTATTTTGTGATGATTGAAGTACCTCAATTGTTAGCAGAATCTTTATTAAACGTGGCATAATTGTTTCTTTCCTTCATTCCACTATTCCTCAAAAAAGTTCTGTTTTTTTTAAGTCTATTGCAAGCTAATTTTTATTTAAAAGGTAAAGCGATTTGTGAAATATCAACATCAAATTTTGTTGCTAAGTCTGTAATATTGTTTGTAAAATCAGCCCCATTGATAATTAGAGTTGCTAAGGGAATAGCAATTTTCAAGAAGCCTTTAAAAAAGGTACGGATTTTGGCTGGATTTTTAGATTCTTTGATTTCTGTTTTTAATTGCTCCAAATAAACTAAAGCTTCCTGCTGCTCTTCTTCAGGGAAAACTTGAATTTCTTTTTCTAAAAACTCTAGTGAATTAATAATCTCCTGAATATTTTGATTGTTATTTGTGAAAGAAATAACTCGTGTGATCAACCATTGCTCAAAAGAACGAGGACTTTCTCCGCTAGATTTACCTGCTAATAAACCCTCAATCCCAATATGTTCATCAAGATCATCCCAAGCGATCGCGTAACCATCCCCTAAAAGTTGCCAGTTTTCTCGTTCTTTTTGGGAAGCATGAAGCAAACGTGGATACCAAGATAAAGGAATAATTAAAGTGCGT
>JAYKGY010000023.1:0-14889 GCA_035285545.1 Snowella sp. | reverse complement strand
GGACTCATTTGAGAGATAGTTATCCGAGCATTTGCTAGGGAAATAACCGTCCACCTAGCTAGTGAAGTTAGCGTTCGCTAAAATGTACCAATTTCGTTCCTATTGACTTTTCGGATAGGCTCTTAGTCGAACAGTTAGTTGGCGATCGCGACTTTGACAAAGCTTTTAAATTTTCCCCTAAGCTAAAAATTGAGTATTTATCCCTATTGATAACTATTTTACTATCTGGTTATATGATAGATAAAGCAATCGGGGGTAATTCAATGGGTCAATTATTCAACGAACTCAAGCAAGACATTTTGTATGAACATGGGATGAACGCCTGCCTCAACTGTGGGGTTTGTACTGCCGTTTGTCCTGCTGCCGAATTTTACGAGTATTCGCCCCGTGAAGTGATGAATACCGTGCAGTCTGAAGATGATGAACAGATTGAAGCCCTGCTCAAATCCGAGCAAATTTGGTATTGTGGGCAATGTTTTTCTTGTAAAACCCGTTGTCCGAGGGGGAATAGTGCGGCATCGGTGATTCTGGCTCTGCGTCGTCTGTCGGTCAAACATGGTTATTTTGCTGAATCGGAAAAAGGCCGACAACAACTGTTTGCTAAGCGCGTTTTTGGCGAAAATATGCTTAAACGGGGTTATACATTAGTTGCTCAAAATATTTCTCCTGCCCATTTCCCCGAATTAGGCGAAAACTGGGAATACTATTACGAACACATGGCAGAAATGCGGGAATGGTGGGGCGTACCGATGGATTTGGAAAATAGTGCGGGTTCCCATCGGCAAATTCCTGAAAAAGACTTAGAAGAATTACGAACCATCTACGAAAAAACGGGCGCGATCGCGTTAATGGAAGCAGTAGAAAAGGGAATGGAAAAGAAATTAGGCAGCAAGGAAGAAGTAGAAAAATACTGGCAAAATTGGTTAGAAACCGCAGATAGCAGGAATTATTCTCTGCCAGAGTAATCAAATTTACCCAATTAAATTTATTTTGAATCCTATTTAGGTCAACCGTTAATTCGTTGATCAGTCTTCGCCTTTTTAAAAAACTATAGCCAAAATTAACCATCAATTTTTTATAAATACCCTTGAGGAAATAAAAAGCATGAAAGTTGAAGGAAAAGTAAAAGCATGGGAAAAACACCAAAAAGCTGTTCCCAGTATTGATGATCCCGATGGAAAAGTGTGGGGCTGTTTTCGCAGTTGTTTTTTGCAAAGTGCGGCTCCTTATACCGAAGGCATTGCCTACAAAATTCTCAAAAATGATTTAGGCATCGATTTACGAGAAGCCCCAGGCCATACCTCCTGCGGCGCGATCGGTTATCACGGTGATGTCACCAATATTGAAACCCAAATGGTGGTGGCTGCCCGCAATTTTTCCCTTGCTCACTACGAACTGGGAGTCGATAAATTATTTTCTTTTTGTGTAACGTCTTTCGCTAATTACACGGAAATGATGAAGCTTTGGGAAGAAGAACCCGAATTGCGAGAATATACTGCCAAAACCTTAAAAGAAACAACAGGGCGTGAATTTTGGGTTCCCCATGTCTTAGAAGGTCGTCCTTCGGTAGTTCATGCATCCGATGTCTTTTTTGCCAATCGCCATAAGTTAGCGGCTAAAGCCAAATATAGTTTGAAAGGCATTAAAGCAACCGATCATGTGGGCTGTCACTACGCCAAAATTTTCCCTGAAGAAGCAATGGGCGGCGCAGAGTTCCCCCAGATTTTAGTGGGAATGTTACAGGCGTTTGGGGCTGAGATCGTTGATTATCCTGAACGGCGGCATTGTTGCGGTATGGGTTTTCGTCAATGTGCTTTTCCCGAAAATCGAGACTATACCGCAGGCTCCGTTTATAAAAAAATGAAGAGTCTCAAAGAAGCCCATCCCGACTGTAAATTGATTTTAACCAACTGTCCAGGCTGTACGGTTTTCTTGGATGCAGAACAAGGAACGATTCGGGAAGTGTTAGAAGAAGATTTTGGGGTTTGTGTGTTGGATTATGCCCAATTAACGGGTCTGCTGCTCGGTTACGACCCCTTCAAAGATTGTGGTTTGAATGCCAAAGCGATCGCGATTGAACCGTTATTAGATCAAATTGGAATTCCCTACGATCGCTCAAAAACCTTTGAAGAACGCCGTCGGCCTTTTTAAATTTTTCTAACACTTAACCTTATTAACCTTTTATTCGGATGAGCAAGCTATGAATAAACAGATTGTTGTTATTGGTGGAGGCGTTGCGGGAATGTCAGCTTCTGCAAAACTTTCCCACTTAGGTTTTCAGGTGACGCTGATAGAAAAAGAAAGGGCTTTAGGCGGTCATGTCAAAAACTGGTTTAAAGTCTTTCCCGATTTCACCGAGGGCGCAGAGATTGTCAATCAATTACAACGAGAATTGAACGGAACCAGAGTTTTAACCGAAACAACCGTCAGCGCGATCGCGGGAACTTCTCCCCAGTTTCAAGTTAGTCTGTCCAATGGGGAAACCTTGGAAGCAGCAGCTATTCTAATGACCACCGGATTTTATCACTTTGATGCAACCTTAAAAGAAGAATACGGTTATGGCGTTTACGATAATTGTATTACGGCGGTTGAACTGGATTTACGGCTCAAGGAAGGACGATTAACGACGGTACAGGGCAAGGTTCCGAAAAAAATTGCCATGATTCACTGTGTCGGCTCCCGTGACCAAAAAGTGGGCAATTATTACTGTTCTCGTGTCTGTTGCACCAATACCATTAAAGATGCCATTGAAATCAAAAAATTAATTCCTGATTGCGATATTTACTGCCTTTATATGGATATTCGGGTTTTCGGTCGGGGTTACGAAGAACTTTATCGCACAGCGCAGGAAACCTACGGCATTCAATTTATTCGGGGTCGATTGTCAGAAGCCAATGAGAAAAATGATGGTCAGGGCAGTTTGTTACTCCGTCTGGAAGATACCTTGATTGCAAAACCCATGAAATTAACCGTCGATATGTTGGTTTTGATGGTGGGAATGGAAGGCAATACGGAAATGGCTCAAGTCGCAGGGTTAGAAATTGGTTGCGATCGCTTCTATACGACTGCCCATCAACAATATTCCAATAATGCTTCACCTCGTCCAGGAATTTTCCTCGCAGGAACCGCCACAGGCCCCAAAGCGATTGTGGAATCGATCACCGATGGCCGCTCTGCTGCTGCCGAAATTGCTGCCTTTTTAGCTCCTAGCTCTGTTTTTATTAGCTATAACGGTCAATCAGTGAGTTCGGGTTCTGTCGCGCTCTTAGAAAAATAGATTCTCAATATTTAACCTAATTTAATAGGAGATGACGGCATGACCGCACAATTAACTAAAACGAAAAAGAAATGTTTCTTCGGGATTAAACGCGATCGCCAAGTGGATGGAGATCGAATGAATCACGCCTTTCAAGAACGGGTTAAAGCAGAGGGAGGCGAGGCCGCTAAAATTGCCGCTTGTATGCAGTGTGGAACCTGTAGCGGGGGTTGCCCGAATGTAGATCGCATGGATCTGACTCCCAGAAGTTTAGTGTTGATGGTGCAACGGGGAGAATGGGAAACGGTTATTAAAAGCAATACCCTTTGGCTCTGTAGTTCTTGCCATACTTGCACCTCCCGTTGTCCTCGTGGGGTTCGTCCTTCGGAAGTGATTGAAGCAGTGAAAGCAATCGCGATTCGAGAAGGCATTGAAAACGACTCCACCCGATTTAATCAAATTTTCGTCAATATTATTCAAAAATGGGGCATTCTTTTTGAGCCTGAACTAATCCGAGAATACGGCGGCTTAAAAGCAGTCATGGAACAAGCTCCCCTCGGTATTCAATTAGCCTTGAAAGGAAAATTATCCCCCCTTCCCGCTCAAGTTAAAAATCCCCAAGCTTTCCGTGACGCTTTATCAAAAGTTAAAACGCCCTAATTATTGCATACCAAATTAATTTGACTTCTATGCAAATAACATTCTCGATATTATCTCTCCAATCCTCCAACTTTTTTGGAAACTCAGCGATCACAATGCTCGAAAGTCCCCCAGAATTGGGGGATTTAGGGGGCTATTACCATTAACGAAACCAAGGGGTCATGTCTGAATCTAGCAATGCCCCATTATTTAAGATTGATTAAAATAGGTATAACATTATGAAATATTCTTATTATCCTGGCTGTAGCCTTCATACGTCTGCGAAAGAATTTGATCTGTCCACCAAAGCCGTTATGCAAGCTTTGGGATTTGAACTCGAAGAACTAAAAAATTGGTCGTGTTGTGGCGGATCAATTGCAGGGGGGGTTAATCATGAATTGAGTATGGCCTTAGCCGCTAGAAATGTGGTTCTTGCCCAAGCCCAAAGTCAAGATCTGCTGGCTTCCTGTTCAGGTTGTTACAATAAATCCGCCAAAGCCAATCGAGCCTTAGAAGATCCAATTGAAAAGTCTAAAATTACGCCAATCCTAGAAGAAATGGGAATTAAAGTCCAAAATAACCCGATTAAAGTAAGGAGTGTGGTGGATGTTTTAGCCAATGATATTAACATTACCAAATATGTGAAACGACCTCTGACGGGTTTAAAAGTGGCCTGCTATTACGGCTGTTTGCTGACTCGTCCTGAAGATTTAACGGGTTGGGACTCTCCTGTTCGACCGATGGCAATGGATAATTTAGCAAAGGCTTGTGGCGCAGAAGTTCTCGATTTCCGCTCTAAAACCAAATGCTGTGGCGGGCCAATTTTAATTCCTCAAGAAAATGTGGCCTATGAGTTAACCAAAAAACTTTTAGATGAAGCCCAAGCTTTGGGAGCCGATTGCATCGTTTTAGCTTGCCCGCTTTGTTCAACCAATTTGGAATTACGGCAACCTGATATTGAAAAGAAATATAATGTCAGCTATTCCCTACCGATTCTTTATATCACCGAGTTAATCGGCTTAGCGTTGGGGATTAAACCCCACAAATTAGGGCTAGATAAACATCTGGTTTCTACTCAATCGGTTCTTAAAAAGTTAACGCGATAAACCTATTTCAACCTGATTGGAGAAAAGCCCCAAAATCTTAATAAATATTGAAATCAAGCGGTTAAAGCCAACGATAAAATTCAATTAAAGAATTCTAGGATGGGCTATGGTTTCTCGGCTGGATTCAATCTCTGCATTACGGAGCGATAACTTTCCCTTGGGGGCGGGATTGGAGGAGTTACCTAACCTAACGGAAAACGAACTTGCAGAATCTAAGCAATGGTTAAAATCCCATCGACTTTGGGGACAATTATCGGAAACGGCATTACAAGATTTAGCGCGATCGCTGCATGTATTGACAGTAAAAGCAGGAACCCCCATTTTTAGAGCTAATCAGCCGATTATAGGTTTATATCTCATTAAAAGCGGTGAAGTAGAGATTTATCGACTCTCTGCATTAGGGAAATCTTTGATTCGTCATCGAGGAGCGGGGGATTTGTTTGGTTATGTCTCCTGGATGACCAATTTAGACAAGGGAACCTATCAAAATCAAGCGATCGCGTTAACCGATAGTGAAATTGGCTTTTTGGCGATCGCTCAGTTCCAACAATTAATGCAAGACCATCCTGAAATTGAACATTTATTGAATAGCCAATTAGCCGCAGACTTAAATCACTATATTGAACGTCTTGCCCAAGAACAACACCGTATTCAAGGCTTACAGGCTTACCTTCATGCGGTTCCGACAAAAACAACCATTTTGGGTAATAGTAAAGCTACTCAAAAGTTAGCCGAATACGTTCAACAAGCGGCTGGGAGCGTAAAACCCGTTATTTTTCAGGCTCAACCAGGAACAGGAAAAACCTTTTTAGCGGGTCTAATTCATGCCTGTTCTGAATTGGCGGATAACCCCTTTGCTGAATTGGATTGTGCGAAGTTGCCTAGATCCAGCGATGGTCGGTTAGACACAGATCTTTTGTTTGGACGAGTCAATGGTCAAGTCGGTATTTTTGAACTGTTGGAACGGGGAACCTTACTGTTAACTAATGTGCAAGTTCTCGGAGACGGCGATCGCGCCCGTTTAGCCCATTATTTGAAAACGGGGTTTATTCTGCCCAATCACGGCATTATTGACCCTTTGGATTTAGCAACGGAACCGCCTCAACCCATTTACGCCTGGGTTCGATTAATCCTCACTTCTCCTAATAAAGTATCATTACCCGATATTAACGCGCTGACCATTAAACTCCAGACTCTCAGCCAACGGAAAGCCGATATTCCCAATTTTGCCCGTTATTTTCTCACTCAGTTTTGCCAAGCCCAAAATCGTCCCCTTCTACAACTGGATCAGTCCGATCTCCGTCGTTTAATCAGTTATGACTATCCTGGCAATATTGCGGAATTGGCGGAAATCCTTCACCGAGCCGTCATGATGACCCCGTTGGGCTATGAGTTTATCCCCGAACAGGCATTATGGTCTGTGCAATCAACCAAAAATGCGTTTCGTTTAGATTTATTAACTCATGTGCCTGGTTTAAGGCAATTTTTCCTCAGCCGTTGGTATCCAGAGGGACTTTGGCTGATCATGATGGTGATTTTTGTGCCTGTCACTATATTGGGATTTATCGGCCCACAGGATCGAGAACATAGCGTCACCTTAAATCTTTTTTGGGCCTGGTGGTGGCCCGGTTATTTATTTTGGTTTGCCTTTGTCGGGCGGCTTTGGTGTGCGGTTTGCCCCTTTATGATTACGGCGGAATGGTTGCGGAGGCTTTCTCTGTGGCTATTTCCCCGTCAGCAACTTACCTGGAATACGCGATCGCTGAACCGTTGGGGAGCGTGGTTTCTCTTTGCAGGATTTGTCGCTATTTATCTCTGGGAAAAACTCTGGGATTTACCTCATCATGCCTATTTATCTGCTTGGCTATTGTTGGTGATCACAGCAGGAGCAGTCATTTTTAGCCAAATTTATGAACGGCGGCTGTGGTGTCGTTATCTTTGTCCAATTGGGGGCATGAATGGAATGTTTGCCAAGCTTTCCATGATCGAGTTGCGCTCTACTCAACAGGTCTGTGGCAGCCAATGTAATACGTTTGGTTGTTATAAAGGCAGTGCCGCTACCCCGATCAGCTTTCCCGATGCCCTCCCCAATGAAGGTCAAGCAACAGATGGTTGCCCTCTCTATTCCCATCCAAATCAGTTGCAGGATAATCGGGATTGTATGTTCTGTATGACCTGCCTCAAAGCTTGCCCCAATCGTTCCGCCCAACTCAATCTTCGCTTTCCCGCTTCGGATTTATTGGATAATCATCAAGGTTTTTGGGCAGAAATTGCGTTATTACTGTTGCTCTTGGGTGGTGTATTTATGCACCAATCCCAGAAAATACTCAGAGCTTTCGGATTCGATTCCATTAGCCTAGATTCGGAGCATTTACTGATTAGTATTCCCATTACACTGATTTTGTTAAGCATCCCCGCGATTTTAACCTATTTAACCCACGTGATCGCCTGTTATTTTGACCCCCAACAACCCAATTATCTGACGGTTATCTATATCTATCTCCCGTTGACCCTAGCAGCCAATTTAGCCTATTACATTCCTGCGGCAATCACTGAAGCGGGCCGTATTCTTCCTGTTACCGCTTATTCTTTCGGCTTTAATCTTATTGTCTTACCCAGTTTAACCTGGAGTCTAGATGTTGCTCAATTTCTCCAAGGGGTTACGCTCCTGTCAGCGTTGGTCTTTAGCCCCTATCCTTTGTTACGCATTACCCAGCGATCGCTGTTGAGTAACTTGCCTCACCTATTGCTAATGATTGGCTTTACAGTTATATTTTTTCAACTTTTGATCTAACTTCTATCGAATTTCTATTTTTGGCATTGTTAAAAAATCAAAAAGTTCTTTAAAAATAATGGAATTTTTATTTATCAAAGAACTTTTTAGGATAAATTAAATTAGAATATTAGTCAGTAATTTTTCCTCGAAAAACTAAATAATTATAAATATTATAAAATAACAAAACAGGAATCAAAAAGCCAATAAAAGTTAGCATAAAAACTAGAGAGCTTGGTGCAGCAGCGGCTTCATAAATAGTAATGCTGGGTGGAATAATATTGGGAAAAATAACGAAACCTAATCCAACAAAAGACAGGGTAAATAACGAAAATGTCCAAATCAGTGGCGTATTTTCTTCTCGACGATTTAAGCTTTTAATCAGTAGTCCACTTAACAGTAATCCTAAAACTGGGATGAGTCCAAAAACATAAATTAAAGGAGCCGTAAACAATTGAGTGCGGGCTTCTTCCGACATAATTGGCGTAGTAATGGTAATAAAGATTGCGCCGACCAAAGTTGTCCAAGCAGCGAGTGTTGCCGTCTTATAGTGGGTTTCTTGTAATTCCCCTGTGGTTTTTAAAATTAAATAGGTTGAGCCGATGAGGACATAACCTTGAATTAAAGTTAAAGCAACAATAACAGACCGCCAGGTTAACCAATCCCAAATGCCCCCTGCAAAGTGTCCTTGAGCATCAACGGTAATTCCTTCAAAAACACTGCCCAATGCAAATCCTTGACCTAAAGCGGCGAGAAAACTGCCGACCCCGAAAGCAACGTTCCAAATTAACTTACGATTAGCATTTTCCCGAAATTCAAAGGAAACGGCTCTTAAAATTAATCCCACAACCATAATAACGGCGGGCAAATAAAGGGCATTTAAAATGGTGGCATAGGCAAGGGGAAAGGCACCGAATAAGGAGCCGCCCATCAAAACCAGCCAGGTTTCGTTTGCATCCCAGACATTTCCCAAACTGGTCATTAAAATGCTGCGGCGTTGTTCACTGGATGCGGTCAGGGAAAGAATTCCCACACCGAGATCAAAGCCATCTAAGAGGACATAGAGAAAGAGAAAGAGTCCTAAGATGCAAAACCAAACTTGGGGTAAAAACTGTTGTAGCGGTTGTAAGGGTTCCATATTGTCATGTTCTCTTTTTATTGTTGGGCTTCTGTGGGGCGGCGATCGCGTTCATGTTGAGCAGGTTCGATGTTTAATGCGGGTAGTTTAATCGGTTGAGGTAGCGGTAATTGGCGATTCGGGCCTTGGCGAACAATGCGGCTACCAAAGTAAAGGGCTGCCACAATCAAAATGCTGTAGAGGGTCATTAAACCAAGCAACGAAAATAAGACTTCACCCGCTGGTAAATTGGAAGCAGAATCAACGGTACGCAATTCCCCATAAACGATCCATGGTTGCCGTCCGACACAACGTACAATCCAGCCCGTTTCTACCGCTAAATAGCCTAAAGGAGCCGCAAAAATCCAACTTCTGAGTAGCCAAGTCTGTTGACTAATGGTTTGAGCGTTCAATTTTCCCCGAATCCATTGGATTACCGTCATTGCCATTAAAGCAGCAAAGAAAAGACCAATGGCAATCATTATGCGGAAGGAATAATAAACTAATCCCACTAAATGGGGACGATCCTCAGTAGCCCATTCCTTTAATCCCTTAATGGGTTCATTGAGGGCTGGTTTGACTTCAAGGAGATAACTTAAAAGTCCTGGAATTTTGATTTCCCAATCATTTTTTTCTTCTTTTACATTGGGTGCAGCAATTAAACTCCAATCGGCGGGTTGATTGGCAGGAACCGTTTCCCATTGGGCTTCCATTGCCGCTAATTTGGTGGGCTGATAGTGATAAACCTGTTCCGCACTGAGATGGCCGATAAAAAGTTGCAACGGTGCGATCGCAATAATTAACACCAACACCACTTTCAGCGATCGCGTAAAAAAGTCCGTATCCCGCTTATTAATCAGATACCAAGCACTAATTCCGCCAATGACAAATAACGAAGTTTCCAACGTGGCAAAAAACATGTGCAGAAAACTTTTCAGCATAAAGGGATTAGCGATCGCCTGGAAATAATCCTGAACGACAAACTTCCCATCGACAAAAATTCCCCCTGCTGGAGTCTGTAACCAAGAATTAGCCGATAAAATCCAGAAAGTTGAAAGATTTGCACCAAAAGCCACCAGAATTGTTGCTAGCCAATGAATTAAAGGCGGAACCCGCTCCCAACCAAAAAGCATAATGCCGAGAAAACTCGCTTCCAGCATAAAAGCCATAGTTCCCTCAAAACCGAGAACTGTTCCGAAGAAATCGCCAACGGATTCCGAAAAAGGGGCCCAATTTAACCCAAATTGAAAGGCCATCGGCAAACCCGAAGCCACCCCAATCCCAAAATTTAGCACATAGAGCTTTGACCAAAAACGGGCATGATGATAGTAATCAATATTTTTAGTTTTGAGCCATAAACCTTCAATAATGACTAAATAAATGGCCATTCCTGTGGTTAATACCGGCCAAAGCATGTGGAAGATCGCTGTAAAAGCAAATTGAATCCGTGATAGTGTAACGGTATCTGAAAAAAAATCCATAAATGTATTGAGTATTACCTAAAAATTTGAAAGCACCTAAAATAATTACCACTCATTTAATTAACAATTTTCTTTAAATTAATCAAGAGACAAAGAGTCAAATTAGTAATAATTTAATTAAAATTAAAGATTAATCAAAGGTGGCGAAAATCAAAAATAGTTTTATAGTTCTTAGCGACTCAGAGAAAATTGCAAAGTCAAAAAAGATCGTTTAAATAGGTACAGTTTAATACAATCTAATTTTTTGAGCTAATCAATTAAAATATCGTCAGGCTTTAGCGATCGCCTCTCCCGCATTTTTCCAGCCCATAAAACTCGGTGGAAAACCTTGAATATTTTCATAACCCAACAGGTGTAAGGTCATCACCCCCATTGCCGCCCGATAACCCGCAGAACAATACAACACCACTGGGCGATCGCGAGGAATTGCTTCCAATTTTTGAGTTAAAGTCCGTAGCGGAATATTAATGGCTTGGGGAATATGCCCTGAATGATATTCAGAAGGCTCTCGCACATCAATTAAAACTGTTTGTGGATTTTCCAACTGATCTTTTAATTTTTCGATAGTTGGCAGCGTATAAAACCCCGATGGAATAGAAGTTAAAAATTGGGTAAGCGTTGTCTTTAAATTAGCAGTATCTTGAGACATGGTAGGTAAAAATTCTGAAAAAATAGAGGGAGATAAATTCGTTGTTGCAGCCATTGCGGGGGAATTTTTCACAAACATAAAAAGACAGATCAAGAGAATCAGTTTAACCCCAGCAGATTGAATCAGTTTCAGATTAAGTCGCATTGCCGTGCTTCCTTAAAAATTAAGCAAATCGATAGTGTTTTATCTGGATTAAAAAGGTTTACGCCCTAACAATTGGATAACAGCCGCTTTTCCATCGTGATAGCGGCCTTCAAATAGCTCTCGCTCTAAATTTCTTGAAACTTCCCAGTTTAGACCAGATAATTCTTGTTTTAAGGTATTAAGCGAAGGTAACATATCAAGATTTTTAGGGCCACCTGTGTTGTATTGGAGTTGCTCAGGGGCAAAGCCTTCCAAGATTAACACACCATTGGATTTCAAGCCGTTAACGACTTGTGGATAAACCTGATCTCGCAAATTTGAAGGAAGATGGCAATAAATTGAAACAATACCATCCCAAAATTGCGTTTCAATCACATAATCTGCCAAATCAGCGCGAATAGTTGCAATCTCTACTTGTTTCTCTTGAGCGAGTTTCTCTGCTTTCGCTAATCCAACAGCCGATTGATCTACCGCCGTAACCTCATAACCCAGAGAAGCCAGATAGGTTCCATTGCGTCCTTCGCCATCTGCTAGACACAACACCTTGCCTGACGGAATCAGGGAAGCCACAGAAACGAGGAAATCATTGGGTTCAGTGCCATAAATATACTCTGGGGTATTAAACCGTTCATCCCACATTATGTTTACCTCATTAAATAAGAATTACCGCTATTCACTTACTTTTAATCAATCTACTACAGGCAGAAATGGCACCCTCTAGATTAAGAGTGCCGTATCAGATAGGACGAATAAGAGAACCCGTTAAGTTGTCAATCAAACCAATAACTAGCAATAATTAGCCATGAATATCAGGAGCCGTCATTGCAACCATTTCAACTTCACCAGACGCTAAATCCAAAGGGAAATTATGAACATTACGCTCGTGCATAACTTCAAACCCAATATTGGCGCGGTTGATAACATCGGCCCAAGTTGAAATCGGGGTTCCTTGGGCATCCAAAACCGATTGGTTAAAGTTAAAGCCATTGAGGTTAAAAGCAAAGCAGGAAACCCCTAAAGCCGCAAACCAAATTCCCACAACGGGCCAAGCTCCTAAGAAAAAGTGTAAGGCACGGCTATTGTTAAATGACGCATATTGGAAAATTAAGCGACCAAAATAACCATGAGCAGCCACAATATTATAGGTTTCTTCCTCTTGCCCAAATTTGTAACCCTGATTTTGGGATTCAATTTCGGTAGTTTCGCGAATTAAGGAAGATGTTACCAAAGAACCGTGCATGGCAGAGAATAAAGCTCCACCAAACACTCCTGCAACTCCCATCATGTGGAATGGATGCATTAAAACATTGTGTTCCGCTTGGAGTACGAACATGAAATTAAAGGTTCCACTGATGCCCAAGGGTAGCCCATCGGAGAAGGAGCCTTGTCCTAAAGAATAGATGAGCAGTACCGCAGTCGCAGCTGAAACAGGGGCAGAGTAAGCAACACAAATCCAAGGACGCATTCCTAAACGGTAGGAAAGTTCCCACTGACGACCCATATAGCAAAAAATGCCCAGTAAAAAATGAAAAACAATTAACTGGTAAGGGCCGCCGTTATATAGCCATTCATCTAAATTGGCCGCTTCCCAAATGGGATAAAAATGTAACCCAATGGCATTAGAACTGGGAACTACCGCAGCCGTAATAATGTTATTGCCAGAGAGCAAAGAACCCGCGATCGGTTCTCTGATACCATCGATGTCAACGGGGGGAGCCGCAACAAAAGCAATGATGAAGCAGATTGTTGCCGTTAAGAGAGTTGGAATCATCAATACGCCAAACCAGCCGATATAGATGCGGTTAGAAGTACTGGTAATCCAATTACAAAAGCGAGACCAGAGGCTATCTTGGCGCAGCCCCAAATGTGCAGTTGTCATAGGTAAATAATTCCTAGTAAAAGAATGAATCTATAGTTAGCTAATATAGCTATATAGGAATATACTTGTCAAGCAATAAAATTTACTAGATCGCTGCTGATGCGTAGCATGGAGATGCTCCCTTTGCTCATTGGCAACAGTTAACCGATTTAGGAGATCGCTTGTTATTTACATGTGTATAATCTAAAGGAATTTGAGGCGGGTCACGTACCAAGAAAATTAGCCTTGTAATTATGCGTTAGTCTTCCTAAAGAAAGCATTTTAAGATTATCCCTTGATAATTTCGCCTAAAATTGCTCTAAATGCTTGATTTGCTTTAGTTTGAAAACGATGGAGGAGTCTGAGTAGCATAAATAAACATCCCTTTTTTTGGTATAGCTCTTCTGACTTTCTCAAAAATCGAATTTTGACGATTCCACGATGCTTTCTTTGTGTCGTCAACTCGTCTGTTAAATCTATATACCAAATAAGATTTAGACACTAAGTTGCGTGGTATAACTGACTTATCGTTTCAGGTCACGGCTATGTTAATCGGGTATGCCAGGGTTTCTACGCCAGAACAAAAGTTGGATCTTCAAAAAGATGCGTTGAAGTCAGCAGGGTGTCAAAAAATCTTTACGGATAAGGCAAGTGGGGCAAAAACGGAACGCCCTGGTTTGACGGCGGCATTAGAGCATTGTCGGGCTGGTGATACTTTGGTGGTTTGGAAGTTGGATCGATTGGGGAGATCGCTGCCTCATTTAGTGGAAACGGTCAAACAATTGATCGAACAAGACATTGGTTTTAAAAGTTTGCAAGAAAGCATTGATACCACAACATCTGGAGGCAAACTAATCTTTCATATATTTGCATCATTAGCAGAGTTTGAACGGGATATTATTCGAGAACGAACCAATGCAGGACTATCCGCAGCACGGGCGAGAGGGAGAATGGGGGGCCGTCCTAAAGGAGTTGATGAACGGAAACGAAAAGCAGTGGTGGCTTTGAGTAAGGATCGCGAAAGAAGTGTTAAGGAAATCTGTGAGATAGTGGGTATTTCTCGCAATACCTATTACAAATACCTCAATTACGACAGTAAACCTGCTTCGTCAAAATCGTCTTCAGATAAACCATCGGAGCCGATACAGCCAGAAGAAATACTACCGTCCTTTGAATCTAAGGTGATGAAAGTAAAGTTGTGGTTGCAAGTGGGCAATGATAACCCCTTACTTCAAAACCAACCTTTAGTTCAGAAAGCCATTGAATCTAATGTATTAAGTCATTTTGGTATGGAAAAACTCGATAAAGAGGGCTATGAGTATATTTTGACGATTCCCTATACCACTGATGCAGAATTAGACACTATCATTGAACAAGATATTTTCGTAAAAGCAGAAGAGTTAGCAGCCAATGGTCATTGTTTTATCGAAGTGGAGATGTTTGCCCTAGACGATCCAGATAGATATTGGTGATTGCCGTGAAAGATTCTAAAAAAGCTGAGATTACTGACAGAAAGGACTTGAATGTAAAGTTCTGGAGGATGACCAGTGGGAAAAAATTTTAGGGTTGCAGGGTATAGCCAGCCGCGATCGCTGTTAGAAGTAGCATCAGCTATTAAACCGACTTCTGGCGCATCAAAAACCCAAGTATGACCCAGCCAATAGGGTTGAATGGTAAACAAGCTATTGTTTATTGTGATTGAGTAGAATCCGTTGTTTTTTGTCCATTTACTACTTAATCCCCTTAGAACCTATCCGAAAAATGTGAGAAGTTTGCGGCCGATGATCAAACAAGCAGCAATCTGAATAAAGCCCAAGTAGGATTGAGAAGATTTGGCCCATCGAATAAGGATGCCTCGGAAACGAT
>JAYKGY010000022.1:0-80244 GCA_035285545.1 Snowella sp. | reverse complement strand
CTCTCTTTATTCTCCTCAAATAGGTCTTTTGGAGTATATTCCTCTCTTAACAGGAATCTATTGATACTATCGTGGCTTATATCTGGCATAATCTCTTCCAAGCGTACACAACTTACATATTTGGGTTTTGCCATTAAAAATAATGTGTACTGATGACAATCACATTTGGCAGTTGAAGGCTTTGACGGTTTTCTTGCCACTGATTTGCTACTTTAGATTTCTCTGCTACTCTTATATTTTAATTTTGTCAATGCGTAACTCCTAATTCTTTAGATATAGCTAATTTTTGTTTACTATGCTTTTTTGTCGCAATTATTCAAGTAAAACTTTACTAAGGAAATAGCGATCGCCGACGGTTTAACGTTAGCTTTGAAGCGATAAGTTTTAATTAAGAGGTTACACCTAAAAGCAAGCCCAAATGTAACCCCCTGCCGTTACTAATTGAAAAAATCAGCCATCTCCTTCTAACTGGGAGCGGTATTCCCCAGCCGACAGCGTATCAATTAACGCATCATCAGGATTGTCAACCCGTACCTTAATTAACCAACCGTCGCCATAGGGATCTTCGGCAATCAATTCGGGAGAATCAATCATGGCATCATTACGATCCGTAACGGTTCCTGAAACAGGGGAATACAAATCCGAAGTGGCTTTAACCGATTCGATTGAGCCAAAGGTTTCATTGGCTTCTACCTGCTCACCGACTTCTGGGAGTTCTAAAAACACCAGATCGCCTAACTCATCGATCGCAAAGGCACTAATCCCAACCGTCGCAATCTCTCCTTCGAGCCGTACATATTCATGGCTGTCTAAGTATTTTAGGTCTTCAGGATAGTCCAGTTCCATGTCACATCCTCTATCGTTTTAACAAAAATAGTTTTAACCAACGTAAGTTTACAATGTCTTTGCCCAAGGGAATAGAGTAAATTTCATAAAGTTTTAATTCTTTTTTGTAACTTTTCTGTAACTCCCCTGACTCAAACATTAACTATTCTCGCAGTTGTAAAGGGGGATATTTATTGATATTGATATAGTTAATACTGTTTAAAGACTTCCTTTCGGATGACGAGTAACGACACTATGAAGAACACACCCAGACTCCGTGAACCTGCGACAAGTCTTGCCCTCTATCGGGGGTTGAAGTGGTCAGTCGTTAATCCGATTTTGCATCTCTATTTAGGCGGAAAGGTCTATGGCATCGAGAATGTCCCCATCAAAGGCCCCGCGATCGCCGTCAGTAATCATGCCAGTAATTTTGATCCACCTTTTTTATCGGTTTCGCTGCGTCGTCCTGTAGCCTTTATGGCCAAGGAAGAATTATTCCAGGTTCCTGTGTTTGGAGACTTAATCCGACTGTATGGAGCCTATCCCGTTAAACGGGGTTCTGGCGATCGCGGAGCTATTCGAGCCGCCTTAAATGCCTTGGATGAAGGTTGGATCGTTGGCGTTTTCTTAGAAGGAACCCGCACACCCGATGCGAGAATTCATAACCCCAAACTAGGGGCTGCTATGATTGCGGCAAAAGCCCAAGTTCCTTTATTACCCGTCAGTCTTTGGGGAACTGAAAAAATTGTCAAAAAAGGCTCAAATGTTCCCCGTCGAGTGCCTGTTACGATTCGTATCGGAGAATTGATCCCGCCTCCTGCTTCTAGTAAACGGGAAGATATTGAAGGGGTTACAAGAGAATGCCAAGAGCGAATTCATGCCCTACACGATTTAGGTCGATAATTAATCAAAAAGAAAGGAATCAAGTAAATAAACTACCTGATTCCTAATACGGAGGGAAAAATTGTGTTTCCCTGAATGAATTTAATTACACAGCCGCGAAGTAAACTTTGGACTTAACGGGATCGGGAACCATCGTTTTGTCCCCTTCTTGCCAACCTGCGGGGCAAACTTCATCGGGGTGGGATTGAACGTATTGAATGGCTTTTAAGGTGCGGAGGGTTTCATCAACGCTACGGCCAAAGGAGAGGTTATTAATGGTCGAGTGTTGAATCACGCCATCTTTGTCGATAATGAACAGACCGCGTAAAGCAACGCCCGCATCAGGATCGAGAACGTTGTAAGCCGTGCTAATTTCTTTTTTAAGATCAGCAACCAGAGGATAGGCAATATCGCCAATTCCACCATTTTTGCGATCGGTTTGAATCCAAGCTAAGTGAGAAAATTCACTGTCAACGGAAACACCCAAAACTTCGGTGTTTAATTTACTAAACTCTTCGTAGCGATCGCTAAAAGCGATAATTTCGGTGGGGCAAACAAAGGTAAAGTCTAAGGGGTAGAAAAATAAGACAACATATTTGCCACGATAATCCGACAGCTTAAGGGTCTTAAACTCTTGGTCAACAACTGCTGTAGCCGTAAAGTCGGGCGCAGCTTGACCAACTCGTAAACATTCCGTCATGTCGTGATTCTCCTTTAATGGAATAAATTTAAGAATTAATCATTATTACGATTTGTTACAACCATATCATACTCATAACGATTTTGATCTAACTCCCCTCTGCCAAAATTTCCCGATGGACTCGCCATGAAGCAATTTACCCCAAGGAATCGTTTAAATCCGCGATCGCGCGAAAATATTCGTTTGATCAAATCGATGCGCCCTACGGAGCCAAAAGTTTATCTTCCTTGGTTAACTTGGTTAAATCCTTTAAGAAGCGACCTTTACCACTGGCTGTTGGTCATTTCATGGCGAAAATTTTTGCTGATTATCTCTCTATTTTATTTTGGGCTAAATGCTATTTTTGCTTGGCTATATTTAATCACAGAAAGCAGTATCGCTAACGCAGAACCAGGTTCCTATCGAGATGCTTATTTTTTCAGTATTCACACCCTATCAACGGTCGGCTATGGTTCCATGTATCCTCAAAACCTAGCGGCTCATCTGCTGGTCACGGTAGAAATTTTTATTGGTTTACTGTGTATTGCGATTTTAACGGGTCTGATGTTTGCCCGTTTTGCCAAACCGACTTCTAGAGTTCTGTTTAGTGAAGTTGCGGTAATTTGTCCCTTTGATGGCCTTCCAACCTTGATGTTTCGGGCAGCAAATCGGCGAGATAATCGAATTTTAGAGGCTCAAGTACGGGTGAGTTTATTGCGAGACGAAATTACCCAAGAAGGCCACAAATTGCGACGTTTTTATGATCTACCCCTACTGCGATCGCAGAGTCCTGTCTTTGCCTTAAGTTGGTTGGTGATGCACCCTATTGATGAAAATAGCCCATTTTACAACCTAACCCTTGAAAAACTCAAAGATTGCCGGTGTGAACTTTGGATTAGCCTAACCGGATTAGATGAAACCTTTTCCCAGACCATCCATACTCGCTATGCCTATTCCATGGATCACCTGCTTTGGAATCATCAATTTGTCGATATTTTTTCCCAAGCGGATAACGGACAATGGTATATTAACTTAGAAAAGTTCCATGATACTGAGCCATTTAAGCTGAATTAACAGAAAATAGCCCATAAAAACTTTAATCAAAAAAGCTGGGTTTGCAGCCTGATAACTGACTGCTAACCAATTTTGACCGATTTCAAAATGTTATCTAAAATTTAGTCTTCGTGATCTTCAAAGGGATCAGCTAAATTAGCAGACGGAGGGCCGAAAGCCGTATAAATTGCAAATCCGGTAATACCGATCAAGATAGCCGCGAACGTGATGCTAAGAACTGTTGCAGATTCCATAGAGCAAGATTGAATATGATACCTATTTTCCTATAATATTACAGAACATTACAAAATCTAATTTACACATACCACGGGTAATCTATGGCACAGCGTACTCGGTTAGGAGATATTCTCAGACCCTTAAATTCAGAATACGGTAAAGTCGTTCCTGGTTGGGGAACTACTCCTGTTATGGGGGTATTTATGTTACTGTTTTTGGTTTTTCTGCTGATCATCCTGCAAATCTACAACTCTTCTCTGCTTTTAGAAGGATTTACCGTGGATTGGAGAGGCTAAAAAGTCTGCACTTCCAGATTGGCAGTCTGTTATTGACTATCCAGATCCCAGTTTATCTGGGGTCTTTTTCCATTGATATTGTTGCATGAGGAACTAAGATGAATATTTTTGGCATTGGTTTACCGGAGATGGGGTTAATTGTCGTTATCGCGTTGTTAGTATTTGGCCCCAAAAAATTGCCCGAAATTGGACGCAGCTTAGGTAAAACCCTCAGAAGTTTTCAAGATGCTTCCAAGGAATTTGAGTCGGAATTTAAACGAGAAGCCCAGGTAATAGAAGATTCGATCAAAATGCAAGCGCAGTTAGAAGAAGATAAAACGGTGTCTACGGCAAACGTTGAAAAGGGTGAAACAAAAAATCCTAGTTAACCGCATATACAACGACTTTTTCTTAATTTACAAGGCTTTCAATAATTAGTAAAAACAAAATCGGATATGGTCTGTGAACTGGACTTTGCCGTTCTAAGTCCCCTATTGTATGGGTTTTAAGCAACAAATATAAATTGCAACTACGAATCAAGGTTTTCATAATGATGAGTCCAACATTCAAGCACATATTTTTCCATGCCAGACGGAATAACGGCTTGATTCCACTCTTTCCCCGCAAATTGCTCTAAGGCTTCTACACTTAACCACTCCGTAATCATCACATATTCTTCCGGTTGCCAGATTGTTGGTTTACCAACCGAGACAGAAACACAGCCATTTTGACTCTGCACGCTGAGAACCGAAATCGTTAAAAACTGTTGTTCAAACTCAGCATGAAGAGCTTTAGGAACTTTGACTCTAAAAATTCTCGTAATCATCGATTGTTATTACATGATGTGTAACTTAATTTTGTTCGGTGTTTAATGCTATGGGCTGGCTAATCTTTGTTACCAAGCTTATTCGCCTGTTGAAGCGTTACAAGGAATTATAGACGCAATTTTTAAAAGTGCTTAAAATACTATTTGATAATTTCTGAGTGGTTTGAGGAATAGCAAGCATGATCGATGGGATGAGTTTGGCCGTTCTCGGTTTGTTATCGCTATTGTGGGGAGGAAATACTCAAGAATGGGAACCCTTACCCGCGATCGCTTGGGAGCAAGCTAAAGTGTTTGATGTGCCGACTCAAACCGATCCTGTTGTTACGGAAATTTTTCAGGATTATCTCAACATCTTAGCGGCCAAAGGTTATGATCCCAACCGTCAAGGAATTTGGATTCAGTCAGAATGGGCTTATTTAGTTCAAAATCAGGAAACTGTCCCTGTTTCAGCCGCTTCTTTAACCAAAATCGCAACCAGTTTAGCTGCATTGGACAAGTGGGATATTAACCATCGCTTTGAAACCCGTCTTTATGCCTTGGGAGCTGTGACGGATGGCGTATTACAGGGAGATTTACTCATTGAAGGGGGTGGTGATCCGCTTTTTGTTTGGGAAGAGGCGATCGCGGTTGGCAATGCGTTAAATCAATTGGGCATTCGAGAAGTTACAGGAAATTTGGTGATTACAGGCAATTTTGCCATGAATTATAAAGATGATCCCCAGATTGCAGGGGCATTGTTAAAACAAGCTTTAAATAGTAAGGATTGGTCAGGATTAATCAAAAAAGCTTACGAAGACTTGCCGCCTGATACACCCCGTCCTGAAGTAGTCATTAAAGGTGACATTCAAACCCAGGGGACTGTGCCAACGGATACCCCCGTCTTATTGCGTCACCAATCTTTAACGCTTGGTCAGTTGATTAAACAAATCAATATTTATAGTAATAATGCAATGTCAGAAATATTAGCGGAAGAAATAGGGGGAGCCAATGTGGTGATGGAACGGGTAGCAACGTTAGCGAAAATTCCGCCTGGGGAAATTCAATTGATTAACGGATCGGGTTTATCGGTGGAAAATCGCATTTCTCCCCGTGCAGTAACCTTGATGTATATGGCGTTGCAAGAGAAGTTAAAACCCACTTCCATGACGTTGGCGGATCTGTTTCCCGTCATGGGACGCGATCGCAAAGGAACCCTCGAATGGCGCAGTATGCCCAAAGGATTAACAGTCAAAACCGGAACCTTAAATCAAGTCAGTGCCTTAGCGGGCATTATTCCGACCCAAGAACGGGGCGTGGTTTGGTTCACCATTATTAACGGGGGCAGTAACTTTGATCGGCTACGGGCAGAACAGGATAAGGTCTTACAACGTTTGGCTAAACATTGGACAATTTTACCGACTGATTTAACGCCTGGCCCGAATGATGAAATTTTCTTGGGCGATCCTTCCCGCAATAGCGCAGGAAGCTAGGGCATGATATCCGTCAAATAAAAAGCTGCTCGGTTTGGACAACAGAACAGCCTTGAAAATATATGAATTATAGGAAACGGGTTTATTCGTAAATGCTACTACATGGAGCCATTTTGCATGACTTGTTGAAGATGTTGCCGAATTTCATTAACTTGCTCGATATCGCCTTGTTGCAGTTTTTGGAGTAACTCAACGCAGGGTTGGGAGTTAGCTTCCTGGGCATCTTGGATATAACTGTCGTAGGCTTGTACAGCTTTGGCTTTATTTTTTAACACTGTTAACAAATCGTACTCCAGGTCGCTCACTGTGGCTGTTGCAGTACTAGGCATAGCTTTAATCTCCGTGATTCTTACCCCTAAACTATAGTTGGCTCCTCGGCGATCGCGTCTCTATCTAAACTCAGATAAAGATTAAGAAGCTTAAAAGCTCTCTGGATCAGGCTTTGGGCGTAGGTTTTTAAACCCAAATTCCCCCAAAAAACTATTGAATAGAAGTAACGGACGCATTCGCCTGAAGATTGGTAATGTATTCCCGAAAGCGTTCTAAATCTGCTTGTATAGTCGATTCTACTGCCCTACCTAAGAATAAATTATCCATTAATTTCCCTAACCAGCCTGGGATCGCGTAGGCAATGCTGAGACGAACCACACTTTTACCATGCAGATCGTAAAAACGGACAGCCCCCCGATTGGGTAAACCATCCACCGATTCCCATTGAATAATTTGGTGGGGGGTGATTTTAAGAATTCGGGATAGCCAGGTAAACTCTAAGCCTGTCGTTGCCAATTTCCAACGAGATAGTTCAGGATTATCTTCCAAAACCGTGACAGACTCAATCCACTTCATCCAACGGGGCATTTGCTCTAAATCTGACCAGAGAGTCCACACCAGATCAATGGGGGCATCCACTTCGACTTGTACGCTATGTTCTAACCAGTTTGCCATGTTGAGGATTGGGGATGGGGAAAAATAACTCGATTGAATAGATTTTAGCAATTATGACAGACTAGCTGGTTTGAGTTTGCAATTCTTTGATCGCGATCGCGCTTTCTAGGATGGCTTTTGCCGCTTGTCGTCCTGAAATGGTTGCCCCTTCCATACTGTCGATGTAATCCTGTTGGGTGTAGCTCCCTGCGAGGAAAAAGTTGGGAATATCGGTTTTTTGGGAAGGACGATAGGGATCCATGCCTGGGGCTTCTCGATAGAGCGATTGCGCTAACTTAACCACGCTATACCAGGTCATGTTTAACTCCCGCGCCGAGGGGAATAACTCTTGAACCTGTTTGAGAACGTGCTGGGCAATAACGTCGTTTTTCTCCTTAATAAAAGGATCACCAGGGGTTAACACTAACTGTAATAAGGAACCTTCCCCTTCACGGTAATAATCCGCAGGACTGGTGAGGGCTAAATCGGCAAAACAGGAGAAATCCGCATCGGGGGTATAAAGTAAGTTATCTAAGCCTTCCGCTTTTTCCAGTTGTTTACGCTTAACGGGATCGTGCAATTCCGTCACCCAACCATCAAAGCGTAGTTGCACCGTTGCCACTGGAACCGCCGTCAGTTGATAGATATTGTCAAAAATATCCCATTTACGCCAGGCTTCAGGTAACAACCGCTGAATACCTGGGATATCACAAGCGCAGACATAGGCATCGGCTGTAATGGTTTCCGTCGTTTCTCCATCGGCGATCGCGAGTCCTGTTACCTGAGCCTGATCCCCATTTTCCGTAAAATAAATTTCTCGAACCTGTCGTCGGGTATGGATTTTAACGCCTCGGTCTTCTAAATATTGAACAATGGGTTTATGTAAATATTCATCAGGGGAACCTTCCAGCATCCGCAAGACCGACGCTTCCGTTTTTGCCGCAAAAAATTGGAAAATGGTTAACATGCAACGGGCTGAAATATTTTCCGTGTCGATAAAGCCCAAGGCGTAGGCAATGGGATCCCACATTTTCCGAAGGCTGCCATCATTGCCCCCATGATTGCGAAACCAGTCAGCAAAGCTAATTTTGTCGAGTTCCCGAATGGTTTTCATGGCTCCATCAAAGTCCACTAAACCGCGCACAATCGGGCTAGTTCCCAAAGCTAGGGAGTTAGCCAGTTTATCAACCGCCGATAACTGAGAAGTCGTAAAAAATGCTTTTAAACCATTAAAAGGTGCGCCCGTAATAAAGCGAAAATCTAATTCTCCTAATCTGCCGCCTTTATTCACAAAAGTATGGGTATGTTCCTTAAGCCGTAGCGCATTGCCCGCCCCCACCTTTTCCATTAGGGCAAATAAATTGTAATAACAGCCAAAAAAGACGTGCAATCCCATTTCGATGTGGTTTCCGTCGGGATCTTGCCAACTGCCGACTTTTCCACCGACAAAAGGACGGGATTCAAAGATTTCGACTTCACAGCCTGCATCGACGAGATCAATGGCCGTTGCCATTCCCGCTAACCCTGCACCAACGATTGCAACTCGCATTCCTGCCTATTCCTGAAACATGTATTTACAAATTGTAATATACAACCCTACGCGATCGGGGATTTTCCTGCTGGACAGGACTTGGAAGATTATATGGTCGGCAAATCCAGCCTAATTTCCAGAAAGTTAGTTCCTAGTGTTCTATTTTTAAACCAGTTTGTCCGTCGTATTGTTATAGAGAGCTGGCAATCTGGAAGCTTGCTCTGTTTGAGCCTCTGCCCACCCCGAATTCCTCTTGATTTTCCAAGTTTAGAATGGTTGTAGCTCGTACCATCGTTAGGGAATAAATCCGATGAAACTGCTATAATGATGGGCTTGAGAGAAGTATTCCCCACAAAATTCCTATGAGCGCGAGAACCCTGTTTGACAAAGTTTGGGACTTACACACTGTTAAAATTTTACCGTCTGGTCAAACCCAACTCTTCATTGGTTTGCATCTGATTCACGAAGTTACTAGCCCTCAAGCCTTTGCAATGTTGCGCGATCGCGGACTGAAAGTGCTATATCCTGAACGAACCGTCGCCACTGTAGATCACATTGTCCCCACCGATAATCAAGCGCGACCCTTTGTGGATTCGATGGCTGAAGAAATGATGCAGGCTTTGGAGAAAAATACCGAATCTAACAGTATTCGCTTCTACAATATCGGATCAGGCAATCAAGGCATTGTTCACGTTATTGCGCCTGAACAGGGTTTAACCCAACCGGGTATGACGATCGCCTGTGGAGATTCCCATACTTCGACCCATGGAGCCTTTGGCGCGATCGCGTTTGGCATCGGGACTTCTCAAGTGCGGGATGTGTTAGCCTCTCAAACCTTAGCCTTGGCAAAATTAAAAGTCCGAAAAATCGAAGTCAATGGAACTTTGGCTCCTGGGGTTTATGCAAAAGACGTAATTTTACATATTATTCGCAAATTAGGGGTAAAAGGCGGTGTCGGTTATGCCTATGAATATGCGGGTTCAACCTTTGCGGCGATGTCGATGGAAGAACGGATGACGGTTTGCAATATGGCCATTGAGGGGGGCGCGAGATGCGGTTATATTAACCCCGATGAAGTGACTTTTGATTACTTGAAAGGATTAGATTTTAGTCCTAAAGGAGAAGAATGGGATAAGGCGGTGGAATGGTGGCGGAGCATGGCGAGTGATGCGGATGCGGAATACGATGATGTGGTGGTTTTTGATGCCCGTGAAATTGAACCGACCGTGACTTGGGGAATTACGCCAGGTCAAGGCATTGGGGTTAACGAGATCATTCCCCTTCCTGAGAATCTTGAGGAAAACGATCGCGCGATCGCTGAAGAAGCCTATCAATATATGAAGCTTTCTCCTGGTCAACCCATTAAAGGAACCAAAATCGATGTTTGCTTTGTGGGGAGTTGTACGAATGGACGAATTAGTGATCTCCGAGAAGCCGCTAAAGTCGCTAAAGGAAAACGGGTGGCAGAAGGCGTAAAAGCTTTTATTGTGCCAGGTTCGGAACGAGTGAAAAAACAAGCCGAAGCAGAAGGACTAGACAAAATTTTTGAAGCGGCGGGGTTTGAATGGCGAGAAGCCGGCTGTTCTATGTGTTTAGCCATGAATCCCGATAAATTACAAGGCGATCAAATGAGTGCATCTTCCTCTAACCGTAATTTTAAAGGTCGTCAAGGGTCGGCAACGGGGCGTACTTTGTTGATGAGTCCTGCAATGGTCGTAACGGCTGCTATTAAAGGAGAAGTCGCGGATGTCCGTGAACTTTTTTAAAAGCGGGATGAGCTAAAGCCAGCCGAGGGTCAAGGAAAAATTGAACTCCATTGAAGAAGCCATGAAAATCCATTGAATTTAGGGAGCGGTTTTTTTCTGAAGATCTTGAATCATTTTTTCTAGATCTTTAAGGGCAGGATTATTTTCTTTTTTAAGTAAAAAATACGCCTGTTCAAAATTAGTAATTGCTTCTTGATAATTGCCCTGCCGTCGATTGATCACCCCTCGTTGAAACAAAGAAAAGGCCAAATGAGAGTTAACGGTTAACCGAGTTTTGTCGCTCGCTTCATTCTGTTTTGGAGTAACCTGTTTTTCGGATTGAGTCGGCTTTTGAAGTTGGGGTTTCTTCAAGTTGGTTTTCGTATTGAAGGAAGTTTTATTGGCATCCAATGCTTGCAAGAGCTTCTCGGTTGACTTCGGGCTGGGATTGGCTTGCGGTCGCTCAGAAGCCGAGGGTTTTGTTTTGGCACGCTCAAGTTGTTGTTCAATGCTCAGGGGGTCGCCTAAGCGTTGATTCAGGTTTGCCTGGGCAGCAGGAGACAGTTTAAAGGGTTCATTGTCCATGAAGTTCCCCTTTTCTAAGGCAATATCTTCAACATTTTCAACCTCTAAATTTTCGTTGCTATTAGCAGGGAGATCGGTGGAGTTAGAAACACGAGGGTCCAAAGAAATGGCCTTATATAAATCCTGTTCCGCTAATTTGTCATAGCCCAGGGCTTGATTTGCAAGTCCCCGATTGTAATAGCTATCTGCTAAGCCTGGGTCAAGTTTTAGGGCTTGGTTAAAGTCGGCGATCGCCCCGATATAATCCTTATCGTTATATTTTTGATAACCACGGTCATTGTAAAAACTTGCCACCTTTTTGTGCTTGGATACTGTCGGCGTGTCGGCATCAGGGAGACTCGATGAACGAGAGATCGAAGGTCGTGACTCTGGCAAACCCTGAAAAAGTGCCAAAATAATCAAAAAACTCGCCAATAAAGAGGCATTACCCAACGCTAGGGCAGTATAACGATTCAAGTTGTGAGCAAAGGTATTTTTCAAATAGGCCTTAAAGGCTGTTAACGGAGAAGGTCGATAGTTCGTGACGGGCGGATAGGAAACAAAATAGGGGGAGGAATGGGGGGCGCGATTAACACGGGGACGAGAAGAGAGGGGAATTTCTTCGCGTTTAGGCATCATTCTTTTCGATGCGGGTGTTGCAACGGGAACTTTCGGCGCAACCCCAAAAATATCCATTTTCAACTGTTCTTTTCGCTGGCACCAATAGCAACTTGACTGTTTTTCATGATAAAAATGCTGGTTTTCTTGTCCACATTGTTTGAGTTCTTTAATGGCGATTTGGAGGCTTTGTTGCCAATCCTTCGCTGTCGGTCGCGATCGCGGATTTTTATAACCATCACTAAAACAACGAATAAAACAATCTTTTAAAACCGGATGCAAAATAGTTAAGGGAATGGTTAAACTAGAGGGCTTAATTAAACCATTACTGGCAAATACCCAATAGCCTTGCCGAATCAATTCGGTAATTTCTGGCGATTCACCCTGCCCAACCCATTTTCCTTGAAACGGATGGGAACCAAATAGGAGGTAATAGATAATCACCCCTAAACGAAAACGGTCATGGACTTCGGTTTGATTAATTTGAGCAAAATCTTGATTCAATAATTCAGGGGGAGTAAAGCCTTCTGACCCGACTAAGCAACGATAAATATTGCCCGTTGTGGGATTGGTGACTTGAAATGAATCAGTGTCAATAATGGAGGGAACGGCTTGACTGTTGACTAAAATATTTTGCGGTTTAATATCCCCTAGCACATAGCCCGCTTGATGAATCGCATGAATAATCGAGGCAATATTATGGGAAACAACATGTAAAAAATGCCAATCGACTTTTACCTTGAGTTTATTGCGTCTTCTGGGATTATAAATATCAATTAATTCTCGGCCATCGTGAATTTTGGCCATTAAAAAGCCTAAAATTTTTCCTGTTTTGTCCACCAACAAGGATTGAGGCCAGGCAAAAGAAATATGATTACGTTCACTATTGGGATCTTGGGGCGGATGTTTAAACATCACCCGTAATTTTTCTTGTCGTTGTATGGTAGCGCGATGATAAATTTTGGCAAGAACCGTGGGATCTTCGGTTGTCCAAATTTCTCCTTCCCCACTAGAAGCAATTTGCTTTTGTAAAATAATTCTTTTATTGGTTTTGATGCAAAATAGGGGGTTCATAACAACGGCTTATCTAAGAATCAAAACAAGGAAGGCTCAGTTATTTATTCGATAAATGATCAATTATTGAATGAGTATTAATAAATTAAAGATTAGTGCTATTAATCATCTCACATTGGACAACTCTCAAAAAATGATTTAATGTTAACTAACAGTTTATTGAAAGTTTTATAAAAAGCGAAGATTTCTCTTGCCAATACCCAGTGAAAAATGTATTGACCGAAACATATTGCACTGAATTAGTTAGTTTGCTGCTTCAGTATATACAATTTTTTAAGCAGAGTAAAATTTTTTCAATGACCTCAATCGAATTCGTTTTTTTCTTGCCCTGGAGTGATGAAATAACGGAAAAAATCAGAATGGAATATCTTCATCATCGGTTATATCGACTAGGTGAGGGCGACCTTGGATACGGGGCTTAGGGGAGTCGGCGGCGGGTGAGGTCGAGAGTTTAACCGAGGAGAGGGCGGATTGATGGTTATCTTCTGGCTCGGTTTCTTGCTCTGCCGCTGGAAGGCTAGTCAATTCCGCTTCTAAAACAACAATCTCTCCTTCAAAGATCTTGGCCAAACTTTCTGCGGCTTTTTGTAAATCCGTTTCGGTATAGGCAGAATCTAGCCCTAGATCAGAAGGGGGGATCGCTGGGGTTTGCTTGACAATCGTAGGCTTCGGGGGAGGGGTAAGGCTCTGAATGGTATTGGTGGGACGAAAAGTGGGAGAAAGGGCGGTTAATGTGGGGTCTGTCGGGATGGGGGAATTGCTCCCATGACTATGACGAATAGGAGGAGGAGTTGCCAGGGAGGAGGGGGGCAGAGGGGGATCGGGCGTTGGGGGAGTGGGCGGCATTGAGTCTGTAACAACCGGCGATCGCGCTTGAGGGGGTTCAGGGGAAGTCTGGCTCTTGCCCGTACCGATCATGAATTTTACGCGAATCGTTCTACCACAAACCTCCTTAAAAGCGGTTTCCAATCCTGCCTGTTTTTCCGTTACTAACCTTAACAGGGATTCGTTTTTAATGGCGACTTGGGCATAGTTTTCTTCCAGTAAGATCAAATTTCCGTGCGATCGCAACAAAGATTGGGTCGTGGGAATCAGCCGTGATAACACAGCCTGCCAAATGTCAGGAAGCGAAGCATCTGATGGCGTTGTAGTAACAGTTTCAGGGACGGATTCTGGGGGTAAATCAGGTTCTCCGGTTTCCAGCGGTGCAGACGGGGGGGCAGGAACTGATGGCGGATTGGGAGTCGCAATTTGAACGGGAGGAGAAGGAACTGTTGGCGGGGTTGCAGTAACGGCATGAGACTGAACGGCTTTCGGCTGACTAGATTGAACTTGAACGGTAGATTGCACCGCACGACAGGCAGAGGGCAATAAATTGAGTAGGGTCACTTCTAACCACAGGCGCGGTTGGGTCGTATTCCGTAATTGGATTTCACTTTCTTTGAGTTGTTGCTGTCCCTGTAAAATGACGTTGGTTTCCCAGTTAGGCGCGATCGCGCAGAGTTGTTGCCAGGTGGGAGCGGTTACTGCAACGAGATCAGAACGATTGGGGGCTGATTTCGCAATTAATAAATTAAGATAAAATCCCGCTAAGTTTTGCAATACCACCAAGGGTTCCCGCCCTCGATTCATCAATTTTCGACAACAATCTAAAACGGTTTCCGCATTATCCGACGCGATCGCGTTCAACAAAGCCAATAAATCTTGTTCAGGGACGGCTCCCACTAAATCCCAAACTTTTTCAGGGTCAACGGTTCCCGACAATAAACTTAATTGGTCTAATAAACTTTCCGCATCCCGCAACCCACCATTTGCAATTTGGGCAACCAAGGTAACAGCTTCATCGTTAATATTAATCTTTTCTAAATCCGCAATTTTTCGTAAATGCCCTACCATTGAAGGCAACGGAATGCGTCGATAATCAAACCGTTGACAACGGGAAATAATGGTCGGTAAAACTCGTTGCGGATCGGTCGTTGCTAGTACAAAAATAACCCTTTCAGGCGGTTCTTCTAAGGTTTTTAACAACGCATTAAAAGCTGCCACACTTAACATATGGCAATTGTGAACAAGCAAGCCATTCGCTACAAAATTATGATTATCTTCGACTTCAAGATCGTAAACATTCTCACATCCAGCGAGGGTTACAGACTCGATCTCCTCCAAATTTTCAGGGGATAAGATCTTCATTCCTATTTTTAGATCTTTTGCTTTGATCCATCCTTCTTCTGTCCTGATCAAATGATTTTCAGTACATTTTATTTCAGAACGATTAGTTTTAATCGATAAAGTCTGTTTTTTTCCTTGATCAAGCCATCTCGTAACAAGTTTATATTCCCAAGATTGAGTAATTTCGTTGTAGCTTAGAACTTGTTTTCCTTTCAAGTCGGGTGAATCAATCCGTTTTAATCCTTCATGGGTTAAGACAAGCGTATCGCCTGTCAGACACTCATCTATGACATAAACTTTGTAACGACATTGAACAGGAGAAAATTGCGATCGCTCGATAATTTCTCGAATATTATCTACCCCTGTATTACTCGCCGCATCGATTTCAATGACATCCAAGGCATTACCCCTGGCGATCGCGCGACAGACTTCGCATTGACCGCAGGGAGTCGGTGTTGGTTTATTTCCCGCAATACAATTTAAAGATTTCGCTAAAATCCGTGCAGAAGAGGTTTTTCCCGTTCCTCGTGGCCCCGTAAATAAATAGGCAGGTGCAATCCGCTCACTCAATAAAGCATTGGTCAACGTGGTCGCGATCGCCTCTTGTCCCACTAAATCTGCAAAGGTTTGAGGACGATATTTATGATGGAGCGGTTCGTAAGTCATAGAAAGAGAACGTTTAAGCCATCAAAACCGATTTTCTAGCTGATTTATAAGGTAAAAAGTAAAATATGACAATCAAATTCGCAGTTTTTCTCTCAGAATTTGAGTGCCTCCTAATCTTATCGCATCTTATAAAAATCTACTTAGCGGATTCGGAACAACAGATATTTCGCCTTAAGGTTTGTGCTGTAGGGTAACAAAATTAGCCATAATTCTTGACCAAAAAATGTTTACTGGCCGAATCATGGCTGTTGAAGTCTGTAAAAAGTCTATAAATTAACGCTTACTGATTGCTGGTTAATAACTTTTCTTGGTCTTTACGACGTTTCTTGGCATAAAGTTGGATGGAAGCAGCCATTGCAATCACTAAAGCAACGATTAACCAAGTGGTGGCATCTAGGGGCAAATTATTTTTAAAGACGGCTAATAACACAATGACGACTAATAAAATGGTTGGAGCTTCATTTAAGGCTCGAAATTGTTGTCCTGTCCACTTCGATTCCCCTGCCGCTAACTGCTTCATAATCCGTCCACAGTAAAAGTGATAAATCAAGAGCAGTCCAACGAAGGTTAACTTAATATGCAACCAACCCGATTTTAAAATGTCAGGTTCTGTAGAAATTAATCCGATCGCCATTGCTACGGTGACGGCCATTCCTGGGGTAGTAATAATGTTATACAAGCGTTTTTCCATCAATTCATACTGTTTTTTCAGGATGGATTGGGCCGGTTCGGGCTGTTCATTGGCTTCTGCATGATAAACAAAAAGCCGCACCAGATAAAATAAGCCGGCAAACCAAACCACTACACCAATCAAATGAAATGCTTTAAACCAGTAATATGCCATAACGATAAATTGCTGAATTGTTAGGTTGTCTCGTCATCTTTAAGAGAGTGTATCGATTCACGGTTATTTTGGGCTACTTGCTCAATAAAATTTTAACGAGAGAGACTTTTGGGCTTAACCTGAAACCTGAAAATTAAGACATTTCCGTGAGGGATAGGATTTGATCAAAGTCAAAATTACTGACTAAGGACTTTAAATAAGCGGCGATCGCGTCTTGTTCCGGGGGGATTTGCTCAATCAGGGCTAAAATTTGGTCACCATCAACCGCTAAAGCCGATTGAGATAGGGCAACTCGCCAAGTTTCGGGCATTATTTTCAGCGAATGGGGAGCAATCGAAGTCATTAACGCCGAATGAGAGGAGTTTGCCGGACTAGACAGCGATAGATTTTCATACTGATAGGAAACCGGCAAATGGCGAGAAATCTTCTGAAACAGTAATTCTTCCTGAAAAGGTTTACAGATAATGTCATCACATCCCGCCCCCAACATTAACGAAGCCTCATTATCAAAAGGATTGGCCGTTAATGCAATAATTTTGGTCGCAAACGAAGACTTACTCGAACTTTCTCGCCATCGAATTAAACGGGTTGCCTCATAGCCATCCATCGGGGGCATTTTCATCTTCATCCAAATTAAATGGGGTTTCCACTCTTGCCAGACCGTAATCGCCGCCGCCCCACTCATCGCCACTTGGGTACAAAAACCGACCTTTTCGAGCAGTTGTTTCATTAATTGACAACTTTCGGCATGGTCATCCACAATCAATAGGCGATAATCCGTTTGCGGATCCGCCAGCCCCATCACTCGCTTGGTTACGGGCTTTTCCAATTCCGGGCTAGAAGATTGGGGGAGTTCTGCTTGAATGGTGAAATAAAATCGCGAGCCTTCTCCCACCTGACTAACGACTTCGAGTTTTCCCCCCATTAACTGCACAAATTGTCGGCTGATAGACAATCCTAGCCCTGTTCCTTCCTTAGTTTTGATGCCGCTTTGAGTTTGCACGAACGGTTCAAATAATCCCCGCATTTCTTCCGGGGCAATTCCTAAGCCCGTATCTTCCACTTCAAACCGGAGACAACGATTGTTTTGTTGACCGTCTAAAACCTGACATCGGAGGGTAATATAGCCCTTTTCTGTAAATTTAAAGGCATTACCTAATAGATTAATTAAAACTTGCCGTAATTTGACCTCATCTGTCCGGATATATTGAGGGGTATTCGGGGCACAGTGAAATGTCAGCGATAATCCTTTTTCCTGAGCGCGAAACTGGAACATATCCCGTAAAGATTGCAGAAGTTGGGACAAATCAAAGGTCTGAGCCACCAGTTGAATTTTTCCGGCTTCAATTTTGGACATTTCCAGCACATCATTAATCAGACCGAGCAAATGTTTTCCACTGCGATTGATAATATTAATGGAATTCCGTTGTTCGGCTTTGAGAAAAGGTTCCCGTTCCAGAAGTTGGGTAAATCCTAAAATGGCATTTAAGGGCGTGCGTAGTTCATGGTTCATGTTGGCCAAAAAGGTGGTTTTGGCTCGGTTTGCACTTTCTGCGGCCTCTTTTGCTTCTCTCAGGGCTAATTCTGCTTTCGCTTTGGCTCTCCCCATTGCAATTAATTCCGCAACCCGTTGCAAGAGGTGAACATCCTGATCTTGCCAATACTTTTGACTCAGCAGAACATCTACCACTAAACAGCCTAATACTTGATTCGCGTGAATCATGGGAACTGCCATAAAGGAACGAATACCTTCTTGTTCGCAAAAACACCGCGCTTTCTCGGCAATTTCAGGAATTTCATCCAAAGAGGTAATTTTAATGACTTGTTTTCGTAGAATTTGATCATGAAACCAAAACGCGAGGGCAACTTCACCGGATTGGGCCTGGCTAGAAAACGACCAAACCTTGGGATTATGCCATTGTTCTACGAGATGATAGGTTGTTTGATCGGGGCTATATTCAACAAAGGAAATGCGTTCGGCTTGAAAGAATTCAGCGACTCTCCTCAGGCTGGCGGTGATACCGGTTTGAATATTGGGATCCATTAAATGGTGGGCAATTTGGCTGAGGAGCTTATCTACCTGGGCATTAAATTTTAAGGTTTCTTCGGCTTATTTGCGATCGCTAATATCGGTAAAGGTTCGGACAAATCCCCCAGTGGGTAAGGGATTGTGAGACAGTTCAATCCAGCGTTGGCCCGTCGTCGGGGAAAATTGGGGATGTTGGAAAACAAAAGATTCCGTTATGGATAGTTCTCGGATCGCTTTTTCCAGCATTTCTGGGGGTTGCTGAAAACGATTGGCCCACAGTCTGAGAAGATCTTCAAAGGCAATACCGATGAATAAATCTTCATCACTAAAGTTAAATAGGGTTTTAAATTGCTGATTAAACAAAACCACTCGAAAATCCTGATCGGTGACCACCATCGCTTGGTCAATGTGTTCCATCACCGTATTCAATAATTGCTGGGATTTTCCGAGATTTCGTTGCGCGATCGCGGTTTCTCCGTCATCAAGAAGCGGATGATTGCCTGGGAGGTCGGTCGTTAAAGGACGAATAATCAGAATGAATCCCTGCTCTTGGGTCAGAAAACCTGAAATTTCGAGATTGAGATGAGGGGTGAGCGGGCGATCGCGATTTAGGAAACGGTCAGCAACACCGGAGAATTCATACTGTTGGGGGGAATAGGTACCGGATTGAATTAAGCAATGGGGATACTGATGAAACGGTAAAAGGAATTGGTGCTGATAGAGTGGAAACAAGTGGCTAAAGGGCTGACCCAGCAGCAAAGCGGCGTTTAATCCCAAAAGTTTTTCTAACGCAGAATTGCACCAAATGAGGTTTCCCTGGGAATCCAGACAGACCACCGCTTCGGCGATCGCGGCCAGAGACAGGAGAATGTGTTGAGTTTCTTGGGTTAACGGAGCATCAATTTTCATTTTCCTCACGGAAATTTTGCCAATTTCAGGAAAAATAATCTGTCCTTACTTTAATTCAAAAGTCTTCCCTGAGTTAATCCCCTCGCCAACCGCTTTTCTCCTGAGCCAGACAGGGCTAGGGGGGATAGGATTGAAAATCTGAGCTAAAAGCCTGGTACCGCTAAACTTCAACCCCTTGTTATGGGCCGTTTAAAAATGCACCGCAGACTGGGTTTCTCAGCTTTTTTTGTACACTGGGTTCTGGTCGTTTAAGGGAAATGCCAGTTCTCTGGTTAGGGGGGAAACCGTAGCTGCATGACTGTTTTCTCTCACCCAATCGATCGCCGTTAAAATCGCTTCAGGAGTCGCAGGTGACATTAAGGGAACATATTGAGTATCACCGAAAGCCGCGATCGCATCTCGAAGGGCCTCGCGTACTGAAATGGCCAACATAAAGGGAGGTTCTCCCACCGCCTTAGAGCCAAAGATCACGCCATCCTGGGCAGCCCGTTGTAAGAGATGTACTTCAAAATGTTCGGGAATTTCGCTAATGGTGGGAATTTTATAGGTGCTAGGGGCATCGGTGCGTAATCGACCGTGATCATCCCAAACCAGTTCTTCCATCGTCAGCCAGCCCAGCCCTTGCACAAAGCCACCTTCAATTTGTCCCTTGTCGATCAGCGGATTAAGGGATTCCCCCGCATCCTGCACAATATCAACGCCACGCAGTTTAAAGGTTCCCGTAAAGCCATCAATTTCAACTTCGCTAACCGCCGCACCATAGCAGAAATAATAGAAAGGACGGCCTTTACCCGTTTGGAAATCAAAGTAAATATTAGGGGTTCGATAATAGCCCGTAGCCGACAAGCTTACCCGATCCAAATACGCCTGTTGAATGACCTCATCAAACCGGACGCGATCGCGGGGATGGCCTGCACAATAAACCCATTCGTCTTCAAATACTAATTCTTCTGGCGCGTAGAGATTGAGTAATTTTGTCGCAACCGGAGCCAACCGTTCTTTGAGAACATCACAGGCATTTTTCACTGCCTGCCCATTGAGGTCGGAACCACTCGAAGCCGCCGTTGCCGAAGTATTGGGAACTTTATCCGTACTGGTGGGCATCATCCGAAAACGATCCAAACTAACGCCTAAAGACTGACTAGCTACTTGGAGCATTTTGGTATGCAACCCCTGCCCCATTTCCGTTCCGCCATGATTGAGTTGAATACTGCCATCAAGATAAATTAAAATAAACGCCCCTGCCTGGTTATATTCAGTTTTAGTAAAGGAAATCCCAAATTTTACGGGGGTAATAGCAATTCCGCGTTTTTTGTAGGCATTGGCTCGGTTAAAGGCTTTAATTTCTTCTTTTCGTTTATGGAAGTTAGAATTAATTTTTGCCTGATCCCAGACCTTAAAGGTGCGATTGTCCCGAATTTCTTGCCCGTAATGCGTGGTACAGGTTTCCCCCTGACCGGAATAAAAATTGCGTTCCCGCACCAAATCAGCTGGTAGATTCAAATGGCGGGCAATGCGATCCATAATTTCTTCGATCATCACCATCCCTTGCGGCCCACCAAAACCGCGAAAGGCTGTATTCGACACGGTATGGGTTTTAGCGACTTGCCCCCGTATGGCGAGGTTGGGAATGTAATAGGCGTTATCAATGTGAAAGAGCGCGCGCTGCAAAACGGGCAAGGATAAATCGAGGCTCCAGCCCCCATTGGCGTATAAATCAACTCCTAATGCCGTAATTTTGCCATCAGTCCCAAATCCAACTCGATACGTTCCCAGAAAGCCATGACGTTTACCTGTCATTTGCATATCCTGTTGCCGTTTGAGCCGGACTCGCGCTGACCGTCCCGTTTTTTGAGCCGTTAAGATCGCGATCGCGGCCGAAGGATTGGCTTGACTTTCTTTTCCTCCAAATCCGCCCCCCATGCGTAAACAGGTAACCACGACTCGATTGCGGGGAATTCCCAAGACTCTGGCTAAAATCAATTGGGTTTCACTCGGATGCTGAGTCGAGCAATAGACTTGATAATTACCCTCTTGATCAGGAATCACCCAAGTGGCTTGGGTTTCGAGATAGAAATGATCCTGCCCCTTCATCTCGATTTCCCCTTCGAGTTGATAATCCGATTCTTCTAGGGAAAAGAGGGTTTCTCCCCGACTCATGACTACAGGTTCAGCTAAATGAAAGCTATGGGCCGCGATCGCGTCTTTAATCGACAGAATCGGGTTTAACGCTTCGTAGTTAACAATGACTTTACTGGCTCCGATGCGGGCAGCAGCTTCCGTTTCCCCAGCAACCCAAACAATTGCCTGACCAGCGTAGCTAACCGTATCCATGGGCAACAAAACCTCGTCATGGAAAATAATCCCCGTGTCGTTTTCCCCTGTCACATCGGTGGCGGTGATAAGGGTAATAACGCCATCCACCTGTTCCGCTTGGGTTAAATCCAGGGTAAATTTGGCGTGGGCTTGGGTCGAGAGGACGGGCCAAAGATGGAGCATATCGCTGGGGAGACGCTGATCATCGGTGTACACCGCTTGGCCAGTAACGTGTTTATCGGCACTTTCATGTTTTCTCGATTTGCGCTGAACGGATTGGGCTACAGTCATGATCTACTCCACCTCCAGGGGATAGGTTTCAATGCCACCGAATTCGACAAAAAATTTCTCAAATACATTGGCAACTAATAATTTGCGATAGGTTGCGCTCCCCCTTAAATCAGACAACGGGGTAAATGCGTCTTTTAAGAGAATTTTGGCTTGTTGTACGGTGGTCATATTCCACGCTTTGCCCAAAAGCCATTCTTCTACTGCTTTGGCACGGGCGGGAGTAGCAGCAACGCCTCCATAGCCTAATCTCGCTTGGACAATATGGTGGGTTTGATCCAAGTCAATCGCAAAAGCTGCCGCCACAATACTAATATCATCGGTTCCCCTTTTACCAATCTTGTAAGACTGACTGAGACGCTGAACGGCTCCTTGGGGTAAATTTCTCGGAATCGTAATTGAGGCGATCACTTCCCCTGATTTTAAATCCGTTTGACGGTAGCCATGAAAAAAGTCGGCCAACAGCAGCGATCGCGTTCCGTTCTGACCTGCAATGTTAACCGTAGCTTCTAAAGATAATAAAACGGGCGGTAAATCTCCAATAGGTGAAGCGGTTCCAATATTGCCCCCTATCGTTGCGCGATTGCGAATCTGACGGGCTGCAAACCAATGGATCATTTCATCCAGACTCGGAAAAAATCCCCGCAATTGGTCTTCCACCTGACTCAAGGGAACAGCGGCCCCAATTTCCACAAAATCAGGCGTAATCGTTAAAGTTTTAAGTTCAGCAACCGCTTCTAGGGAAATCAGAACAGGATACTCGCGGCGATGGTGACTCAGTTCTAATCCTAAATCCGTTCCCCCTGCAATTAAGGTGGCTTGAGGATGTTCTTGCAATAAATTTAAAACGTCAGTTAAACCCGTCGGACGGTAAAACCGATGGTTGGCATCTTCGTAGGTAAAAGTCGGTAACTCAACTGTGGCTTCCTGCAACTTCGCGCTGAAATGATCTTCAGGTTCTACACCCGTTACCTTTTGGGCTGCTTTGCGGATGGGCAAGTACCCCGTACAACGACACAAATTTCCTTCGACAGAAATATCATCCACTTTCCCGTCGTAATACCCTGCAAACATACTCATAATAAAGCCAGGCGTGCAGTAACCGCACTGCGATCCGCCCGTATCCACCATTGCCTGTTGCACCGGATGCAATTTTCCATTGGCAATGCCTTCTACCGTAATCACTTCTCGTCCAGCGATCGCGCCCAAGGGAATCAGGCAACTATTCATGGCTTGATAGTGGGGTTTGCCATCTGCACCTTGCCCAATAACAACCACCGTACACGCTCCACAATCCCCGTCTCCACAGCCTTCTTTCGTTCCCACATAGCCCTGTTGACGCAAATATTCCAATAGGGTCATCGTTGGCGGGCAATGGTTAACCCGCATTGGTTTTCCGTTTAATTGGAAAGATAAAGAATGGGTAGGAGTCGGAATCATGGGTTAGGGGTTGGGTTCAACAGCGATCGCGAATTGAGTTCTAGGTTAATTGTCGGTTTAGGACAGAAAATGCTGATTTTACAAGGAATTGTTAACATTATTCCCTAGATTAAGGCAAACCATCTTATTGTATACTGTATACAAGAACTCTTCAGGACATTGTATCTTAAAGTACAAAACTCCCATTGATTTAAGGTTGCTTTGAAAGATTTTTGTAAATGTGGACTATTTTCAAAAAAGCGTAGAATCTATTAATATATAGTAATATTCTAAATATTCTCTTCAAAATGAGCCTCGTTCCCAAGGCAATTGAACGGATAATTGATAAATTCCCTCGCAAAATCAGCCGAAATACCCTTTTGCGAGATGCGATCGCCATCATGGGAAAGGAAGAAAACACAGAATTCCCGCCAACCCTCGCTCCATCTCCCGACACTCCCCCCCTCCCACCATTTAGCTATCTAGTCGTCTTAGAAAACGAAAAATTTTGGGGATTATTAACGTCCCAAGACGTAGTGCGATGGGTTACCCAAGGAATTGATCTAGATAAAACACGATTGCATGAAGTCCTAACGCGATCGACGACTATTCTGCCCCCATCCCAACTGACTGACCTGGTGAACCTGCTGCAATTTTTTCAACAGCATTCTCTCCAATACTTGCCGATTGTGGATCAATCCGAAGGTTGTGTAGGGGTGATCAGTGGACAGAGCCTTTATCAAAACATCGCCCCCGAACTGCTTTATTGTGCCGCCAAAACATCAGACACCACCACAAACCTGGATTTGTTACCCGTTCCGAATGACTGCGCTTCCATTGAATTGACCCTGCAAACAAACCAAAATTATTTAGATACCATCGTTAGCAATATCTCCGAAGGAATTTTAATTTTGAGTCAAGACGGCGAAATTATTTTTGCCAATCGTGCCGCAGGGGAAATGTTTAGTCTGCCGACGGAGCAACTGGTCGGAGTCAATTTGGGGATTCCGATTAATTCGGAAAAGTTATTTGAAATGGAAATTTTGCGACGCAATGGAGAAGTGGGAATTGGAGAAGTCCAGGTGGTGCCCGTTGTCTGGGATCAGCGATCGCGTTATCTCATTTCCCTCAGAGATATTACCGCTCGTACCGAAGCCAATAACGAATTGTGGCAAAGCCAAGAACGCTATCGAAGTCTCACCGAAGTTGTTCCCAATCTGGTCTGGTTAACCGATGATGAAGGGGAAATTGCCGAAATTAATCAACGAGCGCAACAATATTTAGGGCAATCTTTAATCGAAATCCGAAAAAAGGGCTGGTTTCAAGCGATCCATTCTGACGATCTCAACCTTGCCAAAGAAAGTGCCCTACGGGGCGAAGCCTTAAAGGAAGCCTATTCGCTGGAATGTCGGCTCAGGCGTGCGGATGGGGTTTATCGTTGGCATTTAGTACAGGTTTTACCCATTGGGGATGAATTGGGGCAAACGACTCGCTGGTTAGGATCTTGTACCGATATTGAGGATCTCAAACAAACCGAATCCTTGCTACAACAAAAAGCGGAACAGGAAAGTTTAATTAAAAATATTACCCAGCGTATTCGAGAATCCTTGGATCTCAAAGCAATTCTCAATACCACCGTCGAAGAAGTCCGTCAGGTGTTACAAGTCGATCGCGTCGTGGTTTATCAAGTTTTTACCGGAGGAACAGGTGCCATTATTGCAGAATCGGTCGTAGAGGGATGGCTGCAAATTTTGAATAGGGCGTTGCCGTCGGACATTTTTCCCGAACAGAACTATAGCCCCTATGCTAAGGGACGCATTTTTGTTTTAGAGGATCGAGATGATGGGCAAATTATTGAGTGCTTAGCCAATTTTTTAAGGGAAATTCAAGTTAAGGCCGAATTAGTGGTTCCCATTGTCCAAAAAGACCAGCTTTGGGGCTTGATCGTTGCCCATCAGTGTTCCCGCACTCGTCACTGGCAAGAATCGGAAATTAATATCTTGCGGCAAATTGCCCTACAACTGGCGATCGCCATTCAACAGTCAGAACTCTATGAACAATTGCAACACGAACTCCAGCAACGCAAAACGATTGAAGCAGAACGGCAAAAACTGGATTTAGTGGTGGAAAATAGTTCGGAATTTATGGCTGTGGCCGATTTAAATGGCCAATTGGTCTTTCTCAATCGAGCGGGTCAATATCTCATTGGTTTAGAAGACCCGAATTTACTTTCCTCCCTCACTATGTTAGATTTCTTCGATCCCCAAGAGCGATCGCTGATCCAGGAAGAAATTTTACCCCGCATTTTTCGTAAAGGCCAATGGGAAGGAGAATTGCATTTGAAGCACTTTCAGACCGGACAAACCATTCCTGTCCTCTGTAATGCCTTTCTCATTAAAGACCCTAAAACCGAGCAACCGACCCATATTGCTGGTGTCATTCGGGATATTACCCGCATTAAGCAGGCCGAACAGGAGATACGCAATGCCTTAGAAAAAGAAAAAGAATTAAACGATCTGCGATCGCGGTTTATTACGATGGCTTCCCACGAATTTCGCACGCCCCTATCGATCATCAATTCATCGGCGGGCATCATGAGTACCTACCATGAGCGGTTAAGTGAAGAAAAAAAACGACAACACTTGCAACGCATTCAAGATAGTGTTCAACACATGACCACGCTCCTAGATGACGTATTGATGATGAGTCGGGCCGAAGCCGAAAAAATTGCCTTTAATCCCCAACCCCTGAATGTAATCGCCTTTTGCCGAGATCTGGTAACCGAACTCCAGTTAAGCAGCAATGAGCATACCATCACCTTTCATTTGCAAAATGCTACTCAGGATTCCAGCCAGGAGACGCGATCGCTGATAGTCAACCTAGACCCCAAACTCCTACGGCAAATTTTTACCAATCTACTCAATAATGCGATTAAATATTCCCCCAACGGCGGCAATATTACCTTTAATCTACAGTTAGAGGCGGATAATCTGATCTTTGAAATTCAAGACCAGGGTATCGGCATTCCGACGGAGGATCTCCAACAACTCTTTACCGCCTTTCATCGGGCCACCAATACGGGCAATATTCAGGGAACAGGCTTAGGGTTGGCGATCGTTAAACGCTGCGTTGATTTACACCAAGGCATCATTGAAGTTGATAGCCATTTAGATCAGGGAACGGTCTTTACCCTTACCCTACCGCGCACCTATTCCCTATGATTCCCCCTAAACAGATTCCGCCTTAAATCCCATTAAAACGCCATACAATCCCCAAATCGCCATTGCCCGCAGATAATGACTCGCTCGGAAGGTTCCTACCGCTGTAATGGCTTCAGGCGTGCGAAATTGCAAACCGTTATCATAAATCTGTTTAACCACGGTTTCTGTCAACCGGAAAGCTTCTTCCTTCATGCCCATTTGTAAAAGAAAGGCGGCTAAGCCGAAGTTAATGCCTGTCCAAACCTCTAGAGGGTGAGTTGCTTGGGGATTTTCAGGGGTTCCATCGGACTTGAGGCCATTTGCCGCCCCAAATTGCCCATCAAAGAATTTGAGAAAACAGGTATCATAGACTTTTTTCAAGGCTTTTTCGGCATATTCGTTTTCTACCACATCGGGTAATCCCAATAGACGGGCATAGAATTGACCACAGAGTTGATCCGCCATGACCACATCGGAACCACTCTTGCTATCGAGTTTGTAAAATTCTCCGTTCCAAAGGGTGGGGTGATAAATCTCACGGGATTGGCTCAACCAGTCGCGATAGGTTTTGATGTGATCTTCAACGGATTGGGGATAATCAGCAGGGGTTAATTCTTTCTGTACGGGCGGATGGGTCAGCAATAACGCTCCAATTGCGATCGCGGCCTCCAGGGCAGCAATCCACAAAGCTCCACAATAGGCACTGATACCCAATAATTGCCAATCATCAAAGGTTTGGTCGGGTGCGCCAGAGTTTTCAGGAATGCCATCGTTATCCAGATCAAATTCCTTCAAGTACGCCAAGGTTTCGGTAATTGCCTGCCAACATTCCCACAGGAAAGCATAATCTTCTCCTTCGGTTAACAGAAAATCTCGATAGACCTGAAGCACAAAATCGCTTCCCAAATCCTTCCAGAGATTGCAATCCTGGTAACTGGTGTAATTGGTCTTTTCCCAAGGGTGTTCATTGGGCGCACCGAGATCGTGGGGTGTCGCTCCCTTGGCTTTGCGAATGGCAGAGGCTTGGTTATAACCAATAATGCGCGGCGTATTGTCGTAACTGGGAATCGCTCTAGCAAAGGCTTCTAAAACGGCTTTATCCAACCGAGGCCACAGCATCATCAACCCAAAAGACCCGTAGAGCCGAACATCTAAACTTTCGTACCAACGGTAATCCATACATTCGGAAACCCCGAACTGGCCCACCGGATCATTTTCCGTTGCAGCCGTCCACAGAGTTCCGCCCTGGGTTAACAAATAAAGCTCATTAAACAAGGCCATCTTGAACCAATCGGGCAGTTCAGGATTTTTGAGAATGGGAGCTTGCCACGCCTGAATATTTTCTTTCCAAGTATCGCTATGCTTTAAAGCTGTACGAATCACTGACCAAGCATTTTGCCCATTGCGCCCAAAAAAGTCAGTATAACGGCGATAGTAATTAATCCCCTCTGCAAATTCTGTTACAGGAAAATCCCAGGAGAGGATAAAAGGAATACGACGGGTTTTGCCTGGCTTAATAGTAAAGCGAATGGCCATGGCCGCTGCAATTTGTTCGCCTGGATCGGCGGGGGTTTCATCCTGATAATCGGGTAAAGAACCATTGGCCGCGAAAAAGTCCCAAATATCCGAACCATCACTGATCGGATTCCAACGGCTGTGATGGAACACTTCAAAGCTGGGATTGGTCACGCTGGCAAAACAAAGCTGTCCCTCGCCTTCCTGGATCTGATCGTGGAGTTGAATACGATTGAGTAAACAGCCGACCCGATAGTTATCCTCAATCCACTGGTTAAAACTGCCCGTACTATTGCCCCAACGGGGTTGATATTCATAAACAGGGCTACCATCATCTCGCACTCGCACATTCGGAGATTTAACGGCATTGGTAAACCAACCGACGGTATTTTGCCAACTGAGCAGGATACTGAGGGTAATTTCCTTATCGGTGGGGTTATGTACTGTCCAATCAAAAATGGCAACGGGATAGCTACTTTCTTGATAGTTATGGGCCCAAATCGGGGAAAATTGCTCACAAATCAGATCGCTTTTAAATACCCCTTGATAGTGATACCAACTGCGGGGATAGAGGGCGGCATAGGTTCCTTTTTCTTTGGGATACCATTGCCAACGGGATAAACTGCCATCTTCGGGGGCTTCTGTGGCGAGGGCGTAGGCTTGGGCGGCTTCTCCTTCAGCTTGTTCAAAAATACTGAATTGGCAGGCGGGTAAACTGCGGAAAACGTGTTCTCCCCCGTCTAAGTGCCATAGGTTAAAATCTCCCTTCGGCGATCGCCCAATACAACCGGCTCCAAACCCTCCCAAGGGCATCCCATGCCAGGGCCCATCATCTAAATTGCTGGCATAACGGACGGTATAGGGTTTCTCCCATCCTTGACCAATGGGACGTTTCCAAGCAGCGGTAGGAATTTCAGGCAGTTGAACTAACAAGGGCATTTTCAGCGAAGCAATGAGAATAACTCAAGGAATTATAAATGAATATTGGAATCGGCGTTAATCTAAAAAATTCGCGACCCAGAGAAGCGATCGCGTCATTAATCATGTATTCGGGTTAACTTGCAAACAAAAGGAATGAGCAATGGCATTACCTTGATGGAAACTGGAGACACTTATTCGGTCACGTCTTCAGGAGTTTCTTCCGTCGCGGTTTCTGTTTCTGCCACCGTTTCTTCCGGCTCTTCTACTGGGGTTTCTTCAACGACCGGCGGTTGGGGTTTGCTGGGTTTGGGAGGACGGGCTAGCGCAGGATTGATCACTTTGGCTTCTTCTTGGCGATCGCCTTTTTTCCCTTTTCCTTTCCCCTTGCCTCTACCACGGGGGGGACGACCCGGATTGTCATTTCTTGCCGCTTCACGGGGTTCATTATTGCTCCCCTCTGGATTCGCTTGACGCTCGGACTTTTTGATTGGACGTTCTACCATTATTCGTTCCTAGTAACTATTTGTATCCTAGTCTATTCGGGGTTCATTCATTTTAAGCTAGGCTAAAAATTACGTGATGAAATGGGAATTGGTATCGATTCACCAGCATTATCCGCGAGTGGAGCTAATCTTTAAAAACCGAAACCTATGCCAAAATTGCGCGAAATAACCGTTTCTCCCCAACTCAAAGACCGTTTAGCTCAGGGCCATCCCTGGATCTATCGGGACAAGTTACCGAAAGAGATGCGTTTTGGTACCGGAGAATGGCTCAAAGTTCGCTGCGGGGGGTGGACGGGGTTTGGATTGTGGGATAACAAAGGCCCGATCGCGGTGCGGATTTTTTCCCAACGTCAACTACCCGATCCGAAATGGTTAAAAGCAAGGGTGCAATCGGCGTGGGAACTGAGGGCCTCCCTGCGGGAACAACATTGTACGGCTTACCGTTGGTTATTTGGCGAAGGGGACGGATTACCAGGAATAACGGTAGATCTCTATGGCGAATACGCGGTGCTACAAACCTATATGGAAGGAGCCAATGCCCTATTGGATTGGGTCGTCAAAGCATTGCGGGAAGTCGCGCCTTTGCAAGGAATTTTATGGCGGACGAAGCACCAAGAAGGAGCAGAGCATCAAGCAGGGAAAACGCAAGTATTGTGGGGAAAAGTCCCTACTGAGGACATTACGGTAAAAGAACACGGGTTATTGTTCCAAGTTGATTTAGAAACAGGGCAAAAAACAGGCTTATTCTTAGACCATCGGGAAAATCGGCATTTTGTTGGCGAAATTAGTCGAAATAAAACCGTTTTGAATTGTTTTTCCTATACAGGGGCGTTTTCCTTATATGCCTTACGGGGGGGAGCAAGTCACGTTACCAATGTGGATATCGGTAAACAGTTGGCCGCGGTGGCGAGTATGAATGTGCGTTTAAATCAGTTCGACAGCGATCGCCATAGTTTTATTACAGCCGATTGTTTTGAAGTGTTGAACGGTTATGTTCAAGCAGGCAAGACCTTTGATATGGTGATTCTCGATCCGCCGAGCTTTGCCAAAAGTAAACAAAATCGTTTTGCTGCTATCCGTGCCTATACCAAACTCAATGCCCTGGCGTTAAAATGTGTCGCCCCTGATGGGTTGATTGTTTCGGCCAGTTGTACCAGCCAGGTCAGTCCTGAAGCCTTTAAGGAAATGTTAGCCGGTGCCGGTTCCATCAGCGATCGCCGTATTCAGATTTTGCACGAAGCCGGCCAACCGTTAGATCATCCGATTCCTGCCGCTTTCCCCGAAGGTCGCTATTTAAAATTTGTCGTTGGTCGAGTCAGCAATCTTTATTGAGAGAGGTGTTAGGCGTTAGAAAATTAGGATAATCACTTTAAATTAAGGGAAATTACCCATCAAACGTTAAGGCTTTTCCTCGAACCTGATCAAAAAATTGACCCCGTTCAAAGGCAATTGCTCCATTAACAATCGTAACGACGGGCCAACCCGTTAAATTCCAGCCTTCAAAGGGACTCCAACCACATTTGGTCTGTAGTTCTTCCCGTAATACTGGATGATAGGTTTTTAAATCGACTAGAACTAAATCGGCATCGTAACCCACCGCGATCGCGCCCTTGTTGGGAATTTTGTACCCCTTGGCCACATTGGCGGACATCCACTGGGACACTTGGGCCACGGTGCATCGACCTTGCATGGCTTGGGTTAACATCAAGGGCAAAGCCGTTTCCACCCCAGGCATTCCTGACGGCACATTAGCAGGTTCTAAAAAGACCGTATCGGCTGACGCTTTTTCCGCTTGAGTAGAAATAGGAGCATCCTCGGCTCGACCTTTTTCCGTCAGGGTATGGGGCGCATGATCGGTGGCAATAAAGTCAATCACCCCATCGAGTAAGGCTTGCCATAAGACTTCTTGATCGTGCGGCGATCGCAAAGGTGGATTCATCTTGGCAAAAGACCCAATGGTTTCATAGGCACTGGTATTGAGTAAGAGATGTTGGGGCGTAACTTCTGCTGTTACCCACTCAGGCTTATCTTGTCGCAATAATTCCGCTTCATCGGCCGTAGACATGTGTAAGATGTGGAGTCGCCGTTGATATTTTTTGGACAGTTTTAAGGCCAGTTGGGTCGCGTTCAAGGCCGCTTGATTATCTTGAATAAGGGAATGAAGGGCTGGATCGGTATTTCCTGCCAATTCTTGACGACGTTGAGCAATGCGGGCTTGATCTTCGGCATGGACGGCAATCAAACGGCTTCCTTGGGAAAAAATTCGGTCTAAAATGTCTTCTTGATCGACTAGTAAGGCACCATGCATCGATCCCATAAAAATTTTAATGCCACAGGTCGGCTTAGCCGTGAGTAAATCCGGCAAAATCTCAGCCGTTGCCCCAATAAAAAAACCATAATTGACCAAAGACTTCTGGGCGGCTCGTTGTAATTTGTCGTCTAATGCAGCTTGGGTAATCGTTAAGGGACGGGTATTAGGCATCTCTAAAAAGCTGGTAACCCCACCTCTGGCACAAGCACGACTGGCCGTATGCAAATCTTCCTTATGCTCTAACCCTGGCTCACGAAAATGGACTTGCGGATCAATCACCCCAGGCAACAAAGTTAACCCCGTTGCGTCTATCATGGTACTAAATTGAGCATCCGCGATCGTAGGAGCAATCTGTTGAATCTTACCATCACCGATCAGCACATCCCCTTGCATAAATTCACCATTGGGTAACAGTATCTGAGCGTGGCGAATTAACATTGTTGATGGAGAAACCATAATCTCCTCATGGGTTATAGAACATATTTATTATCCCACTGTCTTCTATTCGCTAAACTAGAAAAGATACGATTTTTAATCTCGACATCATCTAGCATCAACCCTTCTTTTTTCGGTAGTTTTCTATGACGCGAAGTTTGGATCAAGAGCCAGCTACAACCCCTCAACCTAAACCAGAGAATCCTTGGCTAGAAACAGCTAAAACCTTGGGCACGGCGATTATTTTAGCAATCGGTATTCGGACATTTGTGGCTGAAGCTCGTTATATTCCTTCTTCCTCGATGGAACCGACGCTACAAATTAATGACCGATTAATTATTGAAAAAGTGACCTATCATGTCCGCGAACCTCAACGGGGTGATATTGTCGTTTTTGACCCCACGGAAGCGTTAAAACAACGCAATTTTAAGGAAGCATTTATTAAACGAGTGATTGGTTTACCCGGCGATACGGTACAAGTTTCTAACGGCACAGTTTACGTCAATGGGGGCAAACTCTCAGAAGATTACATTGCCCAAGAACCGAATTATGATTACGGCCCAGTTAAAGTGCCTGAAAATCAATATTTGGTTTTAGGTGATAATCGCAACAATAGCTATGATTCCCATTATTGGGGATTTGTTCCGAAAGATAAACTGATCGGTCGTGCGCTGTTCCGTTTTTGGCCCTTTGATCGTCTTGGAATGTTAGATGGTGAATCTGGAGAACAACCTACCCCGATTGATAGCTCAAGTCCCAGTGCAGTCCAGCTTGCAAAGTAAGTTTTTGAAACTGTCAAACCATTCTTTTGTTAATATTTCGGTGACTTCCAGTGACAAATTCTTGAAATATTCTATAAGTAGTCATGCAAAATAAATTACCTACTAGACAAGCCTAGAAGCCTTGCTATACAAGGATCGCTATGTGTAAATAATTTTGCCGAGGTACTTATAAATAAAATCTGAATACAGGGCAAAAGTCTTGAAAATCAGTCAAAGAAAGGTTTTCATAGAAGGGAACCCCGATAAATCCCTATATCGCCCTGAAATAATCCCTAAAACGTTATTGGGGATGGGCTAGGGTAAAATTCTCTTTCCTTGCCTTATTTTTACTGACTTTGGGAAATTCTAACCGTCAAGAACGGATGCGTTCCAATTTTTCTTTTTTTCTCGACCCCCTACATTTTTTGTCCTGTACTTAGAATAAGAGGATGATTTTTTTTAAATTATGACAATAAACATCAAGCAAATTTTAATTGATATTTACAACTTTATTTATTCTATTAACTTTTCTTTTGGAGAAACTAGCCTTTCATTAATTTCTATTTTTCAGATTATCATTTATTTATTATTAGTTTTAATCCTTACTTATTATTTTAATAAACTACTCAATAAAAAGATCCTTGCTAAAGTTATCCTCGAAAAAGGGGTTCGTAATATTATTTCTAATATTGTTAGTTATAGTCTCGGAACATTATTTTTTATTATTGTTTTACAATCCACTGGATTTAATCTTTCGGTTTTAGCTTTTGTTGGAGGAGGCTTAGGGATTGGGATTGGTTTAGGTTTACAAGATTTGACAAGAAATTTTATTAGTGGTTTAACAATTTTACTTGAGCGGAAAATTAAAATTGGAAATTATATTCAGTTCGATGAATTTGAAGGAACGATTGAAGAAATTTCTATCCGAACGGTGATTTTAAAATTACGAAATGGTTCATCTGTGATTCTTCCGAGTAACAAATTAGCAGAGAATCAAATCATTAACTATCATTATGATACGAATGTTATTCGCCTAAGCCTTTTTGTTGGTGTTGCCTATGAAAGTGATCCCGTTTTGGTGACAGAAACTTTACTTCATGCCGCTTACAACGATTTGTATGTCTTAAAAGATCCGCCTGCTCAAGTTATTTTTAATGATTTTGGCGATAATGCGCTTAATTTTGAATTGTGGATTTGGATTAAAGCAGAGCATGTTCCCATTAAGCCTAATATTTTAAGTTCTGTCCGATTTTTGATTGAATACTATTTTCGTTTAAATCAGATTACGATTGCCTTTCCTCAACGGGATCTCTGGATTAGAAACCCCGAAGTTTTGGGACAGTATTTTAACCCAATAACTCCCTCGCGATCGCGGACTCAAGCGTTAGCAGAACTACCCAGTAATAAAGAGATTGAGTTCAATTCTCCCCAAAAAGAAAAACAACTTTTATCCGTAAAAGATATTTTAAAATCTGTTAGCTACTTTCAAAATTTAAATGAGATCGAAATTCGCCATTTGATTGAAATTGGGCAATTACAAAAATTAAAAGCGGAAGAAATTTTGTTTCGAGAAAATGATCAGGGAGATGCGTTTTATATTGTTCTCTCCGGCACAGTAGAAGTTGTCACAGAAAAATTAGGTAAAACCTTAGCCATCTTAGAAACCGGCAGTTTTTTTGGAGAGTTAGCATTAGTATTAGGAATTCCTCGTACTGCCACTGTCAAAGCTAAACAAGACACCTTACTTTTTGCCATCAAACATTACAATTTTAGAAAATTACTCCAGACAAATCCCCATATTAGTGAAGCCATTTGTGATGATTTGCACAAGCATCAAGAAGAATTAACCCAACGTAAACAAGAATTATCTGAGCGAGGATTACTCACTGAAGAAGAAGAAGAAAGTAATATCGTTGTTTGGGCACGGAAGCGGTTAAAATTACTTTTTAACTTTTAATTTTTAACTTTTAGCGACCCAGGAAAATTCATGGTGACTCAACTAACAACGGATTTGCTGATTGTCGGGGGAGGCACAGGAGGAACAGCCGCCGCGATTCAAGCCGCTCGTCGAGGGGTTTCAACAATTTTAGTCAGTGAGTTTGAGTGGTTAGGCGGAATGCTGACCGTTGCGGGAGTTGCTGCACCCGATGGTAATGAATTAGCGGCTTGGCAAACAGGATTTTGGGGAGCCTATCTAAAAGCTTTACAACAAAAACAATCAGGTGGCTTAGACCATAGTTGGGTCAGTTTGTTTACCTATGATCCCCGCATTGGGGCAGAAATTTTTGCCAATTGGGTGAAGGAATTGCCCAATTTAAACTGGATTTCAGGACAAATCCCGTTAGAAGTCATGCGTCAAGGCGATCGCATTCTAGGAGTCAGGTTTCAGGATTATCAAATTACCGCAAAAATCACGTTGGATGGCACAGAATTAGGCGATTTATTGGCACTAGGCGAAATTCCCCATCGTTGGGGTTGGGAATGGCAGGAGGAATTTGGAGAACCGAGTGCGCCCGAATCCGCTAATTCGATAACTGAAAAATATCCTGTCCAGTCACCCACCTGGGTATTTATCGCCCAAGATTACGGGAATCAACCGGCTCCACCGTTAACGCCGCTACCCAGTTATGACCCTTCCTGCTTTGAGGGAACTTGGAAAAACTATGGGGTTGAAACGTTTCTCAATTACGGACGATTACCGAATAACCAATTCATGATCAACTGGCCGATCGCAGGCAACGATTACGGGGTTAATATTAATCGGATTCTTGGCTCTCAGGAAGAAAAACACGCATTTTTACAAGAAGCCTACGAACATAGTTACAATTTTGCCTATTTTCTCCAACAGGAAACGGGTAAAAATATTGGATTAGCCGAAAATATTTTTCCGCAACAAGCCCCCTATCATTCTGCCTTTGCCCTACACCCCTATTACCGAGAAAGCCGGCGTTTAAAGGGAAAAGTGACCATTATTGAGCAGGATATTTTACCCCAATCCGGTGGTCTGGTCGCACCGCTACCAATGGGCAAAGATCAAGTCAGCGCGATCGCGATCGGCAATTATGCAAATGATCATCACTATCCAGGCTTCGACTTCCCGCTTGCCCCAAAATCCCGACGCTGGGGAGGACGGTGGACAGGAACCCCCTTCACCATTCCCTATCACGCATTAGTTCCTGAACAGGTAGAAGGCTTTTTAGTCTGTGAAAAAAATATTTCTGTATCCCACATCGCCAATGGCAGTACCCGCTTACAACCCGTGGTAATGAATATTGGACAAGCTGCTGGAATGGCTGCCGCATTATGCATTGAATTAAATTGCCAGCCCCAGGATTTACCCGTCAGAACCCTACAGGAAGCCCTATTAACCGATCCCTTAGCCCCGTCTGGGATCATTCCTTGCTACAACTTACCGCCCGATCATCCCGATTGGCTAACTTGGCAACGCTACTATTTAGACCATCCTCAAGATTATCCCTTGGCGGGAAATTGCCCCTGTTCAGCGATGGATTATCAACCTCGATATACCAAATTATTCACAGGAACCTTTGAAAAAATAGGGGATCAAGACTACCATTTTTATGCGGATTATTTAACTCTCAAAAATGGCAATACTTGGCAATTAATTACGGAAAGACCTGAAGTAAATGAGCAATTATTAACCTTAAAAAATCAGCAAAAAATCTCGGTTTTAGGTCGATTAAATCTTCAAGGTGAGTGGATATTAGTAGACAAGATTGTTGAGATTTAATACTTTAATCAGTTTTACTTTTCCAGTCGTACTACATACCATTGTAAATAAGTATTTTCTCCCAGACTTAATTCACAAAAACTATCGCGTAAATGGAGAGCTTTTTCTTCTAAAGTAGAAAATTTCGTTAATTCTCTGGGTAAATCCTCAGTATAATTATCTAAAATACTTTTGAGCTTTTCAAATAATTCATCAGGGGTTAAAAATTGTTCGGGTTGATCACTTTCGAGAACCACAAACATATCTTCCTGGTACATCATGGGGTGAGGCATAATTCAATTACTGAATAGATTAATAAAGTTGATTTAAGATTGAAAAATGGTTAACTTTTAATTTACACCGAATGGGTATAAACAAAGAAGATCGTTTGTAACAATCCAACAAAGAAACCTAAAAAACCCCCTAAATTGACAATGGCTTGCAGTTCGCTTTTAACAATTCCCTGAATAGCGGCTTCTAATTCAGCCGGAGAAGTATTTTTAATCCGAGCAATAATAACTTGATCAATCGAAAGAATGGGAATAATCGTTTGTACCAATTTTTCTAAATCCTCTTCTAAGTATCGCTCTAAAATTAAAGCCAACTCTTGGCTAACAACGCCTAATGAACCTGTAAAAGCGGAGGAATTTTGTAAGCGATTAATAATTAAAGTCGCTAGACTATCCCAATCAATGGATTCTCCCAGATTTTCTAGGAAATTAGCCCCACTATCTCGAATATAGGATCGAACAGCTTCTCCGGTTGTCTTTCTCAGTTGTCGAACGGTAGATAGGGGTAAATTTTGTAAGGATAAATTATGTAACCAATTACGTAAACGGCTCCGAATTTCTAAGGATAGAATTAATTCTTTCAGACGAGTATTGGCGATTTCTTTTTCTTCAATGCAAAAACTTCGTAAACGAATTAAGGTATTACGAACACCAAATAAGTTGGCCACCACCCAATAGGTTCCACTGGTTTTTTCTCGAAACCCTTCATCAATGACTTGAATATTACGGTCTGTGAGGAAATCAATTAAGGTTAACCGTAAAACATCAGGCGGTAAAACGCTTTCTAATAACCAATCGACAAACTGGCGGGCTTGGAGTTCGGATAGTTGAAAATCCAATAAAACCTGTTCAAAAATCTGATTAATTTGAGATTCTAAAAAGTCTTCTCGTCGGGAAAATATTTTTAATAATCGAGGTAAGGATTCACTAAAAAGATCTCTTAAAATATTGGCTAAAATTTTTGCGCTTTTTTGTTCTTTATCACTACGAATTTGTTTTAAAGCTGAATTCAATAACCAACTTAATGCGGCTTCTACTCGCTCGGTTTGTAATAATTTTTTTGCTAATCTTTGCAGTTCTTCAGGGGTTAATAACGACCCCATAATCGTATCGGAAACCCGACCGGCTAATCGTTCTTGATTGCGGGGAATTAAACCTGGGGTAAAGGGGAGTTGATATTTACCAATAAAGAGAGCTTTGTAGGGACGGAATAGCATCTGAATGGCAATATCATTGGTAAAGTAGCCAATAATTGCTCCTGCTACTGGGGGAACAACTAAAGGCAATAGGGTTGACAAGTCCATAGGTTAGTTAAAAATGAATATTTCCGAGCGTTAAGAGGTTTCTTTTTAACTGCGTTACCTTGCTCTGTAATTAAAAATCTCTTGATGATTATTTCTGAGCGACTAAAACTCCCATTAATCCCCCAGCGATCGCGTAATGAACCGCATGGGAAAAACCGACTTGTTGGGCTAATTTCACCTGGGTTTTGCCATTGGGAAACCGCTCTAAACTGGGGTAAATATAGGCATACTCGTCGGTGACTTGAAAATAGTTAGCAGTTGGGACAACGACGGTTTGTAGATACCAGCGTTGAAACTGTTGCATCCAGCCCTGGGTGGGATGATGAAAGTCAAGAATAGCGACCTTGCCCCCCGTTTTTAAAACCCGTTGTAATTCGGACAGCGCACGGGGAATATCCGTCACATTTCGGAGTCCATATCCCATCGTAGCACAATCAAAAGTGTCATTTTCAAAGGGTAAATTAAGGGCATCCCCAACTTGCCACGTTATCGGTAATGCGGGGAAAATTTGATTAGCTCGTTCCGCCGCGATCGCCAATAAATTTTCAGAAAAATCTAAACCAATGACTTGCCCCGTCGAGCCGATCTGTCGCGCCAACAGTTGAGTCAGATCCCCACTCCCACAGCAAACATCCAAGGCTTTTTGGCCCGCTTGAGGTTCACACCATTTCACCGTCATTAATTTCCAAACCCGATGCTGGCCAAAACTTAACCAACTGTTGAGTTGGTCATACACTGGCGCGATGCGGTCGAAAATTGCTTGTACTTCTGTAGCGGCAACGAAGTCTTTTTGAGACATGATGGGGAGAAAATAAATGAGAGGACGTTTGAAAAGGATCATAGATAGGATAGTACATTTATGCTAGTCGGCGGCGTAACATCAGACGAGTCATACCGATATCGATGAAGGCTTCAGAAGTTTCAGGCAACATTTCATGATCTTTGCTTAAACTTCGCCAATCGTTAAACCATCCAAATTTTCGCTCTACAACTCAACGTTTAGGCCACACTAAAAAAAATTTCACGTGTTGCTGAATCAATCCATGAATAAGTCAGGAATAGGTACTTATTAAAATCTCAGATAATGAATTAATAAACGGATAAAATATCTTAACATTTACTTTGACTTACTTCTAGGTGTTTGGCCCGGAGATCGCTGATTCTGACTGTTCCTATACAGCGTTAAATTTTTCCTGTCCTACTGCTTTTTTCTCTTCTGCTCCATTCAAAAAAATCCTCTACTTTTAAGTGTTACTTTCGTTAACACCTCCTCCCTCTCCATCGTTTCGATGGATTCAAAGGTTTGAATTTGTTCTTGAGGCGTATTTTCATAGCGTATCTTTAAGATAGTCTGGATATATTCTTGCATTTCTTGCTGCTCTTTTTGGGTCATCTTCTTTTGTCGGTTGACCACCTCTCTATTTTGCTTTACTTCCCCCTTTTTTTCTCCTGAGTATCTTTACTCATTGCAAGGGTGAGATGCTCCCAATATTGAATGTTTGTGTTCTTCAGAGGCTCGAAACCCTTCCTCAGAGTAGATCAACATTTACAAATGGTTTAGAATTGGCATGGAATTATATTTTCAATGATTGACAATACAAGTGAACTTTATTACAATCATTTCATGCTTAACTGTTTTCTTGATCTTAAATTCATTAAGTTTTTGGAAAGCCATTAAGACTAGATTATAGTTTGGAACTATTGTTCTATTATTATGAGTTTCTTCCCTCGTTACAATAATTTTCTAATAACCTGTTATATATATCAATAACCAAAAATTTAGACTAAAACTCGAAAATTCATTTTTTGTCAACTTAAGCTTTATTTGCTGGATGATTGTCTTTCTTAGCAACTTAACTCCCTACATTATGACTTTTGCATAAGCTTTGTAAACTACAAAAATCTAAGAGTGCATATTCAAAGGAACTAATTTTATGAAAAATCGAACTGTTGCAGCTTTATTAGCTTTATTTCTAGGTACTTTTGGAATTCATCAATTTTATCTTGGACAAAATACTAAAGGGGTTCTTTATCTTGCTTTTTTCTGGACATATATCCCTATGATCTTGGGAGTTGTTGATTTTGTTAAATTAATTTCAATGTCCGATCAGGCATTTGCAGCTAAATACAATGGGCTACGAGGTACTCAAAATAATTTTATCCCGTCTTTTAACTCATCAGGTGAACGTCTTGATGTTGCTATTCTCAAAATTTGCTCTACTAAATTAGAGGGGGCAACAGTTACTGAGTGTGTTGTAGAAACGGGAGCCGATCCTCAAGCAGTAAAGGACACTTTAAATCAACTATGTAAACAGGATCTATTAATTGTTAGTAATCGCTCTTCAGATCATGCCGTTGTTTACAAACCACTTTAAAAGTTAGCTTATAAAAAGTAAGCTCAATACATTTCAAGATTTTTGCAAACATCAAAATAGTGATTTTGATCAATAAATTTATGTGAAATTTACGTGAAACTTGGTTGGAATTGATTGACAAAGCTTTTGGAAATAAGCAATTTTTAATATAGTCTGACCACCTTTTTCTTTAGTTCTAAATTACGCATGTTAGCAAAATAGAATTAAGTATTTTTTAGTAGTGCTAGAAAATTCTTGTAAATAACTTAATTAGTCTCTCACAATTTTTCTACCCATAATGATTAAATCCCGTTCAATCCCTTCAAGTTCTGCTACTTGGGGCAAATATCCCCACTGTTCAAAACCGTAATTGGTAAAAAGTTTTAAACTGGGTTTATTATGGGCAAAAATAAAGCCGAGTAAGGTTTTTAAATTTAAATTTTGGCTTTCCTGAATTGCTTTTGATAGTAATATTTTGCCAATTCCTTGACGTTGAAAATTGGGATCAATATAAATACTTAATTCTGCTGTTTTTTGGTAGGCGGGACGGCCATAAAATTGTTGAAATCCTAACCAGGCAATGACTTTTTGATCAGCATTTTCGACAACCCAGAGGGGATATTGCTGAGGCGAATGCTTAGAAAACCAATCAATACGACTTGCAACAGAAATCGGCTCTGTGTCGGCTGTGGCAAGATAGCTGGGAACGTTAGCGTTATAAATACTAACAATCTGGGCTAAATCTTCAGAAATAGCATCTCGTATTGTCAAATCTAGCATATTAATTAATGGATTTTGATTAAAATTATCCTATTAAAACGATTAAAATTAGTTAATAATATACCGATTTTTTAGCATGGTAAATCATCAATCTTTGTCTGCTATTGTCGTTAACACCCAACAGATGCGGCAAATTGAGGAGCGAATGTTTGCTGAGGGAATGCCTGTTGCGGCTTTGATGGAAAAGGCGGCTTTGTTAATGTCGGCTCGCATTCAAGAGCTTTATCCGTTGGCTCAATTTCCTAACGTTGGGGTTTTAGTCGGGCCTGGCCATAATGGGGGCGATGCCCTAGTGATTGCCAGAGAATTATTTTTACAGGGTTATCAGGTTCTCATTTATTCTCCTTTTGACAAGCTTAAAGAATTGCCCCATCAGCATTTTCGCTATGCTCAGTTTTTGGGAATCGTCATAACGCGAGATATTGAGCAATTGGAATCTTGCGATTTTTTGATTGATGGTTTGTTTGGTTTTGGTTTAACTCGTCCCTTATCAGGCAGGGTGGCAGAGGCGATTCAATTCATTAATCAGCGATCGCGCTCTATTGTCAGCATTGATATACCGTCGGGCATTCATACGGATACGGGGGAAGTCTTAGGAATCGCGGTTCAAGCGACCCATAGCTTATGTTTAGGATTGTGGAAATTAGCCTATTTTCAAGATCAAGCTTTACCCTATTTAGGCAAAGTAGACAGAATTGATTTTGGGATTCCAGCCTCTATTGTGAATGAAGTCTTAGATCCCGCTAGTCTTATTCAATTGGTTACTCCCGACCTATTTCAGCGATCGCTGCCCTTACCCCGCCCTGTGTTAACCCATAAATATCAACAGGGTCACTTATTGCTAATTTGTGGATCAAGACGCTATGCAGGCGGAGCCATTTTAACGGGTTTAGGTGCGAGAGCCAGTGGTGTGGGAATGCTGTCGATTGCGGTTCCCGAATCCTTAAAACCCTTATTAGTCAGCCATTTACCTGAAGCCTTAATTCTTGAATGTCCTGAAACCGAAACCGGCGCGATCGCGGAATTACCGGATCTTGCTCAAGATTTTGCAAAGTATGATGTGATTGCTGCTGGCCCAGGGCTAACCCTAGACGCATTACCTATTATTGAACAAGTGTTAACGGCTCCCGTTCCCCTGATTTTGGATGCGGATGGATTGAACGCTTTAGCACAACTGGGGACTAATTATTTAAATCAACGAGAGCAATCGACGATTTTAACACCCCATTTAGGAGAATTTAGACGTTTATTTCCCCAGATTATTAATCCCAATCACGACCGTATCCAAGCAGTTCAACAAGCAGCAACGCAACATCAAGCAACGGTTTTATTTAAAGGAGCCAGAACCGCGATCGCGTCACCCGAAGGTCAAATTTGGTTAATTCCTAACAGTACACCCGCTTTAGCAAGGGGAGGTAGTGGGGATGTGTTAACAGGATTAATGGGCGGAATTCTGGCGCAACAATCAAATCATTTTCAGCCTTTGGTGCAATCAGTTGCAGTAGCCGCCTATTGGCACGCCCAAGCAGGATTACTTGCCGCGAAAGAACGCACTGAATTAGGCGTGGATGCTTTTACTCTTTCCCAATATTTCATCCCCGCTTGTCAATCGTAGCCAAGTAACTTGAAAAAAGTTTCCTTGTCCATACCAACATCCTGAATCATTCCCCTTAGAGTTCCTGGTTTCAAATCTTTGTTGGAATGAATCGGAATCACAACTCTTAGCCCATCATCATTTTTATAAACAGCGTGGCTGCCTTTTTGTCTATCAAAGTAAAAACCTAATTGTTCAATCACTTTAATGAACTCTTTAGCTTTAACAGTCGGTAAATTGCTCATGCTAAAACACTTAATGGTTTCACAATTAAGTCTTCTTTAGGAATAGGCAAGTTATCAGCGACTAGGCTTTCAAGATATAGTTCAATTGCTTCTGTCATATTTTCAATGGTTTCTTCAACCGTGTCTCCTTGAGAATGACAACCTTTGAGAATAGGGCAAAAAGCGTGATAACCTCCGTCCTGTTCTTTTTCGAGCAGAACCGTGTAATTGTAAATTTGTTTGAGGTTGTTATTCATATCGCACAAATTTAAAATGAATTTTTAACATAAACTCATTTCATCATAATCTTTATCAACTTTTCTGATGAGTTGCAGAAAGAGATTAAGGTTAAAAAGGGCAATCTTTTCCGGGGAATTAGCCATGCGATCGCCGCTTTGATTGGTGAAGTTGAGAAACTTAGGCGGCTAGATGAGTTTGGACGACTCGAATGAGTTCCGATGTCCAATGTTCGGCTTCATTGGGGCAAGCGGCTTCGACCATCACCCGAATCACAGGTTCGGTTCCAGAGGCACGTACTAAAATACGTCCTTGATCGCCCATTGCTGCTTCGGCTTGGGTAATAGCTTGTTGGAGTACATCACACTCTTGCCAATGAAGTCGGCGATCGCGGTCTTCTACCCGAACATTGCGGAGGATTTGGGGATAGGGATGAAAACTTTCTTCAAGCAGTTCACTCAGAGAAAGTCCCGATTGCTTCACCAACGAGGTTAAATGTAATGCGGCTTGTACCCCATCACCGGAAAAACTGTGATGATGACAAATGATATGCCCTGATTGCTCACCGCCTAACATGGCTCCCGTTTCCCACATGTGCGCCTGAACGTATTGATCTCCAACGGCAGTACGAACTAAGTTTCCGCCTAATTTTTGCCAAGCTCTTTCAAAGGCAAGATTGGCCATGACGGTTCCCACAATTAAATTTTCAGGTAAATCACCTTGTTCTTTCAGGGTTTTTCCCCAGAGATAAAGAATATAATCCCCATCCATTGTTTTTCCAGTGCCATCTACCGCCATAACGCGATCGGCATCTCCATCAAAGGCAAAGCCAATATCTGCATTATTTTCCTGAACCGCTTGTTTTAAGGCTTCTAAGTGGGTAGAACCACAATTAACATTAATGCGATCGCCGTTGGGTTGTTCGTGGAGACAAATGACTTCAGCACCCAAGGCTCTAAACATTTCGGGCCCAATAAATACCGATGCTCCCCAAGCTAAATCAAGGACAATCTTTAATCCTTGGAAATCAATGTCTTTGGGTAGAGCATTTAATAAAAACTGACCATAATTATTGACCATGTGGGGATTATGAAGGGTTTTGCCCCAATGAGATGCGCTAGAAGTAGAGGAGGTCACCTGTCCTCTTAGCCCTGCTTCAATGCGTTGGGTATCCGTTTTGCTGAGTTTTAAACCGTCTCGATTAAAAAACTTAATACCGTTATCTTCAGGCGGATTGTGGCTGGCAGAGATCATAATGCCGCCAATCGCGTCCGTAATTCTCGTTAAGTAGGCCACACAGGGAGTCGGACATAAGCCCAGTTGCCAAACTTCTAAACCGGCTGACGTTAATCCTGCGGCGATCGCCATTGCCAACATATCGCTAGAATTGCGGGAATCCTGCCCAATAATGACAGGGCCAGCTAGGGGCGTATTTTCCTTTAAGACTAAACCTGCCCAATATCCCAATTGCAGCGCGAAGGGGGCGGTTAATAAGTCGCCTGCTTTTCCCCTAATTCCATCCGTCCCAAATAGGGGCGTTCTGATCAAACTCAAATCTTGACTCCGCAAACCTGCCAAAGACTCTGGCAAGGCTTTATTGCCGTTAGAAATAATAGAAGCAACCATAAAATCACGCATCCTCACACATCACATTATTAAGGATATATCCTTATTGCAATTTTGGCGTTAATTTGATAAGTACCTTACAGTAAACGCTCAACGGCGATCGCGCAGTACAGGTCTAGATGACTATAATCAAGTCGATTATTTAAGAAAATAACAAATCGTGGAAATACTATTTAAGCTTATTAGGAAGTTGTTTTGTGTCGTTCTGAATTTGACCGGACAAATCCTCTAATTTTCTTTCTGAAACCATTTTTTCAAAAACTTCACGGGCGGCTTCTTTCGCTGCTGCATGTAAAGCTTGTTCACTCAAGGCAGCAAGTTTTGCTTCTAGCACATTGATTTTAGACATCAATTCCGTTTCTCTTCTAATTCGATCTTTCTCAGATTCTTCTAACTTATCGCTCAATCTTTCTAAAAGATGTTTAAACTCGTCCAAAGTTTCCTTGGTATAGCTTCGTAACTCTTGAAATTGGACGGTATTAGTGACAAGTTCTCGATAAAGTTCACTAACTTTTACTGCAAGATCTGCAACTGTTTCTTTTACGCTACCTAACATAATTGTTAAATCAACACCTATTAGTAATTAGCTGGGCTGAAAACTCATCGCCCAGTTTTTATAATCTTTTAACTCTTCAGCATAATGCTGGATGGCTTCACTAACCGTTGATTCTTCATCTTGAATATTACGAACTGCGTTATCCATTTTTTCTAAAACATCTTCAATATTAGAAAGTGCTTTAAAGCTGCCTGCTTCGTAACTCGCTCTAAGAAATTCTCTTAATTCAGGAGCCGATCTTGACGCAAACGAAAACGCTTTGAGAAATTCTCCCCAAGCATCAAATATTACTTTTTCAGTATCTTCTTTGAAAACCTCAAATAAAGTTTCACAAGCATTTTGGGTTAAAAGACCTCGATCAAAAATTTCAGAGCCAGGGTCAAGTAAATGCCAAATCTCATCTGTTACAACCGATGATTTTAAATATTCAACAATTAATATTTGCTGTACTTTCTGTAAATTTTTCTCTTTAGAAACAAACTCTAAAAAAGCGTTAATTGAAATATCAAGACATTTTTGAAAATCCGCTTCAACTTTCTCACTTAGAACATATTTAATATCAACAGAATATTTACTGCCTAGTTTTCGGATCGCACTATGCAAAACTTCACTAGTTAGACCAGCAATTCCACTTACTAACATTGTTTCAATCATAAATTTGCCAAATATTGTTCAACATTAAAATTAACTTTTTATTTTTAAATAAAAGCAGCAAAATATACAAATTATTAATTATTAAAAAAGGGAGTCGTTTAATTTAGTACGATTCTCCCTTAAATTATAAATCAATAAATACAAAAGAAACTAGAGGGCGTTTGCACCTGCTACAACTTCTAACAACTCTTGAGTAATTGCGGCTTGACGCGCACGGTTGTAGGACTGGGTTAAGCTTCCAATTAATTGACCTGCATTATCACTGGCGTTGCTCATAGCAGTCATCCGAGCCGCTAACTCACTAGCCGCTGATTCCTGAAGCGCGCGTAATAATTGATTGGTGTTGTAGAGAGGAAGCAGAGCATCCAAAATTTGAACGGGGTCTTGCTCAAAAATCATATCTTGGGGGAAGCTGGTGACTTCCGTACCGACTTTTTCACGCTCTACCTGGAACTTGCCACCACGAGTGATGAGGCGGAAGATTTCATCATCTTGAACTTCTAATCCTTGGGGGGTTAAGGGAAAGAGGGTTTGGATAACGGGCTGAGAGCTAATTAAGGATAGGAAACGGGTATAAATTAACTCAACGCGGTCAACAGAGCCAGAAACGAATAATGAAACGAGTTCATCCGCGATTTGGGAAGCTTCCGCTGCGGTCGGGATCTGGTTGAGGTTGGTATAGGTCGCTGCTACCTGAGCATTACGACGGGTAAAGTATTGGGTCGCTTTACGTCCGACTAAAACCAATTGGGCATCAATCCCTTGGGCTTTGAGTTCTTTGACCCGTTGTTCACCGCGACGAATTACGTTCGTATTGTAACCCCCACATAAACCGCGATCGCCAGAAACGATCAAAACGGCAACGGATTTAACATCACGCTGTTCAAATAAAGGGAGATTGGTTTCTCCAAAGGCAAGACGATTTTGCAGATTATATAAAACTTGAGCTAAGGCATCGGCAAAGGGACGGGTTGCTAACACTTGTTCTTGGGCCCGACGAACCTTCGCTGCTGCCACGAGCCGCATTGCTTCCGTAATTTTTTTGGTATTTTTGACCGACTGAATGCGATCGCGAATCGCTTTTAGATTAGGCATATTTTTTAATTAATAGTTGATAGTTAATAATTGATAATTAATAGTTAGGGATTAGTTATTTGAGGAAAACAATGATTTGTCAAAGCAAATTCGCTGATTGTTCATTTAATTTTCTCTATTAACTATTCCCTATTAACTATTCCCTAATTAAGCAAACGCTTGGGTAAATTCGTTGATTCCTTCTTTGAGCAAGGTTTCCGCTTCGTCGGTTAAAGCTTTATCCTTCGTCAAAATTTCAACGTATTTGGGTTTGTTGGCTTTTAAGTATTCCCGTAAGCCAGAAGCAAAGTCGATAACTTTTTCTACCGCAATCTTATCGAGATAGCCGTTTAAACCAGCATAGGAGATGGCAACCTGTTCCCAAACGGAGAGAGGAGAATTTTGAGGCTGTTTGAGGATTTCGCGCAGACGCTGACCCCGTGCGAGTTGGGCTTGGGTGGACGCATCTAAGTCAGACGCAAATTGGGAGAAAGCTTCTAATTCAGCAAATTGAGCCAATTCTAATTTCAATTTACCTGCTACTTTCTTCATCGCTTTGGTTTGAGCCGCCGAACCTACCCGACTAACGGAAATCCCTGCGTTAATAGCGGGACGGAAACCAGCGTTAAACAAGTCGGTAGAAAGGAAGATTTGACCGTCGGTGATAGAAATAACGTTGGTGGGAATGTAGGCAGAAACGTCGCCTGCTTGGGTTTCAATAACAGGTAACGCAGTCATGCTACCGCCACCTAAAGCATCACTCAATTTAGCCGCCCGTTCTAACAGACGAGAGTGAATGTAAAAAACGTCTCCAGGATAGGCTTCCCGACCAGGAGGACGACGCATTAATAAAGACATTTGACGGTAGGATTGAGCCTGTTTGGTCAAATCATCATAAATAACGAGGGTGTGCTTGCCTTTGTACATAAAGTACTCAGCTAAAGCCGCGCCAGTGTAGGGAGCCAAATATTGTAAGGTCGCAGGATCGTTTGCATTAGCAGCTACCACAATGGTGTAATCCATTGCGCCTTTTTCCGTTAAGGTATCAATGACCTGAGCAACGGTAGAGGCTTTTTGACCGATCGCCACATAAACACAGACCACATCTTCTGTTTTTTGGTTAATGATGGTATCGATCGCGATCGCGGTTTTACCCGTTTTACGGTCACCAATAATTAACTCCCGTTGACCCCGACCGACGGGAATCATGGCATCAATGGCGGTAATCCCTGTTTGCATGGGTTCACAAACAGATTTCCGAGCCACAATCCCAGGCGCAGGGGATTCTAATAAGCGAGTTTCAGAAGCTGCAATGGGGGCTTTACCATCAATGGGACGCGCTAACGCATCTACCACACGACCGAGCATTGCATCCCCTACGGGAATTTGAGCGATTTTACCCGTTGCTTTAACGGTGCTACCTTCTTGGATACCAAAACCGTTACCGATTAATACCGCACCCACGTTATCTTCTTCTAAGTTCAGCGCGATCCCAATCGTACCGTCTTCAAATTCTAATAACTCTTGGGACATGGCTTTTTCTAACCCGTAGATCCGAGCCGTACCATCTCCGACCTGGAGAACCGTTCCCACATTAGAAACCTGAACATCTTGGTCATAGGACTCAATCTGTTGGCGAATAATATTACTAATTTCGTCTGGTCTGATACTTACCATAGTTGTGCCGTTGGATAATCTAAAATGAACGTGATAATGAAACGATTGTGATCAGTGTCCCTGATGTGATCAATGGCAATCCGCGAAACAGACCGCTAAAAAATCGTTAGTAAATAACGCTTCATTGATCATAGTCAGCCTTACGCCACATTGCCTAAACTGAGGCTAATGCGTCGCAGTTGACCCTTGAGGCTAGAGTCAAACACTTGAGAACCCACTTTAATAATGACCCCACCAATAATGTCAGGATCAATCGTGGCCTTCAGTTCGACAGAAGCTGCTCCTGTCAATTCTTTAACCTTATTAATAACTGCATCGCGTTGACCATCAGTGAGCTTGAGGGCTGTAATAACCTCAGCTAAAACCGTATTGGTTAACTGACGTAATAACGCTAAATATTGCTGGCAAATTTCTTCTAAAAAGACGATCCGTCGTTTATCAACGAGTAACATTAAAAAGTTAAGCAGATAGGGATTCGCATCCGATCCTAAAATCTGTCTTAAAACCGCTTTTTTCTGATCGTCCTGGATGACAGGGCTTGCAATGAGATTTTGTAAATCCGTCGAAGATTCTAAGATCTCAATCAGCGATCGCACCGCATCCCCAATAGGTTGAACGAGATTGCGAGACTCTGCCAAAGACATCAACGCCTGAGCATAGGGTTCAGCAATTTGGCTACTATATAAAGTTCCTTTCATCAACGGCCTCCTAACTGGGCAATACTGCGATCAATTAAGGTGTCTTGATCACTATTCGACAAACGGCCTTTCAAATCAGATTCAGCCCGTTCCACCGCCAAAGCCGCAATCCGACGTTGTAATTCGCCAATCACGCGGTCTTGTTCAGCACCCAAATCCTTAGCAGCCGTTTCTCTCAAACGAGCCACATCCTGTTCCGCTTGAGCCGCAATTTCAGCCCTCACATTTTGGGCCCGCTCTTCCGCCGTTTGACGAATACGAACCGCTTCCGCTTGAGCCTGAGCCAATTTTTTCTCTTCTTCTGCTAAAGTCTGAGCCGCCTGCTTTTGACGAGATTCCGCCTCTTGAATGGCCTCAGCAATTTTGGTGCGTCGTTCACTTAGGATTTTTCCTAAAGTTTTAGGCGCGTAGTAAATGACTATCCCTAGCAAAATCGCCAGGTTAAAGAGATTCGCTTCTAGAAAATCTAGATTGAGACCGAATCCCCCTTCTCCTGCTTCATGTGCCTCTGTTGCTAGGATCAACAAGGTATTCAGCATAATTAATATGACCTATATAAAGGCGTTATTTGACTAACTCAGGGCCTAATAATTTTTCTAAGATTTGACGGCTGAGGGTATCAACCTGTTGTTCAAGAGAACGGAGCGCAACTTGACGTTGTTCTTCAATCTCTTGGGCCGCCGCTTCTTTTTGTTTTTGGGCTTCTCGTTGGGCTTCAGCAAGCTGTTCTGCCGCTATCCGTTTCGCATCAGCCTGAGCATTAGCGAGAACTTCCTGGGATTGGCGACGGGCATCCGCAATTTGTTGTTCATATTGCTGAGCTAACGCCTTGGCTTTTGCTAACCGTTCCTTCGCCTCTGATTCGTTATTGCGAATATAATCAGCCCGTTCATCGAGAACCTTATTTAAAGGCTTATAGAAAATGGCATTTAGCACAAAGGCTAAAACAATAAATTGCAATGCCATGAAGGGTAGGGTGGCATCAAAATCAAACATTTTTTGTACTAATTTAATTCAGGCGTTTTCTATCAACCGAATCTTACCCTTGGGGGAAAGAGAGAGACAGTGAAGTTAAAAGTTAATAGTTAAAAGTTTTTAATGATTACTTTTGGCTTCTTAACTTTGTCCTCACGTCTCCAAACCGCTTAGAAATTAAGCAAAGGGGTTAGCAAATAATAATACGAGCGCAATAACCAGACCGTAGATGGTTAAAGATTCCATGAACGCGAGGGTTAACAGTAAAGTACCGCGAATTTTACCTTCTGCTTCAGGCTGACGAGCAATCCCAGAAACAGCTTGACCAGATGCGTTACCTTGACCAATACCAGGGCCGATCGCGCCTAAACCAACGGCTAACGCAGCAGCAATAACGGAAGCAGCAGCAATAGTGGGATTCATGATGATTTTTTCCTTTTAAATTACTAAGTAGGGGTTCAACAGTATACAGGAGTGCGTTCCAAGCCAGAAAATCCATTGACTTCTGGGTAATAGACTCCTTAAGGGGAGAAGAATCTGAAAAATTAAAGGGTAGTTTCCTAAGATGAACTCAGGAGCAACTATTCTTAACTAATCATGCTCTTCATGTTCACCTTCCGATTCGATCGCCTCATGGATATAGGCTCCCGCTAAGGTGGCAAACACTAACGCCTGAATGGCACTGGTAAATAATCCTAAGGCCATTAGGGGCAGAGGCACAAATAAAGGTACCAAAAGTACCAATACAGCAACTACCAATTCATCCGCGAGAATGTTTCCAAAAAGTCGGAAGCTGAGGGAAAGGGGCTTGGTGAAATCTTCTAAAATCTTAATAGGTAAGAGGACAGGAATCGGTTGCACATAGTTGGCAAAATAACCTAATCCTTTCTTACTTAAGCCAGCATAAAAATAGGCTAAAGAAGTTAGCAATGCTAGGGAAACGGTGGTATTAATATCGTTGGTAGGAGCAGCTAATTCAGCCCCTTGAGGGATATGAATTAATTTCCAAGGAATCAAAGCTCCCGACCAGTTGGACACAAATATAAATAGAAATAATGTGCCAATAAACGGCAACCAAGGACGATACTCTTTTTCACCTAATTGGTTCCTCGCCAGTTCCCGCAGAAATTCCAGAACGTATTCCATTAAATTTTGAATACCACTGGGAATGCGCTGGACATTACGAGTTGCAGCCAAAGAGGCAATTACTAACAAACCAATGACAAACCAAGAGGTCGTAAAGGTCTGTCCATGTAATTTGAGATTTCCAATTTCCCAATACCACTGCTTACCCACTTCTAAAGCAGCTAATGGAAACAAATTTACAACACTCAAACCAGCTAACATTGTTATTCGGTGAGATTTACTTAGTTAGAACAAGGGGGTTAATAGTTAATAGTTATTAGTTGATAGTTATTAGTTTTGGCAATCTCAGGCGGTTTGAAACAGCTTTTTAGATTTTCCCTATTCACTATTCCCTATTTACTATTCACTAAATTACCTCTCATGGTCTAGTCTGCTCGGTCGGCGTTAAAACGCTTTGTAGCATATAGATGATGATTGCGGCTTTATAGGTTAGAAACCCCAGGAAGACAGGTAAAATTTCTAATTGTCGCCATTGACTAGCAATAATTATTAAACTGGCAAATAGGGCTAACCCTTTCGCCCCTGCACGACCTGATTGAACGCCTATCCGTTCGACATCTTTGGCGAGTAGTCGCAAGTAGAGTAACCCAACACCCGCGCCGACGAGATAATTTAAGGCAATTTTGAGGGAATACACCCACCAAACACACCCAAAAATAATGACGCTTGCCCCAATAGTTAGCAATAACAACTGACGTTGTAGTTGATAAAATTCCTGCATTGAATTAGCTGAGTCTGAGGCTGGTGTGCCTGTTGGCTCAGGAACTTCAGGTGCGGGGGGGGAGTCAGACGGTGAATGGGTCGGGGTCACACTTTTGAGCTACTGACAAATCAGAGTTTTTTGGCTATGGTATTTTTATCTCCAGTTTTTTGAAGCAAAGACCGAAGCCAGAAGCAATCATATCATGGCTTTGTAACACATTTTTATTCTTTGTTAAGATATTTTTCGAGAATCCAAGAAGTAAAAATGACTGGCCGTGTTGTGCGGTCTGATTCGATGGTTTCTGGTTAATCCCATTGGACTTGCGATCGCTCGGTTAGCACTTTGTCATAAACCTCTTCAGTTTCTTCGGCTAGCATTTGCCAACGGAAGCGCAGATCTAAGTCCTGATAAGCGTTGCTGACTAAGGTTTGGGCATACTCAGGATTTTTTAAGACTTCTAAAATTCCCCAAGCTAAAGAATCCGGATTATTGGTATAAGTAACAATACCTGTTTTCCCATGTTGCACCACTTCGGCTAAGCCCCCCGTATTAGAGACAACCACCGGAACTTTGGCCGCAAAACTTTCTAATGCCACAATGCCAAAGGGTTCATATAAACTCGGAAAAACCGCACAATCGGCGATCGTCTGGAATTTATCTAGATCGTCATCGGACATAAAGCCGGTAAAAAAGCATTGATCCCAAATTCCCAAATTCCAAGCCAACTGTTTCAGTCGATCCGTATTGCCACCGCCGATGATGATGAATTTTGCCGCCTGGTTCATATCGTGTAAAACTCTCGGTGCGGCAGTCAATAATACCGAAACCCCTTTTTCATAAGTCATACGACCGACATAATAGACGATTTTTTGCTGATCATTGGCGTAGCGGCGGCGAAATTGCAAATAATCAAAGTCAGGATCTTGTTTTTTCTTTTCCGAGCGAATGCCATTGTAAATCACACTCATTTTTTCCCAAGATGTCCCAAAAGCCCGTTGCAGTTCGTGGCGCATATAGTTACTGCAAACAATCACTCGCCAGCTATTTTCAATTAATGCCGCTTCTTTACTCGCAATATAGCGGTGCGTATCGTTATAGAGTCCGTTATAGCGTCCATATTCGGTGGCATGAATGGTTGCAATCAACGGGATTTTAAAATGATGTTTGAGGGAAATTGCCGCATCTCCGACTAACCAATCATGGGCATGAATGAGATCAAAACGGCCATTTTGAGCAATGAGGCGTTGAGCTTGTTGATCCATGCTTTGATTCATGTTCACGACCCAATGGAAAAAGTCGCTACCCGAAGGCACTGGGACACGATAGACATGAATGCCTTCTATGATTTCGTAGGCAGGAGATGTGCCAAATTCGACCGTAATTAAGTGAATTTCGTGACCTAATTTGACAATTTCTGGATACAATTCCGCCACATGGCGAGCCAGCCCTCCGACAATACGGGGGGGAAATTCCCACGCCAGCACCAAAATCTTCATTCTTGTTTTATCCTTTACCCAGCCCAATGCTTCGTACCACTTTACATACTTAGACGTATCGGTCTAAATGTTGATTATCTCAGGATTTATATTTTTTCTCTAATTACTATAAATGCGATGAGTGCTGATTGTATGCGATCGCTGTATTTTTTTGTAAATTGTAGCTGACTGATCCTTTACATCATGAGCAAATCTTTTTCGCTTTAGTTCAATCCTTGTGGTTTAGATCATTGGATCACATTTATTCGTAGTGTGTCCACATCCTTAACACCTTTATCTTGTGTTCGGCTTCAATAATTTCATACAATAAACGGTGTTGATTGTTAATTCGTCGAGAATAGGCTCCCTCTAAATCACCAATTAACTTTTCGTAAGGCGGCGGATTTTGAAAAGGATTAATTTGGATTATATTCAGAATTTTTTCTGTTTTTTCTCGTAGATGACTAGCATTAAGCTTTTTGGCATCTTTTTGCGCTTGCTTAGTATACACGAGCTTCCATTTTACCATTCTAGTTTCTCATCACACTCTTCAATGGGGGTTTGAAGCCCTTTCTGGATAGATTCTCGCATTCCTGGAATAGAAAGTAAGTATAAAGTTTCTTGAATAGATGCCCAATCCGTTTCAGATAGCAGAACAGCATTACTATTTTGTCCCGCAATAACAATCGGTTGATGGGATTGATTAACGGTATCAATCAGCGTGGAGAGTTGTTGTTGAGCTTCATTAACGGTCATCATGGTAGGCAGTTACAAAAAATAAATGCTGTTTTAATAGTTAGTATATTAAAGCTTTCAAAACTTAACTGTGAATACGGGGGTGGGGATATAAGGTGTTTAAAATTTCACTTTCAAAAATTGACAGCTCTTCCAAGCGATTTTGAACTTGCTCTCGCTCAAAATAGGTGTCTGCCAATACCCAATAAATCCCGTAATGCCTAGCTTCAGAAGCCATTAACCCGCCATAAAATTTTGCTAAATCGGGTTCAGGGCAATGTTGGGCTAATAATCCTAATCGTTCATGGGAACGGGCTTCAATCAACGCAGCAATTAATAAGCTATCCAATAAATTTTCAGGTTCCTGGCGACGGACTTGATTTTTCAGTTGCGCTCCGTAGGGAGAGGGCATCAATGGGCCTAAAGGAATACCTCGTCGTTCTAGCCATTGATTTACTTGTTCAAAATGTTCTAATTCTTCTTGCGCGATCGCGGTTAATTTGCGGACTAAAACCGAATAGGACGGATAGCGAAACAAAAAATTTAATGCCACTCCTGCTGCCTTTCGTTCACAGTGGGAATGGTCTAATAAAATCACATCTAAGTTGGCGATCGCTTGTTCAATCCAAGCTGATTGGGTCGCCGTTTTCAACAGTTTAATGCTTGGCGTAGTGCTCACAGACACACGGTTAACTCAATCCTAAAAATAATTTGGGAAAACCAGGAACTGGGAACTGACGGCTCTTCCCAATTCCGAATCCCAAAACTTAAGCTTTCCGAGAGTAGTACTCAACTACCAGCAGTTCATTAATTTGCAGCGCAACCCATTCTCGGTCAATGACACTATTTACCTTACCCACCATTGTATTTTTATCAAATTCCAGATGAGTCGGAAGATTCGCTAACCCTGGGTATTCCATATTAGCTTGTACCAACTTACGAGAACGGTCTCTATCTTTAACCCCGATAACATCCCCAGGACGGCACTGATAACTCGGAATATCTACAACGCGACCATTAACTGTAATGTGACCGTGATTCACTAACTGACGAGCAGCCGGAATCGTACCAGCCATTCCTAACCGGAAAATAGTGTTATCTAAACGCATTTCTAACAGTTCAAGTAACGCTTGTCCTGTAGAACCTGTCGCACGACGAGCTTTTTTCACATAACGAATCAATTGGGTTTCCGATAAACCATAGTTGAAACGGAGTTTTTGTTTTTCTTCTAATCGAATGGCATATTCTGAACGTTTCTTGCGATTTTGCCCATGTTGACCAGGGGCATAGGCACGACGCGCAGTTTTACGAGTTAAACCGGGTAATTCTCCTAAACGTCGGGTAATACGAAGACGAGGGCCTCTATAACGGGACATATAAGCGTGTTTCTCCTGACTGATTACTTTCCCAAAACTATCATTATAGCTGATTTGCGCTATTCTCCCAAATAGGCTTCCAGAACCTGGGGATTATTTTGGATTTCTTCTGGCGTACCGTCGGCTAGATTTTGTCCTTCGGCTAACACCCAAACATGATGACACAGGGACATAATCACATCCATATTATGTTCAATAATCAAAAACGAAATGCCTTGTTTGTTCCAATTGACGATATGTTCACAAATTTGGCCAATTAAGGTGGGGTTAACGCCTGCTGCGGGTTCATCTAATAAAATCAACTTGGGGTCAGTCATTAAGGTTCTGGCCATTTCTAAGAGCTTGCGTTGCCCCCCCGATAACGCCCCTGCATAATCCTGCGCTTTGGCAATTAAACCGACTGATTCTAAGATAGATAACGCTTTTTCTCGATTTTGCCGTTCTTCCTGTTTAATTTGTCCCTGATTGATCCATAGCTTAAAAAATTTTTCACCTGTTTGTTGCTGCGTTGCCAACAACATATTTTCCAATACCGTCAGACGGGAAAGAACTCTAGCCACTTGAAAAGTTCGGATACAGCCTTCTAGGGCAATTTTGTAGGGCTGAAGCGTGTGAATCGGTTTACCATCAAAAATAACTTCTCCTGCGTCAGGACGAATGAAATTAGAAAGTAAATTAAATAAAGTCGTTTTGCCTGCACCGTTTGGGCCAATAAGCCCCGTAATACTGCCTGAATTGACTGAAATTTGAGCATTATTAACGGCTTTGAGTCCACCAAAGTTTTTGCAGAGATTGTGAGCAGCGAGAATAGGACGGTCTAAATTGGGGGTCATAGCTTTTATCTCAAAATTAAAATAGACAAATTTTAAATAAATTTAGTGGTTATCAACAAAGAATAATGATGAGGGCAACGATTCATGTTTGTAAAGCTTGGTCACTGGCCCCAACACTTAATGATTGATTAAATTCATCAAACTCGAAAATAAGGCACCTAATCCATATAAACTGACAGCGATCGCTAATAATACTAACGCCTGATTAAGCTGATTAGATTTTTCTGCTCTTTCTCGATCAATTCCCTCAACCGTTTCTCTTAATCCTTTGACAATAAAAATTTTGCATATTTCGCTATCCACTGCATACCAATTATCTAATAGTTCACCTGGACTAACGACTGAGTAGGAAGGACGAGTTTTTAATCCAGTAATACTAATCCAGATTGAAGCTATCAACAGTAGATAAATTGCAATTTTAATGATTAAACAAGTATAACAGGAGATTTCATTAATATTTTCTGATTGATCGGGTAAATCCATTGAAATTCTGATAAGAACACCATTAAAAGCAATGATGGTTCCTAACTTTGCATTAATTGCTCTTGTATCTTCGTCAAAAGCTTTCAGAATAGCCTGAGTGTATTCATAAATTAAGTCTAAATTGTTAGAATCTGTAGTATCGTTAGCTTCATTTTCATTTTTTGCCATGAAATATGTCCCTCGAAATCCGTCATCTGTTCCAGAGTATCCGCCAACCCCTTCTGGTAGTCAAGTTATGCCTTATCGAAGAGACGGCACCTCTCTGGGATTTCGAGAAAAACTTTTAGATTTGTGTCGGCGTGCAGTTGAAGCAAAACTATTGTATGCCTGTGGTGAATCAACACCTTATCCCAGTTTTGATCCAAGTAAATCAAATGATACAACTACTGTGTTTAAGCCCGCCGCACCAAAACCTTGGTTTGCAAAGGTTAAACCAATGGAAGACGAACAATATTTTACTGCGGATGAATTACATCAATATTTAACCAATTTACTTAAATCTCAAGGTTTATAGAGATTGTGCTTGAGGCTAGAGTATTGAATTCGAGCAATTTTGGTTTAATTTACATAGTAAAAATAATAAAATTTTTCTGAATCATTATGCGATCGCCGCTAGAACTAGACACGTTTATTCCGACCGACTGGGTTAAATTTGTTTATCAAACCCTACAAGATGGCATGGCGGCTGGAGGCTTAGCCCACAAAACCCTCGCAACCCAGCTTACCGATTGGGTAATGCCTAAAGAGACGAAAAAGCCACAATCTCTAAGCCCTGAATTAATGACTAAATTACAAGGGTTACGCAATGATCTGTTAGCGGAAGATTGGCAAGATGCAGAAGCAGGCGTTTATCCCGCCAGTTTATTGTTTGACCAAGAGTGGCAGGATTTTCTACGCTATTATCCGTTGGTCTGGTTAAATATGCCAGATATTTGGCAACGCAAAGCTGAGGGGAAATATCAAGCCTTTTCTGAAGAGATTGATTTAGAAGGCTATCCTCCTTATTATTTACAAAATTTCCACTATCAAACCGATGGTTATCTCAGTGATATGTCGGCTAATCTCTACGATTTACAGGTGGAGATTTTATTTAATGGGGCGGCTGATGCCATGCGTCGTCGGATTCTCAAGTTAGTAAAAGAAGGCTTATCCTATTTTGCTGATGTACCTGATCAGGCGTTAAAGATCCTAGATATTGCTTGTGGAACGGGGCGATCGCTGAAAATGTTACGGGCGACCTTTCCCAAAGCCTCCTTATTTGGCGTGGATTTATCCCCTGCTTATTTGAGGAAAGCCAATCAGCTATTGTCCCAAAGCGGAGATGAATTGCCCCAATTAATCCAGGCAAATGCAGAAGCCTTGCCCTATTTATCGAATTATTTTCAAGGCATTACCAGTGTTTTCCTCTTCCATGAGTTACCGCCTAAAGCTCGACAAAATGTCATTGAAGAAGCGTTTCGCGTCCTCAAACCAGGGGGAGTGTTTGTGATCTGCGATTCGATCCAAGCCATTGATTCGCCTGAGTTTCAACCCATCATGGAAAATTTCCGTACCCTATTCCATGAACCCTATTTTCGTCATTACATTAATGATGATCTGGTTAAACGACTAGAAATCGCAGGGTTTGAACAAATCAAAATAACTCAGCATTTAGTGAGTAAATATTGGGTTGCTTTCAAGCCTGTTTAATGTTGTATCGCTGTTGAGATTTATAAAAAATTAACGGCGATCGCTGACGGTTTCAATCTAAATATTTGATATCCCCGCAGGAGGAGACAATGCTTAAATCACTACCATCTTGGGAATTTCTCCTAATCAGTGGTTTATTAACAACACAAGGTTTGTCATCGCCTTCTTTTGCGGGCCAATTAGCCAATGGGCAAACTTTTTTTGATAAGACACCATTACTTTTGGAGGCTTCGACCACTTATAAGGAAATTTGGGTTTGGGCCGCTAAGTATTATTTCACGGTTTCCTTACCTGCCGATGCGGGAGAACCGCTTAAACAATTAGTGATTCAACAAAAACCCAGTCCAGAGATGTTAGATTTTTATCCCGATCAAACCGTGGCTTTCGTTGGCAGTCGTGACAATCGGGGCAATGCCTTAACGCTGCAATCTAGCCAATGGAATCCTGACAATAACACCATGACTGTGATCTTTGATCCACCTGTTCCCCCTGGTACAACGGTGACGGTTGGACTGAAACCCTATCGTAATCCTTCGGTAAGTGGGATTTATTTATTCGGAGTAACGGCTGTGCCTGATGGCTCGATCGCGGCTCCGATGTATTTAGGGGTAGGACGGCTCCAGTTTTATCAAACCTATTGGTAAACCCAAAAATCTGGGGGATCAATACCTGTAAAATAGGAACTTAGGCTTGTGACAAATTGTAACGATCACACTTAAGAGGCACAATGGAACGCACATTTATCATGGTTAAACCCGACGGCGTACAACGCAATCTCGTTGGGGAAGTTATTCGTCGCTTTGAAACCAAAGGATTTAAACTGGTTGGATTGAAATTAGTCTCCGTTTCTAAAGATTTAGCTGAAAAACACTACGGCGTTCATAAAGAAAGACCCTTTTTTGGCAGTTTAGTTGAATTTATTTGTTCTTCACCCGTGGTAGCGATGGTTTGGGAAGGCGATGGCGTGGTTGCGGCTGCTAGAAACTTAATTGGTGCAACGAATCCTTTAACGGCTGCCCCAGGAACGATTCGGGGAGATTTTGGCGTTAGCATTGGTCGTAATCTGATTCATGGTTCAGACGCGATCGAAACTGCTCAGCACGAAATTAGCCTCTGGTTTAACAAAGAAGAGTTAGTTGATTGGGAACGTACCACAACCGCTTGGCTTTACGAATAATCGACAATTGAAATAATCTAAGCATTTAACTCAACAAGAAACCCGATCTCTAGAACTTTAGAAATCGGGATTTTTTCATCATTTTATAAATTTAATCTAGAAAAAATTCGGTTGATGGCGGATCAGATTTAAAAATTCTTCGCGAGTTTTTTGTTCATCTTGGAAAGATCCAATCATGGCACTTGTGACCGTCCAAGAACCTGGTTTTTGTACTCCCCGCATTACCATACACATGTGGGTTGCTTCCATCACCACAGCCACACCTTGAGGCTCAAGGATTTCTTGAATCGCTTCTGCAATTTGTCGGGTTAAACGCTCTTGGACTTGTAACCGTCGTGAATACATTTCCACAATTCGGGCTAATTTGCTTAAACCAACCACTTTTTGATTGGGAATATAGGCAACGTGCGCTCTGCCCATAAAGGGTAACATGTGGTGTTCACAGAGGCTAAAAAAGTCAATATCTCGGACTAAGACCATTTCATTATGGCCTTCGTCAAAAATGGCTCCATTAACCAATTTTTCTAAGGATTGATTATAGCCCTGGGTCAAAAACTGCATTGCCTCAGCGACTCGTTTAGGCGTTTTCAAGAGTCCTTCCCGTTCTGGATCTTCTCCCACGGCTTCTAGGATGGAGCGGACAGAATCCATCATTTTTTCTTTGCTGATTTCGATCGCTTCGGGGTGAACTTGAGCCACTTGACCATCGTGGGTATTGCGATCAGGACGGGTTAGAACGCGCTCTGAAAACTGAGAAGTGGAAATTTCTTTGCCGTTAGTGGAAGAGTCGAAATTGGAAGTAGAGGCAATTGTCATAATTTAAGAAGTTCGATACTTAGGTTTAAATTTATAGAGTTCCCGCATTAGAAATAATCGTCATTTCATCAATAACGACTTCTAGGGGGAGAAGGGCCGCTTGGAGGATCGTCTGGGCAACAATGTCTGGGGTCAACATTAAGGCACGGTCAAAGTCTGCTTGAACAGTGTCCGTGTCCCAAATAGGCGTATTAACCGATCCAGGGGAAATGGTCATCACCCGAATCCCGTTTTCTCTTTCCTCGATCGCTAAGACTTTAGCAAAGGTGACAAGCGCGGCCTTGCTCACACAATAGGCTCCCCAGTTAGGAAAAGCGATGTTTGCAGCAATAGAGGCGATATGAATGATAGTTCCTTGTTTGCGATCACGCATCGAAGGTAACACCCCCATCGTCGCTTGAAAAATGCTGGTTAAATTGAGGTCTAACACCTGTTGCCAATCCGTAATCGACGTATCCCTGAGTAGATTGGTATATCCCATGCCCGCATTATTGATTAAAAAATCGATGGGGCCAGAGTCTTGGGCGATCGCCTCAAAACGCGACTGAACCTCCGCAACTTGCGATAAGTCAAGGGGATAAATTTTGGCTTCTACCCCAAAAGCAGACACTTCCTCCGCAACCAACGTTAATTTCTCAGAAGAACGGGCGACTAGAACCAGATTACAGCCAGCTTCCGCAAACTTGAGAGCAGTTGCTTTGCCAATACCACTACTGGCCCCTGTGATAATCGCTCGCTGTTGCTGTAAGGAAGAAACCATAAAAGAGTCAAGAGTTTTCTGATAGTTGTTTCACGCTACTCACAAGCACGTAGAAACCAATTAAACGAGGGCCAACACCGATTAAATTTTTTCATTCTCCCAGAGAGAGAAGTTAAACATCGCATATCGACGACAGACAAGGTTAAGAAATGTTACAAATTTTAACCCTTCCAATTATACCACTGTCGTTCCCAGGGATTGGGCATCAGACTCGGAATCTAAGACATGGATTAACATTCTTCGTTAATAAAAACTCACTGAGAAACATCACCAACGGAATCCGAGACAAAACAAGTATAAATACTTAAATCTATGGGTTTAGAAGAGCTTAATATCAATTATTTCATAAAAATCCTCATTAAATCTAACTTTCTTCATTTACTTGGACTTGCCCCCCGTCGAACGAACATTGACAAATTTACCCAGCACGTCAAACCAGAAAGGTGCTCCCATATAAATTGCCATCGCTGTAATGAGCCATCCTAATAAAGCCGATAAGGACTTTCCGAAATTGGGAGAACCTGCATAAATCGGGCAATTTAAATTGTTATTAGGACAATCAACTAAATTACCTGCATTTTCTGTGATCGGAGCAATCATCGGCGTATTACCCACAATGGCATTGATATTCGCGGCTAATTTTTCCTGATTTAAGCTTGGAGTCGCGGTATTAGCAGAATTTCCATTAGATTGCTGTGAATTTTGAATAATGGTTTCGGCTCCCCCCGCTAAGGTTGTCCGCATTGCCGTATCGTAGGACAGTCTTTCTGCAATATAAATAGAATCTAAATTAAATAAAATCGTGACTAAAAAACCTAAACTAAAACACAAAAGTTGAGTATTTCGTTTATAAACTCCCGAAGCCCTTTGCATTGATCGATCAAACCAGGCTTCGATTTCTTGTTGAAATAATAGTAATTTATTATCAGCTTGATCCGTTTTTAAAGCAATTCTATCGGTCAAAGAAATTAGGGTTTCTTTAAGAGAATTAGGGATTTTATCAGAATTTTTAATCGAGGATTGAATGGCATAAATAGAATCGGAAGTTTTCGATTTTTCTGGATCGGTTAGCATCCTTGCGAGATCCCCTTGTAACTGCTGAATTAAAACGGTAGCGAAGGTTGTGGAGGGAAGATAACTAGGGTCGGCATGGGCAAAAAGCTTTTTATATTTATCTTGTAAGCTGGTTCCATCTTTATGACTTTTTTGTACTAAAAAGGTCACTGACGTATGATTCAAGCTCTGGACTAAGGCATTATTATAAATTGCTTGTCTCAGTTCTTGAGCTTTCTTTAAGTCGTCTATTTGCTCAGGGTCATCTGAATTGGTCGCATTATAATTTAACATCATTTGCAAGATAGCTTCTTTTAAGTCCTTAGCCCGCCATCTTAAAAGAGAGGCAAGTAGTTCTTGAATACCTGAGACTAATAGCGCACCAGCAATATAGACAATAACTAATCCGATGCCAATATCAAGCATTACTGCGGTGTTCATCGTATGCATTACCCCCCATTAGTATTCAGTTTCGATAATCAACCAATCATATTCGGTTTAAGGCTACTAAAGAATGAATGTTAATATTTTTTTCAAAAACTTGATTAAGTAAGTCAACTTAATTAAAAGTAAAATCAGCTTCTATGGCTAAGGACATAATAGTATCCATTGCTTTAAGTTGACACCAATGAACACGGTTAAATCCTTTGAGTTAGCAATGATTATGGAAACAAAGTTACAAGTTTTAATCAATTTACTAAAAATTTATTATAAAAAAGGACAGAATCTTTTCCTGCCCTTAATTGCTTAATATAATTACGATGATCAAAATAAAGCTTTTTAATTGCTGCCACTAAAAACAACGTCTTGAAATTTGCTTTGGGCTTCTGCCATTGGAACCAGTTTATTTTGATTTTTCAGGTCTTGCCAATAGTTAATAACTTCGGTTGCCTGGTTGAGAATATCAATGCGATCATTCTCGGAAATCCAGTGTTTAGCTTCTAATTCATCTTTGAGTTGCTGCCAAGCATCATTTCTCGGCCAGAAGAAATAAGCCGTTAAAGGACTAGTTCCTTTTCCGACGATCTGATCGACGGCGATCGCCACATTTTGATCTAACCAAAGTACCTTAAGAATAAATTTTGTCTCCAAATGACCCCTCCAACGAAATCTATTAACGGGTTATGTAACATGACAATCCTCTATTTTAACCTAACTGTTGACGGTGCGGCCATTGAATAAACTCATGGCTTTTTCAACCCCGCTTTTGAGGGCCATTTCTACAGAGTCAACGGCTAGGCTGAGGCTTTTTTCGACAATGGGATTTTCTTCTGGTGAGAATTTGCCTAAAACATGGGAAACGGTTTCTGTATCTCCTTTAGAGCGTCCAATCCCTAAGCGGAGACGGGGAAAGTTTTGGCTATTTAAATGGCTAATAATTGATTTCATGCCATTGTGACCACCCGCTGAACCAGAGAGCCGCAATCGTAGCCGTCCCAGTTCCAAGTCCATGTCATCGTAAATGACGAGCAAAGAGTCAGGGGTCAACTTATACCAATCCATCACAGCGCGAACCGCTTGACCGGAGCGATTCATATAGGTTGTGGGTTTGAGTAAGCCCACTTTGTGACCTAAAACGCTGCCTTCAGTAAAGAATCCCTGAAAGCGTTTGTTTTCCTGTAGGTTAAATTGCCAGGCATCGGCGATCGCGTCAACCACTTCAAAACCAATATTATGGCGGGTCTTGTTGTATTTGGCTTCAGGATTGCCTAACCCCACAATTAATCGCGGAATAATTAAATTTTTAACAATTTCTGCGGACATCCATTAAAACGGCAGGAATAAAATTAATCGGGTCTTTGGAATAGGGTTTCTAGATAAACTCGCGAGCAGGCACGATAATTTCTAGAATTTTGCCCTCCATAGCTTCCTTCATTTTGTAACAAAAATAGGGACAGTGAGGCAGCAAATACTCGGTCTAAATCCCAGTTGGGATGACTTTCCAAATATTTTGTTAAGCTTTCGTGTAAATCTTCTGGTATTTCGGCAAAAATACTAACTGAAGTAGTCATAGAAACCTCGTTCAAGACAAAACCATCCTTCTCGCTTCTTTTTTCCTTGCCAAGTTAACCATTGAGCGATCCGGTGTGTAAGGTGTGCCCATTATTTTTAGCGGGAAGTTAGGTCGCTTGTCAATGCTACGAAATGTTACGGTAGTCCATAGAAAAATTTTATGTTTACGAGAAAATAAGGCTTTGAGCCTCTTTTTTGTTACACAAGTTAACATTAACTCAGTATTTATTCAGGAAAACGGCCTTGCGCCAAAGATTCCCCAATCCTAAATCGGAAAAAATAGGAGGCTACTACCACTAGGGTCTAACCGGCTAAGCGCGACCCCATCCCTAGAGATAAACTCAAATTACTCCATTTTGTACTGGGGAAAACTGGGGATTGCCTGGGGAAAAACCTACTCAGTAGTTTAGAAATCTGGGGAAAACGTGGGGAATGAGTCAGGAAAAGAGCCACAAAAAATAAGAATTACAAAATTTTTACTCTATGCCACAATTAATTGAGAATCATTCAAAAATTAAATCAGCGTAAGTTATGGCAGCAGCAAGTATTAAAAAAGGTTCCTTTGTTACGGTCGTCCGTGAAAAATTGGATACGAGTTTGGAATCCCAAGCCAGCGATCGCCGTTTTCCCAGTTATTTATTCGACAGTAAAGGGGAAGTGATGGACATCAAAGATGAATACGCCTTACTCCGCTTCCATGTTCCCACGCCGGCGGTTTGGTTACGTTTGGATCAGTTACAAGTGGTTGATTAGTGATGAATGCTCTTACTCCTCCCGCGATCGCCTGTCAATCCTGTCAAGTTTCCATCATCGGAGCTGGTAATGTGGGGCGAACCTTAGCCCAGCGAATTGTGGAAAAAGATATTGCCAATGTGGTTTTGCTCGATATTGTGTCCGGCTTACCCCAGGGAATTGCCCTAGATTTAATGGCCGCCCAGGGAATTGAACTCCACAATAGCCAAATTGTCGGGACGAATAACTACGAAGAAACCGCCGGATCGAACATTGTCGTCATTACCGCAGGACTGGCCCGGAAACCGGGGATGAGTCGGGATGATTTATTAGCGATTAACGCCAAAATTGTCGTCGAAGCTGCCCAAAATACCTTAAAATACTCTCCTAATGCCACTTTTATTGTTATCACCAATCCCCTAGATGTAATGACCTATTTAACTTGGCAAGTTACCGGCCTATCGCCTCAACGAGTCATGGGCATGGCAGGGGTTCTGGATGCGTCCCGTTTGCAATTGTTTATTGCTATGCAGTTAGGGGTTTCGCCTGCTGATATCAGCACTCTAGTATTAGGGGGACATGGCGATTTAATGTTACCGTTGCCCCGCTACTGTACCGTTAGAGGGGTTCCCATCACGGAATTGTTAGACTCCGCCACCATTGACCAATTGGTTGAGCGGACTCGTAACGGGGGAGCCGAAATTGTCAAACTTCTGCAAACAGGAGGAGCCTATTACGCCCCTGCATCTTCAGCTTGTGTGATGATTGAAGCCATTTTACGCAATCAGTCTCGCCTGTTACCTGCTGCTGCCTATCTCCAAGGCGAATATGGTCTAAAAGATATTTTTATCGGGGTTCCCTGTCGTTTAGGGTGCCAAGGGGTCGAAAGCATTTTAGAAGTCCAATTAACAGACTCCGAAAAAGCGGCGTTACATCTATCTGCTCAGTCGGTTCGCCAAAATGTTGACCTCGCGATCGCCAGTTTGGGGATGAAATAGCCTTATCATCAATAAGCAGGATTTTAATGAGTAACGACATCGTGAAGGACGCACAATTCCCCCACTGGCCCGAACTGTTACAGCAACTATTGGATCGCCATTCTTTATCCCAAACCCAAGCTTCCCAATTAATGCAAGGTTGGCTCCAAGAAGCTATTCCCCCTGTCCTTTCTGGGGCAATTTTAGCGGCAATCCAAGCGAAAGGGGTATCTGCCGAAGAGTTAGCAGGGATGGCTCAGGTGTTACAAGCGCAATCTCTCCAGCAAAAAACGATTAATCATGCTGTTCCCCTAGTTGATACCTGCGGGACAGGAGGGGATGGCTCATCAACTTTCAATATTTCTACTGCCGTTGCTTTTGTGGTGGCTGCTGCGGGAGTAAAAGTGGCAAAACATGGGAATCGGTCTGCCTCTAGTAAGGTGGGGTCTGCGGATGTTCTAGAAGCCTTGGGCGTTAACTTAACGGCTCCCATCGAGAAAGTCGAAGCGGCAGTTGAAGAAGTGGGAATTACCTTTCTATTTGCCCCTGGCTGGCATCCTGCGTTAAAAAGTGTCGCTGCATTACGAAAAACTTTAAGTGTTAGAACTGTTTTTAATCTATTAGGGCCTTTGGTGAATCCTTTGCAACCCACCGGCCAAGTTATTGGAGTTTACGATGCCAAGTTTTTAACGGCGATCGCGGAAGCTTTACAAATTTTAGATAAATCTAAAGCGATTATCGTGTATGGTCGAGAACGCTTAGATGAAGCTGGTTTGGGAGATATTACGGATATTGCTGTGTTGCAGGATCAACAGGTTACACTAAGCACTTTAACCCCCACAGAATTAGGCTTAACCCCTGCTCCTCTTACTGAGTTAAAAGGGGGAGAAGTGGCAGAAAATGTGGAAATTCTTACCGCAGTTCTACAAGGCAAGGGGACATTAGCCCAGGTTGAAGCCGTTGCCCTGAATGCGTCTTTGGCGTTACAAGTCGGTGAAGCGGTTGCTTGGGGCGATCATCGACAAGGTATTATAATGGCGAAAGATATTTTAAATAGCGGTTTAGCGTGGGAAAAATTAGAAGATTTAACGAAGTTTTTACAAAATTAACTTAGCTCTCACCCACCATTTCTTAATTTAAGGAAGAAATTTTATCTAAAAGAATTGCTTGGTATTATTCGAGAAAAAACTTTCCTGGCTCCTCTTTAGGATGAAAGGTTAGCAGGCAATCTTAACAGCAGATAGTTGATTGTCTGGCTGAGTTTTTTCAATAACATGAATATCCCAACCCGTTAACTCATAAATTGAGAAGATTTGCCCCACTTCAATGACTTGCATCCCCCGCTCTCTGACCTGTTCAATTTGGTGATCATCGGAATCATCAACTTCAGTCACACGAAAAACAATTTCGCTATCATTTCTGACAATAACGGCTTTAAAGGAAAGGTATTGGGTTGTCGTACCAAGGGGGTCAGGGTGATCGGGGGCTTGGGGAATTTCGGTGCCTGGGGTCATAATTCCTTCGACTGTATCGCCAAGATTAAATGGGTGTTGACTATCTTGAAAGTTGCATTGACCGCTATTCATAATCTACTCCTGGGCTTAAGTTAGCCTCGCTTTCCCCTCACCCTAGTCTTTAAGTGTTTGATTTAAAGTGGGAAATCGTAGAGTTGATTAACTATGAGATGATTTGTAATTTAACTAGCGGTAATCTCTTCAGCGATCGCGGCTATTCTAAAAGCGATTAATTAGGGCAATTGCTGTTATCTATTATTCAATTTGTTGATGCTTCAATTAGCTAGAAATAAAAATTTTTGATAAGCCCTAAGACGGATCGGATTCTGGCTTCACTTTTTTAGCAGAATGGGAAGAATGGAAGCGAATACCGAGAAACACATCATAGAGAAAACTCCAGAAATTTTTACCTTCTAATAATCCCAGGGATTGATCGCAGCCTTTATGGTCTAATAAGGGCTTCGTCGCACGATAAGCAGGCTGATATTGATACCAGGGAATCGAGGGCCATAAATGATGAATCAGGTGATAGTTTTGCCCAAAAATCATCAAATTTAAAATGGGACTAGGATATACCCTCGCATTTTTCCAACGATTCCGTTCTTGGAAAGGCCGGTGGGGTAAATAATCAAAAAATAAACCCAATGCGACTCCGACCACTAGGGCAGGCACAAACCAAAAATTCATCACAAAACCAATAAAACCAAAGTGGATGCCTAAAAATACGATAGTTAAAAGAAAAAGGCGGCTTAAAAACCATTCTAATAACTCATATTTACGCCAGAGTTTGCGTTGGAAAAAGTAAATTTCGTGATAAAAAAAACGAGCCGCAATTAAGAGCAAGGGGCCACCCGTTGACACAAAATGATCGGGATCATTTTCGGGATCATTGACATGGGCATGGTGTTGGAGATGAACTCTGGTAAAAACTGGAAAGGCAAACCCCAACATTAACGCACTGCCGTGACCCATCACAGCATTCAAAATACGATTACTGTGGGCGGCATTATGGGACGCATCATGGATGACGGTGCCTGACAGATGTAATGCTAATACACTGGCGCAAAAACAAATCCAATCGGGCCAGCCCCATTGCCAATATCCCAAAATTGAGCAAGCGATTAAGAATAACGCCGTCAAAAACATTAAAACATTCGGATTAAAACCCCCGTCAGGTTTCAAAAATTCCTTTGGGACAGTTGGCAGCGTCTGGGTCGCCTGCATTGCAATGATATACTCCGTAATACTCAAAAGACTAATCCACTTTGGCTAGTTTATAGTATTGGGGAGGTTTAATAAAGATTTGTATCATTACGTCAGCTTATCTAAACAACGACGAAAAATTACAAAATGTAAATTTTCTTAAGAATTTTACCCACTTTAGAACGGTAGGTTGGGAATGTTCCCCGCGACGGATTTAAATTGTTGGTAGAGTTCCATCAGGCGATCGCCGTTGATTTGAACTTCTGGACTCGGATAATTTTCCAACACTTCGATCAGACGAATATCGTTTTCCGTATTGGCAGAAATAACAAGGGCATCCCGTAGCGCGTTATTATTTGCTTGGCTGATCGGGTTTTGAATCACTTCTCCGGCTTTATTCAGAATGTATTTGCCCACAAAACTATTCAGCATTTGATTTAGCTGGTCAGGATTGACGGAAATGGCATAGTTTAAAATATCGCGCACCTCTTCGGGCTTTTTATTCGCCATTTCTAAATAGGTTTGTAGGGTCGGGGAAACTTCTCCTGTTCGGCTGAGGTTGCTTAATTCCGAAACTGCCAAAGATTCTTGGAAAACACTATACTTAACAACAACTCTTTCAGCGGCCTGAACGGGGGGGATTAGGTTGACTAGGCCCATGATCGAAAACAGTAACATCCAGCGTTTCATTTGATTTATTGTGTTATCCCGTAAGGTATTTGAGTAATTGATTTAGAAATCCAGTTCAATTTATCCAACCTTTATTGTAATGTCCTTTAGTCTATCTCCTAAACAACTCTATGCATGGTTTAAATCCCGTCATTTTGGACGTAATTCCATTGACAGCCGTTATGCCCTCTTAGAAGCCTGCATTATTGGGGTCTTTTCCGCGATCGCGGCCTTGATCATCAAAGAAGGGGTAGGTTGGTTAGGTACTTGGCGGTTACAAACGGCCAATCACTATGGGGCCCATTGGGTTTTGCCCTTAGCGGGTTTAAGTTTTGGATGGTTAGCCGGTTGGATTATTGAACGCTTTTCTCCGGCGGCGGCGGGCGGGGGAATTCCCCAGGTCAAAGCGGCCTTAGCACGCTATCCCATTGATTTATCCTGGCGAGTCGCGATCGCAAAATTAGTGGGAACGGTGTTAATTTTAGGAGGCGGATTAACCCTGGGTCGTCGGGCCCCGACAGTGCATATTGGAGCCGCTCTGGCCGCCCAATTAAGCAAATGGTTACCGACCTCCCCTGAACATCGCCGCCAGATGATTGCCGCAGGAGCCGCCGCAGGACTCGCCGCCGGTTTTACGACCCCCATCGCTGGGGTTTTGTTTGTTGTTGAAGAATTGATGCGGGATGTGTCGGGCTTGACCTTGGAAACGGCGATCGTTGCCTCCTTTGTCGGGGCGGTGATTTCCCTGTTTTTTCAAACGACCGATCTCAATTTTTCCCATAAAACGGCCGAATTACTAGCTATCCAGTTTTCTTTAATGGAAATTCCCCTCTATCTATTTTTAGGGGCGTTAGCCGGCACATTAGGCGCGTTATTTAATCGAGGGGTCTTGTTTGGGCAAACGATCCATCGTCGTTTAAATTTCTCGATGCCCTGGCGTTTTGGGCTGTCAGGCTTAATTTCAGGTGGTTTTATTGCTTTAATGCCCGTCTTTTTTCGAGATAATGCGGGTTTAAAAGATTTCGTGATGATGGGAGAACTGAGTTGGCAAAGTATTGTGCTGGCTTTTTTTGCCCATTTTTTCCTAACAATGTTGGCCTATAGTTCCGATGCCCCTGGGGGATTGTTTGCTCCTGCCTTAGTTATGGGGGCAGCGTTGGGTTACCTCGTAGGGGAGGCTGGCAATTTACTGTCTCTGACCCAATCTACGGCCCCCTTTGCCCTAGCAGGGATGGGAGCTTTTTTTACCGGCGTTGTGCGAGTTCCGGTGACGGCGATCATCATTGTGTTTGAGCTAACCGGAAATTTCAATATTATTTTGCCGTTGATGGTGTCCTGTGCGATTTCCTATATTGTGGCTGAAAGTATTTTTAAGCGATCGCTGTACGAACATTTATTAGAAGCCAAGGGCATTAGCCTCACCGAAGAAAATCCTGATCGCAACTTTCTACTCACCCTCCACGCTTCTCAGGTCATGCAAACCCAGGTTGAGAGTTTACCCAGCCACCTCACCCTTGCAGATGTGTTGCCGATTATGTCTCGCTCCCATCATCGTGGTTTTCCGGTCGTTGAAGACGGTAAATTAGTCGGCGTTTTTACCCAAACCGATTTAGCCAATGCTACCCAGCGTTCCGACAAAACCCCACTGCGGGACATCATGACTCCCAATCCGGTGACCGTAAATCCGAATGCACCCTTGAGTGATGTGTTGTATCTGTTGAATCGGTATCAACTTTCCCGTTTACCCGTTGTACAAAATACAAAATTAGTGGGGATTATTACCCGTACCGATATTATTCGCGAGGAAGCGACCCAATTAGGTGGAGGATTGAGCATTAAACCCAGTCCTTCCTATGTGGCCTATCAAACTCGTGCGCCGGCTATCGGGGAAGGTCGAATTTTACTGCCGTTGGTTAATCCCTACACGGCCTCAGCGTTGTTTCAAATTGCAGCAGCGATCGCGGCGGATAAACAATACGAAATTGACTGTTTACAGGTCTTAAGCACTCCCAAACATCGTCATCCTTCTGAATTTCCCCTACCCAACCTCGATAGCCGAAAGTTAATGCAACGCATGGAACGCTTAGGTCGCCATCGTCAGGTATCGGTGCATACTCAAATTCTCTTAGCCCATAATATTGCCGAAACCCTTTTGGAAACCATCCGAGAACGTCAAATTAATTTGCTAATCATGGGCTGGAAAGGAAACACCAGTAGTCAAGGAGCAATTTTTGGCAGTGTGGTGGATCGGATGATTGAACAAGCGCCCTGTGATCTCCTATTAGTCAAGTTAGGATCTAGCCCAACCGCATTTCCCAAAGGATTACAACAAAAAGCCACTTGGTTAATTCCCATGGCAGGAGGCCCCAATATTCAGCGATCGCTGGAATTTTTACCCGGAATGTTATCGCTTTATCCCCCCAACAATTCCCCTGAATTACTCTTATCAAAAGTCTATTTACACAATAAACAATTAGACGATTATACCGACTTAGTTCAAGCTGCTAAATTATTAGGAAATAAAATATCCCACAATATTACGCCCATTCCCCTATGTTCGCGATCGGTTTCCGATGCCATTATTAATTTAGCGGATAGCCAACGATGTAATGCCATTCTGTTAGGCGCAAGCCGCGAAGGATTATTGCAAAATGTGATTCACGGAAATATTCCGGCTAGAATTGCCAGTCAAGTTCCGAGTACAGTCATTTTAATCAGAAGAGCTTTAGACGCTGACAGCGAAACATAATAAATAGAACCGTAACCGAATTTTAATAGAATAGAAACGTACTCATGAGGCTCAAAAAGCTAATGACATTTTGCCAGTAGGGACGGATTTGATCGGAAAGCTTCAGCAGACTGATATAATTCCTTCGACACCAATGGCTACCCTCAAATGATTGAACGAATGTTACTGAATCACTGCAAACTCGGTTCTAGTCTCGTTTTAAGCGCGATATTGGGATTAACGACGCTTACCGCTTCCCAAGCGGCTCCGACCAACAAAACTTTTTTAGATTGGTGTTCTACAAAAAATACCCTATCCCCTGCCGCCCGCAATACCGTTGACCAAATTCTCAGCGACCTAGAGACCCAAGATTGTCAGCAAGCCAGCTCCCAACTTGCCCGAACCTTTGCCCTCAACCTCAGCAATCAAAATATTAGTGACTTAACACCTTTAGCTTCTTTAACCAATCTCAGACAACTCAATCTATATAACAATCAAATTAAAGATTTAACCCCCTTAAGTTCCCTTACCAATCTCAATCAACTAATTGTCGGCAATAATCAAATTACTGATTTAAAGCCCCTCAGTAATCTAACTCAATTAACCCGACTCTTTGCTTTTAATAATCGAATTAAGGATCTAACCCCCCTGAGTTCCCTGAATAATTTAACCTTACTTTACTTAGGCCGTAATCAAATTTCTGATTTACGACCGATTAGCACATTAACCAATTTAACTGACCTCAATCTGGCTAACAATCAAATTTCCGATTTAACGCCCTTAAGCCCTTTAAACAATCTCGTTCAATTGAATTTAGAACGCAATCAGATTACTAACTTAACGGCTTTAAGTTCTCTGAAAAACGTGACTACGTTAACCCTAACAAATAATAATATTAGAAATGTTGCTCCCCTGTACGAAATGCCAAAATTGAGCAAAATTTATCTACGGAATAATCCCGTTGCTCAACAATTCTGCCCGAATAATGATGATGCTTTATGTTTTATTTAAATAAAATGAATCCAGTATCAAAGCGATTTTCGTTAAAGTGAAATACCGATAATGGGTTACAGCCAATGCTTGAAAAAGAGCCGCTATTTTCTACGACTGAAGGTGATGCGATCAAGGGAATTGATTATTGATTAAATTGATTGAATTTCTGACATAACTTATCAGTGATTAACTTTCCTGCTACTGCATGACCTTTCCGATTCCAGTGGCCAACCCCTAAACGAGTATTCTCAAAACCATGTAAATGCACTTGATTTTGATCAGCATAGGTTTGCATTTCAGGAGCTAAATTAAAAACCGTAAATCCGTTTACTTGCCCTAATTGTTGAATTCGTTGATCGGGATAGAATAAATTTTTTGCCCCTAATTCTTTGAGGCGTTCTCGAACTTGGAGATCAGGATAAACTTGAGGCGGATTACTAATGGTAAGGGCGACAAAATTAGCTCCTTTCGTTTTCACTTCGTTATTGATCTGTTTTACTAATTCTTCCGTTACTTCCCACGCTTCTTGCCAGTCCTTGTTAGTCGGTTCTTGGTATAAATTGACATCAAAATCTAAGGCAGGAATCAGATCATCCGGCTTAGCTTGACCCGTTTGCCTTTGCCCCATTGTCTGACGAGTCCCTATCACCCTTTTAGCTTCATTGATGACTTGCAACACACGAGAATGATTAATTAAATTAAAAACAAATCTGCGAGCAAAACTATCTCGGCGGCGATAGGTTTCGGTGTCCTTAAACGATAAATCCATCACAAACTGATCCCCTTGCTTTTTTAAAAAGGGACTAAAGCGATCGCTGGGACTTAGGGCTTGAGAATTATTCACAATATCGTTGCCAGTAAAAATTTCTAATAAGACTAAATCCGGTTGATATTTCCAAACATGATGTTTTAGGGTCATTAACTCTTGGGCAGTTCCGTAATCTCCCACACCAAAATTAATCACTTCTACTTGTTTACCTTGTAGTGCGGCGCAGGTGGGTAATTGTTTTTCTATCGCTGACCAAAAAGTCTCGTCTGCATTAACTTGAATGGCTTCAGAAAATGAATCCCCTAAAATTGCAATGCGAAAGGTATTTTCCGGTTTAGCAACAGAATGTTCTCCATCTCGTAAACCATCGCGATTAATCGCCACATATCCCTTACCTTCATTAATCCACCAAGCCGAATAATTAGGAATCAAGGCATGGCCACGGTGGGGATCAACTTGATAAAAACTGGGATAGGAAACTCCGGCGATTTGTAACCCAATTTCGGCAATGCCTAGAGCAAAACAAACACTCCCTAAACTTAAAAGAAGATTGGCTCCGATAGCTTTGATTTTCTTTTTTTCTGGCATCTTAACAATCCCTAAATTGCGATTAGGGCAAATTTTATTTAATCAAAAATAGCTCAGTTATCATGCCTTTTAATCCCATGAAAGTTTTACTAAAAGCTCTGTAGAAAGTTTCTTAAGATCTTGACTTGGGTAAGGTTTAAACAATTAACAGATTCATAATTTATTGACTAACTTTTCGTTTTTTTATCCTTTTTCTTTTTATCTAGCTTGCCATCCACTAAATTATTAAACCCATAAATTTCTCGGCTCCCCGCAAAATTGACTAATTCAACTGTTTTTTCATCGCCAGGCTCAAAACGAACGGCCGTTCCTGCGGGAATATTTAAACGCATTCCTCTTGCGACTTCTCGATCAAATTGCAGTGCGGGGTTAACTTCATAAAAATGAAAATGGGAACCGACTTGGATGGGGCGATCGCCGCTATTGGAAACCGTAATCCGTTGAGTTTCTCGGCCGGCATTGAGTTCAATATCACCCGATTGAGGAATAATTTCGCCAGGAATCATAAGTTAAGTGAATAGTTGATAGGGATTAGTTAAGAGTGAGTAACCAGTAAAAATCTTAGTTTAGCGAATGGGATCGTGGACAGTGACTAATTTTGTCCCATCAGGAAAAGTGGCTTCTACCTGAACATCATGGATCATTTCCGCAATCCCCTCCATCACATCGTTGCGAGTTAACAAAGTTGCCCCATAGTTCATCAAATCTGCTACCGTCCGGCCTTCCCTCGCGCCTTCTAGAATTGCAGCAGAAATATAGGCGATCGCTTCAGGGTAATTCAACTTTAACCCTCGTTCTTTACGACGTTCTGCGAGGAGTGCTGCCGTAAAGATCAACAGTTTATCTTTTTCTTGGGGAGTTAATTGCATAGATAATGAATTTAGGATAACAATAGTTCACGCATGACTCATCCTAAAATAGTACGCGATTTGTTATCGAAGCTATTGATCAAAAATCTTAATTTTGGTGGTGTCCTTTGGTATTTCCTCAGTCACTGGCTTCGTCCCCGTATCATCATTCCTAGAACATCCTTTATAATTACCCTTAACCTGTCTACCCTTGTTTGTCATGAAAAGTACCTTTCTGGATCGCCTAAATAGCCCCAATCGCCCTGTTTTGGTATTTGATGGTGCGATGGGAACCAATTTGCAAGTTCAAAACTTGACCGCCGCAGACTTTGGGGGCCCCGAATACGAAGGGTGTAATGAATATTTAGTCCATACCAAACCCGAAGCCGTTGCGACTGTTCATCGGGGATTTTTTGAAGCGGGGGCCGATGTGGTTGAAACGGATACCTTTGGGGGAACCTCGATTGTTTTGGCAGAATACGATTTAGGGGATAAGGCGTACTATCTCAACAAAACCGCAGCAGAATTAGCAAAAAGTATTGCTCAGGAGTTTTCTACCCCCGAAAAGCCCCGATTTGTGGCAGGTTCAATGGGGCCAGGGACAAAATTACCCACGTTAGGCCATATTGACTACGATACGTTGAAAAATGCCTATGTTGAGCAGGTGCAAGGCTTATATGACGGTGGGGTTGATCTCCTGTTAGTGGAAACCTGTCAGGACGTTTTACAAATTAAAGCGGCCTTAAATGCCATTGAGGAAGTCTTTGAGCAAAAAGGCGATCGCTTACCGATTATGGTTTCGGTGACGATGGAAGTCATGGGAACGATGCTGGTGGGAACAGAAATTGGCGCGGCTTTAGCGATTTTAGAACCCTATAAAATTGATATTTTGGGGTTAAATTGCGCCACAGGCCCCGACAAAATGAAGGAACATATTAAATATTTGTCGGAACATTCCCCTTTCATCGTTTCCTGTATTCCCAACGCAGGTTTACCCGAAAACGTGGGCGGGCAAGCTTTTTATCGCCTAACACCTGTGGAATTGCAGATGGCGTTAATGCACTTCATTGAAGACTTAGGAGTACAAATTATTGGGGGGTGTTGTGGAACTCGTCCCGATCACATTAAAGCCCTAGCTGACATTGCCAAAGACTTAACGCCAAAAGAACGCAAACCCCAGTACGAACCTTCAGCAGCGTCAATTTACACAACCCAGTCCTATATTCAAGACAACTCTTTTCTGATTGTCGGTGAACGCCTGAATGCCAGTGGTTCCAAAAAATGTCGTGATCTGCTCAATGCGGAAGACTGGGATAGTTTGGTATCAATGGCCAAAGCCCAGGTCAAAGAAGGCGCGCATGTTCTTGATGTCAATGTGGATTACGTCGGACGCGATGGGGAACGGGATATGCACGAACTGGCTTCCCGTTTAGTGAATAACGTTACGCTGCCGTTGATGCTGGACTCGACCGAGTGGCAAAAGATGGAAGCGGGGCTAAAGGTTGCGGGGGGTAAATGTATCCTCAACTCTACCAACTACGAAGACGGAGAGGAACGGTTCTATAAAGTTCTTGATTTGGCTAAGCAGTACGGAGCAGGGATCGTCGTTGGAACCATTGATGAAGAAGGGATGGGTCGTACCGCCGATAAGAAATTTGCCATTGCTAAACGGGCCTATGATGCCGCGATCGCCTATGGGATTCCTGCCCATGAGATCTTTTTTGATCCCTTAGCCCTTCCCATTTCCACAGGGATTGAAGAAGATCGTGAAAACGGCAAAGCAACGGTAGAAGCGATTCGTCGTATTCGGGAAGAATTGCCAGGTTGTCATATTTTATTAGGGGTTTCCAATGTTTCCTTTGGTTTAAATCCTGCGGCTCGTCAGGTCTTAAATTCCATCTTTCTCCATGAATGTATGGTGGTCGGGATGGATGCGGCGATCGTGAGTGCCAATAAAATTCTACCCCTAGCGAAAATTGATCCCGAACATCAGCAAGTTTGTCGTGATTTGATCTTTGATAATCGTCAGTTTGAAGGAGAGGTTTGCACCTACGATCCCCTGACTAAACTCACTACGCTATTTGAAGGCAAAACCACCAAACGGGATAAGTCAGCCGATGCCGATTTACCCGTAGAAAAACGCCTCACCCAACACATTATTGATGGGGAACGATTGGGACTAGAAGAAGCCTTAGCCGAAGCCTTGCAACAGTACCCTCCCTTAGAAATTATTAATGTTTTCCTCCTCGATGGCATGAAAGTGGTGGGCGAATTATTTGGCTCTGGTCAAATGCAATTACCCTTCGTTTTACAGTCTGCCCAGACCATGAAAGCAGCGGTGGCTTACCTCGAACCGTTTATGGAAAAATCTGAAAGTGATGGAAATGCCAAGGGAACCTTTGTGATCGCAACGGTTAAAGGTGATGTTCACGATATTGGTAAAAACTTAGTTGATATCATTCTTTCTAATAACGGTTACAAAGTTATTAATTTAGGCATTAAACAACCTGTCGAAAATATTATTGAAGCCTACAAAGAACATAAACCTGACTGTATTGCCATGAGTGGTTTGTTAGTCAAATCCACCGCTTTCATGAAGGAAAATTTAGAGGTTTTTAATGAACAAGGCATTACGGTTCCAGTCATTCTAGGTGGTGCGGCTTTAACCCCTAAATTTGTTCATCAGGATTGTCAGAATACCTATAAAGGTCAAGTGATTTATGGAAAAGATGCCTTTTCTGACTTGCATTTTATGGATAAATTAATGCCTGCGAAATCTCAAAACTCATGGGATGATATTACAGGCTTTTTAGGTGAATTTGCCGAATCCAAAAATGATACTGAAGAAGATAACGGTCAAAAAACAAACTTTGGTATTGCTGATGAAAAATTAATTGATGCGACGGATGCACCAACTGAACCAGAGGTGATTGATACTCGTCGCTCAGAAGCCGTTGAAGTCGATATTCCCCGCCCTGTTCCGCCTTTCTGGGGAACCCAAATTCTGACGCAAACTGAAATTCCGATTGAGGAAATTTTTCCCTATTTAGATTTACAAGCTCTCTTTGTTGGGCAGTGGCAATTCCGCAAACCGAAAGAGCAATCACGGGAAGAATACGATCAATTTTTGCAGGAAAAAGTGCATCCTATTCTTGCGGAGTGGAAAGCTAAAGTAATTGCGGATAATCTCTTACATCCAACGGTAATTTATGGCTATTTCCCCTGCCAATCCGAAGGCAATTCACTGCACATTTATGATTCTGAAGCTGTTAAAAATAATAATGGCCAAATTCCTGCGGATCTAGAGCCTGTTGTTACCTTTACCTTCCCGCGTCAAAAATCCGGTCGTCGCCTCTGTATTGCAGACTTTTTCGCCCCCAAAGAATCGGGTATTACCGATGTCTTCCCCATGCAAGCGGTAACGGTGGGAGAAGTGGCTACAGAGTACGCCAAAAAGCTGTTTGATGGCAATGAATACACGGATTATCTTTACTATCACGGGATGGCTGTACAAATGGCTGAGGCACTTGCGGAATGGACACACGCCAGAGTCCGTCATGAACTCGGTTTTGGCGATCGCGAGCCAGATAATATTCGGGATATTTTACAACAGCGTTATCAAGGCTCTCGTTATAGTTTTGGCTATCCTGCTTGTCCTAATATTCAGGATCAATATAAACAGTTGGAGTTATTACAAACTGACCGGATTAATCTCTATATGGATGAAAGTGAACAAATTTATCCTGAACAATCCACAACGGCAATTATTACCTATCATCCTATCGCGAAATATTTTAGTGCTTAGATTAAGTAAAATAGGTAATCATTTACAATGGAGTTTGAATGGGATAGTAACAAAGCGGATCTCAACTGGCAAAAACATCAAATTACCTTTGATGAGGCGACTGAGATTTTTCTTTATCCCATTTATGAAATGCTTGATAGCCGTCTTGATTACGGAGAAGAGCGTTTTATTGCAATTGGCCGCAACCAGCGATTTATATTTTTAACAGTTGTTTATACAGTAAGAGGGTTCTCCGCGGTTAGCAGTGAGAAGTGTATAATGGTATACATTGTATGAGGACTGAACTATGTTGTACTTTCTCGAAAATCTTCTTAAATTGCCTCAAATTAGTGTACAAAATATCATACAAGAAGAGCAAGAAATTTTTCTGATATTAATGTGTACAGATGAAAAAGTTA
>JAYKGY010000021.1:0-76126 GCA_035285545.1 Snowella sp. | reverse complement strand
TCTCTATGCGATTTCGCGGCAGTTATTTATTACCGTGATTCGTCAATTTATTCTTGAACGCTATACTCCTTCTCTTTTAACCTGATGACTGCATATTTTGTTCTTTTTAACAATGCGTAAGTCCTATCTAAGAAAAAATCCTGATAGTTAGGATAGCGAGGAAAAGGGATAGACGGCGATCGCGATCTCATTGTAAAACCATCTGCAATAGTGTATAACAAGTCAAAGATATACAAATTGAGATTGAGCGACAATTATGACCTATAGCCTCAGAATTGCCGACTTACCTAGCACCGAGCGTCCTAGAGAACGATTATTGAGTTTAGGCTCCAAACATTTATCAAACGCTGAACTCTTAGCCATTCTCCTAGCAACGGGTCAGGGAAAAGGAAAACTTTCGGCGGTCGGTTTGGGGCAACATATTCTTCAGCAGTTGGGGCAACATAAACGAGATCCCCTGGAAGTCTTGCGGGATATTCATCCTCAAGAATTGATGAATTTTCCAGGCATTGGCCCAGCAAAAGCGACGACGATCCTCGCGGCAGTGGAATTGGGGAAACGGGTTTTTCAATCGCGCCCCCTTGAACGTATGATTCTTGATAACCCCGCCTCGGTTGCCGCGGCCTTGGGTCATGAATTAATGTGGCAGTCTCAAGAACATTTCGCGATCGCCATGTTAGATGTCAAAAATCGGTTAATCGCCACTAAAGTCATTACCATCGGTACTGCAACTGAAACCTTAATTCATCCCCGTGAAATTTTTCGAGAAGTCATTAAACAAGGTGCCACCCGACTCATTGTTGCCCATAATCATCCCTCCGGTAGTCTTGATCCTAGTCCCGAAGACATCCAATTAACGGAATTACTGCTGCAAGGAGCGGAATATCTGCAAATTCCTGTCTTAGATCACCTGATTTTAGGAAATGGAGAGTACCAAAGTTTACGCCAAATTACAGATTTATGGGAACGCTATCCCCAAGAAAATTGAAAGTTAAGATTGATTTTCTGTCGCTACAGAATTGCTCTGCTCCCTTCTTGAAATCAATAGCCTATGCTGCGAAAACTTCTCGATTTTTGGCTAAAGCATATTAATCCTCGATTAAATACCCTGATCACAATCGTTGGAACGCTGGGTTTAATCAGTTGTTTTTTGGCTTTTATTTTCTTATTTTGGCTAGTTAAAGGGGTCTTGAAGCGCGAAACGTTTAATTTTGACCAATCTTTTTTATTGACAATTTATCCCTATGAAAATTCTGGTCTGGATCAATTCATGCTATTCATCACGCGATTCGGAAATCCAGAAGTGATGATTCCGATTGCTATCTTAAGTTTAGGATTATTGTGGTGGAAAAATAACCAATTAGAAGCGAAAATTTTTGTGATCGGTTGTTTAGGAGCCACTATTTTAAATTTAGGTTTAAAGCTCATGTTTGAGCGATCGCGTCCCGCCCTATGGAAACAATTAATTACAGAAACCTCCTTTAGCTTTCCCAGTGGCCACGCGCTAGGCTCCTTATTCTTCTATGGATTCCTTGCCTATCTATTAGCGCAAAAATATCCTCAATTGAGACTAACGATTTATAGTTTAACGACACTATTTATTACTACGATTGGGTTGAGCCGTTTATATTTAGGCGTTCATTGGCCCAGTGATGTCTTAGCTGGCTATGGTATTAGCATTATCTGGCTAACCACTTGTATTACGATGCTCAAATTACAGCAATTAAGATTAGCGAGAAGATTAGCCCTATCTCAAAAGGCAAAAGAGGACTCCCGTTTAGAACCGAAGGCTTAACGGTGAGATGAATCTTGCCAACACCCCTGCGGATACGTCTTAATTTGGCTCATTACCTCTATGACCAAGCGCAATCACTATTTATTGAAGATGTTGATTTTCGCTCATGGGGTAGAGAAATTTTGCCTAAGCATCCCTGAGATAGGGCATTGGGGCAATTCGTATTCATGCTTAAAGGGGTTGCATGGAAGCGGGATGGATTTGTTATCGATCCTGAATCCGTTCTACATTCTCAATCCACGTTAACAATTCTTCCAAAAGGCAATTCCTAATTCCTGGAGCCTTCACTAAATTGGTAGTAATGTCGTTGAGCAGGAGATTTTTAAACCGTGGTAATGGATGAGGTTTCTCTTCGTTTTGACTGGTTAATACAATCTTTTTTCCGCTTTATCCCTTACTTTATCGGTGGACTGGTTATTAGCTCGATTGTGCTGGCCATTGGGGTCTTTTTGGCTCGTTATTTGTTCTGGAAGTGGTTATTGCCGGTAGAAAAGTCTATTTTGTTATTTTTTAATGAGCATACTAATCCGCTCTGGACAAGTTTAATGGTAATTGGCAGCTTTTTGGCGCAAGGACAGGTTACGATTCCGCTGTTTATCATGATCGGGGGTTTTCTCCTATATTGGCACGCAACGGCAGCCGTCCTAATTCTGGCGATCGCGTTAGGTGGCTCCTGGTTACTCAACGGCATTTTTAAGGCATTTTTTCGTCGTCAACGTCCCAATCTCTGGGCCTCTCCTGATCGCCCCATGGATTTCAGTTATCCCAGTGGTCATTCGATGAGTGCCATTTCTTTTTATGGCTTATTAGCTTTTTATACCAGTTATTTTGTCGCCGTTCCCCTTTCCGTTACGGTCGCGATCGCCCTGGCTATTTCCCTTTGGGTTGGATTGAGTCGAGTGTATTTAGGCGTTCATTGGCCAACGGATGTTCTGAGTGGCTGGTTAACTGGCAGTATTTGGTTAATTACCTGTTTTTATGGATTGGTGAAAATTGGCGGATTGTAACAATCGAGTGGCTAAGTTTTAAAAGATGACTGCCTAGCGGTTCCGACGAATGATCACAGCTTGCGTTTAATCAATAAGCGCATAATATTATGATGAAATCGAAAAAAGTCTTACTGTGACCGCTTTTCATGGAATTACGCTAAGATAATATGTTTGGGCATCTATGCGTAAAGAATCAATCGGAGCGAAAAGATAGTGGTTGCACAAGTCAATTCTCAACAAAATTATGAACCTAAAACTCAAGAAATCGCGAAAGAGCTTTTAGCCCAAACCCGTGAAAAGCGATCGCTGTGGGACAAGATTAGTGATTCCGTGAGATTAGATGATAAATTGCTGGACTGGGCAATGGGAAGCCCTGGGCTACGGATGCAATTATTTCGGTTTATTGACTGTTTACCCTCGCTACGGAGTAATACGGAAATTGCCAACCATTTACAGCAATATTTAGGAGATGCCAGCGTTGAACTGCCCAGCACCCTCAAAGGAATTTTAAATTTCACCGATCCGACCTCTCCCCCTGCCCAAATTGCCGCCGCCACCATTAGTAAAGCTACCGAAACCCTAGCCTTTAAATATATTTCAGGAGAAACCATTCCCCAGGTCATTAAAGCGGTTGAACGGTTACGCAAAGAAAAAATGGGTTTTACCATTGACCTATTAGGGGAAGCCGTCATTACGGAAACCGAGGCAGAGGGCTATTGGAAGAGTTACCTCGAATTAATGGAGCAATTGTCCCAAGAATCGGCTAAATGGCAGACCGTTACCCAAATTGATGAAGCCGATGGAGAAAGAATCCCGAAAGTTCAAGTTTCCGTTAAATTAACCGCCTTTTATTCCCAATTTGATCCCTTTGATCCAGAAGGCAGTCGGGGGAAAGTCTGCGATCGCATTCGGGCCCTATTGCGTCGAGCCAAGGAATTAGGGGTTGCCGTTCACTTCGACATGGAACAGTACGCCTACAAAGATTTAATCCTGAATATTCTCAAGGATTTACTGGTAGAAGAAGAATTTCGCCCTCGTACCGACATTGGCATTACCCTACAAGCTTATTTGCGGGATTCGGAGCAGGATCTCAAAAATTTGATTGATTGGGCCAAACATCGCGGTTATCCCGTCACAGTGCGCTTGGTCAAAGGAGCCTATTGGGATCAAGAAACCATTAAAGCCCAACAAAACCACTGGAAAATTCCTGTTTATCTCGAAAAGTCTGCAACCGATGCCAACTACGAGCGCATGACCCGTTTATTATTGGAAAATCATGAATATCTTTATGCGGCCATTGGTAGCCATAATGTCCGTTCCCAAGCCCTAGCCTGCGCGATCGCCGAAACCTTACAAATTCCCAAACGCCGCTTTGAAATGCAAGTGTTGTACGGCATGGGGGATCAATTAGCCAAAGCCTTGGTGAAACGGGGTCATCGGGTGCGGGTTTATGCCCCCTATGGGAAGCTATTACCAGGAATGTCCTACTTGATTCGTCGTTTATTAGAAAATACGGCCAATAGTTCCTTTTTACGGAAAAATTTAGAAGGAGTTTCCATTGAGGATTTAATTGCTGCGCCTAAAGTTTTAGGTCAAGACAGTTTACCCACCAAAGGCTATCCCAACGCCCCCGACACGGATTATGCCAATGCAACCTTACGGGATCAGGCCATACAAGGATTAGCCAAAGTTAAAGATGCCTTAGGGAAAACCTATTTACCCTTAATTAATGGGGAATACGTTCATACAGAAATTGTCATTGATTCGGTCAATCCTTCGCGCCCCAGTGAGTTAGTCGGTAAAGTCGGTTTAATTTCCGTTGATCAAGCGGAACAGGCTCTAGAAGCGGCTAAAAATGCGTTTCCTGCTTGGAAAAAGACTCCTGTAAGAGAACGGGCGGGTATTCTACGAAAAGCGGCAGAGATTATGGAAAATCGTCGCCATGAACTGAATGCGTGGATTTGTTTGGAAGTCGGTAAGATTATTCCCCAAGCTGATGCGGAAGTCTCCGAAGCGATTGATTTTTGCCGTTACTACGCAGACGAAATGGAACGGTTGGATCAAGGCTACATCTACGACATTGCAGGAGAAACCAATCGTTATCTCTATCAGCCTCGCGGTTTGGCATTAGTCATTTCGCCTTGGAATTTTCCTTTCGCGATCGCGGTGGGAATGACGGTTGCAGCTTTGGTAACAGGAAACTGCACATTGTTGAAACCCGCCGAAACATCCACGGTTATTGCCGCTAAAATTGCCGAAATTTTGGTAGAAGCAGGCATTCCCCAAGGTGTTTTCCAATTCGTGCCAGGCAAAGGTTCTAGCGTGGGAGCCTACATGGTCAACCATCCCGATGTGCATCTCATTGCTTTTACGGGATCGCGGGAAGTCGGCTGTCGGATTTATGCGGATGCGGCCATTTTGCAACCTGGACAAAAGCATTTAAAACGAGTGATTGCAGAGATGGGCGGTAAAAATGCCATCATCGTGGATGAAAGTGCAGACTTGGATCAAGCGGTAGCAAGTACGGTTTATTCGGCTTTTGGTTATACGGGGCAAAAATGCTCAGCCTGTTCCCGTGTAGTTGTCCTCGATCCTGTCTATGATGCTTTTGTAGAACGGTTTGTAGAAGCAACTCGCTCTCTGAATGTTGGCCCAACGGATGATCCAAGTGTCCAAGTTGGCCCTGTGATCGATGCGACGGCTCAGCAACGAATCAAGGAATATATCGAAAAAGGCAAGTTAGAGTCGGAAATTGCCCTAGAGCGAGAAGTGAACTTAGACGGCTATTTTGTCGGGCCCACTATTTTCAAAAACGTTTCGTCTAATGCCATCATTGCCCAAGAGGAAATTTTTGGCCCTGTGGTAGCAGTGATTCGGGCAGCTGATTTTGATGAAGCCTTAGCGATCGCCAATGGAACGGATTATGCGTTAACGGGTGGCCTATTCTCTCGGACTCCTGAGCATATTGACCGAGCTTCTAAGGAATTTGAGGTGGGTAATCTCTATATCAATCGAACCATTACGGGCGCGATCGTTTCTCGTCAACCCTTTGGTGGCTTTAAGTTATCGGGTGTTGGCTCCAAAGCAGGCGGGCCTGATTACTTATTACAGTTCCTAGAACCCCGTCATGTAACGGAGAACATCCAGCGTCAAGGTTTTGCTCCCATTGAAGGTGCAGATCAATAAGCTAGAATCTGAGGGAGTCAGCCCTAATTTCCTTCTCTTGTCGGAAAGATGGGCAATGACGGTATTTCCCACCTAGACAGCCCCTATGTTCGATGGGGATTCCGCGTAAACTAAGTATGGGGAGGTAACGCTTCCAGATTTTTATGCTGAGTAGCACTCAAGGAGATATCGGTCATAATGGCTTCTACTGATTTTAAAGACTATTACGGCATTTTAGGCGTGAGTAAAACGGCATCGGAGGACGAGATCAAGAAAGTGTTCCGTAAGCTTGCGCTGAAGTATCATCCCGATCGCAATCCAGGGGATAAGGCAGCCGAAGATCGCTTTAAGGAAATCAGTGAGGCCTATGAGGTCTTGTCCGATCCAGAAAAACGGAAAAAATATGATCAATTCGGTCAATATTGGCAACAGGCGGGTCAATCAGGTTGGCCCCAAGGGGGAAATGTCAATGTGGATTTTGGCGGCTTTGATTTTAGCCAATACGGAAATTTTGATGAGTTTATTAATGAGTTATTAGGTCGTTTTACCAGTTCAGGGGCCACCAGCGATCGCGCCTATACCTATCGAACCACCACCGGAACTAGACCTGGTTATACGGATTTTGGTGGCTTTGGGGCAGACATGGGCGGTAGAAGCCGGGCCCAAACTCCAAGCGGCGATCGCGAAGCCAATTTACGGTTAACCTTTTCTGAAGCCTTTCATGGGGTGCAAAAACGTCTCAATCTGGGTAATGAAGTCCTAGATGTCCGCATTCCGGCAGGGGCAAAAAACGGTAGCCGTGTCCGTTTAAAAGGCAAAGGAAATCTCGATCCCTACACCCAACAACCAGGGGATCTTTACCTCAATATCGAACTGGAAAACCATCCTTTTTTCCAATTTGATGGCGATAATCTGGTTTGTGAAGTCCCCATCACGCCGGATGAAGCTGTTCTGGGAGCGTCGATTGAAGTCCCGACTCCCGATGGTTTAGTCACCATGAAAGTGCCTGCGGGTGTCCGTTCAGGTCAATCTCTCCGCTTACGGGGTAAAGGCTGGATTGTCCCCAAACAAGGGCGAGGCGATCAACTGGTTAAGTTAATGATTGAAGTCCCCAAAGAACTCAGCCAAATTGAACGGGAATATTACCAAAAAATTCAAGAAAATCGTAGTTTTGACCCGCGTTCTTCTCTCAAAAAATTTACTTCTCTTTAAGGTCTAAATTGTTACTTAAATCATCTATTAATGGGCTGATTTTAAGGCTTAGTCTGATGGAGCCGAGGCTTACTAAGAGGCTGTTAACCCCTTTCAGATAAGCTCAAATTTAATTATGTAGAAATATTACTTTTGGGATAAAAACATCAGAATTTGTGGCGAAAATTTGCCAAGAGAGAGAGAATGAAGTTAAGTAAAAACACCGAAGTTTGATTCCTTTTTCCACAAGTAAGAAGCAAGCTCAAGTGTAATTGTTGCTAAATATTAATTTAGGAGGAAAAATAATAAAACCTATGGCAGATTGACATCGAAAGAGAGAAAATAGAATTAAATCAATCAGTCACTACTAATCACGCCTAAGACTGTTTCTAGATGTGAGATCGATATGTTAATGCTGATCATTCCTCGCTATTCAATTCATGACCTTAAAGAAGAGGCCAAAGAACTCGTCTATCAAGGGAAGCTGAGCCGTCAACACCACCTTTATAGTCTTTGTGAATTCTTGCCCTGCAATCAATGGAAATGTGTTGAAATTGAGCTAGAAAAACATGGTTTTCTCCTACGGGATTATGTCATTGATTTACTGAGTTCTGAAGAATGGGAAGTAGATTAAATCAGTTGTTTTTGCTTTATTTTAAGTGTTCTTTTTTTGAGAGCTAATAACTTTTCTCAATAAATCTTATACACAATTTTGGGTGTTAGGTTAATCTGTTGAGCATTTTAATCAATGTTTAACCCATTTCCCATGACTATTAATAAAAACCTATGGAGGGTAACACCATGATTTTAGATAATGCTGATCCCCGTTTCTATATTATTAGCTATTTCTTGAATGGACAATTTCTAAAATGGGAAGAAGCGGTTCAACAAGATCCCTTTGATATTAATGATGAAATTATGATTTTTGTGCCTCAGCAAGGGAATTCAATTAATGCCACTGTTGTAGGAAAGGAAGATGTTAGTGAGGATGAATACAAGGTTTATCTCAGCGCGTAACGGAAAATTAAACGTTAACGTATGGTAGGGATGTTAGCCGTATCTTCGCGATCGCTGATGTCCCTTTTATCTAGGGTAAAATGAAGCAAGCAGAGCAATGGAATGATAAGTGATGAACCAGTCTTTTCTCGCTTTTTGGCAAAAAGCCCTATTAATTTCTAGTGGTTTAACCTTGTGGGGATTACCCAGTCAGGCAGAATCGTTGTCTCTCACGGTTTATCCCTTGTTAGATAGTCCGACTAGTGCCAAATGCCCTAAAACCTTAGTGATTCAAGAAACAGGGAAATACCATGAAGGGGGTTATACTCACAACGGTCAGGCTAATTTAAGCGCGATCGCGACCAATTGGAAAAAACACAGTAGTGATCCTTTCAGTGTGACCTGGGTAGGAACCTTAAAACCCGAATTTCAAAAATGTCAGGCAAGTGCAGGAATGACCAAAATTGACAAAGAAGCATTTGACTCTCATTCCTATTTACGCGCTCGGTTGATTTCCGGTAAAGTATTTTTGATACTGGATATGACGGGTTTACGAGATGCGAATAACTACACTTCAACCATTTTAAAAAGCAGCGTAACCCAAGGAAATCCTACTTGGACATGGGGCGGAACGGATTAATTAATATTAATAAATAATAAACAAAAAAATCTTAAATTAATTTTTACTAAAAAATATTTATGACTAATATTCAAATCGCACCTTTTGGATCGTGGAAATCTCCTATTACCGCAGACGCAATTCTCGCAGGAAGTATCGGATTAGGAGTTGTTGCCATTGATGGGGATACTCTGTATTGGTTAGAAGGCAGACCAGCAGAGAAAGGGCGAAATGTTCTAGTCAAACGGGATAGTCAAGGTACAGTAACCGATATTACCCTAGCACCTTTGAATGTCAGAACCCGTGTCCATGAATACGGTGGCGGCTCTTTTTTAATCGTTAATCAAACCATTTATTTTGTAAATTTTGCTGATCAACAAATTTATATTCAAGCCTTAAATAGTGAACCCCAAAAATTAACCTCAGACAGTCAAAAACGCTTTGCTGATTTTATTTTAGATTCATCTCGAAATCGCCTCATTGCAGTTTGTGAAGACCATAGCCAGAATAACCATGAACCTGAAAATTTATTAGTTACTATTAACTTAAAAACAGGTGAAATTAATCCCCTAGTTTCAGGCAGTGATTTTTATTCCTCGCCCCGTTTAAGTCCCGATCGCAAACAACTGGCTTGGATTACCTGGGAACATCCTAATTTACCCTGGGATAGCACCCAATTATGGTTAGCCGATGTCACCGAAACAGGAGAATTAAGCAATATTCACTGTATTGCAGGTCAATCCGAAATTGAATCGATTAATGAGCCAAAATGGTCGCCTGATGGAGTTTTGTATTTTTCCAGCGATCGCAGTAATTGGTGGAATCTCTATCGCTATGGGCAGGGAAACATTGAACCCTTGTATTTAATGGATGCGGAATTTGCCTATCCCCATTGGGTGTTTGGGCTGTCCACCTATACCTTTACCAATGCGGAGAATTTAATTTGTACCTATACCCAAAACGGTCGTTGGTATTTAGCCGAAATTAACCTAAAAACCAAAGAATTTACCCCCATTGAAACGCCCTATAGCAATATTGCTTCCCTACAAAGTAATGGTGAAATTGCCCTCTTTATCGGCAGTTCTCCCACCGAATCATCAGCCGTTGTTTCCTTAGATTTACAAACTAAACAATGGACGGTTTTAAAGCGATCAAGTGAATTAGCGATTGATCCCAGTTACCTATCTATTCCTAAAACCATTAGCTTTCCCACTGAAAACGGTTTAATTGCCCATGCCTGGTACTATCCGCCCACTAATCCAGACTATCAAGCACCTGATGGAGATTTACCGCCATTATTAGTCAAAAGTCACGGTGGGCCAACGGCGGCGGCTGCTAATTCCCTCAGTTTAAAAATTCAATATTGGACAAGTCGGGGGTTTGCTTATTTAGATGTTAACTATGGCGGTAGTACGGGGTACGGTCGGGAGTATCGGCAACGTTTAGATCATCAGTGGGGCATTGTGGATGTGGATGATTGCGTTAACGGGGCGAAATTTTTGGTACAACAGGGCAAAGCTGATCCTAATAAGTTGGCAATTTCGGGGGGGAGTGCAGGGGGTTATACTACGCTAGCAGCTTTAACGTTTCGCAATACCTTCAAAGCAGGAGCCAGCCATTACGGGGTGAGTGATTTAACGGCTTTAGCCACCGATACCCACAAATTTGAAGCGCGTTATTTAGACCGACTCATTGGTAAATACCCCGAAGAAGCCGAACTCTATCAAGCGCGATCGCCGATTAATTTTACTGAGCAATTGGCCTGCCCTGTGGTCTTTTTCCAAGGCTTAGAAGATAAAGTCGTTCCGCCTAATCAAGCAGAAAGGATGGTAGAAGCATTGAAACAAAAAGGGCTGCCTGTTGCCTATGTTCCTTTTGCTGAAGAACAACACGGTTTTCGCATTGCTGCCAACATTAAACGAGCCTTAGAAGGAGAATTATATTTTTATTCTCGAATTTTTGGCTTTAGTTTAGCAGATGAAGTTGAAACCTTAGATATTCTCAACCTTTAGATTATTTAAGTGCAGGAATAGCAATTAAATCAAAACAACATCAAGTATTTTTGCCCTGAACTATTTCTCTCCCAGAAAGACCAATTTTAAGTAGCACGATACAACTTGAAAGTTCGCTAATAACTGACAAGTTTGATCTCAACAAATTTTAAAAATCAAAGGAATTCAAGCGTACCAAAATACAAAAGATTGAACAAAAAAGAAGACTTACCAAATCAGTGTTTCAGTAGAGTATAATTTTAATTACGCTTTTAACTTAGCGTTATTCTCTGTAAGATTATCTAAATGGAAGCTTAAATTGAAGTTATCTGTTATTATTCCTGTTTACAACGAAAAATCTACAATTCGTCAAGTCGTTGATGCTGTCTTGGCTGCTCCCTACGACAATAAAGAAATCATTATTGTTGATGATTGTTCTAAAGATGGGACACGAGAAGTTCTTCTACATGAAATAGAACCCTTGGTTCATCAGATTCTTTTTCATAAAGTTAATCAGGGAAAAGGGGCGGCACTCCGAACAGGAATCCAAGCAGCAACCGGCGATATTATTTTAATTCAAGATGCAGATTTAGAATACGATCCCCAAGAATATCCCAACCTAGTAGAGCCGATTCTACGCAATAAAGCAGATGTGGTCTATGGTTCTCGTTTTATGGGAGGGCAACCCCATCGCGTTTTATATTTTTGGCATAGTGTAGGTAATATGTTTCTCACCACATTATCTAATATGTTTACCGATTTAAACCTGACCGATATGGAGACCTGCTATAAAGTTTTTCGGCGTGAAATTATTCAAGGAATTTCTATTCAAGAAAATCGCTTTGGATTTGAACCAGAGATTACGGCAAAAATTGCAAAATTAGACTGTCGAATTTTTGAAGTGGGAATTTCTTATTATGGTCGTACCTATAAAGAAGGAAAAAAAATCGGGTGGAAAGATGGTTTCAGAGCGATTTATTGTATTATAAAATATAATCTTTTTTAGCTTCCTATTACGCTTTACTATACAGATATTTCAGGGAAGGCTTATCCCGTTAATTTCCATCTACCGAATTTAGATGAACTGGAAGGATTAAGCCGTTCTCAAATGAAACAACTTTATGACCAACTCTAGACAATTGAGACTTTTCATCGAGCTATCAAGCAGATCTGTAATATTGAAAGATTTTACGTGAGAACTGCACAAGTAATTTGCAACCATTTCTTGTGTTCTTTTCGAGCTTTTTTTCCTTTACAGAATCTGCAATTAAATGGCTTAATTCCGAATCTTTATTCAGTTTCACGGCAGTTATTTATCCCCGTGATTCGTCAATTTATTCTTGAGTACTATACTCCTTCTCCTGTAACCTGATGACTGCATATTTATTATGTGTTTTTTGACAATGCGTAAGTCCTAAATTAATGAAATTGCTAATTTTAAGTAATGGTCATGGAGAAGACGCGATCGCCGCTAGGATTGCCGAACAGATCCAATTAACCAATAATCCCCCAGAGTTAGCAATTTTGCCGTTAGTTGGTGAAGGTCATGCCTATGATGAACTCAATATTCCCGTGATTGGTGCGGTACAGAAAATGCCATCGGGGGGATTTATTTATATGGATAGCCGTGAGTTATTAAAGGATTTAAAAGGGGGCTTGTTGCAATTAACCCTGAAGCAATATCAAGCCATTCAACAATGGGCAAAAGACGGTGGAAAGATTTTAGCAGTGGGGGATATTGTGCCTTTGATTTTTGCTTGGATGAGTGGGGCGGAATATGGGTTTGTGGGAACGGCAAAATCGGAATATTATTTGCGGGATAAAAACGGTTGGTTAACTTCAACGCCCTGGTTTGCTCGTCAATTGGGTTCGGATTATTACCCTTGGGAACGGTGGCTAATGAGTCGTCCCAACTGTAAGGCGGTTTTCCCCAGAGATGAAATAACGGCTAACAATCTTCAGCAATTTTCCATTCCTGCTTTTGATTTAGGAAACCCGATGATGGATGGATTGGGAATAAACACTGAGTTACCCAAGAATAAACCTGAGCAATTAACGATTTTGTTATTGCCTGGATCGCGATCGCCGGAAGCCGAGCGAAATTGGCAAGTAATTCTGCAAGCGGTTCAAGGGATCTTAGAACAGTTTCAAGATCAATCTCTCTGTTTTTTGGCCGCGATCGCGCCTTCTTTAGATTTAAAACCATTGCAACAAGCTTTAATTGCTCAAAAGTGGCAGTCTATTCCTTTAGTGCCAGAAAATAACTTATTAAATGATGTTGAGGCAAAAGTTTTTCAACAAAAGCAGTCTAAGCTCATTCTGAGTCAACGATCCTATGGAACCTGTTTAAATTTGGCAGATCTGGCGATCGCGATGGCAGGAACAGCAACGGAACAATTTGTCGGCTTAGGAAAACCCGTTTTTAGCTTGCCTGGTACAGGCCCGCAATTTACCCCTGCTTTTGCCCAACGACAGACCTATTTACTGGGAAAATCGGTGACGTTATTATCTCAGCCGTCAGAAGTGGCTCAAGCGTTAAAGTTATTGCTCAATAATCCTGAAAAACGGTTAGCCATTGCCGAAAACGGTAAAAAACGTTTAGGAAAACCAGGGGCGGCGGCTCGAATTGCTCATTGTTTACGGGAAATTTGGGGATAGGGCTGATCTTGCAGTAAACAATAGGGACGGCTGTAGCTCAAGGGAGATTCAAGGTGATATTGCTCTAGGGTCTCCGAATCGCTCAAAATTTCCTCCGTTGGGCCATCTCTCACCACTTGTCCTTGACTGAGAACAATAATGCGATCGCAGAGTTCTAACGCCAAATCTAAATCGTGGGTCGCAATGAGATAGGTAAGGGGTAGGGGTCGTAATAAGTCGATCAATTGACGACGGCTGCGGGGATCGAGTTGGGCAGACGGTTCATCGAGAGCTAAAATTTGGGGTTGCATGGCCAAGACTCCCGCGATCGCGACCCGTTTTTTTTCACCACCCGATAAATGATGGGCATTACGAGAGGAATAGAGATGGGGATCTAAACCAACGGCTTGGAGGGCTTGCTGGCAGCGTTTTTGAATCACTTCCTCGTTCAATCCTTGATTTTTGGGGCCAAATTGTAGATCTTCCCAAACCGTCGGCATAAAGATCTGATCATCAGGATTTTGGAAAACCAGCCCCATATTATTGCGAATCCATTGCAAATTTTTAGGGGTGATCTCCTGCTGTCCGATGACGACTCTGCCGATTTGGGGCAAAATTAACCCATTTAAGTGCAGGAGTAGAGTAGATTTTCCTGATCCATTGGCTCCGACGATCGCGACTCGTTCAGTGGCTTCAATGGCTAAATGAATTCCTGTTAAAGCTTTTGTACCGTCACTATAGGTAAAACTCAAGTTTTCAATTAAAACAGAATTGTGGTGCATTTAATTTTCAAACAACAGGTAAATCCCTTGTCCCAAAAGCAGAAGAGCAACCATTAAGCTTAACGCTAGCCAATCACGAGGAGCTAAGGTTGGACTTTGCGTAATCATGGGCACACCTTGATAACCTCTTGCCAACATCGCCTGATAAACCCGTTCACCCCGTTGATAGGTACGAATAAACAGCAAACCAATGGTATTACCAATAATTAATCGCTGCCATTGGGCATTATTCATTAAATTACGGGATAAAGCGGCCCGTCGCATGGTTTCGGCTTCTTCAATGAGCAAGCCCAGATAACGATACATCGAACTTAAAATTGCCACTAACAAGGGAGGCGTTTTAAGAATCGTCAAAGCAGATAATAATTGCGTAATGGGAGTAGTTAGCACCAATAGATTTAACATCAATAGGCAAAGAATCGCTTTAAAACTAACACTTCCTAAAACCGTTACCCCCTCCGTTGTGATTCGGAACCAACCCCATTGCCACAAAATTTCTCCCCCATCCCGAAAGAGCGTTCCTAACAGCACTACCCCAATAAAAGCCGATTCAATGGCAACTCGTTGCAAAAGAACCGATAAAGACACTTTACTGGCTAAAATGAGCAATATCAGCCCTAAACCGTAAATTTTCCAAGTTTCCCAGTGACCATTGGGTGTAAAGGACGTAAAAAAGACAAATAATAAAGCGCAAAGTAAACGAATTTGAGGAGCTAAACGATGCCAAAGGGTAAGGTGATGACTATCCTGATCGAGTTGGAAAGTGCCGATATGCAACAACATTGCGTTTAAATTGAAGGTTAAAAGCTGCTAATGGGTTGAATCGGATTTTTTGACCAAAACCTTCCCTAAACCCCAGGTCAAGCCAAAGGTTACTAATGTCCCGACAAGTCCTGCGAGGGGAGTGGCAACAGAGCTAGGAACACCCCGCATCGCATATTCATCAAATACCTGATGAAACGGGAGTTTATGGGATAAAGGATTTTCGTCAGCTTTTTGATCAAATTGATAGTCTTGGGCAACCCGATCCAGCCCATCTGGATTACTACTGGCAAAAGGAGAAAGGAAAGCTGCAACCGCGATCGCCGATCCCAATCCCATTATCAGTAAAGCTTTATTTTTATTAGCAGAAAATTTATTCATAACAATTCAAACGTTCACAACGATGATTAATGCTCTAAAACCGTTTTAGGCTTGGGCGGATCGTAGAGAAGATCGGGGCGATTCTGCCAGATATAGTTCACTGTCACTAAGGTAATTAAAGCTTCTCCTATCCCAATAATGAAATGCCAAGAAAGCATAGCGACTAAGGCGACTTTTAAGGGAACAGTATTGGATAACGCTAATTGAATTGAACAGACCAAGGCTGCGGCTACCACACTAGACCAAGCCGCGATCGCAGTTCCCATCGCCATTCCCCGCCAAGTAGAAAAACCAAACAGAGAACGAATAGCCCGATAGAGGTAGTAACCGCCAAAGGTTCCGATTAATCCCATATTGAAAATATTGGCCCCCAGTGCTGTCAGTCCGCCATCTTGAAATAAGACCGCTTGCACAATAAACACGACCATCATCACCAGTGAGCCAGCCCAAGGGCCGAGTAAAATCCCTGCTAAAGTTCCCCCTAACAAGTGGCCTGACGTTCCCCCAGGAATGGGAAAATTAATCATTTGAGCCGCAAAGATAAACGCTGCACACACGCCCATCAAGGGAACGGTTCGCTCTTGGTATTCTGTTTCGGCCCGTTTGAGGGAGAAAGCGATGAGAACCAAAGAAAATGCCCAAGTAACCAAACTTACGGGGAAATTCAGGAAACCATCGGGAATATGTAGTGCAAGATAATGAGATAAAACAAATAGGGTCATGGTTAGAGGAAAGATTCAGGCAGCTTTAAAACTAAGATTGCGGTTCTCATTCGTTAGGATTGATTCAATCTCAAAATTCGTATTAATAAAGCCTGACATTTTCTGTTAATTTGAGAAGTCAAGAGTAACGGATTTAATGAATAATCTGCAACTAACAACAGTTAATGATGTTTTTTAATCTTTTGCAATCCCCTGGGGGGGTAATAGGGTTAGGCTTTCACAATAAACGATTCAAATATCTCATTCGTCTGAGCGGATTCCTATTAATCAGTATTGGCTTAAGCAGTTGTCTAATGACGCGATCGCGCCCGACCCGTATTTCTGCTGTTCAACCCACGCCTGAGCTTTTACCCCAATATCAGGTTCATTCCCTACCCCACAGTACGGTTTATACGTTAAAAATTCCAGCCCAAGGAAAATATCAAGTTACTGTTGTTTCCTCTGCTCAACTGATGACGGTTTCTGACTTTGCGAAAAAATATTCGGCGATCGCGGCCATGAATGCGGGCTTTTTTGATGCTCAGAACCAAAAGACAACGGCCTATATTACTGAACAAGGAAAATTAACAGGTGATCCCAAACAAAATGAACGTTTAATCGAAAATCCTAAACTGACTCCCTATTTACCCCAAATTTTTAACCGCAGTGAATTGAGACGCTATCAATGCGGGAATTTAACTCGTTATGCTATCACTGTTCATAATGCGCCGATTCCTCGTGATTGCCAGTTAATGGATGCTATCGGCGGCGGGCCCAGATTATTACCCGATATGACCGCAACGGAAGAAGGATTTTGGCAGGTAACGCAAGGAAAAGTGGTACGTGATGCCATTGGTTTCAAACAACGCAATGCTCGGACAGCCATTGGAATAACGGCTTCAGGGGATCTTCTATGGGTAATGGCGGCTCAAAGACCTGATGCTCCCAAAAATTCGGGTTTATCTTTGCCTGAGTTGGCGGATTTTATGCGATCGCAGGGAGTGGAAGAGGCTTTAAATTTAGATGGGGGAAGTTCTTCGGGGATGTATTACGACGGAAAAATGGTATTTGGGAAAGTGACAGAAAAGGGTGAACCTGTGGTGCGATCAGTAAAGTCAGTTTTATTGTTGCGTTAGATCAGGCAAAGTCTACAATTTAAGATGATTTTTGGATAATAGCTAGTTTTCAATAATTTGAGTGAAAAATCATAACTGGGGATAAAGAACCAATGAGTAAAACCAATGCTTGGATAGAATGGATCAAAAATTACAGTAATAAGGAGTTAGCAGAACGGAAAACTTGGTATGGCAATGTTGCAGAAGATTATTATCGCGTCAGACCCCGTTATCCCCAGGAAATCCTCAACCGTGTCATCGAATTATCCCAACTCAAGTCTTCTGCCAAAATTTTAGAATTAGGCTGTGGGCCAGGGATTGCGACGGTTCCTTTGGCTCAACTCGGTTTTTCTCTGGTCAGCCTAGAACCCAACTTAGAAGCCGCTAACCTAGCAAAACAGCATTGTGTCGAGTATCCTAACGTGACGGTTATTAATACCACCTTTGAAGAATGGGACGGAGAAAGGGAAAGCTTTGATGCGGTGATAGCGACAACCTCTTGGCATTGGATTAGATCAGAAATTGCCTATCCTAAAACCTATGAGGTGTTAAACGAGCAGGGTCACTTGATTTTACTCTGGAACACGCCGCCCCAACTCAGTTACGAGCAATATCAACCGCTAGAACCTATTTATCAAGCCCTAGTGCCAACAATGCCAATCCCTGCCCGTTATGAAACCTTAGAAAATCAACAGAGCAATTTTCAATACTTCGGTCAAGAAATTTTAGGGTCTGGTTATTTTGACAGCCTATCTTGTGACTGCAAAGCCTATCCCTTGGTTTATACGATCGCGGATTATCTGGCGTTGTTAAGTACCCTGTCTCCCTACATTGCTCTAGAGCCGGAAACTCGCAGGCAACTATTTTCAGAATTAGCGATTAAGTTATTACAAACGGGCAGCGATCGCTTAGATCTTACCTATTTATCCGCTTTTCATGTGGCTCAGAAAAAAGCGTTTGGCTAGCTTTTTCAATTCGTTTTGTTCATTAGGATTTTGCGATTAAGGAGAAATGACCGATTGAAGTTTGATTAGACAAAAAACTATTCCCAAGGTACTGACGGATTAGATAACTTTTTTTCTAAGATCGCACTAGGTGATAAACCTTTATAAATCATTTAAAAAGTAGCAACCAATGGCTTAAGAGATTCTGAATTAACCGTATTCACGAAGAATTACTCAATTTTTCGGGTTAATTTTTTCCAAGATTATTCTTCAGTCGGGTTGGGCTTTTTTTAGCATTGGTCAGGAGTCAACCATGTCTAATTCTGTTCAAAAAAGGGTGATTAATAATTTAGAAAAGGCTAAATCAGAAGGGAAGGAAAGGGTCGAGCATATTCGGGAAATTGTCAAAGATGCTGTTTCTCAAACGACGGCTGAAGTTAAAGAGGGCAGTGGGGAAATCGGGCTGATCGTTAAGGAGTTGGTCAGGGCGGTTGTTGACCATCTTCAACAGACAGGAAAGGCAGCCCAGGAAGAAATTACAGCTTCGGTGGAAGGGGCAATTGAAGGATTAATGCAACACCGTCAGGATGCGATCGCCAAGCGTCAGGCTAAACTCGAAAAACTTCAAGCCAAAGTTAATGAACAACAGCAACTATTGGATCAAGAAATTGATGGGGTTCTGATTGATATTAAAGCATCGGAAGCCGGTGAACCGACTGCCCTCAAATCCGAGATTGATCAAGCGGTTGATTCAGTACAAGCCAAGCAACAGGGGAGTGTCCTTCAAGGACAATATATCAACCTCAGACGACAACTTGAATCCCTTGATCAGCAATTACAGGAACGATACGGCGATCGCTATGCTGAGATTAAACGCCATTTAGAAGAGGCTAAAACCTGGTATCAAACAACTAGGACAGAAAGTGAAAATAAAAAGGTCACGCCTGTTCAGGAAAAGCAAACCCAAGTAGAAACTAAATTGACGGAATTTGCTTCCAAAGTGGCACAAAAAGAAAATGAAGTGAAAGAGCGTTTACATGAGCTTTGGGATAGTAAAAAAACGGATGTTAAAACTAAAACCTAGCCACCCTTAGCTTTTTTGATTTTTAACAGGTTACTATTCCCAAAAATTGAATCAATCTTATTAGGATTATTGCAATGAAACTTACACAAATTTTGTTAGGAATTCTCATTCCCCCCCTCGGCATTTTTCTAACCTATGGTTTTGGGCCAACTTTTTTAATTAACTTAGGACTCACGATTTTAGGTTGGATACCAGGCAGTATTCATGCGCTTTGGGCGATTAGTAAATATTACGAAGGAGGCACCGCTAATCAATAAAAGACTTTCCCTACTATTCCAGTGTATTTACAAAGTTGTTTAATAAAAATCGGAGAAAATAATAATGAGTTATTTGTTGACTATTTTGGTAACGGCTCTTAGTCTTTTAGTCGTTGATATGATTGTTCCTGGGGTGAATTTGGCTAATTTTCCTGCTGCGATTATTGCTGCGATCGCGATCGGTTTTGTAAATGCGGTGATTCGACCTGTCTTGGCGACCTTATCCCTACCTTTAAATTTTGTGACTTTAGGTGCTTTTTCCCTCGTTGTTAACGGAATTTGCCTCTGGTTAGCGGCTGTCTTGGTGCCCGGATTTTCTATTCAGGGATTAATTGGCTTTTTATTGGCTCCTGTTGTCTTATCTTTTACCAGCACTTTCCTCAATCAATATTTTGCAGAACGGGAAATTGGTGGGACGAGTATGACGGGAACGAATGACCCTGCGATTCCGAGTGGCAGTGAACAGTAGCTTCTAAGGTGGAAATAACGCGATCGCGCAATAAACCCAGTAACTCCTCTTGTCAATTGTCAGGGGGAGCTTTCAGCATTTATTACGAGGCCAAAGTCGGGAAATACCAAATCGGCTCAAGTTATGCCGTCAATAGCTTGGTTTTTGCTATTTAATGGATCGCGATCGCGTTTGAGTTATAAATCATGATAGAAATGGCTCAGGCGGGATTTGAACCTGCGACCTTGGGCTTATGAGTCCCCTGCTCTAACCACTGAGCTACTGAGCCTTGCGTTTTGCACGTTTTATATATTAACACTAAATCAAGAATTTTTTAATTTCCTCATAAAAAAAAGGAAGCCAGTTGACTCCCTTTTATCTCTTTTAACTAATTCAGCTAGAAATTAGGATCGATTACTCGCTAACAGAGTAACGGGATTGACTGCTGTTGTTCCATTCGGACGAATTTCAAAATGGAGGTGAGGCCCAGTACTCCGTCCAGTACTACCCATTTCCGCAATCTGTTGGCCCTGAGCAACGAATTGACCGGTACGAACCAAAATACGACTGTTATGGGCATAGAGGGTCACAGAGCCATCGGCATGGCGAAGCTTAACTAAATTACCAAACCCCCCTGAGTTCCAGCCAGCCGTAATAACCTCACCCGATGCGGATGCCATAATGGGCGTACCAATGGGGGCTGCAATATCAATGCCTCTATGCATTCTGCCCCAACGACGACCATAACCCGAAGTGAATACGCCTCTAGCGGGCCAAATATATCCTTCTGTTAAGGTATTAGGCGCAGCAGGATTAACTTCCTGCCCAACAGGGGTATTGAAACTGTCATTGTATTCTTCTACATCAATCGGAGCCGAACCAATAATCTGCTGAGAGGGATTCACACCCACGGATTGTCCATCAGGGCGATACCGTTGCTGTAATTGAGAAAGAGACGTTTGAGGCGCATTATACGCTCTGGGGAGACTACGATTAGGCGCGGAGCTATTCACAATCTGACTATTAGGCGCAACTCGCTGACCCCATTCGGGATTGATTTCTTCGTTTAAATCCTTTTGATTATTTGCCACGGGTACAACCTGGGGAACAGGAGTACTCAACGAAGGAGAGGGACTACGATAAGTTTGTTGCAAATTCGCGACATCAGTTTTCAACTGAGCCATATAGGTCGAGGATGGTGCATCAACCGCGATTGGAATCGTTTTAGCGGGTTGTTCTACTAGGGGAGCCGAAATTTTAGGAGCCGCTAGCTCAACGGAAGCCGGTAAAACAGAAGAGCTATTATGACTCGTGTTGCTAGCAATGAGTTGGGGCGAAACGACTGCTTTGACAGAATTGCCTTTGGCGATAGCAGGAATCAGAAGGTTTTGATTGACCCGAATCAGATTGGGATCGCTCAAGTGATTCGCTTTGATAAGGTCTGCACTAGAGAGATGATATTGCTCAGCAATACTATTGAGCGTGTCTCCAGGCTGGATGGTATAAACAGCTAAGTTTTGGGTATTCCCTTGATCGGAAGAAGATCCGTGATTAATCGCAGGCTCTTTGACAGCAAGGGGAGATAACGTTTTCTGGGGTTGGGAATAGTTGGGTAGAGCCGCCGTCTCTGTTTCAACCACGGGGATTAAAATAGGTGAATCCACCTTAGCCAGGCCTTGAGGGGGAGTTGTATTAGTTCCAATAGCTTCTAATTTAGAAACGGCTAAAGATTGACTAGAAGGGGTATTTTCTTGTTTCTTCGCTAAAGGAACTGGTTCGGGGTTAGTCGAAATTGGAATAGGTGTTTTAAACTCACTCTCTAGTCCGTTAGTTTGCTGCTGAGTTTCAGGGGTAGGGACAACAATCGGAATAGGGGTCTCAAAGTTTCCAGCGGCAACGGTTAGTGGTTTTTTGGGAATAACCGAGTCTGAATTAGCCGTATTAGTATGGGTTGAAACACGGGGTAAGACAAGGGTATTCTCTGGGGGCGGAATCACTTGTAGCGGCTGGCTGACATCAGCGACATCAGCAACAGCATTTGCTTCAGGAATGGAGTTGGCTAAGGGGACGGGAATAATTTTGCTGGCGGTCTTAATGGTGTTACGTCCGGTAGACTTTAGGCTTGCTGTCGGAGAATGGGGTCGAACCGGCACTAAAGCCGAATTGAGTTGACTAGAATGTCTGACGGCCGGGATAGCTGATGAGGATTGAAGAGAGGGAATACTTGCCCCAATCTGGCTATTAAGAGGGGGAACTTGAATAATGGGGGAATTACTTAAACGCTGTTCAGACGCGCTCTGGGAGGGGGCAGCGATCGCGGCATATTGAGAAGAAAATTCTTTTTTCGCCTTTAGCGATGATTCCTTGTGCTGCGGCTCGACTTTGGCGGTAGGAACCTGAAGTGAAGATTGAGGAGCCTCAGTTGCAGAGATATTCGGATTTAACCCTGAAGCCTCTAGGCTATTTGCGAGATCAGAAAGAACTGCTTGAGGGTTTCCCGTTGTGGCAGTTGCTTGATGGGAAAACACCATGCCTGTCGCGCTCATGGCAATGGATAACCCAACTAACTTGGCCGAATGGCAAACTCGACGGTATCCCTCACTTGGGGTCAGTGAGCTTTCCGAAACTTTAACCAACAGCTTTAATGATGCTTCAGCCGAGTCGGTTAAGCATGAGGGAATTTGTGTGACCTTCTGCATGAATACGTCTTTCAAGAAGAACCTCCTAGTGTGTGAACGAGCGTGTAAAACGCTTAATTGCTGTTGAGGACAGCCGAAAAGTTACGAAGAACTTTGTTTAAATGAATCACTATCTCAACCTTGTACTAAACAAATTGGTTTTGCTATGCAAGATTAACCTGCTTTACAGATTTCGACAAGGGTAATCCACTTTCCTTGCGCCTAAAGGCAACTCGACCCAACACGGTGGGTAAGCTTGAGCAGTTGACGTAAGTTTCTTCATAATGTTTCTTTTCTAAGTCGCTTTCTGGCTGAATTGCAGAACTTCTTGGAAAGGTTAACACAGAAGATTTAAGGAAAACAATTGGGGGATCAACGATGAGAGAAATCTATCGGATTTTGCTCGCTTGTCCACGCCAGAACGATAGGAATTTCTTATCAATCCTTGGTTTGTCTCCCCAACAGTTCAGTAGATATACGGAAGCTTGCCGCCTAATTATTCAATGCTTCGATCCTTAACTCAGATTTTTAAGGATCGAGAAAGCGAATCATTGTTAAATAAAATCCTGTGGTGACTTCTCTGCCAAGGGTTTAGCGATCGCCAATAACTCAAATCTCTAGAACCAGTATAAGATTAATCTTTTGTTGAGAGGGATGAATCCATAGACCCCATTCTATTAAGAATAAATTAGGTGGCTCCAATCTCTCTCGGCTTATTGAATAGGGTTAAAAATCCTGAGCTAGGCCCGATTTAACTTCCCTTCTGGCGGAAAAAAACTGAGTTGCCGATAGGCTTCAAAGAGGCCAATTCCCACACTGACGGAGAGGTTCAAGCTTCTAATTTCAGCATGGGGCATCGGAATATACACTAAATCCGTGCAGGTGGAGTAGAACGCTGGGGGAAAGCCATCGGTTTCGCTGCCAAAAACCAACCAATCCTCTGCCTCAAAGTGGTATGATAGATAGTTTTGAGTTCCTCTAACACTAAACCCAACTAAACGCCCTCCCTGTTCTCTATGGTAATCCTGAAAGGCTTCTAGCGTAAGGTGATAGTGCAGTTTGACATGAGGCCAATAGTCTAGTCCGGCTCGCTTTAAGTAGCGATCGCTGAGTTCAAACCCTAGCGGCCCCACCAGATGTAGTTCAGTTTCTAAAGCGGCACAGGTTCGGGCAATATTACCTGTATTGGGGGGAATTTGGGGATGAACCAAGACAACCTTAACCATTAAGTATAATTACTCCCTATAAGATTACTAAAGCTTTACTTATGGTAATTTAGCAAATGACCCATAAATTGATAGCTTTTCTTTATCAATTATTCGGCTTAACAGACTGATTAATTTTTATAAACTCTAAATGGTATCTCTTGATACTTTTTGAGGCATTTAAGCCAATACGCCAGGTTGACAGAGGCTGTCTTCCAAAACTTTTTCCTGCTCTTCGGTCGTTTGAATCGCCTGTTGAATAATGGTTGGCAAAGAAAGCCCCTCTTCCGCTTGCTGGAGCCATTGTTGAGCCTGATTTCCTTGGCGGAGGATTTGTTTGAGGGGGGACAAAAAACAGCTAAACCCTTTACTTTTGGCTAACGGGTAAACTTCTTCATAGAGTTCTTCAATCCAGTCTCTAGCTGACAGGGTTCGCCCATCCTGCCAATGTTGCAAGGTGGCATCTAAGCTCCGTTGGGCTGCTGCTGCTTCATTCCCATCGCTAATTTGAGTCAGTTCGTCAGGAGAAAAAATACTTTGCTGAAGGGGATCAATCTTCGGATTTTCCAACATTTGCGTAATTCGAGCCTCTAGAAGAGCAATAATCGCCAATAAAGAGAGAGGATTGCTGACTAAATCACAAATTCGCAGTTCTAAGCGATTTAAATTGTAGGGGCGATTGTCCCCATTCGGTCTGACGCACGACCACAGATGGCGAACATTTTGCATCGTACCTAAAACTAATTGTGCTTCTGTCCATTTAATAAAGTGGGCGTGACTACGGAATAGAGGAACGTGAGTCGGGGTTTTGGGGAAAACTTGCCAGCGAGTGGAGTGGGAGCCGGTAATTTTGCCATCAAAAAACGGAGAGGAAGCACTCAGGGCTAAAAATAAGGGAGCTTCTACCCGTATCAGCCGACAAGCTTGCAGGAGTAAATCCGGATCGCTAATGCCAATATTGAGGTGAACGCTGGCGGTAACAACTTTGGTTCCATAGGTTTGTTCAATATAGCTGTGGTAAGGATTTTGTGGATCAGATCGATAGAAGCGATCGCCGCCCCCCAACGGTAAGCAACTTCCTGGAATTAACGTATAGTTACCGAGTTTATGTAAATACTTGCGTAATTGCTGTCTAGGACGCACTAGGGCACAGAGCAAGCGGTCATAACTTGTCAAAGGGGCTGTGGTATATTCCACGTTTCGGCTATCGGGTTCTCGTACAAAGCCATCGAGATCCCGCACAATGCGATCGGATAAGCCCACAATTTCACCTTCGGGAGTTCCGGTATAAATTTCGACTTCTACGCCTTTGGTTAACAGCACACTGCGTCCTCATTGAAGCAACCTTATGATTTTATTATCGTTGATTCGGTTAAGGTTTAAGTGCTTCCTGTTGGAGTGCCCAAAAACGCATAATTTGGCAAAAATTTAGAAAAGTTCGCCAAAATTAACCTTTAAGAGTCTAAAGACTGATTTTTTGATTTATTTTGATTACCCTCTTCATTGAGCATTTTTAAGTAATTGTTAGAAATTGTTTGCGTATTAGGATGATCTTGCCCAAAAATCTGAGTAGCGATCGCGATCGCTCTTTGATAAAGAGAAGCTGCTTTAGGGTATTTTCCTTGGGCATAGTAAACTAATGCAAGATTGTTAAGTCCAGTTGCAAAAACAGGATGATTTTTCCCTAACTGCTTTTCATTAATAGCAAGAGATCTTACCAAAAGAGGTTCCGCTTCTTCATATTTCCCTTGATCATAATAAAGTAATGCAAGATTGTTGAGACTAGTTGCAACAGCAGGATGATTTTTGCCTAATTGTTTTTCAACAATAGTTAGGGATCTTAAAGATAGAGGTTCAGCTTCTGAATATCTTCCTTGGGATCGGTAAAGCTCTGCCAGATTGTTAAGACTGATGGAAAAATCAGGATAATTTTCTCCTAATTTTTTAGCAATAGCTAGTGATTGCAAATAAAGGGGTTCAGCTTCTGCGTATTTTCCTTGTGACTGATAAAGACTTGCTAGATTGTTGAGACTTTGAGCACTAGCAGGATGATTTTCTCCTAGTTGCTTGTGTCGGATAGTAAGAGATTTTATAAGGAGAGGTTCTGCATCCAAATATTTTCCTTGAGAATCATAAAGTTCTGCTAAATTGTTAAGAATTGTAGCAACATGAAGATGGTTTTCTCCTAGTTGTTTTTCGTGAATAGCAAGTGATTTTTTTAAGAGATATTCTGCATCTAGGTATTTTCCTTGTGATTTATAAAGAGAAGCTAAATTATTTAAGCTCCTTGCTAAATCAATTTCTAAGTTTAAAGAGGATTGTAATTCAATTGCTTTTTGTAAAGCGGAAATGGCTGCTTGCAAGTCTGCTTTATAATCAGTTGATTGGCCATTATCTAACTTCTGCTGATAAGCAATTCCCAAGCTATTGTATAGTGTTGCCAAATTTTGATCAGCAGTTCCTTTCTTTTGATCAATTAATGCTTGTAATAATGCTTGTAAATCTTCAATTTTAAGTATTCCAATACCTTGCTGCTCAATATTCCCAAAATTCAATTCTTGATCTTGTATAAAATAAATAACTTTATTATCATCAATATTTTCTTGAAAACTTGGTTCAGGAGTGAAAAAGAAAACGCCTCGCCGCCAACTGTAAAAATCATTCGCTTTTTCAGCAATTTGATCATGAATAAAATTTGTTAACCATAACACTACTGGAAAAGGAAACTCTCGTAAGCCTTCTCTGGTATATTGCAAATAACCACAAAAAATTTCTAACTGGGAACGCTTTTCGCCTAATTTTAGCGATAATAAATCGGTTGCTCCTAAAACCGTTACCACTGACTTTTCCTGATTTTGTAAATACCTTTCTGAGTGATAGAGATTAGCTAACACTTGATATAAACTTGGATCTTCAGGATTCAGTTGAACACGATAGGAACGAATGCCCATTTGTTCAAGAAACTGTTCATAATTATTAATTAAAAATTCTCGATATTTTTTATTATCACAAATTGCCAACAATAAATTTAAATCTCCCTGACCGGCTTCAATCGCAATTAAGAGATCTTGAAAACTGTCTTGATTCGCTGCGGATAACTGGATTGAATCAACTGCTTGCATGATTTCTTTCCCACTCCTGCACTAAATCAACAAGAATGGGATGAACATCGTACCATTCTCGATAATTGCGATATTCAATAATGCCTAATAACTTTAACAGCACCAAAAAGTCAGGATCTTCCGAATCATCAGGGGCGTAGGTTTGATAAACTTGCTGTAAAATTTCATAACGCTTTTTACCTAATGGCCTTGCCATCTGAATTCGTAAATTATTAACGGCAATTTCTAAAACATCTAAATCAATTTTGATTACTTTTTCAGGTTCCTGCAATAAAATTCGTAAACAGATGCGACAACATTCATTGGCAATACGAATTAACTCCCGTAACACGCCACCACTATATAAAATTGCTTTTTCTATCGCTTCTTCATCAATTAATTCACTTTCACTGTCTGGATTGTTTAAATAGGATTCTCGGTCTAAGCGTAATCGTAAAATTTCCCTAAATGTTTTAATTGCTTTGTCTTCAGGTTTTGGATCTGGCTTGCGAGTTTCACCTTTGGCATAAAGCTTCATTACTCGCATGGAAACAATTTGATCGCTTGTTTCACTCTGTAAAGTCGGTAAAACTTCACCATCCCGTAATGCCCAAATGGGTAAGGTATAAATTACACAAAAATTTGGTAAAAATAAAGACTTAATATTGCCATGAAAAGTCTCTAAAATAATATTGCGATCAAGTTTATCAATATCGTCAATAATTACTAAGATTCGCTTATCAGTAACGGTATTAATAATTGCAGCAATTTCATTAATTTTAGCAACTAATTCTGAAACTTTAGGCGCGTATTCCTGTTTAATTTCGTGCCGAAAACCTGCATCAACTTTTAGCTTTAAAATTAGCCATTCTAATAAATTTGCACCAACTCCTGCTTCTGCTTTAAATTCAGCCGTTTGTGTCGTGACTTTCTTGGCAAACCAACTAATCAAATCCGTTTTGATACTACCAGGGAAATCTAAGCCTTCTTTATCAGCTTTCTCTAATAATTTTAATCCAATCGCAAATAGAATATTGATATAATTAACATCAGAGTTTTCAATCGCTTCTGCCAAAGAAAAGAAAGTGACAAAAAAGTTGTCTCGGCACTCGTTATGGGCTAATCGTGCTAATAAGGTAGACTTCCCACAACCTGTGTGTCCTGACAAAATAATTTTGCTATTGTTGGGCCCGTCTTCAATGCGTTGACGTAGATCAAGTAAGGTCTCTGTGTCGTAAATAACCCCAAATTTTTCTAATTCTTCTGTTTTCAATAAAGGAAATAATTTGAGATTGTTGGAGGCTTCTAAAAATTTTGCCCGTAGCGTTGTTGTCATAACTCTCTCCTTTACTTTCTCTTCTGAATTATAAACAACAATAATTTGAGGCTGCTTCACCTGTAAATAGATTACGGATTAATAAAGATTTTTTACGTTGATTATTAATCCCATTATAGTTACTTCTCGCGATCGCGCTTGACCTAAAACATCGTTTGAGACATAAAGGTTCCTGGCTCTTTTAATCTCACAAAAACTTCGGCTTGTAGGGTTGACTGCACGACCTGACCCGAACTCACCACAGGCGTTACGGGCGTAATTTCTCCCACCACAGGGGCCGTGTAATGGGGAATGGCACTCGCGGCTAGGGCAATATGGCGATCGCTGACAGCTAGGCCATGAGTCGGATCGTAACCGCGCCAACCGCCACCGGGTAAATAAACCTCCGCCCAAGCGTGTAACTCCCAACCATCCTTTTCTAAATCCCCTTCCTGGTAGCCACTGACAAAACGAGCCGCTAACCCCATCGCCCGACAGACTTCCATAAATAAAACCGTTAAATCTCGACAGGAACCCTGTTTTCTTTGCCAGGTTACGCCCGCTTCCCAGGGTTCCCCCGTTTCCCGCACAATATAGTCACAGCTTTCATAAATGCGTTGATTTAACACACTAAGAAAAGAAAGGGTATGGCGTTGGGTTTGTTGGGCAATTTCTTGACCTAAATTAAGCGCGATCGCGTCGGGAATCACACTATAGGGTTGTAGGTAAGGTTGGAGTTGTTGATATAAGGATTGGGGATAATCAATCGGTAACTTTAAAGCCCAAGGTTCCAAGAGGAAATTAAAAGGATTATCAATATGGGTTTCAATAATAGAATTAATTTCTAAGGTTAATTGTTCGGTTGCAGACGTAAACCAAATTTTTTGCAAACTATTACCATCTAGATCCGTTAACTCAGCCATTCCCGAAGGTTCAGGGATTACCTTTAATGAAAAATCCCTTAAGGTTTGCCAGCCATTCGATTGGGGACGGAAACGTAAAAGATGGGGTTTAAAAAAAACAGGTTGATTGTAGGTATAAATCGTTTTGTGGTGTACCTGATACAACATTTAAATTAATTTTGATATTGGGATTGGGAGAGGGATAAAACGGGTTCATTGACAAAGAACGTCTGAGCCATTTTGACCCCGATATCATTGACACGACCTTGAATGGAATCTAAAAATTCGTGTAAACCCGATTTAATAATTTCTTCAATGGTTAAATAGCTTAATTCCCCACATAAACGCCCCAAATCTCGTTCCGCCGCATTCGTCCAAGTTCCGACAGGACTTCCCGTAATTGAATGCAGCGATCGCTGGAGTTCCTGCAAACAGAAATAGATAGACCGAGGAAACTCGCGATTGAGAATCAAAAACTCAGCTACATTGCTAGGAGTAATACGTCGTTGGCATTTACGGTACATTTCATAGGCACTGGCGGATTTGAGCAACGCAATCCATTCGATTTGATCCAAAGGCGTTCCCACCCATTCTGCTGAAGGCAAGAGATAAAAATATTTCACATCCAAAATCCGTGCTGTTTTATCGGCCCGTTCCTGAAAACGGCCCATTTGCCCAAAATGCCAGCCCTCATTGTGGGTCATGGTCGCATCCATCACCCCTGCAAAACGATGACTAGCCAATTTTACCTGAGTAAAAAAGCTAGGAATATTTTGAGGAGGATGTTCTGCCGCTTCTTTCACCATTAAATAAAACTGATTCACCTCTTCCCACATTTCCGAGGAAATAATTTCCCGAATTGATCGCGCATTTTCCCGTGCCATATACAGACAGGAAATAATCGAGTTGGAATATTGCTGATCAAAGGTTAGAAAATTAATAACATGATTCGGATTAACGGCTCCATAATTTTCCTTAAAAAAAGCCAAATCTCCTGTCGTTAAAACCAAGGGTTCCCACTGTTGATTAACTCCACTGGGAAGATCCAACATTAAATTTAAATTGACATCCACAAAACGTGCTACATTTTCCGCCCGTTCAATATAGCGATTTAACCAATAAATAGAATCTGCAACTCGACTTAGCATTTTTTGTAGTTAATAGTTAATAGTTAATAGTTAATAGTTAATAGTTAATAGTTAATAGTTAATAGATGGTTATCATAATATTGAAATTATTTACTTAAAACCCAAGTGTCTTTGCTGCCGCCGCCTTGGGAAGAATTAACCACTAATGAGCCTTTGCGTAACGCCACACGGGTTAATCCGCCTGGATGAACATAAATTTCTTCACCGCGATTTAAAATATAGGGTCGTAAATCCACATGGCGACTTTCAATTTGTCCATCAATTAACGTGGGAACACAGGACAAACTTAAAACAGGTTGGGCAATATAATTACGCGGATTGGCTTTAATTTTTTCTGCAAATTCGGCCCGTTCTGTTGGGGTAGAATTCGGCCCCATTAACATTCCATAACCTCCTGCTTCATTGGCCGATTTAACCACTAATTCGGGTAAGTGATCTAATACATATTCTCGGTCTTGATCGCGCCAACACAAATAGGTCGGTACGTTTGATAATAAAGGCTCTTCGTTGAGATAATAGCGAATCATGTCGGGCACATAAGCGTAAATTACCTTGTCATCAGCTACCCCCGTTCCTGGTGCGTTCGCGATCGCGACTTTTCCTTGACGATAGACCTCCATAATTCCAGGGATACCTAAAAAAGAATCGGGACGAAAAACCTGGGGATCTAAAAATTCATCATCCAAACGACGGTAAATCACATCGACTCGACATAAACCTTTCGTTGTCCGCATTTGTAAATAGCCATCAACGACGACTAAATCGCGACCTTCAACTAATTCCACCCCCATCTGTTGGGCCAGAAAAGAATGTTCAAAATAGGCTGAGTTATAAATGCCAGGGCTAAGCACAACCACTCTAGGATTGGGTAATTGGGGCGGGGCTAAATTGAGCAAGGTTTCTAGTAAATGGCTGGGATAGTCATCAACGGGTTGGATAGCCATTGTTTGAAAGATCTCAGGAAAGGTACTTTTCATCACCCGACGATTTTCCAAAACATAGGAAATTCCCGAAGGAACCCGCAAATTATCCTCTAAAACATACCAAGTCCCGTCTTTGTCCCGTACTAAATCCGTTCCCGTAATGTGACACCACACCCCCGCAGGCGGTTTTATTCCTAAGCAGGGTTTGAGAAAACCACTGGCTGAGGCAATGATTTCCATCGGGATTTTGCCGTCATGAATAATTTGTTGCGCCCCATAAATATCATTTAAAAAGTAATTTAACGCTTTAATGCGTTGTTTGAGTCCTCTTTCCAGCGATCGCCAATCGTCCGCATTAATAATTCGAGGAATAATATCAAAGGGGAAAATCCGTTCTACACCCTGCTGATCGCTATAGACTCGAAAGGTTACACCCAAATTAAATAACGCTAACTGCGCGGTTTCGTGGTGTTTTTGTAAGGTTTCAGGCGGCTGTTGTTGCATCCACTGAATGAGAGAGGCGGCATGGGGACGCGGCGCACCCGGCCCAGAAAACAATTCATCATAAAATGACTGGGGATCGTAGTTTTTGAGTTGCACGCTCAGCCCTCCTCAAATTGCGCTGTCTAGTACCAAGATCAACTGAAAGGAGGTTAGGGTTTGTAGCTGAAGTGACATTTTAACGGAATGTAACCGAATTAAGGATTACTCACTTTTTGTTGCTTGAGATAGGTAAAAACGGATTTGTCGCCAATATCAGGCGGAATTTCTTGAGTTGCTTTACGTCCAATAAAGATTAAAAAAAGTATTGCCCAAACGGCTAATAAGCCCTGCTCTACGCTAGCGGGAAGAATGGAAAATAAATGCCCTAACAGTAGGAGTGGGACTAAAGGGGTTAACAGCTTAGTTTCAAAGCGATTAAAGCAAAAGGCTTCTTTGAAATAAATGCCGGTTAATGCCGCAAAGGTAAAACCCACACCGAAGAGGGAAAGGGGGTGCTGATACACAAATAGGGCAAAGGGTTCAGGACTGTAGATCGCCAAAATCACTGAAGACAGGGTTCCGATGACCCAAAAGGCTTGGAGGACTCGATGCAGTAGGACGAGATAAATATGAATCAACGCTAAACTGATGCCTAAACCGAGGGAAAAAAGGGCAAATAATAGGGTTAAAGCCGATAATATGTCAAGATTTGTCCCTTGCCAGAGAATTAAGCCACTACCGATCGCGAAGGTTAATCCGGCTAACCCCAACCCTGCCCGATAGAAAATCACTTCTCGGCGATCGCGTTCGGTAATCGTAAAGGTTCCAAATTGGCCTTGATAAATGTCGGGAGGGGAGACAAGATTCGTCATGACTGAAATTTAAGAGGAAATGCCCAACAGGACTTGACAACTTCCGTCGTCCTCTATTGTATCTTGAGTATTTTGCTTTTTTGCATGGCTCTTTCAGGGAAAGCGAACCTAACGCAGCGGATTGTAGGTCGTCATCAAATTCCCTTGAGCATTATAAACCTGCAACGGTAAACCCGCTTGATTGCTGATAATTTGAAAACTTTGCTCTAAACGGGAAATATGATTGAGGATGCCAGCTTGATTTTGAGTATTGGATTGCAGTTTCGCTTGGATCGAAAGATTCCAAATTTTTTGCAGATAGGCGGAGGTGAGCCGAACCTTAATGCCCTGATTGCTTACGGAATAATCACAGGCTTTATCCTGTTGAGAGCAGATCTTGGTTAAATCTCGTTTGATTGTTTGCAATCGATTGGCAAGGGCAAAGTTTTCTTGTGCTTCTTTTAAAAATAAGGTGTATTTCGTGACTAAGGGTTTTGCTTTGACGGCTTGCAAGGTATTTTGCGGAATTTGTTTGAGATTCGTCAGGGCATTATTCCAATGCCTAACCGTGCTAGACCATTGTTTAGTGGCTGCGGCTTTTTCTGCCAGTTTGCCTTCTTGGATGGCTTGTTGATAGCTGATTTGGGCAGCTTCTTCTTGGGTTTGAAGCAAGGCAATATTTTTAAATTCTTGGCGATAGACTTCTAAGGATTTTGTTGCTTTTGCGTAGGGGGTTGTCCCTTCACTGACCGTTTGCAATTGTTGAAGGGCTTTTTTCCAGGTGTTCGCGATCGCGCCATAGTCTCCCAAAGATTGGGCCGTCATCTGCTGTGCTTTGGCTAGCCGAACCGTTTCCATTGCCTGGTCGTAACTATTGTTAGCCGTTTGTTCTTGCAATAAACGCTGATTGATACTCGACAACCATTTTTCGTATTCCCGTTGCTGAGCGATCGCCCAATTTGCAAAGGGACTCTGGGGGGGAAATTGCTTCAGAAGATCCAAATTTCCTTGAATCAAGGATTGAGCCGTCTTCCATTCCGATACGGGTAAGGGGGCTTTTTGGATTAACTGATTCACTTGTTCGGCCTGATTAGCAACCTGACTCAATATCGTTAATGCCTTGGTAAGGGATTGATAATCGGTGGCTAAACGACTGGCATCTGCGTAGAAACGAGACCACCAGGGAACAGATTCTAAGAGTTGGATGGCTTCATCTAACTGTTGCTTTGTCGTCAATACACTCGTCGGAGAATTGACTTGTAAATTGATTAAGGAATTTTGGGCAATCGATTCTGCCTTGGCTAAATTCGGGCAACTGCCAATCCCACAGGGATCATTCAGCACCATAAAACCTATCATTAAAACTCCCAAGCCTAAACCTATGCCGAATAAACGTTGGATGTTTTTTTTCTCCGAAACTTGCGAAAAGGGAAAACGGGGAGAAGGACGATAGGTTTTAGTAGCAAATAGCGACGATGAAGCGGTTGGGCGTTGCTTTAAAGCGTTAGTCGTGGACTTGAAGGGAACACTACCCAGAAAACGGGTATTAGATTCAGGATCATCCGTTGAAAATTCGGCGGAATGGGAATGTAGCGTTAAATAAATTTTGGCGGGATAGAGACTGGAAAGAACGTGATAGTCTAAAAAATCGCGAATACAGGAAAGGGTCGCAGGGGTTTCTAGAGAAGGATGGGTTGCCACCTGGAGGGTAATGATTAGGGTCTCTTCATCAATTTTGCAAGTTACGTGTAAGGGATGAACGGCGATCGCGTCTTTATGCAAGCATTGATATAACTGTTTTTCTAAAAGCGTCAGATCGATCTCATTCGGACGTGTTTCCTCCATAACATTCATTCCAGATTGAGGGAGACTAACTGTAAACTAAAGATTGATAGCGAGAGCCAGTAGAATGATCCGATCCCGAATCGGGGATCAATCACGATGAAGCTTTTATCTCTTGATCAAGATTAAGAGCAATTCCCAAAAATGGGAAGGGATTAAAACTTGTTTTCCCTTGTTTACCAAGACACTCAGCACTCACAACTTAATCATGGATTTACTAGAATATCAAGCCAAAGCCCTTTTTCAAAAGGTTGGAATTCCTGTCTTGCCGTCCCAGACGATTCACGAGATTAGCGAACTCAAACGGCTTCACATTCCCTATCCCGTGGTGTTGAAGTCCCAGGTACGGGCGGGGGGACGAGGGAAAGCTGGCGGCATTAAATTTGTGGAAAATACAATTGACGCGATCGCGGCGGCTTCTGCCATTTTTAATCTCCGAATTTTGGATGAATACCCTGAAGTGATCCTAGCTGAGGCCCACTACGATAGTCAGTCAGAAATTTTTTTGGCGATCGTTTTAGATTATCAACTGCAATGCCCCGTGCTGTTGGGATCGAGTAAAGGGGGGATGGATGTGGATACGCTGTTGCAATATATGCAGACGGTCGTTTTAGTAGAAGATTTTTCGCCCTTTCATGCGCGACGTTTAGCAATCAAAATGGGCTTAAAAGGGGAATTAATTGCGGCTGTCAGTGATATTTTGGAAAAAATGTACCATCTCTTTCTCAGTAAAGATTTAGATTTAGTTGAAATTAATCCCTTGGGGGTCAAAAATACGGGAGAAGTCATGGCTCTCGATGGCAAAATTACGGCCAATGATGCCGCGATCGCCCGTCACCCCGATTTGATTGCCTTAATGGATCATCCGCAGGATTTTGCTGCCCCCCTACGTTGGCTCAAAGGGGATATCCAATGGGGGCAAATTGGCTTGATCTGTAATAGTTACGGCTCCACGTTGACCAGTTGGGATTTGATGGGAGAACAGAACGGCAGTCTCGCAGGGGCATTTATTTTAGAAGATACCCATCCCCAGTTATCCTTAACCGATCAGTTAGCAATTGCCCTAGAAAAATTTCGACAACTCCCCCAACTTAAAGTCATTTTTGTCAATATTGTCGCAACGCCCTCTCTCTCAGAAGCGATCGCCGAATTTATCTCTCGTTCCTCGCCCCCTGTTTCCTTGCCAACCAATGATGACCGCCTCCCCAGAGCCACCCGTTCCAATGTCCTCGGCAGAGAACGCCTGTTGACCAAAGAGCGTATTTCCGCTGAATGGGTTCCTTTGGTGATTCGACTCGTTAACGGGGATCTCAATGAATTTCAAAATCAAGTCGCTGCCTTACCGATTTATTGGAGTTCTTCCTTAGAGCAGGCGATCGCCGACACCCTATCTTTGACGGAAACAACTACGTAGAAATTTCCTTAATATTTTTCAGTCCATTCCCTTCTCTCCCCTTCCATCCCCTCTGGTAAGACTCTATGAAATGGCAACCCGATAGCAAAATTCTCGTACAAGGCATCAATCATCATCCCCTGGGCACCTATTACGCAACCCAGATGCAAGCCTACGGAACCCAACTAGTAGGGGGAGTGAGTACGGGCTACGGGGGCCAAATGGTGGGCGATATTCCCATTTTTGATCTGGTAGAAGAAGTGGTCGCAACCGCAGGAACCATTGATATGACCGTGATTTTAAATCCTGCCTATGAAGTCTTAGATGCAGCCCTCGAAGCGATCGCGGCCGGAATTCGTCAACTCATTATCGTTTCTGGAGGGGTTCCTCCCTTAGATATGGTATATCTGTTACGCAAAGCAGAAGATACCCATACCTTTATTCTAGGATCAGGCAGTCAGGGGCTATTAATCCCCAATCAATTAAGCGTTGGCACCTTAGATGTCAGTAGCTATCAATCGGGGCAAGTCGGCATTATTAGCCATTGCGACGCACTCACCGATGATATCGCCCGTGAACTCTCCGAAGCAGACTTAGGCCAATCCCTCGTAGTCAGTTTAGGAACCGATGGCTTAATTGGCTCTAATTTCGAGCAATGGTTGCAAATTATGGAAGAAGATGAGCAAACCGAAGTCATTGTCTTATTAGGCCAACCCAACAGCAACGGAGAGATGCGGGCCGCCGATTATGTGGCTTCGGCCATCGAAAAACCCGTTATTGGCTATTTAACAGGGCGTTATGCCACCCTCGACAAACATTTTGGGGACTCTAGCACTATTATTGCTAATCAATTATCCTATGCTGTTCCTGCCATTAATAGCGTACAAAAAACGATTATGGCCTTTGAAAAAGCCAATATTCCTGTTACTCAAAAACCTTGGGAACTGTCGAATTTAATCAAACAGGCTTTAAACAATAAAAATACTGCTGAAAAAAGTTAATCCAAAATTTTTGTAGGGGCGCATCGAATACGCCCAATCATGCCGATTTCAAATCTATTTCAAGAAAACAAATTCTCCCTTTTTCCCATCCGCATCTACTTTCATTTCAGCCACATAAAAATCCTTTTGATTAACCTCTCCTTCAGGGGAAAACGAAATATTGCCTAACGGTGTATCATAGGTTCCTTTCAATAACTGTTGATTCAGACCTGTGCGTAACTGCTCAAGGGATAGATCCTTAATCGGAGTCTGTTTATCCAACGCTTTTAGGGCTTCTACATAAACTTGCACCGCAGCGAAGGCTTGGGCACTAAATTGAGGTGGCTCCTTTTTGTATTGCTCAACGTAAGCTTTCCGAAAAGCCTCATTAATAGCGTTTGGGTGTTCCGGGCTATAGGCTTGAGCCACCAAAACCCCATTACATTGCGCCTTACAGACAGGAAAAATATTGGAGCTATTTAAGCCATTTCCCCCAACGATGACCCCTTTGTAACCCAATTCTCGTAATTGACGCACTAAATTTCCGCCATCGGCAGCGAGTCCTGAAATAATAATCAAATCGGGCTTGAGGTTTAAGGCACTGGTTGCCTGGGTCTGAAAATCTGTATCGGTGGTTTGAAATTTTTGAACCGTTACTAATTCTAAACCTTGATCTTTAACCGTTTTCTGGAAAATTTCTGTTTCTGATTTATTAAAGGCATCATTTTGGGCATAGAAAACCGCCACTTTTTTAAGGTTGGGATTTTTTTTCAAAGCCGCTTTAACGGAGTTCGGGGCAACAATAGTAACAGGAGCCGATACCCGTGCCACATAATCCCCAATCTCAGGAATGCCCTTTGCGGTATTGGACGCGGCTAAGACAGAAACTTTGGCTCGTTCTGCTACGGGATCGGCACTAAAAGCCTGTTGGGAAAGGGTCGGGCCCACAATACCTACCACTTTATTTTGAGTAATCAGGGTTTGAAACGCATTAATCGCCCCCGTTTCGTCTCCGCCCGTATCTTGAAAAACTAACTGAATGGGAGTGCCGTTGACTCCGCCCTTATCATTAAAATATTTTTCCGCAATTTTACTGCCTGCAACTCCTTCCTGCCCTAAAAGAGCCACGTTACTGGTTTGGGCCAACGCAATACCGATAGGAATCCCATTTTGATTCGCAGTATTACTATTTGCTGTAGGGCTTGCTGTTATCTCCGCCGGATTAGAAGCCGTTGGCGTATTTTGACTGCAACCTGTCACCCAGAGGGAACCCGCTGCCAATAGGCTCGAACCGATTAAAATAAGACGTTTCATAAAATATAAAGTATATAAAAGCGTGCGGATTGATTTTACTGTATTCTTAAACCAATACTACGGACAAAGTTGGTCAGAAATAACACCACAGGAACAAAGCTGCTGAAAATTAGGGTGTGATGTAATCGAAGTCAGGTCTAAATCTAACAGGGAAATCAACGTGATCAAAAGGAGATGGCGATTGAAAGCTAAGGGAATAGGTTGCCATTTTTTGTTAACTTTTTTGGGATTTTTTAGTTTACTAGATTTGCGGCAGATTTGAACGATATTTACTATGAATACTCAACAGAAGAACTTAGCTTCACTTTATTTGGGAGATCAAGATAGCGATCAAAAAAAAAGTTAATTGCATTACCACGATACTTGGCCCAGAAGGCAAGTTAAAAGCGGCAGAAACTACCATGCCTAGCACTGCGCTTAATGCGCCTAACCCTGCGGATAGGAGGACATAATTCGTAAATGTGGGACTGAGTAACCGAGCAGCACAGGCAGGGATCACGACAAAGGCACTGACTAATAATACTCCGATCGCCTTAATTGAAATGGCGACAACCAAAGACAGTAAAACAATAAAAGCTGTACGATGGGCAGAAACCGATACGCCACGAGTGACTGCTAAGGGTTCATGTAAGGTGAGTAGTAATTGGGTTCGCAATGTTAAACCGATAAAAAGGATACACCCTAGCAACAACACCGCACTCAAGATTAAATCTAGCTCTCGCACTGCCAGAATGTCACCAAATAGCAGATTATTGAGTCCGCCTTTGTACTGTCCGACAAAGCTGAGGGTAATGATGGCGATCGCTAAGGATGAAGAATAAATGACGTTGAGTAGCGCATCCGTCCATAACCGAGTGCATTCCAACAGATAGGTCACGCCCAAAGCAAAACAAACGGCAAAGGGCAATAACACAACGGAGGGATGAATTCCCAACAGTAAGCTAATACTGATACCGAGCAGAGCAGAATGGCCGAGGGCATCGCTAAAAAAAGACAATTGGCGTAGGATGGTAAAACTTCCCAGCATTCCTCCCATTAAGCCCGTAAGGATACCGCCTAACAGTGCTCGTTGCATAAAGGGGAGTTGGAACAGTTCAATAATGCGGGTGAGTTCAGTTGACATAACGGAGGTCGGATGAATTGGAATTAATGACGATGGTGATAGCGAACAAATTCAGAGCCGTAGGCCAAAGTGAGATTATCGGGAGAGAGTGCAACCTCTGGTGTTCCCTGACAAAGTAAGGTGCGGTTCAGGCATAAGACGCGATCGCAGTGTCGGCGAACCATATCTAAATCATGGGAAATTTGCAGAATCGCCCAATCTTGCTCCCGCTTAAGTTGGTACAGCAGTTGGTAAAATTCTGACTCCCCCCGCATATCCAGACCTGCCGAAGCTTCATCCAGAATTAAGAGGCGACGGGGATGAACCAGACAGTAGGCCAACAGGACCCGTTTGATTTCGCCACCCGACAGCTCACTAATCAAGTGTTGCCGAAGATGGGCAGCATCCACTCGTATCAACGCCTCCCGTACCGCATAACGCCGCTTTTTATAATTAGACCAAGGCAGTTGAAATCCTAACTTCCCCCATCCTAATCCCACCAGTTCTTCAACCGTGATGGGAATACGGCGATCAAAGAGAAAATTTTGCGGCAGATAGGCTATTTGCTGACGAATAGTAGGCGCAAGAGAGCCTCGGCGAGATAGCGGTTGCCCTAGAATAAAAACATTTCCTGTTTGACGGGGTAAAATGCCAAGGATTGCTTGTACTAGCGTACTTTTCCCCGCACCATTGGGCCCGACGATCGCCGTGTCCGTGCCTGCGGCAAGCGAGAACGAAACATTCTGTAACGCTGCATAGGTCTCCCGATAAACCGTCAAATGTTCCACCGCTAACACAATATCCAACAAACCAACCTCCTAAAACCTAACCCCAACAGATTGGGAAATAACGGCCATTGGGGGTGTCCAGAGTGGCAAAAAAGATTGGGTCGATTGTTTAGTAAATGCCCCCACCAAGGCTGTGACATTCTTCCGCATTGTGGAGAGATAGTAATCAGGTTGAAGCGCATCCGGGGTCCCCGTTTCCAGCGGATCAAACGTACTCACTCGCACATTCAAATCCCTGGCCAACGATGTAAACCCATCCTGTCCCACCTGAGGTTCGGTCAACAGGGTTTGTAAATTGGTTGCTTTCACTGTATCCATCACTCGTTTCACATCATCTGGAGAGGGATTCTCCTCTGGCACATCAACCAGGAACGTTGCTTTCAAATTATAGCTTTCGGCAAAGTAGGGCGCAAAATCGTGAAAAGCAACAAAAGTCTTGCCCGCATAGGGTTTTAGTATCCGTGTTGTTTCTGTATCTAAATCCCGTAATTTCTGAATGTAAGCAGTGGCATTAGCGGTATAAACGTCTTTTCCTGCTGGATCAGCCAAAATAAGCCCATCCCGAATGTTTTCCACCTGCTGAATTGCCCGCTTAGGGTCAAGCCAAATATGGGGGTTATATTTTCCATGTTGATGGCTATGGCCAGACTTTTCGCCATGTTCGTGGTCATGCTTGTGGTCATGATCATGTCCATGAGTCTTGCCTTCAATCACTTCAGTCGCAATGGTCTGCACCCCCGAACTGGAATCAATCACCTTTAGGTTATCGTTGGCAGCATTTTTAACAATATCCTCTAGAAAGTTCTCCATTTCTAGCCCATTTTTAACCAGGACATCGGCTTTACCTAATTTTTGAACATCCTCTGGTTTCGCTTGATATTCATGGGGGCTGACATTAGCGGGCAATAATGGGGTTACTTCTGCGCGATCGCCCGCCACAGCTTTGGTGAACTGAGTAATGGGCAAAAATGTTGTCACTACTTGTAACTCATGATTCGTTGTTGGAGTAGGCGAGGATGGTGCTTGTGAATCCAAGGTTTTTGAGGGAGCATTCGTTGAACAACTTCCCAAACTAAGGGCAATCACTGAAACCACCACCACCGACAACTGACGACGGACAACGTTACGGGATGGCGGCAATCCTGTTTTTGAATTAATCATCTAAAAACTCTCAAAATTCATAATTTGATCAAACAAATTAAAGCTTTATTCTTTTTCTATTCCTGATTCTCTATTTCTTTCACGATTTCAACATCAAGGCAACATCTTTAGCAAAATAAGTCACAATTAAATCTGCTCCTGCTCGTTTAATGCTGGTCAGAGTTTCTAGAATCACTTTTTTTTCATCGATCCAACCTTGTTCGGCAGCCGCTTTAACCATCGCGTACTCACCACTGACGTTATAGGCTGCCACAGGAACGTGAGTATGTTGTTTGATCTGGTAAATAATGTCTAGATAGGCCAACGCAGGTTTAACCATCACGATGTCTGCGCCCTCTGCTATATCCAGATCTACTTCCTTGATGGCTTCTCTCGAATTAGCAACATCCATTTGATAGGTTTTTTTGTCACCGAACTTAGGGGCTGAATTTAGGGCATTCCGAAAAGGGCCATAATAAGCAGAAGAATACTTAGCAGAGTAAGCAAGAATTCCCACATTAATCCAACCTTGTGCATCCAGTGCTTTACGAATTGCAATGACTCGACCATCCATCATGTCAGAAGGTGCAACAAAATCGGCTCCGGCTTCTGCCTGAACTAGGGCTTGTTTAACGAGTACGGTAACGGTTTCATCGTTGAGAATAATGCCATTTTGCACGATACCGTCCTGCCCCTCACTGCTATAGGGATCGAGAGCAACATCAGTGATAACGAGAAGTTGGGGAATAGCTTGTTTAATTGCTCGCACTGATCGAGGAATAAGTCCATTCGGGTTACAGCTCTCAGTACCAGCATTATCCTTTTGATTATCAGGGATTAACGGAAATAAGGCGATCGCGCCAATCCCCAACTCATACACCTGCTTTATCTCATCGAGTAGTAAATCGAGTGTGTAACGGTAACAACCAGGCATAGAGGGAACTGCTTCCCGTTGTCCTTCTCCTTCCATCACAAACAGAGGATAAATCAAATCTTCGACCTTTAAGATAGTCTCACGTATCATACGACGCAGGTTTTCAGTCCGTCGCAACCGACGAGGACGATGCAGGAGTGCTGTGACGGCAGATTTTTCTTGAGGATTGGAATCAGAGGGATTTACTTCTGTCGGCAAAGTGTGAAAGGGAAGCATTGGGCTTTGGGCTGAAGTCATATAATTTTATGAGAATGATTATCATTCTCTGATTGTATGGCACTTTTCATGAAAAAAGAATCTTGTTTTTGCATGGTAAATAGGAAGAAATAGCCGAAAAATAGCAATTACTTATTTTAAATACTGATTTAGTGCTTTAAATGATTAAAAATAGCAAAAAATACGTTTTTAGGGCTAAGGTTGCTCTAAATAATTCAATTCAATGTGATAATGATTATCATTATTGTATTAGTTGTTGATTGTTAGGAATTATTTATGATTGCCACTGATAATTACTCAACGGTACCCGTAACCGTATTGACTGGTTATTTGGGAGCGGGAAAGACCACCCTGCTGAACCGTATTCTCACCCACGAACATGGCAAAAAAGTTGCGGTGATCGTTAATGAATTTGGTGAAGTGGGCATTGACAATCAGTTGGTGGTAGATGCCGATGAAGAAATCTTTGAGATGAATAATGGCTGTATTTGCTGTACTGTGCGGGGGGATTTGATTCGCATCATTGGTAACTTGATGAAGCGGCGCGATAAATTTGACCATTTAGTGATTGAAACAACTGGACTGGCCGATCCTGCCCCCGTTATTCAGACTTTTTTTGTGGATGACGAAGTACAGACCCAAACCCATTTAGACGCGGTGGTCACGGTCGTAGATGCTCTCCATATATGGCAGCATTGGGAAGCTGATGAAGCGGTGGAGCAGATCGCCTTTGCTGATGTGATTTTATTGAACAAGATCGATTTAGTGACTGAGGCGGAACTGATGGAACTAGAGCAGCGTATTCGTAGCATGAATGCGATCGCCCAGATCTACCGCACCCGTGATGCCCAACTTTCAATGGACGCACTTTTAGGGATTCGAGCCTTTGACCTTAACAATGCCCTACAAATTGACCCTGAACTGCTGAACGAAGCTGCCCATGAACATGATGAAACTGTCCGATCCGTCGCTCTGGTCGCGTCAGGGGCGGTAGATGGGGAGAAACTTCATCAATGGCTCAGTGAACTCTTACGGAACCAAGGCACCGACATTTTTCGCATGAAAGGCATTCTCAATATTGCAGAGGAAGACTGTCGCTTCGTTTTTCAAGGGATTCACATGCTCTTGGATGGCTGTCAGGATCGGCCTTGGCGATCGCAGGAAGAACGAAAAAATGAGTTGGTATTCATTGGTCGCAACCTAGAGCGAATGAACTTAGAAGAAGGATTTAGAGCTTGTTTGGTAGAAGAATAAAGGTTTTAAGCAAATAAAAATCTATGTCTAAGATTAAAACGCGAAATTTTCTCCAACTTTCGTGGCAAGCTATGCTATCGGATTATGTAACGGTGATCGCCTGGACACCGGATGATACCCGTGTGGCGGTTTGCTCGACAGCGGGAGAAGTCGTACTATGCCAAGCGGACAATGGGGATGCTATTACCCTACAACCCGCCCATGACCAATCGATGAATACCCTGTCGATTTCCCATGACGGTCATTTTCTGGCATCGGCAGGGCAATCAGGAACCGTTTTGATTTGGCAAATTAACGGTGATTTTCCTCAAATTATTGCAAAATTAACCTATTCTTCCCAGTGGATTGATCGCCTACAATGGAATCCTAGTCACCCAGAGTTAGCCTTTAGTGCTGGTCGCTATGTCTATGTGTGGGATGCCTTAAGCCAAACCCTTGTCACGACCCTCAACTTTGTCGATTCGTCTGTCTTAGATCTCCTATGGGGGCTTCAAGGAGAGTATTTAGCCGTTAGCGGGAACCAAAGCATCAAAATTTGGCATCGACAAAATTGGCATGATGACCCAGCCATTTTAGAAACCGCCAGCGCAAGTGTGGCGATCGCCTGGTCACCGGAGGGCAACTACTTAGCCTCTGGAAATAATGATCGCTCCCTACTGGTCTGGGAATGGAACAATCCTTATCCTTGGCGAATGCAAGGTTTTCCTGGCAAGGTACGACAGCTTGCCTGGTCAACCCCCGTAACCCCAGACGATCCGCCCATTCTAGCTTCTGTCAGCGCAGATGGAATTGTCATTTGGAGAAAAGTCGCCGATCCCTCAATGGGTTGGTCTGCTCAGGTGCTTGCTCAACACCATGACACCGTAACCGCGATCGCGTTTCAACCGAATTCACATTTGTTAGCTTCTGCCTCAAAAGATGGCTGGATTTACCTGTGGCATCAAGCGAATCAAATTTCTCAGCGGCTTCAGGGGGCTTCCAACGGTTTTTCTGCTTTAAGTTGGAATGGTGAGGGAACAGCCTTAGCAACGGCTGGGCAACAGGGAGAGCTATTAGTGTGGAAACAGTCAATGCGAGGCAAAGGGTTTGGGTAGGAAAGCAATATCATCATTGAAACTTTTAACTCAGTGCATTACTTCGATCCGTACAATATAAATAATCCCTGTTTTGGATCTGCTTTGAGCTTTAAGTCAGTTTAGTGATAGCGAATTCCGGCATTTTTCAACCGATCTAAGGCTTCTCCTAAGCGATCGCGATCGGCAATCAAACTAATCCGAACATACCCCTCGCCTCCTTCTCCAAAGGCATTTCCTGGCGTAAAGACGACTCCTGTGGTTTCTAACACCTTGAGGGCAAAATCGGCTGAAGTCATTCCCCCAGGACAGGGGACCCAAAGATACATCGTGGCCTTAGAAGGCTCCATCTGCCAACCCAGTTCTTTTAAACCGTTGAGCAAAAAGTCTCGCCGTTCTCGATAGCGGTCTTGGGTTTCTTGAATATAACTTTCGGGTAACTGTAACGCTGTTTCTGCGGCTTTTTGGATAGCGCGAAAAATCCCGTAGTCAAAATTGGTTTTTAGGGTACGCAACCCTTGAATAATTTCCGTATTGCCGACGACAAACCCCACACGCCAGCCCGCCATTGTATAGGTCTTAGACAGGGTATGAAACTCTACGCTTAATTCTTTTGCCTTGGGAATTTCTAATAAACTGGTGGGTTGATAACCATCAAAGGCTAATTCCGCATAGCAGAGGTCATGCACCAACATCACTTCATAATGATGGGCCCACTTAACCACCTCTTCAAAAAATTCCCTCGGAGCCGTTGCACTGGTAGGGTTATTGGGATAGTTAAAGAAAAGAATCTTGGCTTGGCGGGCCACATCTTCAGGAATCGCACTCAGATCAATTACCCAATTATTTTCGGGTTTTAACATCAAATGATGGATCTTAGCTCCGGCGATCGCTGGGCCACGAAAATGTACCGGATAGGAGGGATTGGGAACTAAAATCACATCCCCAGGATTAATATAAGCCAGGGCTAAATGACCCAAGCCTTCTTTGGAACCCACTAGGGGTAAGGCTTCTGTGTTAGGGTCAAGCTCAACCCCATAACGACGTAGATACCATTGGGCAATACTTTGGCGAAAACTCTCCGTTCCCTCAAAAGGTGGATAACCGTGAGTCTGAAGTGAAGACAAAGATTCAATCGCAGCATCGATCGCGGGTTTCGGGGCCAAACCGTCAGGATTTCCCATCCCCAAATCAATTAAGTCTAAACCTTGCTCTCTTGCTTTTGCCTTCAATTCATCCAACCGAGCAAACACATAGGGAGGAAGAGCTTTTAAACGATCCGCACGACGACTAAACCAATTCAGACTCATTGCCAGTGACATTTATACACATGAGCCATCATTGTCGCATTTTCGGGGTCATCTATTCCATTCTGCAACCGAATTTCTCGACAACTTTAAATAACAATGATTGATTAATTTGCATATAAAAGCATAGAAGTAAAAATTTGCTTATTCCTCATAAAAAAAGGGGATTTAACCCCTTGTTAATAGATATTGAACAAAATATTGTCATAAATCACGTTATAGCGGGCGATAAACACGGTAATCAATATTGGGGAAAATATTATCCATTGCTTCTACGTTTACCAACCAACCGGAATCAACTTTATTGGCTTTAATATCTTCATACAATTTATCAAAGCGCAGTAAATGGGAACGGGTGCGGCGGACTGCATAGGGAACCATCGTGCCGGTTCGCATGATAAAAGCCCAGTCAGAAGATTGAGCCAGTAATAATTCCCGTGCGGCTTGATTTAAGGCCCGTTCTTCCAATTCATCGGCCGCTTCTCGGTGACTGATCTCGATCATGCGTTCGGCCGCTTTGTGTAAATGGGGATAAATCCAAGCGTTGGTATCGTTTAACCAATATTCATGAAATCCTTTATAACCCCAACTGGATTGGGAAGGACGGCAGACTTGCTGGGTGGGATTGGCTCGTAGATAATCCGCCAGATGGGTCATGTCAAAGGTGTTTTGGTCGTACCAAGCTTTACGGAAAAGGTAGTCAATAAACCAAGGGCCTTCGTACCACCAATGGCCAAATAGCTCGGCATCGTAGGGAGAAACCACAATGGGCGGACGTTGCATCATTCCTGCTAGGTGTTCGACCTGCCGTTCGCGGTTGTACATAAAGTTGGCGGCGTGTTCGGCGGCCTTTTCCTTTGCCCAATAGGGATCGTACAAGGCCTTATCAGAGAGTCCTGCTTGGCGACTGGTGATCTTGTGGTACTTAATACCAATATTTTTCCGTTGGCCGTTGGGCATGATGTAGGGCTTGATGTATTCGTATTCTGCTTCCCAACCCAAATCTTTATAAAATTCTCGATATTCGGGATCGCCTGGATAGCCGACTTGAGATGACCAGACTTGTTGAGAGGATTCGTGATCTCGGCCAAAGGCTGCCACACCTGTTTCCGTAAAAATGGGGGCATAGGTTCCAAATCGGGGACGGGGACGGGCGTATAAAATGCCATGACCATCGACGAGGAAGTAACGCAAGCCTGCATCGGCTAACATTCTTTCTACCCCTTCAAAGTAGGCACATTCGGGCAACCAGATACCTTTGGGGGGACGACCAAAGCTTTCTTCGTAGTGTTCGCAGGCTACCTTAATTTGTGACCAGACGGCCTGGGGATACATTTTCATTAAGGGAAAATAGCCGTGAGTCGCGCCACAGGTCAGAATTTCTAGGTTATTGGAATCCAAGAATTGTTTAAAGGCTTTAACCAGATCGCGATCGCAGCGTTCCCAGGTTTGACGGACGAGAGCAAATTCTTTTTGGTAATATTCCGCTAAATATTTAAGATGCCCATTATGTTCATTATGTTCAATTTCTTTTTCGATTAATTCTTGTAATTTACTGAGGTGTTCGTCGTAGCGGTCTTGGAGGAGCGGATCTCGGAGCATGGAGACCAGGGGCGGGGTCATGCTCATGGTCATTTTGAAATCGATTCCGTCTCGCTTTAATCCTTCAAAAACATGCAACAGAGGAATATAGGTTTCGGTAATCGCTTCATAGAGCCATTCTTCTTCCAACACGTAGTCACTTTCGGGGTGTCGGACGAAGGGTAAGTGAGCATGAAGGACGAGGGCAACATAGCCGAGAGACATAGGATTTCCGCGCCTTTTTTGGGGAATGAATAAATCTGTAATGTCAGTTTAACGGATTTTTAGCGCAATCTTTTAAGTTTTTTAAAACAGGGATTGTTTTATGAATAATGCCGTGATTTTTAATAGGATTAATTAAATGGCTTAATTTTTGAGATAAATCCTAAAACCCGCATAATTTATTGAATGAGGAGGAAAGATTTACCACAAATAACCGCTCGATGGTATTGTATGGTCAGACAAAACTATCTTTTATTTTGAAGTGGCAGCAAAGGCATGACATATAACCGCGTTTTACTCAAGTTAAGCGGCGAAGCTTTAATGGGAAACTTGGGTTATGGGATCGATCCAAAGGTCGTTGCTGAAATCGCTCAGGAAATTTCTGATGTTATTCAGCAGGGCGTTCAACTCGCTGTTGTGGTTGGAGGAGGCAATATTTTTCGAGGGGTAAAAGCCTCTGCCGCAGGAATGGATCGGGCAACAGCAGATTATATTGGCATGATTGCAACGGTGATGAATGCGATGACCTTGCAGGATGCCCTAGAACGAATGAATATTCCCACTCGTGTTTTAACGGCGATCGCGATGCAAGAGGTAGCCGAACCCTATATCCGTCGTCGAGCGATCCGTCACCTAGAAAAAGGGCGGGTCGTTATTTTTGGGGCAGGTTCTGGAAATCCTTTCTTTACAACGGATACCACCGCAGCCCTCAGAGCGGCCGAAATTGAAGCGGAAGTCGTTTTTAAAGCTACTAAGGTAGATGGGGTTTATGACGAAGATCCGACCAAAAATCCCAATGCTCGGCGTTTTACTTCTTTGACCTATAGCCACGTTCTCGCCAAGGATTTGAAAGTGATGGATAGTACGGCGATCGCGCTATGTAAAGATAATAATATCCCGATCATGGTGTTCGACCTTTCGGTTCCAGGTAATATTATCCGAGCCATTAACGGCGAACCTGTGGGTACGATTGTAGGAGGTTCCTGTGAAGTTAGCTGAAGTCAAAGAAAATATGCAAAAAAGTATTGAGGCCACCCAACGGTCATTCAATACGCTCCGCACGGGTAGGGCCAATTCTTCCCTATTAGACCGGATTGTAGTGGATTATTATGGGACAGAAACGCCCCTTAAGTCCCTGGCTAATATCAGTACGCCTGATGCCAGCACGATTACGATTCAGCCTTACGATAAGGGGAGTATGGCCCAAATCGAAAAAGCCATTTCCTTGTCCGATATCGGGCTAACGCCAAACAACGATGGGCAAATTATTCGTTTGAACATTCCCCAATTAACCAGCGATCGCCGTAAGGAATTGGTCAAGGTTGCTAGTAAGTTAGCAGAAGAGGGGAAAGTGGCGATTCGTAATATCCGTCGAGACGCGATCGATGCCATTCGGAAACAGGAAAAAAGCCATGAAATTTCCGAAGACGAATCGAAAGATCTGCAAGATAGCATTCAAAAAGCGACCGATTCTTCGATTAAAAAAATTGAGGAATTATTAGCCGCAAAGGAAAAAGACATTTTAACGGTTTAATCCCTTTAATCATTTCTTTTTTATAAGCTGTTTTAATCCCCCGCTATGGCGAGAGTTAGCTTTTATCCCTAAGCTGGGTAAAATATATCTCTTGATTAATCAGGGGGATTTAGTTTTTTTGTCCTTGAAATCGCCAAATCCAGATTAATTTAGAATCATCAATCATTCTAACTTTGTCGAACCAATCCCCATCTATCGCTAGGACTAGCCGCCAAAATGATATACCCTAAATGCTAACAACCGATTCAGGATTGGTCTGTTCTAACTGTTAACGTTTGTAGCCTCAATTTTTATGGATCTGTTCTCCAGTAGTGGTTATCTCATCTTTTTGCTGACTTCGACGGCGATATATGCCATTTTTGCCTTGGGACTCAATCTGCAATGGGGCTTTACGGGGCTAATTAATTTTGGCCATGTGGCATTTATGACCATCGGAGCCTATGCAACTGCGTTGTTAACCCTACAAGGTGTTCCCTTAATTATTTCGGTCATTGTCGGTATCGTTTTATCCTCCCTACTGGGCTTATTAATTGGTACGTCTACCCTACGGCTGCGGGAAGATTATCTTGCGATCGTCACCATTGGGGTATCGGAGTTAGTTCGTCTGGTTGCTCTTAATGAAGAAGAAATTACTAAAGGGGCGTTTGGGGTTCAGCGTTATCCCTTACCCTTTGATTTTGAGCCGAATTTATTCGTTAAATTGATTTTTATTGCTTTATTAACTTTCCTGGCTGTCTATGCAGAATGGTTATTATGGCGGAGCTTATCACGTCAGTGGAAAGAAAGCCAATCAATCACAAAAAAAAGCTTTCAACCCCGCAAACCTGCGGCATTAATTACCTGGGGGATTATCGCCACTGTTTTAATTTTATTTGCCTATATTCCAGGGGTTATTTCCCTTTATAACTACAGCTACAAAGCGGGGTTAATGTTATTAACTTTGGGAATGTTAGCTCTCATTTATACGGGTTTAGAATTTGTAGTTAATTCACCCTGGGGACGGATTTTAAAGGCAATTCGAGAAGATGAGGAAATCCCCAAAGCGTTAGGAAAAAATGTGTTTTGGTATAAGCTTCAGTCCTTTATGTTAGGGGGCGCGATCGCGGGAATTGCAGGGAGCTTTTTCGCCTGGCAACTAACAACCATTTATCCCAATAACTTTGAGCCGTTATTAACCTTTAATGCATGGATTATTGTTGTTTTGGGTGGTTCAGGGAGTAATGCAGGAACCATTTTAGGCGCGATTATTTTCTGGGCCTATGATGCCTTAACCCGTTCTTTTTTACCCCAGTTAGGTTGGTTCGACCAAAGCCAAATTGGTGCTTTTCGGATTATGGTCATCGGTTTAATTTTAATGGTCTTAATGGTTTGGCGACCTCAAGGCATTTTAGGTAAAAAAGAAGAGTTAACTCTAGGACGTTAAATTTAATTTTTCTTAAGCCCATCTTTTCATTTTAATTAATTAGCCAAAGATTAATTAGGATGATAGGCTACAAGTACGCTCCTCAGAAATGGGAATTTATTCTATGACTTCAGTATCTATCAAAAAAAGTCAAATCATTGCTACTGAGCGTGGTTTGAGTATTTCAGGAACTCGTATCACCCTGTACGATGTTTTAGATTATGTTAAAGCTCAATATCCTGCGCCCTTTATCGCTTCTATTTTGGGGTTAACGGATGAACAAATAAACGTCGCTCTGGCTTACATTGCTGATCATTCTGCTGAGGTAGAAACTGAATATCAACAGGTTTTGAAAGAAGCAGAAGATTTACAGAACTATTATCAAGAGCAAAATCAAGCTTTAAAGCATAGAATTAACCAATTGCCTGCGCCACAGGGAAAAGAAGCCGCTTGGGAAAAATTTCAAGCTCAAAAAGCAAAAAGCTAAATTGGAATTAAGTTTTAAGGATGCTAAAAATAAGGATCGTTGATTTCCTTAAATTTGAGCAATTAGGAAACTAAAAGCAATGGAAGAATTACTGGAATTAAAGCAGTTTGTGATAGCTGGCAACGTAGAAGCGGCCCTATCTTTAATTGATGAAATGGAGGAAATGAGCAAGGAAGATAAAATCAACAAGATTTATAGTTATTGTATTGTATTGTTAGTTCATCTGATTAAACAACAAGCAGAAAAAAGAACGACCCATTCTTGGGATGTCTCTATCCGTAATGCAACGGATTCGATTGAGCGAATTAATAAACGTCGCAAAGCGGGTGGCTATTATTTAGCTCCCCAAGAATTAGAAGAAACCTTAAGGGAAGCTTTTCAGCGTGCTTTAGATAATGCGGCTTTAGAAGCGTTTGGCGGAATTTATGATGCTTCAACATTAAAAACAATGGTTGATCAAGATTCAATTATCAAACAAGCTTTCATGCTGTTTTTATTTTTATGAATGCGAGTTATTGATTGGTCTAAGTTTTTGTTAAGATATTTCGATCAATCTCTTGAACAAAAGAATCTTTGAAACCTTCTATTTTTTTACCCTTGGAGTACGTCCTCACCTAAATTGGTTATTAAGAGCCGATTGTTTAAGATTTATGCAAACAAAGTGGTTAACCAGTTAGTAAATTTTACTGCAATGTCTGTGTGAGGACGAAGAGCTTGTGTTGTGATTGATCTACCTAATGGATAACCTGGTTCATCTTGCCAAGCAAGATATGTATGGATAATTGCTTTACTACGATGAACTGCTTTAAAAGTTGTTGTACCCCTTAATTGTGCCTGTTCAACACATTCTCTTGCAAACGCTAGGGATACTGGTTCAGCAAGCTCTGCACAAAAGTCTTCCAGCATTCCAGAATCTTGATTATTGGGCATAAGCCAGAATCCTAACTTAGGTATATTCAAAGTCCCTTGAATTACTGTGCCATCAGAATCAGGATTTTGAGGAAGTGAATAACCACTATAATGCCTTAACTTACTTTTTATGCTGTCCCACCTACTTGTGATAGAAGGATTATCGGCATCAAGCATCACACCAATTACTTGGGGAGGATTAGATCTCGTAATGAGAGCATTTAACCGCTTGAGAACTCCTGTGTCTGAGCCACATTGATATATACCAAAAGTTTGAGGAACAGTGTGAGCTTTACACAAGGACATAACAACGTGACAATCATTATCTCCTTCAACTAGCAGAACTTTATCCGTATCTTGTTTACAAACATCACTCATGTTGCTCACCGAACTTCTACATCCATGTCAATAGCATCAGTCAGAGTCTCAGAAGTGTACTCGGTTGCTCTTATATAATCATCTTTTACGTCAAGCCGAAAGAAAGCTCCCAGTTCAGGGTAATTATTCCAAGCACTGTCAAATCCTTCTATACAATCGCGACTATGAGTAGTTGCAAAAACTTGGACATTTAATCTTTCTGACAATCGAAAAACAATATCCCAAACTTTTGGTTGAACGCTCCAATGCAGTCCATTTTCAAATTCATCAATTAAGAGAAGCCCATTTTGAGCATTAACGAGCGCAACAATTATGTGGAATAAGCGAGTTATCCCATCCCCCATGCTTTTAAGGGGTAAAGGTTCATTTATTCCTTCAATTTTGACTAGAGGAATCCGGTTATCACTTGACCGGCCTCTGCTAATATCCTCTACAAAAGCAATATTGGAAACTCGATTATCAATCAAACCAAGAGCAGAAATTACTTCAGATCCTAAATTTGTCAAACCCGTTAAATCCCAAAGCGCGGCTAACTTATGATTAGGCATATTATTTGTTGAGACAATCTGCCAAGTGTATTTAACCTCTGATTCTTGCCGACCGTAGATAATTCTATTACTTCGCCGAGCATCTCTCAAGTCCCTATTTAATCTGAAGAGCCTTCTAGTTTTCTCGCCTTCTTCTGCTATCAAAAAAAACTCAATATCAGAAATCTCTTCATCAATTTGAGAATTTGATAAACGAGTTCTGCGTATGTTGCCTTCGTCATCAATTTTATCCTGATAAGCAGCCGTAGTAATATGAATCTTTTTATTTGAGGAAACTTCTCCGAGAGAAATACCTACTTCCCCTATCATAGGTAAACGATATCCGAAGAAAAGATGCCTGACGGGATTGCTTAGGAAATTTTCAGAAAAAGGGTGAGCTTCACTAAACCACGATTCCTGTCTAGCCTCTATAAGATCAAGGAGGAGAGTAGTAGAAGCATTGCTAGCATAAAGCTCTACGGCTTCAAGGAACGTACTCTTTCCAGCGTTATTTTTGCCAACTACTAAGTTGACCCGACTCAACTTTTCAACTTCTAAATGTTGGAAAAGCCTAAAATTACTTATCTCAAAGGAACTTAGCATATAAAATTCCCATAATCCTCCTTTAGTAGCTTACAAGATTTCAGGCTGGGAAGAATATAATAGCTTTTTTTTACAGATTCATGTCTCATTCCTGAGTCTTGTTATCGCCTCCTGCCAATAGGGTAATCAGAGAGTAACGCCCCTACAAGCTCAGCGATCGCGCTAAAAGAAACCCATCTTGTGATTCTTTGATAACATTGGAAAACCCTGCATAGAAGGAACGCGCATCACCCTACAGAGTGTCCTTCAGTTGGTAAATATTGAAGATACAGCACTTTGCAGAATCAAGAGGGACAATAGCCACAGTGAATAAAATAATTGCGAAGATGTCCTGATGAGATTAGATAATGAATAGCTAACCTTAACAATTTTTCGACTACTTCTTTGATTTTTTTACACTAGCAGCTTAATTTTGACCTTTTGAGATTCACTCAGTTTATTTAAGCTAATCCCTAATGATTGGTAGTACAGTCCTAATAAGTGAATAATAAAATCTTCATCTTTTGTCATAACACCCAATTCTCGCTCAGTGCTATTAACACCTGATTTCAAAAAATTAAAACTACCAATAAAAGCAATTTTGCCATCTACGATCCAGCAATTTTCATGAGTACCTAAAACCGTTGTAAATATCTGCTTTGGATATTGGGATTGAAGTTTTTCTAAATAAAAAATGCCTTTATAGTGGGAGCTAGCTGATTTTAACAAACAATCTCTATTGAGTTTTTGCGGATCATTATTGACATCCTTTAGACTTCCCCATCCGATGTATAGACAAATTCCCTTATTAAGTAGAGATTCTATTAAAGATCTTAGCTCCTGATCTAAAGCATAGTCTGTTATCCAAGGGCAGACGAGTACGACATAACGATTAGCTTGTTTTAAAGCATCGATGAGAGCGCGACGACTTCTTAAGCGACTATCTATTAAAGAATAGGATTTCAGCGTCTTTTTTAAAGATGCATTCGCTTCTTCTAAGGCTTGAAGTTGGGGATCTGTATTGGATTGATCGGAGGTATTTTTAGCGTGATTTTCTCTTGATTTTTGCAAACAAAAAGATAAGTTAGTAACTGTTGGTACGGCTAAATAACGGTAATCCTGAGTGAGAGCAGAGCCGATTAGTGCTGCAACCGTGAGACTCAGTAAGCCTATTTCTAATTTTGCTGGAAGCTTGGCAAAATTTGTGATTAAAAAAAGATTTTTGGAGATATTATAGGCCATTTTCTTGCTGATTCGATTATATTTAAGGCTTGAGTTTAGAGTTTTCCGTAAAAATCAACAAAAAGATCAAAATTATTGTTTTATTTCAATTAATTACGCTAAAAATTTTTAAAATTGATAAATTAATTAAGATATTTATTCGATTAATCTCTAGGATAATTGAGAAAGCACTAAAAAGAAGTGATGCAAATCACTAGAAAAGTATGATATACCTAACATTTTAAAAGATTTTTCAGCGGGCCGTTTTAACCAGAGAAAACTTTATTTTGTCTTTAAAAATTCTTTAAAAAATAAGGATTGATTTTGTATCAAAAATTTAGAGTATATGCAACTTACTTTAATATCAGTACCCAGATAACGAGTGACGGTGGAGTTATCGATAAACAAATGGTATTGTGTTGACATATTTGGGCAATATGCACTAGCTGCCTTTTTGAGATTGTCTGTTACTGAATCTTAAGCCAATTTTCAGCGATCGCGTCCTTGAATTTAACAAAACTGCTGATATTTGCCCTAAAGTGTGTTTTAACTACTTGTGGAATGGTGAAAACTGGGCGATCGCGTTTCTGATTCATCATAATAAGATAATAAAATTTCATTCACACTTTCAACAGGCATAACCCTATGGCACTGGAGGCAAGTATTCACCAAGTTGGCATTGAAGAAAATATTAAACAATTTCTGTTAGTTCTTTCCGTTTCGTTAAGTGTAGCCACCCTGCCAAGAATTTTTAGTTGGTTTCGTCATATTCCCTATACCCTCTTATTAGTCATTGTCGGCTTAGGATTAGCGATTGTCGATGTGCGATTAGTCAATTTATCCCCGGAATTAATTCTATTTATTTTCCTTCCCCCCCTATTGTTTGAATCGGCTTGGAATTTACATTGGCCCGATTTACAAAAGAATTTTTTTCCCATTACCCTCTACGCCATTGTCGGAGTTGTCATTTCCATTGCCGGAGTCGCCTTTGGCCTTAGTCAATTTACTGCTATGTCCTTAACCACTGCTTTATTAGTGGGCGCGAGTTTATCGGCAACCGATCCCATTTCCGTCACGGCTCTTTTTCGGGAATTGGGCGTTGACAAACGGTTATTAACGGTGATGGAGGGAGAAAGTTTATTTAATGATGGCATGGCAGTTGTTTCCTTTGGTTTTATCGCAACTTTTGCCTTAGGAACTGCAACGGTGAACTTACAAACGATTGGTGCAAGTTTCTTGACCGTGGTGGGAGTTGGCATTGGGGTTGGGGGCTTAATTGGCTTTGGGATTTCCTATCTCACTCAACGATTTGATCTTCCGTTGGTTGAACAGTCCTTAACCTTAATTTCTGCCTATGCGACCTATTTAATTGCGGAAGATTTAGGCGGCTCAGGGGTTATTGCGACAGTGACAACGGGGTTAATTTTAGGGAATTTTGGTTCTCGAATTGGCATGAATCCCCGTACTCGCATTATTGTGACGGAATTTTGGGAGTTTCTGGCTTTTTTTGTCAACTCGATTGTGTTTTTATTAATCGGGGATCAAATTCATTTTGCGGTTTTAAGCCAGACCTTGGATACCATTGCCGTTACGATTGCCGGAATGTTGGTTACACGGGCGATCGCCATTTATGGGTTAGGTTTTATCAGTAATCGCGTCAGCCCCTCGGCAATTCCTTTATCTGAGCAAACGGCTTTATGTTGGGGCGGTTTACGAGGTTCAGTTTCCATTGCCTTGGCCTTAAGTGTGCCTGCCATTTTGCCGGAGCGAGAAGCTATTATTGCCACCGTGTTTGGTGTGGTGTTGTTTACCTTATTGGTGCAAGGTTTAACAGTAAAGCCATTACTGAAGAAATTGAATCTTTTAGGTGACCAACCGCTAAAGCTAGAGTTTTTAGAAATTTTAGCCCGTCAAGCTGCCTTAAATCGAGTCTTACAATATCTCAACGAAACGGATCAACGCCCAGGCATCAACCCAGAGTTTTATCAGTACCAACGCTCCCTCGTCAAAGGCGAAATCGAAAATTTACAAAGTCAAGTTGAGCAATTGCAAAATGAATACCCCAATCTTCAGGAATTTACCACAGAACAACTAATTGCTGAACTCTCTGCCATTGAAGCGGATACCTATGCCGAATTTGTACGATCAGGTCGTTTGAAAAAAGAGCTTTCCCCCTGGTTAACACAAGTTATTGAAGAGCATCGTTCTTGATCAGCGTTCATGACTGTTGAACTATTAAATCAGTCACTTATTTTATTTTTATTCCCGACAAAAAGAATATTTTTTTGAGGTTTATATTATTTCTGTATTAATTATGTCAATAGTTAGATGACAAGTATTATCTCGTATTTTAATTTAAACGTATAAACTTAATGGGATTCAAATTCATCAAAATTCAATCAGTAAATAAGTAACCCTAATTGATTTTTAGATACTGGGATTTTGAGCATTGACGAGTAAGATTTTTATTCCAAATTTAGATTAATTTCAACCAACTCCTTAAGGGAGTTTTAATCGATCTGGTGAGTATATTTTAAATCATACGGTCAATCGGCTACTCCAAAATACCATCTATCTGGGGGTATTATTTGCGTTTATTTAAGAGGAAATGATGACATTAGGAAAGTGGATAGGGTTAGTTGTTTTTAGTGTTTCTTTATATATTATTTGGCAAATTAGGGACGTTATTTTACTGTTATTAGCGGCAATTGTTTTTGCGATCGCCTTAAATCAAATGGTTAAACTCCTCCAGCAATTGAGACTGAAACGAGGAATTGCGATCGCCCTTGCTTTTATTTCATTGATTGCAGTTATCGTCGGCTTTTTAGCCATTATTTTTCCTCCCCTTATTGACCAATTCCAACAACTATTAAATCTCATTCCCAATAGTTTAGAACGATTACAAATTTGGCTAGAAGAGTTGCAAAATTTGAGTCCTATCAAACTATTTAATTTTGATGATACGGATTACCTATTGCAGCCCCTAAACCAAAATATTCGACAAATTTCCCCCCAATTATTCCGTAACTTTTTAGGCTTCTTTTCGAGTGGAATAAACTCAATCCTAAATATTTTGTTAGTCTTAGTGCTATCGATTATGCTCTTAGCAAATCCTCCCCTATATCGACAAGGTTTTCTCTTGCTATTTCCTGCCTTTTATCGACCTCGCATTAATGGAGTTTTATTAGAGTGTGAAGAATCCCTCATTAGTTGGATGAAAGGGACATTAATTAATATGACAGTGATTGGGATCGTGACCGGAATTGGGCTATGGATTTTGCAAGTTCCCCTCGTTCTAACCAATGCTTTTATTGCGGGATTATTAGAATTTATTCCCAATTTGGGGCCAACCTTAAGTGTTATTCCACCCGTATTAATCGCGCTTTTGGATCAACCTTGGAAAGCGATCGCAGTCATTATTTTATATGTGTGTATTCAACAATTAGAAAGTAATATTTTAGTGCCAATTGTGATGCAAAGGGCTGTTTCTTTGGCTCCCGTTGTGACGATATTATCCGTTGTGATCTTTTCGATCTTTTTTGGAATTTTAGGACTACTCCTCTCTTTGCCGCTAGCGATTATTATCCAAATCGTCATTAAAGAGCTTTTAGTAAAAGATATTTTAGATAAATGGGGAGTAACTCCCACGAATAATCAGCCCCACTCCCTTTCAAACTTTAATTCAAACTCTAATTCATAAGACTTTTATAAAGCTTTTTAAAGAAAGAACAATTAGAATTATTGCGGGGTTTACGGCTTTAGTGATTTTACGTATTTTATTTGAATCCTAATTGAAAGATTATTGGCTTATTATTGTTTAATTGACACAAATCAAAGCCTAACCGATCCAAGACTTTAAAAACCAGCCAATTACTAAGCCCAATCCACCAAAACGAACCACTTGCCAAAAGGCTTCCCCTAAAATGCCCTGACGTAATCCTTTCCAAAATAGCTCTTGCAAAGCAGGTTCAGAAAGCAAATGGCTTTCTAAATTTACGGTTAACTCCTGTAATTGTTCATTGATATGGTGTAGTTCCTGCTCTAGTTCGGGGCGTTGTTCGTCTTGCCATTGGGCTTCGATTTCCTGGCGATGTTTTTTCAGGTTTTCTTGCTGTTCATACTGGGTTTGGATGGTGGCGTACCGTTCCTTTAAATCCATCAGCGATCGCTCGATTTTTTCTACCGCTTGTTCAAATTCAATTTCTCTAACATCGGGAATTTCAAAAGACATTAGCTATACAATTACAAATAAAATAAAAACCTACGGCAGCGATCAAGAAGCGAGATGAACCATAACCCATCAATAGCATTCTGACTTGAAGAATACCCTACAAATGACAAAAACTTATAATAGTACAATTTTACATGGGATCATCCCTTTACGACTGGGCTGCACAAACCGCCGCACCAATTAAGCCAACTTTAGGATTGAGGACAATATAAACCGGAAATTTCGCCATTAGTTCCCGCATTCGTCCTTTATCGCTAAAAGCTTTCATAAAGTCACCGTTTTGCAGCAAAGGTAAGATTTTGGGAGCAATGCCACCGGCAACATAGAGACCCCCGTAGGGCAACAGTTTTAAGGCTAAGTTTCCTGCTTCGGCTCCGTAGGCTTCGACAAAAATCTTTAGGGTTTGACTCGAAAGATAATCCCTATCGGCTAAAGCAGCCTTGGAAACTTCCGCCGAGAGATCAACCGTTTTTTCGTTTTGCCCCAGTTCCTGTTGCCAGATTTTATGGATCTCCGCTAGGGGGGGAGATTCTTGACTTGGATTCTGGTCTCGCAAAAAGTCATAAATCGCAGCAATCCCCAGACCCGAAACCACCCGTTCCACAGAGACACGGTTAAACTGATAACGCTCTTTGAGAAAACTTAATAGCTGAAACTCCAAAGGCGATCGCGGGGCAAAATCAGCATGGGCCCCTTCACTGGAAAAAACCCGATAATTACCGTCCCCAAACGGAATCATATAACCTTGCCCTAAGCCGGTTCCTGCTCCAATAACGGCGATCGGTGCCTTGGGAGTGGGGGGCACATCCTGTAAACAATACACATCATCTGAGGTTAAGCCTAAAATTCCGTAGCCTACTGCTGCAAAATCATTAATTAACGTCACTTGACTAATTTCTAACTCGGTAGCTAAGCGATCGCCAGATAGTGACCAACTTAAATTCGTGAGTTCCGACGTGTTAGCTACCACCGGGCCCGCAATGCCAAAACAAGCCTTCTCCACCTGGGGAGTTTCTCCCATTATCTCTGTCACCGAAGCCAAAAATTGGCGAATCATTGGAACGAGATCCGTAAACGCTTGACTCGGATAGGTTTGTTCATAGAGCGGAGATTGCCGAGAAATAGACACAGCCGGTAGGGCCACATCTTGATTCACTAACCGTAAAATTGTTTTGGTTCCGCCAATATCGCCAGCAAGTAGAACTCTGACCATAGATACCCTCCTAACCTTGATGAAAAAAATCCCCAATGCAGAGAACAGGGACAACGCTCAAACAACTTCATGACAGAGCTACTGGTACTAAATCTTGGGTGGAAAAGCTCAATTCCAGTTTTTTGACTTAACCAGAGATAGCAGACCTAAACAGAAGCGGAATGACCCTAAAAGTGGTTGATGTCGATAGGATCACTCTACCTAAAAACGGTTGCCGGAAATCCAGACACTCAGCATTTTTAGGCATTATTTTAGACGGATCTGATCTATTCCTATCCTATCAACAGAGCCGTTCTTTCTCGTGTGAATAAATATAAAGAAATCCCGCAATCCCCCTATAATGATTACCAGTCTTAAATTCTGTATTTTTAATCGAAATTTTTTATGCTAGACGAGGTTTTGGAGATTAAGCAACGGCGAAATCGCTTTTTTCAAGTTATCATCTCATTCGGTCTTTGTGTGCTGTTAATGATGGGATGTAGTCAAGCCCAAAACCCGTCATCTCGTCCAGCAAACGCCGATAAAAATACCATTACCATTGGCACCATTCTCAGACCCCGCACCCTCGATCCTGCCGATAGCTACGAATTAGCGGGTTTAATGGTGATTTACAATCTAGGGGAGACACTCTACAGCTACAAATTAGGAACAACGGAATTACAACCCCATTTAGCAATCGATTTACCCAAAATTAGTGAAAATGGCTTGACCTATACCATTCCCCTACGGCAGGGAATCAAGTTTCATGATGGAACGCCGTTTAATGCCGAAGCGATGGCCTTTTCCCTGAATCGTTTTATCAAAAATGGGGGCGAACCTTCCTTTTTACTGTCTGATACGGTAGAAACTATCCAGGCAACGGGGGAATATGAACTAACAGTGACCCTTAAAGCTCCTTTCGCTGCGTTTACTGCATTATTAGCCTATCCGGGAGCCTGCGCCATTTCGCCGAAAGCCTATGAAATCGGAGAAGGAAAATTTATTCCGGAAAAATTTGTCGGAACTGGGCCCTATCAGTTGATCAGCATGAGTAGTGATTCGCTCCGTTTAGAAGCCTTTGCCGACTATTGGGGAGAAAAGCCCAAAAATCGTGGGATTAATTTGCAGCTTTACCCTAGCAACCCGGCTAATCTTTTTAATGCTTTTCGGACGCAGGCCATTGATGTGGCCTATCAGTCTTTAATGCCCCAACAGGTGAAATTACTCAAAGCAGAAGCGGAACAGGGTAAGGTTCAGGTCATTGAGTCATCAGGCTCTGTCATTAATTTCATTGCGCTCAATATGAATAGTGACCCGCTTAGACAAAAATTGGTACGGCAGGCGATCGCGTCCTTAGTGGATCGAGAAATGTTAAATGAGCGCATTCTCCAGGGTCAAGGAAAATCGCTGTATAGCATGATCCCGCTAAGTTTCGCCTCCTATAAACCCGTCTTCCAAGAAGCCTACGGCGATCATAATGTGGAAAAAGCCAGACAATTATTACAAAAAGCTGGTTACTCCAAAGAAAATCCTGTTACCGTTCAAATTTGGCACTCATCGGGGTCAATTAACGCCAGTATTGTCGCGGCTCTATTTAAGGCCCTTTCCAAACGAGATCTAGAAGGCGCGATCCAATTCCAACCCAACAGTATTGCCGGCGCGGCCTATTTTAAAAATATTGGTAAAGGGCTGTACGAAAGTACGGTTTCTAACTGGTATCCCGATTTCCTCGATCCCGATAATTATATTTATCCCTTTTTGAGTTGTCCCAAAGGTTCAGCCAGTAAGGGTTGTGAAGAAGGCGGTGGACAAAGCCAGGGATCATTTTACTACAATGAACAAATGAATCAATGGATTGACCAACAGCGTCAGGAAGCCGATCCGGTTAAACGCAATGCCATTTTAGCCAAAATTCAGACCCAATTAGCTGATGATGTTCCCTACATTCCCCTTTGGCAAACGAAGGATTTTGCCTTTGCTCAAAAAGATATCCAAGGCGTGATTATCAACCCCAGTCAAACCTTCCCCTTTTGGACAATTGAACGCCGTTAATCTTGTTAAAGCTTGATATCCTAAAATTTTGCAAAAAATCAACATTTTGTCTTTTTCCGCTTTTAGGACGACAGGTTAAACTAAAAACAATACTCACAATCAATCGTCACTTAATTTACCTTTCACCTTCATTTAGTTATGGTTCGCCGACGCTCTGTACCTTGGATTTATCGTTATTCCCGTTTCATTATGGGGGCGATCGCGGTTATCGGGAGTTTAATTACTGCCTATCTCACCGTTATCTCCTTTACAGGAGGATCAACTGCTTGCCCCGTTGACCCTGCGGTAGGAGTTTCCAGTTGCGATTTAGTCCTCCAAAGCTCCTACGCCAAGGTTTTCGGGTTACCGTTAAGCTTGTTTGGACTCCTTGCCTATTTAGCAATGGTGATATTTGCCCTGAGTCCCTTTCTCGTCAATGCAGAAACCAACAAGCAGCAACGTACCCAACTCGAAAAGGCAACGGCTTGGTTATTGCTCATTGGCGGCACCTCGATGGCGATCTTTAGTGGCTATTTGATGTATATTGCCTTTTTTAAATTAAATGAATCTTGTATCTACTGTCTCACTTCAGCAACCTGTTCTGTGGCATTATTTATTTTGGCAATTATTGGTCGGGAGTGGGAAGAAATGGGTCAAGTTTTTTTTACCGGAGTCATTGTTGCGTTGGTTACCTTGGTAGGAACCTTAGGGCTTTATGCCAATGCTGGCAGTCCTTTGGCTTCGTCCGGTCGTACTCCGATTCCTGAAGCGACGACTGCTCCCCAACCGCCTGAAGGCTGGCCCGTAACCACGACATCGGGGCCGGATGAAATCGCACTGGCCAAACATTTAACCGCCCAAGGAGCCGTAATGTATGGTGCCTTCTGGTGCCCCCATTGTTACGAGCAAAAGCAATTATTCGGGAAAGAAGCCATAAAAGATATTAAGTATATCGAATGTGACCCCAGCGGCAAAGATCCCCAACCGGATGCCTGTATGGCAGCAAAAATTCAATCCTATCCCAGTTGGACAATTAATGGGGAGTTAGTTCCGGGGGTTCAATTACCTGAAAAGTTAGCCGAAATGACGAAGTACGAAGGAAGTCAGAATTTTAAATACACGATGCCCTATTAATTCTCTCCAGATTCAGTCAAAACTTCGGCGATCGCGTTTCAATCGTCAATCTTTACATCGAATTCAATACTTGATTCAAATTAGCCAATTTTTGGGGGCAGCATCTTCAATCAAGACGAATGGGTTGCCATCAGCATACGGTCAGAGCTACTCTAGGACGATGGCAAAAACAAGGGTTGAGAGGATTGGGAGAAGCCCCCGGAAGAGGAATTAAACCGAAAGGGAAGGAATCAGACTTAGATTGTGTTATAAATTGCTTGAAAAATAAACCTAAAACCTATAAAAGTCAGCAATTAGCTAAAAATCTCAAACAAGAGCGTTAGGTAGCGACCGATTGAGAAGACTCCCTAAAACAGCAAGACCCCCAGAAAAAAGCAATGAAGCGGGCAGACGTATGAATGCTGATATGGGCGGCTAAAGAAGGGCTGATCAAGCTTTTTCCCATTTAAAACCATAAGAAATAACTGCGATCGCTGTAATTGGTACAAACTGTTATAAAAGTTAACCATTCCATCATCAGATTTCATCGAAAATGAGTATGCCATGAAACGTTGAGAATGCGCTAACTGCCTATTTTCTGACCATTTTTCTATGATTAACAAGCGACCCAAACGCCGTTTATCGTTGTTGACAAAAATTTTTCGTTCCCGTCGATGGTTATCCAAAAATTTGGGAATGAGCGATGCCCATAAAGCAGAACTTTATGTAGAAATTTGTGAATCTGTCAGTCTTTCGGATGTCAGCTATTGGTTACAGGTGATTTTTGCCGCAGGAATTGCCACCCTGGGGTTAGTGTTGAATAGTCCGGCGGTAATTATCGGTGCGATGTTAATTTCTCCCTTAATGGGGGGGATTTTGGCTAATGGATTGGCTTTGGCGACAGGAGATGTGATTTTAGCAGTACGGGCAACGATTAACCTGATTCTCAGTTGTGGTTTAGCCGTACTCTTAGCTCTCTTACTGGTCGTTATTTCCCCGTTTCAAGAAATGACCAGTGAAATTGCAGCCCGAACCCAACCAACTATCCTCGATTTAAGCGTTGCTCTCTTTTCAGGTGCGGTAGGGACAGTGGCCTTGTGTAAAAAAACGAAGGGCATTGCAACTTCAATTCCTGGGGTCGCGATCGCCGTTGCCTTGATGCCGCCCTTGTGTGTGGTGGGTTACGGCATTGGTAACATGATTAGCCTGGATCAGGCCAATGGATGGCAAGTTGCAAAAGGGGGAGGGCTACTCTTTTTTACCAATCTGGTCGCCATTATTTTTACCTCCATGCTGATTTTTTTAAGTCTGCATTTAGATACTGCCTGTGTTCGCAAACAGGTTCGGGAATGGCGAGCAACCGATCCAGAAAGCTTGCGGGTACAACATTTCTTAGAAGATCTGCCTGCCTTTGAGTCTATTCGTAAAATTGGTGGCTTGCCGGGCCGTTTTACCCTGATTTTTGCCAGTATTTTAGTGATTTCCTTTCCCTTAAACCAATCTCTCCTACAAGTTCGGGAACAAATTATTCAAAAACAACAGCAAAACCGTCTGCGTTCCGCCATTTCTGAAACTTGGCAGCAAACCATGCGGGATTCAACAACCTCTAGCCCCCGTTCCTATATTAACCATCTGACGTTTACCGATGATTCGGATAACTTGAGAATTCAACTGCAAGTCGTCACGAGTCGGTTATATACACCTCAAGAACAGGAGCAATATATCCAAGCCCTAGCTCGGCGTTTGCGTCGTAATCCTAATACGATTCGGCTTCAGTTAATTGAAATCCCCACCAGTAAGTTTATTGACAATCCAGTAACTTCCTTTGAAACCCCTTCGATTGTTGAGTTACAAGAGACATTTTTACGGGAAACAACGGCAATTTTGCGATCGCTGACCTTACCGTCTCCGGCCCAGATGATTAATACCGAAATCAAGACCAGTCGGCTCAATCCCCTAGCGGTTGAACTCGTTTATTTAAGTCCTCGTGAAATTCAGGACGATGCCCAGTCGTTAATTACTCAGGAGATCCGCGATCGCTTAAGTTATCCGCAAGCTCAGGTCAGTTTTCGTCGTTTTGATCCTCAGTTGGGCCAATTGACCTTTCGGGACGATCAAACAGCATTAACAGCGGAACAAAAGCAAAAACTCGATCAAGTCGGTAAGCTATTACAAACCTACCCAAACTTGCAATTAGAAATTATTTCTTTGCAACCGATAGAGGATTTAAGCCTAAAATCTGAGCAATCACCCTTGGTTCAGGACTATCTACAAAACCAAGGTCGCATCGATCCCACTCGGTTTTTACTCTCTCGTCAAAATCGCCAGGAATCTCAAACCGCGATCGCGCTACGATTAACAGTGAATCCCAATCAAAATTAATCAAACTCTCCCCATCAAGTTCCTATGAGTAATCTTCAGCCCCTATCCCCCAATGAACTCGCGATCGCCTTAACCTCACTGCCAGGCTGGACAACAGTGAATGGAAAATTACATCGCCAATTTCAATTCCAATCCTTTGTTGAAGCCTTTGGTTTCATGACCAGTTTGGCCTTAGTTGCAGAATCAATGGGCCATCATCCCGAATGGTTTAATGTCTATAATCGCGTCACTATCGATCTAACAACCCACGATGCAGGGGGCATTACGTCTAAAGATGTAGATTTTGCGAAAAAAGCTAATGAATTGGCTAAGAATTTTTAAGTAAGGAATTGGTAAAGGGAAGTGGGTTATCACCATTCAGCCCAAACCTTGGTTAGCGATCGCCTTCATTCTTCATTCCTAAACAGTTACGCCCCAGAAGACGAAGGTTTATATGACGACTATTAAAGGGGGTGAGTTCTGGGTTGCTAAAATTCTATTTACTGATGGTACGTCATCAAAAAAAAGACCCGTTTTGATTCTTTGGGTTGACGGTGATGACGTGGTTGTAACGGCAGTAATACCAATTTTCTTTATGACTGTCACACATCCTCATAATGTTTTTCTTGTGGAGCAAGGCTTTTAACACAAACGTCATCATTTAAGTATGCCATCGTTTTTGAAAAATGGTATAACCTCAGTAATGCCCCGAACGCAAACAGACATATTATTAAAAGATTGGGCTAATAGTGGTTTGAGGGTTCCCTCTACTGTAAGTTTATCCCGTCTTGATTGTTTGGAAAAAAACTTACTGCTTGCTAAGTTGGGAAGGATTTCAAATGAAGATGCTGTCTATCTACTTAAAGCTTGGGACGATTATATTAAACCTCAATTTTAGATGATCGCAGTTTCCAAGGTTAAAGCGATCTAGAATTTTGGTTTGTTGATAAAATTTTCTAGATTAAGCATAGATTGCGTGCTAATTCCTCTTGATGGATTAAAATGGGGTGACAGGGTTATTATTATTTTATTATTATGACTCAAACTACTGTCTCGAAAATACTTTTAGAAGTTGATGGAGAGGTTATCTATATCAATCCTAACTCGGCTGAAGGAAAAGCATTACAAAGACTAGAAAATTTAGATTCTGATTTACCGAGCCAGTTGATAACTCTTGTTGAAGAAGGGGAAGAAATTGATGTTCAAGCAGGTTGGGAGCGTTTAAAAAAACGTGGCTATAAAATCCAAATACCAACTACAGATTCATCAATTAGTTAAAACTGAAGATTTATCTAATTTGTCTGAAAGTTTGCAAGAAGATTTTCAAGATATTTGTACCACAGTTTTGGCTCAAGATCCCTATCGTTGTCTAGGATTTCTTAATCATCCTCTTAAGGGAAGACTTAAGGATTACCGTACTTTAGAGATAGATTTTGACGGAGTGGCTTATAGATTAGTCTATCGGATTTATGAAAAACCGTCACCAAAGCGAGTTTTTGTGATTAGTTTTGATCAGCATGATCCAGCTTACGACAAGGCAAAAGAAAGAGCTAGTAGATAGAAGCAATATAACAAATGCGATCGCGAAATGTTTAATAATGCGGGGAATTGATGCTACAACGTCTCCAGAGGAAGGACTGATTGGGGTACGATAACAATGACAATATCAGCAATGAATGATGTAGGATGTGTTAGCCTAGCGCAATCTTGATTAAGGTATTTTGAAAAAAGTACTATTGGTGTGCTTCCATATAGGCTCGAAGCAATTCATTAATCTGTGTCTGATAGCCTTTTCCCTGAGATTTAAACCAATCATTATCAATGGAGAGCGTAACTTGAGCTTTAGCCTGGGTTACGGAAACTTTTCGCCGCACTACGGCCTTAGCAAACATTTCAGGTGTAATTTCTGGGCAGTCCGAAAAATCAATATCTTCGTCGCTCATTGCGTCTAATCGTTGCCAATCAGTTTGAGAGTTGCTCGAAGTAGGTTTGTTGTTCATATTTCGTTGCCTTTCTTGAAGAAATAACACGAATGACATCATTTTGTTCTGTATGGACAACGGCAATAACTCGCCCTTTTAGTAAACCGAATGTGACAAAACGCTGTTCACCATAATCGAGACGCTCATCTTCAACGGTTAAGATGTCTCCATCAAATACGGCAGGAACATCGGCAAAATCTATACCGTGTTTACGAAGATTAGTAAGTCGTTTTGCTTCATCCAAAATGAGTCGGCGATCGCAAAATTCCCCCTGACCCTAAAATGGAAATATGCAGCCAGTTGACTTTACAACCCTTACCGCAATTTGTCAGGATTTACGCTCCCAGTGGTTACCTGCCCGTATTGAACAGGTTTATCAGCGCGATCGCTATACCATTTGTATTGCCCTACGAACTTTAAAACAACGAGGTTGGTTAACCCTATCCTGGCATCCACAAGCCGCAAGAATTTGTTTAGGGGATGCGCCGCCTCGAACCCCCGATACATTCACCTTTAGCGATCAACTGCGTCATCAATTAAATGGTTACGCTTTAACTGCCATTGAGATTACAGAACCCTGGGAACGAGTTGTAGATTTGCAGATTGCCCAACGTCCCGATGAAGAACCGATTTGGCATCTTTATGTTGAAATCATGGGGAAATATAGTAACGTCATCCTTACTGATGCTACTCAACAAATTATTACCGTTGCCCATCAAGTTACCGCCAATCAATCCCGCGTTCGTACTGTTCAAACGGGTCAACCTTACCAATTGCCGCCTGCTTTGACTGGAGTGTCTCCGAGCTTATCTGAATCCCGCGATCGCTGGCAAGAACGCATTAGTTTAATTCCAGGGGCGATTCAAAAACAATTGCTCAAAATTTATCGGGGTCTTAGTCCTGTGGTAGTTCGCGCATTATTACAAACAGCGAATGTTGAGCCTGAACAGTTAACCACGAGTTTAGAGGAAACCCACTGGGCGCAGTTATTTAAGGCGTGGCAAGAATGGTTAAAGACGTTAGAAACAGGGAATTTTCAAGCAGGTTACACCGCCACAGGTTACACGGTTCTAAATATCGGCATTCAGCAACCTGTAAGTAATGTCCAGACGCTGATTAATGAGTATTATCGCGATCGCCTGGGGCAAGAAAATTTTAGACAATTACACCATCAACTTCTACAAAAAGTCCATTCCTGTTTAGGAAAATTGCAACAAAAAGCTGAGACCTTCGAGAAAAGGTTAAGGCAATCTGACCAAGCTGATCGGTATCGACAACAAGCCGATCTGTTAATGGCCCATCTGCATCAATGGCAAGCAGGCATGAATGAAATTACTCTCTCCGATTTTGAAACGGGGGAACCTGTCACCATTTCTTTACAACCGGATAAAAGCATGATCCAAAATGCTCAATGGCTCTATAAACAACAGCAAAAACTCAAACGGGCGCGTCATGCGGTGGAACCCTTATTGGCGGAAGTTAAAACTGAAATTGGGTATTTAGAACAAGTTGAAGACAGCCTTAACCAAATAGAAAATTATCAAACCCCTGAAGATTTAGTCACTCTCGAAGATATTCGGGATGAATTAATTGAGCAAAACTATTTAGAAATTAAATATTCTCGGAATCGTAATCCCTCTGAAATGTTTCAACCCCATTGTTACCGTAGTCCATCGGGTTTTGAAATTTGGATTGGTCGCAATAATCGCCAAAATGATCACTTAACCTTTCGGGTTGCAGGAGATTACGATCTCTGGTTTCATAGCCAAGAAATTGCGGGTAGCCATGTTTTGTTGCGGTTAACTCCAGGCGCGATCGCGGAAGATAGTGACCTACAATGTGCGGCAGATTGGGCAGCCTATTACAGTCGAGCCAGACAAAGCGAACAAGTTCCCGTCGTTTATACAAAGCCGAAATATGTCTATAAACCCAAGGGAACAAAGCCTGGCATGGTTGTTTATAAGCAGGAAAAAATTCTATGGGGACAGCCTCCCAACGTAGCATTATACATAGATAATCAAAAATAGCAAAAAAAAGTTATTTTTTTTAATAAAAGTTTCGTACTCCATGTTACAATTTTTTATAAAGGAGTCAAAAGAAAGCTTTTCGTTTTGGGAACGATCAGCCTAGATTCCCTCCCGCAACAACAACAACATTTACCTTTACCAGCATCGCGATTGATCGCTGGTCTTTTCCTTTGTCCCCTAACCTAAATCCTTTAGAATCAGATTACGCGGTAGTTTCAACAGGCCCAATAATCGATTTATTTAGCATTGGGGAATAGTTGCCCTAAATCCATGAATATTCTCATTGTTGAAGACGATCTAGACATTGCCCATTTAATTCAAGAAACCTTAGAACGAGAACTGTTTTCCTGCGCGATCGCCAACGATGGTCTAGCTGCCCTAGATTACTTTCAACAGCACGAACCCGATCTCATTATTTTGGACTTAATGTTACCCAAATTAGATGGATTGGAAGTTTGCACCCGAATTCGACAAAAACCCGACAAAAAAGATCCCTATATTTTAATGTTGACCGCAAAAGGGGAAGAAATTGACCGCATTATTGGTTTATCCACCGGTGCCGACGATTATTTAATTAAACCTTTTAGCCCCAGAGAATTAGTGGCCAGGGTTAGGGCGTTATTGCGGCGGAGCTTACGGCATGGAGAAGCAACAGCAAATTCTATTCATCAAACCCGCCATTTCCAACTGGATTTAGACCAACACATTGCCAAACGACAATTGGAAAATCAAGAACAAGAAACCTTAGATTTAACCAGCCTAGAATTTAATTTACTCAGTACCTTCATCAGCTATCCAGGTCGCGTTTGGAGCCGAAATCAGTTAATTGACAAATTGTGGGGGAATGACTTTTTTGGGGATGATCGGGTGGTAGATACCCATATTCGACGATTACGCAAGAAAATTGAGCCTGATCCCTCTAACCCGACTTTTATTAAAACTGTGATTGGCGCAGGCTATAAATTTGAAGACGAAGCTTAGGTTTTGAGATTTTTTACGCTAGTTCAACACCGTTGACAAGATAGTCATTTTAAAACCCTTCTTTGGGATGTTAAGAAATGTAAAGAACGTTAAGATAGGATGGTGATCATCAGTTAAAACTAAAGCTAATGTCTAACTTTCACCCTACTGAGCAAGAACTGCTAACGACTATCCTTGAGCCGCTTTTGGAAGATTTTCGCTATTGGTTTTCCCGTGCGAGAACCTTATTAGAAACGGAAACTATTCCCTTTCTTTCTCAGGAAGAACAAACGGACTTACTGAATCGGGTTATTCAGAGCCAACAAGAAGTTGCATCGGCGGTCATGTTATTCAAATCAATGGAAGCAAAAGTTGGTATTGATATGGCGGTTTTAATGCCTTGGCATCAACTCGTTACCGAATGTTGGCAGGTTGCGATGCGATTTCGGGCTTATAAACAACAAAATAATCTTTAAAACAATATCTAGCATTTCTTCAATTCTTGCTAAGCTAATAATAAAAGCCGTTTAAAATTTTTTGAGATAAAACTTTTCTTGTTGACCCCCCTTTTTGATGGAGAAACTCAGGTGTTGCATTTACTTTATATTTTGGCCTTTACGATTATTGCCTTTTTAGCGGTTAGTAATCTGATTAGAAGTTTAATTACGGTCAGTATGGGAACCCAACGCCCCTACAGTCAACGCAATAGCGCAAACTCAGGAAATCGTATCTTTAAAGCTAAAAGCTATCATCCTGAGTTATTTGATGAAGACGGTAATCCAATTAATGAACCTTTATTAGTAATGCGATCGGTTAATGTGGATGAAGCTCGTCAACAATTGGATGCGCTTTATAATGCGTCTCCGAGCAATAATTCTCCTGAACGAGAAGGCGATAGTTAACAGTTCAATTATTTAATAAACTGGTCATGATAGTTTTTATTGTTGAGCAATTAGTGTTCAGCGATCGCGATCTATTTAACTGCTTAAAGGTAAGTTGGTGAAATGAACATTAACAAAGAATGTATTATTAAATTTATTCCACTTTAAAACTGCTTCAAAACTTCAATTAACTTGTTTTCAAGCAGAAGGCAATGCGGTCAAGACAAAACGAATTGAGGTTGCTACTACTGCCGTAAATAAAATCCCAATCAAAGCCCAAACCTGTTTACTTTGATTGCCTTCGACTTTTTCAATTTGGTGTTCCATTTTATCCAGTCGTTTTTCTAGATTATCAACTTTAGTTTCTACCGTCGCCAATCGAATCTGCACTTGATTAATATCGCTAGAAATAGCCTCTAGTCTTCTGTTTGTATCCGCAGAAATAGTATCTAGCTTTTTATTCATTTCTGCTAGAATTTCACGCAAATCAGTTTCGATGATAGTCGGTGTTGACATAATTCTTTTTTCTCAGACTCATAAACGTATTGTAATCTATTGAAATGTGACGTACTAGTTTTAAGCGAAAGCTCTGCATGATCGAGTCGGTACTGCCTATCCTTTATAATTTTTATAGATTGTTAATATAACGCTTAGAGTAACCCCGGTGGAAAAAGGAAAGCTGATCGAATTCAGAGTGCAGGGAGAACGCCGTCTTGCGGTTATGGATCGTCCAGATGGGAAAAAGGATTGGATTGCGATTGATCAGAATGGCCAATCCCATAAAATTCGTCCTCAACGCATCGAATATGAAATTGATGGTGGCCCTTATCAACCCCAAAATATTGCAGTTTTTTTAACGGAAGTTCAACCCTATCTCGATCCCTCTAGCCTGGAAGTTGCTTGGGAATTGCTGGTAGAAGATGGCGAGAGCGTTACCCCGTCTGCCTTGGCTCAATTACTCTTCTCCGAAAAAAGCCCCGTTTTGTGTTACGCCGCCCACAGTTTGTTAGCAGAAGATAAAATTTATTTTAAAAATAAGGGCGAGGTTTACGAACCGCGATCGCAAAATCAGGTTCAAGAAATTAAACACCAAATCGCCGTTGAAAAACAACGTCAGGAAGAAAAAGCCGGATTTTTAGATCGGTTACATCAAGCTCTAGCAGGAGAAGGGATAGAATGGACAGACAGCGATCGCCCGCGGTTAGAATCGTTGGAACGTTATGTTTTGCAACCCGAACTGACTCACCGCAATGCCCAAGACTTACTAGAGCAGATTAATTACCCGCCGACTCCTGAAGCGGCCTTTGATCTCCTTGTTAAGTTAGGCTGGTGGAAATTCCATGAAAATTTATTTCTTCGCCGTAGTTCCTATCCTCTCCAGTTTCCTAAGAAGGTGCTTGAAGTGGCCCACTCCTCCTTACACTCGCCCCCAGCGGATCTTGATGAAAATCGCCTAGACCTGACTCACCTCAAGGTCTACACCATTGATGATGAAAGTACGGAAGAAATTGATGACGGTCTCAGTGTGGAACGATTGTCCGATGGTCGAGAACGACTTTGGATCCATATTGCCGATCCCACACGCTTGATTTTGCCGAATGATGAATTGGATTTAGAAGCCCGCAGACGCAGTACGACCTTATATTTACCAACGGGCGTGATCTCCATGTTTCCCCTAGAGTTGGCAACAGGGCCCATGAGTTTAATCCAAGGCAAACTCTGTCCCGCCTTAAGTTTTGGGGTGATTTTAGGAGAATTAGGAGAAGTCGTTGACTATACCATCCATGCCAGCCTGATCAAACCGACCTATCGCCTCACCTACGATGATGTGGATGAAATGCTCCACATGAAGATCCAAGATGAACAGGAAATCGAAATTTTAGCAAAAGCGGCTTCCTTGCGGAAAAGTTGGCGGAAATCCCAAGGGGCGATCAACATCAAAATGCCCGAAGCGGTGATTAAGGTCAATGAGCAGGAAGAAGTGATCATTCAACTGCTAGAAGCATCGGTTTCACGGCAATTAGTGGCAGAAATGATGATTTTAGCTGGAGAAGTGGCAGGGCGTTATTGCCAAGAGCATGGGGTTCCTGTTCCCTTCCGTGGCCAACCCCAACCGGAATTACCTCCTGAAGAAGAATTGTTACTTTTACCGCCTGGCCCCGTCCGAGCCTGTGCGGTGCGTCGCTGTATGCCTCGGAGTGAGATTAGCGTTACTCCCTATCGTCATGCCAGCTTGGGTTTAGATACCTATACTCAAGTAACTTCCCCGATTCGACGTTATACGGATTTATTAACCCATTTTCAGCTAAAAGCCCATCTTCGAGGGGATAAATTACCCTTTGCCGAAGATCAGATTCAGCAAATTCTGTATAGTGTTACGTTATCTTCCCAGGAAGCCACTTCAGTCGAACGGCAAACTAACCGTTATTGGGGCTTAGAATATCTGCGACGGAATGCGGATCAGGTTTGGCAGTGTTTGGTTTTACGGTGGTTGCGGGAGGATGAGGGGTTAGGAATTCTTCTGTTTGAGGAATTAGGGTTAGAATTAGCCCATCGTTTTGAACGTCCGGTTTCTCTCGGCGATCGCTTACTGGTGCAAGTCAGTCGGGCCGACCCCCATCGTGATGAAATTCGTTTTCGAGAATTATTAACCCATGAAGTCTAAAAAGCTATTGTTAACGATTTCTAGCCTATGAGCGATAGTCTAATTGGTTCCTTTAATCCTCAGCAAATTGTCTGCATGGAACATCAGCAGAGCTATCTTTATGGTGAAGTGGTTCAAATTATTGAATCTAAAAAATTGTGCTGGATGCGCCCACTATTGCTCGCCATTTTTCCCGCTACGGCTCAGCCGATTGATAGTTTTTCCGATGCTCAGGAGTTGCTAGATTTAAGGTTAAGTTCGGATGTTGCCTATCCTTTGACCCTTTTTCGACCTGCTTTAGATACGGAGGTCATACCCTTGATTAGTCAATTATCTAGTTTAGATGAACCGAAGGAAGTGAATTTAAATTCCAAACAAAAACTCCATCAGTTTTTAACCAGAATTTGGCAGGATAATCAAGCTTATTTTTTAAAGACACTTTGATTTTAGAAAATAGATTTTACCAAGGACATAATAGTATTATGTCCCTACTTAAAAAATTGAAACCTTTTATTTTTTTGATGTTGTATTTAATCAAATGAATCCCCTATTATTAAGTAATGAACTTCAAGAATCGGGTTATACCGATGATTTTTATCAATGGCTAGAAATCACTAGGCAACAAATAGAAAATCAGCAATTTAGTGTCGTTGATTGGCAACATCTTTTAGAGGAATTAGAAGCGTTGGGTAATGAGCAAAAAAATCAATTAGAAAGTCGTTTAATTGTTTTATTTGAGCATTTATTGAAATTAGCCTATTGGGTTCAAGAAAAAGATTATAATCAACGAGGTTGGCAAGGAACAATTATTGAGCAACGAAAACAGATCAAACGGGTACTCAAAAAAAATCCCAGTTTAAAACCCTATTTTCTGGAAATTTTTGAAGAATGTTATCAAGATGCAAGAGATATTACGATTGTAAAAACGGGATTATCTAACGACATTTTTCCTACTGCTCCTATCTTAACGCCAGAGCAAGCATTAGATGAAAGTTGGTTGCCAAATAATGTGAATTTATGAGTAAAAATACAGGTTTAGATGCTAATATTGCGTCCTACATTCAATCAATTTCTTTAAGGGAGCCTGAAAGTTTACGGCAGTTGCGGGAAGAAACGGCAAAGTTATCAATGGCAAGGATGCAAATTTCTCCTGAGCAGGGGCAATTGATGGCGTTGTTAGTGCAATTAATGGGAGCGAAAAAGACGTTAGAGATTGGCGTTTTTACGGGTTATAGTGCTTTAGCCGTTGCCCTCGCCTTACCATCTGATGGAAAGATAATTGCCTGCGATATTAGTGATCAATATGCCGCGATCGCGCGTGAGTTTTGGCAAAAAGCAGGAGTCGATCACAAAATTGATTTACGCATTGCTCCCGCCTTAGAAACCTTGGATCAACTCATTGCAGCAGGAGAAACGGAAAGTTTTGATTTTGTCTTTATTGATGCGGATAAACGAAATTATGAAAATTACTATGAGCGATCGCTGAGCTTAGTTCGTGCAGGAGGCTTAATTTTAATTGATAACGTGCTGTGGTCTGGTCAAGTGGCTGATCCGACTGATCAGGATAAACGAACCCAAGCCATTAGAGAGTTTAATGAAAAGCTTTACCACGATGATCGCATTAGTCTCAGTGTTCTCGCGATCGCCGACGGTTTAACCTTAGCCCTGAAACAATAAAAATATAGGACTTACGCATTGTTAGAAAGAACAAAATATGCAGTCATCAGGTTAAAAGAGAAGGAGTATAGCGTTCAAGAATAAATTGACGAATCACGGGAATAAATAACTGCCGCGAAATCGCATAGAGATTAGGAATTAAGCAATTTAATCCTAGATTCTGCAAATGGGAAAAAGCTCGAAAGGAACAAAAGAAATGCTTGCGAATAGCTTGTGTATTTCTCACGTAAAATCTTTCAATGTTGCAAACATGCTTGATAACTCGATGAAAAGTCTCAATTTTCCAGTGTTGGTCATGAAGTTGTTTCATTTCAAAACGGCTTAGTCGTTCCAGTTCATCTAAGTTAGGTAGGTAGCTGACATAGTATCGAACTTCGT
>JAYKGY010000020.1:0-28649 GCA_035285545.1 Snowella sp. | reverse complement strand
AATCGTTTCCGAGGCATCCTTATTCGATGGGCCAAATCTTCTCAATCCTACTTGGGCTTTATTCAGATTGCTGCTTGTTTGATCATCGGCCGCAAACTTCTCACATTTTTCGGATAGGTTCTAAGTGGTATCGCTGTTATTTTTACATTTGTGGAACCTATAATTGCCCTAGTCCTAGAGCGATCGCGCCCTCTTTTGAGGCTAAGTTCACTCGTTTAGAATATGTTGCGCCTGACAAGTTTAACTTGGCCTATTTCCGACACACAGGACAGTGGTGGGAAGTCGATAGGGACTTAACCCTAGAACAAGCTTTGACTGAGATCAAAACCAATCTTATTTACCATCCCCACTAATTTTTTAGTCTAAAAATCATGGTTATATCGCTGCCGAAAATTACAACGGATACTTGGATTAAAGCGACTTGGGAAGAGTATTTAACTATTCTAAATAACCCTATCTATGAACAAACAAAAGGGTATTATCATCAAGGTTACATGAGGATTGAAATGACACCGTTAGGAAATCCCCATTCTCGCGATCATTTTAATATTATTGGCGCAATAACCCTTTTTGCAGGCTTAAAAAATATCAATTTAGATGGCCATGATAATTGTTCCTATCGCAAAGCTGGCTATCAAGAAGTTCAACCGGATGTTTCTTTTTATATCGGCGATCGCGCTGAATTAATTCCTTGGAATACGAGCATTATTGACTTAGATGAATATCCTGTCCCTGATTTAGTGGTTGAAGTTGCAGCATCTTCTCTAGCAGATGATAAGGGCGAAAAACGGTTAATTTATGAAACTTTAGGGGTACAGGAATACTGGATCATTGATGTTGAAAATGTGCAAATTTTTGCTTTTAGTATCGAAAATCAGGGAAGCTATCGCATCAAAACATCTCAGGTGTTGCCCGAATTAGAAATCACAACCTTAGAAGAAGCCTTACGGCGTAGTCGGCAAATGAATTATGGAAAAGTGAGTGCTTGGTTGCTTTCCCAATGGTCTTAACTAACGTTAATTAAACGAATAGAGGTAGAATCCGCGCTAGACGTTGAATTTCATCTTACCCATTATGAAGATTTAGCATCAGGTAATGCTCCTTTCATTTTACCTAACCAATCAATTAAGTTTTCTAATTGTTGTTTGGGTTTAACCACGCCTAGCCCCCGAACCGTTACTTTTTTCGGGCTATAAACAAAGCGAGATTGTAAATGTTGCGGTAAATTTTCCTGTAATAATTTCCAGGCGGGTTCCTCCATTGGGGTTTCTAAAATAATGTGTTGTTTGCCATCGGGTTTGATGCGAGAAAATCCCAAAGACTTAGCCAAATGTTTTAACTCAATCACCTTAAATAATTGCTCCACTGAAGACGGTAAAGTTCCATAGCGATCGCTCCATTCTGCTGCCACCTGTACCATTTCTTCAGGGGAATTAACGGACGAAATTCGTTGATAGGCGGCCATTTTTTGTTCCAGATCGGGAATATATTCAGAAGGAATAAAGGCCGTAATTTGCAGATCAATTTGGGTATCTTCCACCTTGGGAATTTCCTGTCCTTGAATCTCCTTAATGGCTTCCTGCAACATTTCCATATAGAGTTCAAAACCAATCGCTTCCATTTGTCCCGACTGTTCTGCCCCCAGTAACGAACCCACACCGCGAATTTCCATATCACGGGTTGCCAATTGATAGCCCGAACCCAATTGGGAAAATTCCTGTAAAGCTTTTAATCGTTGCCGTGCTGTTTCCGTTAATTCTCGTTTATTGGGATAGAGTAACCAGGCATGGGCCTGAATGCCTGAACGTCCGACCCGCCCCCGTAGCTGATAAAGTTGAGCCAACCCGAATTTTTGGGCATCTTCGACAATAATCGTGTTAACTCTGGGAATATCTAACCCAGCTTCAATAATAGTCGTACAAACGAGAATTTCTGCTTCCCCGTTGTTAAAGGCCAACATGGTGCTTTCTAGCTCCGATTCATCCATCTGACCATGCGCGATCGCGATACGGGCACTCGGAACCATTTCCCGCAACTGACCCCCCACTTCTTCAATGCCTTCAATACGGGGAACCACATAGAAAACCTGTCCCCCTCGATCTAACTCATTACGAATAGCAGTGCGAATCACTTCAGGATTGTAGGAAGATAAATGGGTTTTGATGGAACGGCGAGACGGGGGAGGGGTGGTAATTAAGCTCATTTCCCGAATGCCGGATAAAGACATATATAAAGTTCGCGGAATCGGCGTTGCGGTTAAGGTTAACACATCCACTTCGGTTTTTAAACTCTTAACTTTTTCCTTTTGATTCACGCCAAAACGTTGTTCTTCATCGATCACTAATAAGCCTAAATCTTTGAATTTTACGCCTTTTCCTAAGAGTTGTTGAGTTCCTACGACGACATCTAATTCCCCCGATTCTAAGCGTTGTAAAATGTCTTTTCTCTCTGATGCGGTGCGGAATCGATTTAATAAACCAATGTTAATCGGATAGGGGGCAAATCGTTCTTTGAGGGTGTGGTAATGCTGTTGGGTTAAAATCGTAGTTGGAGCCAATAACGCCACCTGTTTATTCCCGCTCGTTATTGCTTTAAAAATTGCTCGAACCGCCACTTCGGTTTTACCAAAACCCACATCCCCACAAACTAACCGATCCATCGGGCGATCGCTTTCTAAATCCCGTTTAACGTCTTGTACGGCTTTCAGTTGATCGGGTGTGGCTTGATAGGGAAAAGAATCTTCAAGTTCTTCTTGCCAAACCGTATCAGGTGGATAGGAAAACCCCTCTTGTTTGGCACGTTTTGCGTAGAGATTGAGTAAATCAACGGCCAGTTTTTTAATGGTTTTGCGGACTTTATTTTTTGTCGCTTCCCAGGCTTTGCCGCCCATTTTATGGAGTTGGGGTGGCTCGGATTCACTAAAGCGATAACGGGATAGACTGTCAAAACTATCGGCAGGAATGCGTAAAATGCCATCCGCATATTGAATGACTAGATATTCTCGGCTTTCTAATTTTTCTAGTTTTAAAAATTTACCAATCCCATGACTTTTGTGGACAATATAATCCTGGGGCGAAAGTTTATTTAAATCAACTTGTTTAGAAGCCGCTCGACGACGTTTCCGAATATATTCCGGTGTAGCTAAAGCGTGTTGGCCAAATAATTCTCGGTCAGTAACAATGGCAATCCGAAAAGTGGGTAAAATAAATCCTTCTAGTTCAGCGACTCCTGAGTATTTGAGCGCGATCGCGTTCTTTTGGATCTGGAATTTTTCGATAGCGGGATAATCTCTGGGATTAGGGACAAATTGCACCGCACAGTCATGTTCTTGCAACAGAGAAACGGTACGGGAAGGCTGGGCAGAAATTAACCAAGTGGCATAATTATTGAGGGTAAAATTGGTATAAATTTCCCGTTTTCCCCGTAGGATTTCACTGAGTTTGGCGAATTGGTGGGGCATGGTGGGAATAGGACGGCTGGATAAATTAAGGGCGTTTTTATCGGCACTATCTCCTAACTCTGAGACATAAATTGTTTGAAAGTGAGTGTTAATTCCTGCTAAGACCTCTGTAAAACTAGAGTGAATTTTAGGAAAAGCGGTTTCATATTTAGCTTGGAAAAATTGCCACTCTCGATCCACCGTTTCTAGCCAGCGATCGCTGTGGGCATGGCACTGTTCGACTTCATCAAAAACACAGAGGGTTTGAGACGGTAAATAATCCAATAACGAAGCGGGTTTTTCAAAAGCAATCCCTAAAAATCGTTGCATTCCGTCGGGTAAATTTCCCTGTTCTAATTTCTCTAATTCTTCAGGTGTTAAATAATCTGAAATATCCTCATCATTCGTTTGAATTTGTTGAGCAATGATCGCTTCAAAACTCGTCGGCGTTAAGACTAATTTCTCAATCTTATCCAGCGATCGCTGTGTTGCCGGGTCAAACTCCCGTAATTGTTCTAACTCTTCATCAAACCACTCCAAACGGACGGGTAATTCTGCCGAAACGGGAAAAATATCAACAATATCCCCCCGACGACTCCACTGTCCCTCGGTTTCCACCGATGCCACCCGTTCATAGCCTAATCGGGCTAAGGCAAAGTCTAAATCCTTACTCTTTTGGGTCATTCCCGCTTGAAAGGTTAAACAGTAGGATTGAAAAACATCAGCAGGTGGTAAATGGGGCTGTAGGGCTTTTTCGGTAGTAATAATGGCCGTTAATCCCGATAAACTCACCAGATTGGATAAAACCTGCATTTGTCCCCAGATCATTTCTGATTCTGTGCTAAAGGCTTCGTAGGGAGAGGCTTCGGAGGTGGGATAAAAATTCACGGTTTTCCAACCCATTAGTTCCAACTGAGCCGCCCAACGTCCTGCTTCTTCTAAGGTTGCGGTGACAATTAATAAATTCTGAGATAACGCCTGAGCTAAGGTCGAACTAATTAATCCCTTCGGTAGCCGCGAAATTCCCGTTAACGACAGCGATCGCTGTTGATTCAGTTTTTGTAATAACTCCGCAGTTAGGGGTAATTTTTCGAGATGGCGAGTCAGAGAGGAGAGGGTCATGGTCAACGCTTAAAGGGATCGTTAACCGATCTTAACGCTTTGAGAGAACCTGATGATTGAAGAGACCTGGCAACCTACTGGGAAGATACGCCACAGGGGAAAAGAACTTGCGCGATCGCGTTCTGATAAATCCTAAAAATTGATTGAAAAACAATAAGTATGCGGAACGTCAATGATAAGATAGCTGGTATTTAATTCAGCAGGTATGACAACAACAGGGGTGAACTATGATGAAATTTCCTCGGTTATCTTCTAAATCAGGCAGAATCCCATCCTTCCTATTAGGGTTATGTACCGCCTTTTTAACCAGTCTCCCCGCCCACTCAGCCGAGAAGATTTTTTTTGTCTATCCGCCCCTCAATCTTTCCATTCGGACAAACTCCTTGGAGCAATACGCCCAGCAGGGAAAAATTAATAGTGACTTAGGTTTTTATTTTCAATTTACGACTCCAGAACAACAAGCGGCATTTAAAGAAGCTCTGACGAAACGCATTGACCTAGATCCTGTGGTTATTTCTCGTTTTTTTAATACCAATATTGGCGAAGATATCCTGACTCGAATTGGTAAAGGGATTACCATTCATGGCGGACGCAATGGGAAATATGCAATTCGCGCAGCTTTCGTTCAAGCCGCAATGGCTCCCGATGGCTTTACCTTGCTCAATGTCCTCAAAAAGCTACCGACGGATATGCAGATTCAAGGAGAATACGTTTTGGGATTTGCTCAAGAGGCCCAAAAAATTGTTTTAGCGACGGAAACCTTAATTACAGAGTTTAGCCAATTAACTGCCGAGGAAGCGGCGACTGATCCCCGTGTGGATTATGCTCAGTTACCCGATCTGCGGAAGGCAGGGCCCTATCAAGTCAATAAACAGGTCTGGAATCTAACCGATCCAAGTCGTAATCGTTCTCTATACGCTGATATCTACATTCCCCAATCCCTTCCTGCGGGTCGAATTCCTGTTATTGTTTTTTCTCATGGGCTAGCCTCCCGTCCTGAAGACTATAGAACAGGGTTAGAACGTCTAGCTTCCTATGGTTTCTTGATTGCGGCTCCTCAACATCCCGGAAGTGATAGTATTTGGGCGAAAGAAACCCTCGCAGGCTATCACAAAGATGCCTTTGATCTAGACGAATTTATCAATCGCCCTAAGGATATTAGTTTTATCCTGGATGAGTTAGAACGGCGTAATGCGACCGAGTTCCAAAATCGACTGGACTTGCAGAAAGTGGGCATTGGCGGCCATTCCTTCGGGGGATATACGGCTTTGGCGATCGCGGGTGCCGAAATTGATTTTGATCATCTCCAGCAAGACTGCGATCGATTGTATAGTGGCTTAAATATTGCGCTGTTATTGGAATGCCAAGCTTTAAAACTTCCTCGAAAAAACTATAATTTCCGTGATAATCGGGTTCAAGCCGTCTTTGCTGCTAATCCAGTGAATCGTGGTATCTTTGGGCAAAAAGGTCTAGCTAAAATTGCCATTCCTACGCTTCTGGGTTCAGGAAGCTATGATCCTGCCACGCCACCCGCTTTGGAACAAGCCTCTTCTTTTACCTGGCTAACCACTCCTCAGAAATACTGGGCAATGGTAGAAGGGCAAGCCCATGTCAACTTTTCCGAGCTAGATGCAGGACTGACCCAAAGCCTTGAATCCCTGGAACATCTCACCCTACCGAGCCAAACACTGATTACCAGTTACGCCACTGCTATCGAAATTCCTTTTTTTCAACTCTATATCAACAAAAATGAACAATTTCGTCCCTATTTACAATCTGCCTACGCTGAATATTTAAGTCAGGGGGAAGAGTTTAAGTTAGATTTTATTAGTCAGGCTTCGTCTGGCAAATTAGCTAAAATTATTGAAGATTTTAAACGCAAGCATTTTTAGGATAATCGGTAATTTTTCCGCGATCGCTTTTTTGGGTTACGGTTACGACTCAGTGAGCTAGGGTAATTTCGCTATAATATTAGGGGTTCAGTGAGGATACTAAAATTATGGATAAAACAGCTATTCAAGAAAAAATCAAATTAATTACGGCAAAACGGGAATTTTTAGTGCAATTATCCCAACAACCGAATCTCGGTATCCTGAAGCTCGATGTGGATCAAGCATTAACGGAACTGGATGATTTAATCGAAGATTTTGATTTAACCTTTCCTGAAATCAACAATAATTAAAAATATTTTGCTAATTACCACACTAGAGCCTATCCCAAGTAGGCTTTTTTAATGGCTTCATCGTGTAATAAATCCGCCGCTTTGCCACTTAGGGTAATCCTTCCGCTTTCTAAAACATAACCGCGATCGCTGATTTCGAGAGCTAGATTGGCATTTTGTTCAACTAATAGAATAGTGACTCCCGTTTCCCGTAGGTTACGAATAATCGTAAAAATTTCTCGCACAATGGCAGGCGCTAACCCCAAACTCGGTTCATCTAATAGCAATAACTGGGGACGGCTCATCAAGGCACGGGCGATCGCTAACATTTGTTGTTCTCCACCGCTCAAGGTTCCGGCTAACTGGTTACGACGTTCAGCCAGACGGGGAAACAGTTGTAATTGGGCATCAATATCTTGGCGAATGGCTTTCATATCGGAACGCACATAAGCCCCTAATTCCAAATTGTCGAGAACCGTTTGTTTGGCTAAAACGCGCCGACCTTCAGGGCAATGGGCTAAACCCAGTTTGACCAATTCATACGCAGAACGACGGGTAATCGGACGGCCATTGTAGGAAATTTGCCCACTACGGGGATTAATTAACCGCGAAATGGCTTTTAATGTGGTCGTTTTGCCTGCTCCGTTGGCTCCAATCAGGGTGACAACTTCCCCTTGCTCGATCCACAAATTCACCTGATCCAGCGCACGAATCCCGTCATAGTTGACGCATAATTCTGAAACTTCTAACAAACAGTGGCTCGGAGAATCAGGCATTAATCGGCTCCTAAATAGGCTTCAATGACGGCGGGGTCGTTTCTGACCACTTCGGGTTTGCCCAACGCAATTAATTTACCAAAGTTAAGCACCGCAATGCGATCGCACAATCCCATGACGAGGGGAACATGATGTTCAATGAGAATCACAGTCAGGTTAAATTGCTGGCGGATTTCCCGAATAAACTCACTTAAATTCTGCTTTTCGCTCGGATTCATGCCTGCTGCGGGTTCATCCAGTAGTAAAATCGACGGTTCTAATGCTAAGGCTCTGGCAATCTCTAAACGCCGTTGATCCCCGTAGGATAAATTTTTGGCTTTTTCCTGAGCGCGATCGCCGAGTCCGACTAATTGAATTAACTCCTGCGCTCTTTGTTGGGCCTGCTTTTCAGCCTTTTTTGCTTGGGGTAAACCTAAAATGCCTGTGATTAAACCGCTTTTGGTATGTAAATGTCGTCCCACAATGACATTTTCTAAGGCTGATAATTCGCCAAATAGCCGAATATTTTGAAAAGTTCGGGCAATGCCTTTTTTGGCAATTTGGTAAGGGTGTAATTTAGAAATGGCCTGATCTTGACAGAGAATTTGTCCGCTAGAGGGTTCAATTAAGCCCGTAATTAAATTAAATAAGGTGGTTTTACCCGCACCATTGGGGCCAATTAAACCAAAAATTTCATCGGATTGAACACTAAAGCTCACCTCATTAACCGCCACCAATCCCCCAAAGCGTCGCGTTACGGTTTTGGCTTCTAAAATCGGTTGAGTAAGGGGTAATTCTGCCATCATGAGGGTTTGTTGAATTTCTTTTTGGGAAGCCAAGATCGGGTTAACTTTGACATTTTTTTTAATAAATCAGGCGTAACTAATCCTTGGGGGAAAAAGAGCGTTCCAATAACGATTAAAACCCCAAAAATAATCAATCGTCCATCTTTAAAAAAGCCTGCTAACCACAGGGGTAAATTGGGAATATTGGCCAGCGATCGCAGAATTTCGGGTAAGGCAGTAAACATCATACCGCCCAAAATTGGCCCGACAAAGGTGCGTGTTCCCCCAATTAAAACCGAGGTGAGATAAATAATACTGGCATCAAAGGTTCCCTGACGAGCATTCCAGGTATTCAAAAAATGGGCACTGACCACACCCGCCACACCCGCTACAATAGCCCCTAAAACAAAAGCAAACACCTTATAGCGAGTTGGATTAATCCCCATCGCCGCCGCCGCTAATTCATCTTCCCGAATGGCAGTAAAAGCTCGACCGACCCGAATCCTTTCCAATCGATAGAGAATTAAACCACTGGCAATTAAAAGGGGAATCACGACCCAAAGATACTCTAAGGTACTGTTAAACGGTTGGGGAATGCCGAAAATACCAATGGCTCCCCCTGTGATGTCTAAATTTAACGAAAAAATGCGTAAAACTTCGACAAAGGCAATAGTCGCGATCGCTAAATAAATTCCCCGTAACCGCAATACAGGCACACCGACACATAAACCCAAAATGGCACTGATCCCCCCTGCTACAAGCATTTCCAAGAAAAATAAGGGTAAAGGATATAATCCCGATGTGGGAAAAATTTGGGTAGACGCGATCGCGGCAATATAGCCACCCACCGCATAAAAACCAGGACTGGCGAGGGATAATTGACCCGTCATCAAGGGTAAATACAGCGAAATTCCCAACAACGCCCCCAACAACATGGAGACAATTAACGGAGCATAATCATTGAGAGCATTCACCATAACGTTAAACCTTTTGGATAAAGCGACGACCCAACAATCCTTCGGGTTTGACCAACAGCATAATTAACAAAATACTAAAGGCTACTGCATCTTTATAGGCCGAATAGTCCGCAGGTACAAAGGCTTCCGTCAAACCAATCATTAATCCGCCTAACACGGCCCCTGGAATACTGCCTAACCCGCCTAAGACAATCACCGCTAAGCCTTTTAAACCAAAGGTAATACCAAAATAGGGGCCTGAAATACTCACACTCGATCCCACTAACGTTCCTGCCACCCCCGCTAAAAAGCTACTCACAAAAAAAGTGGCCACAATAAATAAATTGGTATTAATCCCCAGTAAACTTGCAGTTACCTGATCCTCTGCCACCGCCCGCATTGCCTTCCCAAAACGACTGGCATTAATAAAATAAGTGAGTAAACTTAAAATCGCTGCACACACGAAAAAGATAATAATTTGCACCGTCCGAATGGGAATGGGTTTATCAGGGGAGCCGAAATTAATGGCAGCAGGTAAATTACCGTAGGTATTACTCGGAAAGGTATAACTCTCTGCCCCAACTAAATATTGAATGACATTAACAATAACTAAGGCGATTCCTAAACTGGAGACAACGGTTAATAAGGGATCGGCTTTCCGTTTCCGCAAAGGGCGAAAAGCAATATATTCAATCGCAACGCCTACTAAACCAGCCAGCGAACTGCCGATTAATAGGGCGAATACAAAAGGCAACTGAATCGGTAATTGTAGATTTGCGAGTAAACCGTTAAACCCAAAGGCTTCTCCCATCAATGCATAGGTAAAATAAGCTCCTAAGGTAAACAATGCCCCATGAGCAAAGTTAATAATTCCCAAAATCGAAAATATCAAGGTATAGCCCAACGCAAAAATTGCATAAACACTGCCAATGGATAAACCATTTAAGAAGTTTTGTAATAGTAGGGATATATCCATAGATATTTTTGAGCAAGGCAGAGATTAATGAACTTCTGTGGCAAAGGATCAGTAAATCTAATCTTAAGCTGATTAATGAAATAAATTTTAGGTTATGCGTTAACGTTTGTAACTGTTTTGTGATGTATGCAATTTTAAAATACGAAGCCTAGACAAATGATAAATTTTTGATACTGAATATTGTGCATGAATAGCCTAAAATAATTGGTCAGTTGGGTTAAGCGATCGCACTTTGGGAAAAATAACGTTTTATCTTGAGGACTAAATGATGGTTAAAAATTTTATATTTTTTGTCTAATTTGATTAGAATTAAATCATATTATCTTTTCTAGAGAACCGATGACAACACCAAGCATTAAACACCAAGCTCATAGTCTTATTGAAAAATTACCTGATAACTGTACTTGGGATGATATTATGTACCAGGTTTACCTGATTTTAGCAGTTGAAGCAGGATTAGAAGACAGCAAGGCGGGACGAACCCAATCCGTTGGCGACGTGCGATCGCAATTTGGTTTACAACCATGAAAGTGTTTTGGACAGATAAAGCAATTGAGCAATTAAAAGCAATCCATAACTATCATGCTCAAATTTCCCCTGAATATGCCACTCGATTAGTTGATCTCATCACAAGACGCTCAGAGCAAATTGCTAATTTTCCAAATTCAGGTCGGATGTTACCTGAAATGAATTTAGAACAAATTCGTGAAATCATTGAAACCAATTATCGAATCATTTACTATGTCGGCGTTGATAGAGTTGATGTCCTTGCCGTTGTACATAGCCAACAAAAGCTATCTTCCTATTAAATTCAAGCGATCGCGCTTTGGCGATAATAACGTTTTTTGTCGCTTAATCTTGAGGAAAAATAGCGTTTATGGAATTTACATCAGAACCTTCCAAAAGTCCCTCCCAAAACGATGAATCCTTGGGGGTTCACAATACCAGCCTCAGTGACCAGGCAACGGTTGACGATTCCCTTGGGTTTAAGCCCTATGTAACCGCGATCGCTGAATTTTTATTAAATCCTGATACCAAGCCACCGTTAACGCTTTCTGTGGAAGGGGAGTGGGGCAGTGGCAAGTCTTCATTTATGAAGCAATTGGATAAATATTTGCGGGAGAAGGAATTAGATCAATATTTGCAGGAAAAGAAAAACAGAAAGGAACCAAAACATAAACAAAGAACGGTTTGGTTTAATGCCTGGCGACACGATAAAGCGGAAGCAGTTTGGGCGGCCTTTGCATTATCCTTTATTAAGCAAATTACCATTCCTCAGACGGTTACATGGAAAGAGTACAGAGAAAAGTACCAAAATTCTAATCGGCAAACCTATTGGGTTTATATTTTGCAAGCTCACTATGATATTTTTAAAGGTCATGTACGGTTGGCAATCTCGCGTTTTGATCTTAAAAAAGGCTGGCTAGAGTTATTTCAGGTGGGATTTATTCTCTTGTTTGTCTTTTGTTCAGTTATCGCAATTCCGTTGATTCTGTTGATTTATGGTCTGGAAGGACTAACTCAACTCATTCGTGGATTAAAAAATCCCGATCAAATTGTACAAGCGGTTTTATATGTTTTAGGAATTGCGGGCGGCGGTAGCATATCAGTAGCAGGTTTATTAACATTATTAAAAAAGATCCCTAGCATTATCGGTAATCCCAAATTTAATTTAATTAAATATCTTAAATCTCCTGATTACAACAAGCAATCAGCTTTTATTGAAGAATTTCATGAAGATTTTACCAAAATTGTAGATGCATATATTGGCGATGGTAAAGTTTTTGTTTTTATCGATGATTTAGATCGTTGTGAGCATCCCAAAGCAGCAGATTTAATGCAAGCAATTAATTTAATGATTGCGGATGATCCTTCGGTGGTTTTTATTTTGGGAATGGATCGGGAAAAAGTAGCAGCTGGTTTAGCGGTTAAATATGAACAGATTTTGAATTATTTACCGTCAGAAACCCAGGAAATTGATCCAGAAATTTTGGCTCAAAGAAACCTTGATAAGGGATTAGCCTATGGCTATAGTTTTATCGAAAAATTTGTTCAGCTTCCTTTCCAAGTTCCGCAACCGTCTCTCACGGATTTTGATAATTTATTTGAGCAATTAAAAGCTTCTAAAATTCAACCTTCTTTACCAACAATCAAACCTAAAAAAGAATCTAAGTGGACATTACCTAAATTTATTCGGCTCAAGGACGAGAATCAATCTAGTCAAGCCACTCAAGTTACTAAGCAAGAATCTATCGTAACAGACGTAAATCAGCCAATTTTTCAGTCTGAAGCAAGTTCCACGCCCAGTCCAACTCAAAAACGATTAGAGACGCTTAGGGTTGAATTTGGTCAAGATTCGCCTTTAGTTCGGGATATGATTAGAATGGTTGCGCCCTTTTTTAATTACAATCCCCGTCGTATTAAGCAGTTTCTTAATCTATTTCGTCTGAAAGTCTATATTGCTGATTTAACAGGCTTATTTGATAGAATTGAAGATGATGAGGGTAATATCATTCAGGAACCATTAACAGCTTTTCAGTTGGCAAAATTTACTGCTGTTAGTTTAAAATACCCGTTATTTTTGCTGGACTTAAAAAATGATTATGATTTACTTAAGAGGATACATTATTCGCGTGAATACTTTCCTCCGAATTTTGAGACACATGACATCCCCAAAGAAAATCCTTGTTCTAAAAAATGGCAAAGAAATCATCCTCAACTAACACAATTAGTAATTTCTGAGTGTTGGTCAGAATTTGACTTGCAAGTGATGTCTCCTACTGAATATCTACCAGCAAATCCGCAATTTAGTTTAGCAAAACTGGAAGTAGAAAAATTGTTAAAAATTTCTCCTCAAGTTATTCGCTCTAATTCTCAAGCATCACCAGTTCAACAGCAGGTTAAAGGCCCTAATATTGAATTCTCTACGCCAGAATTAGCAATATCTAGCCCTGACCAGCAAGCAATAATTAAACAGATTTTAAGTCAAATGGTGGATATTCCTGCGGGTAGCTTTCTCATGGGATCGGATGAAAATGAGACAGAACAACCTATGCATGAAGTTTACGTCAATGCTTTTCAAATCGGGAAATATCCTGTCACTCAAGAACAATATCGAGCAATCATGGACAATAATCCTTCGTCTTTTCGAGATAATCCTAACAATCCTGTTGAGAATGTCAGTTGGGACGATGCAAAAGCTTTTTGTCAAAAGCTAAAAGAATTAACAGGCAAAGATTTTCGTTTACCCACCGAAGCGGAATGGGAATATGCCTGTCGAGCAGGAACCCAAACCCGTTACTGTTTTGGCGATGAGGAAAATCAGTTGTGGAAGTATGCTTGGTATAAAGAAAATTCAGATTCAAAAACCCATCCTGTAGGACAAAAAAAGCCGAACAATTGGGGATTGTATGATATGCACGGCAATGTCTTGGAATGGTGCGAAGACGCTTGTCATGAAAGTTATGCTGGCAAACCCGACAACCTCAAGAGCAACGGTAACACTGCATGGCTAAATAGTGATAAGTCTCGTCGTGTACTGCGTGGTGGTTCTTGGAAAGACTATTCGGGGGATTGTCGCTCGGCGGTTCGGTGCTGGATCCTTGCGGATATCGGGATCGACTCTTTCGGTTTTCGCTTAATTCTTTCGTCGTTCTAGGATTCTTGCTCTTTTGCCTTTTTGCCCCTTTGCCCTTTGCCAGGATTTTTTCACAAAACAATGAGCACAAATGAACTAAACACAATCCCAAAAGTCTATGACTTAATCAAATGGTACGTGCCAATTTTAAACCGCTTACCTAAAGATCATAAATTTATTTTAGGGGATAGAATGAGTTTAGGTTGATTGTATCAAAATAGCTCAAAAAAACATGACAAGTTCTATCGTAATTGATCCAGATATTTGTAATGGAAAACCGATTATTGCTGGTACAAGAATTTCCGTACAAACCGTTATGGAGTTTTTGGGAGCAGGAGATTCCATTGAAGAAATCTTAGAAGAATATCCTTCACTTTTTAGAGAAGATATTTATGCCTGTCTTCGATTTAACGTTTATGTAGATCAAATTGAAGCATTTAGATAAAGCGATCGCGCTTTGTATTGGATGTCATTAAAAAAGCGATTATCATATAATAAAATTAATATTCTTTGAATACAGTAACCGATGAAAATTCAAGTTATTATTCACACAGAAGAAACGGGTTATTGGGCTGAAGTTCCTGCTCTTCCTGGTTGTGCTACCCAAGGCGATACCTTTGAAGAACTTTTACAAAATTTATATGAAGCGGTTGAAGGTTGTTTGTTAGTAGATACGGAACAGCTACAGCTTGATGAATCATCCCAAATTCTAGAAATTGCAGTATGAAACCTGTTTCAGGAAAAGAGTTTACAAAAATTTTAGAAAAAAAAGGCTGGCGACTACTACGAATTAACGGTAGCCACCATATTTACGGTAAACCAAATAATCCAGCCCGAATTTCTGTTCCTATTCATGGCAATCAATCCCTTAAACCTGGACTATTACGACATTTTTTAAAAATTGCTAATCTTACTGACAATGACTTATAACTTTTTGTGGCGATCGCCATCCATTTCATGAATGAGTAAGATAGAAAATGTAGAATTTTTGCCACCTAAGCAGAGAGCCGTCCCCATGACCCTTGCCACTTCTCCGCCTATTGCCACTACAAACCAATATTTCGTCTTACCTGGTCGCCATTCTTGGGAGGATTTTCAGGCGATTCAAGCGGTGATGAAATCACATGGGTTGCGTATTACCTATCTAGACGGAGTAATTGAGTTTATGACCCTGGGTGAATACCACGAATCTATTAAAACCCTCATTGGATTTTTGATCGAATATTATTTGTTCACTCAGGGAATTGAATTTTGCCCTGTGGGTAGTGCCACCCGTGAATCCAAAGAAAAATCGGTATCCTTTGAACCCGATGAATCCTATTACTTGGGAGAAAAAAAAGAGCATCCTGATTTGGCAATTGAAGTTAACGTTACCAGTGGTAGCTCCCAAAAATTAGCAAAATATCAACGGCTTGGCATTCAAGAAGTTTGGATGTGGCAAGATGCAAAATTAGTAATTTTCTCTTTAGACGGCGATCGCTATCAGGAAATCCCCAACAGTCAATTATTGTCAAAATTAGATATTGCACTGCTAGAGGAATGTGTGATGATGCCTTCCCGACTAGAAGCAATTCAACGGTTTACGACTCGCTCTTAAGTTTTACTGTGCTAAATTGTCTGAAATTTTTCTAATCTACCTCAATGCCTAATTGCCGTAATTTTTCCGCCAGGCGATCAGCCCTAGCCTTTTCCTGTTGAGCTAGTGATTGAGCTTCTTCAGCCATTAACTGAGCCTCTTCAGCCAATAATTTAGCCTCCTCTGCTTTGACTTTCTCCTGTTCCGCTCGTTGATTTGCCTCCTGAGCCGCTAAAAATAACTCCTCTGGGGTTAATAATTTCTCTCCATTATCCAACCGATAAAAACTGATTAAATACTCCTCGGCTTGTAATCTTAATTGCAATACCTGACTGCAACTATCTGTTATTGGCTTATACACTCCCTCCTCATTTAGCCGATAACCCTGTAGTTGTTCGGTTATCCATTCCCCATAGGGATCAAATAACCAATATTCGGTGACTCCTAACTGTTCATAGAGTGTTTTTTTGAAACCCCAATCTGTTTCTTTGGTGCCTGCGGAAGTGACTTCAAAAATAATCGCTGGCGTTTGTTTTCCTTCCCAGAGTTTGTAATTACCGTAGAGCTTTTTGGGAATATCAAATATCACCATCACATCGGGAGCTACCCGCGCTTTGGGATTGTTCTCGATGTAATAGAAAAATTGATCGGCAAAGACAACGGCGGGCTGATCTTGTAGATACAAGCGCAGTAAACCGAGGGTCATTAAAATAGCGAGGACGTGCTGATGGGTTTCGGCCAAGGGTTCTCTGTCGGAACTGGGGTAAAAAATTTCAGGGGTTTCTGACGTTTCAGAGGGGGGAGAAGCTACTAGAGTCGGCGATCGCTGTTCAGTGGTGGTTGTCATCGGCGTTAGGAGGAAAATACAGAATGTTTCTAATCTATCTCAATCCCTAATTGTTGCAATTTTTCCGTTAGGCGATCGCTTTTTGGTTTAGGACTTAAGATGAATATCTTATTGATGATTTATCGTAGAAGTTACGCACTGTGTACTTAGCCATAATATGCATCAACGGAATTATGCCATTTGAGTCATCTCTAAAAATTTCATGAATCAACAAATTGTGTATAAAATGAGACAAGTGGCTCGTCAAAGCTGATTGATAGACGACCAAGCACGATCAATTCATGAAACAATATTTTGTGAATGCGTAAGTCCTATGTTAATCAAATTAGGTGGGTTTTGATGCCTGTTTAAATTATTTTTCTTCTGTCTATCTCATAACCTTCCAAGTCGTGTCGATAATTAATCCGTTATAATGAGACAAGTATGCCCAAATGCCCTATTGTGCTTGTTTTTAGCCCTATGCCCTAGATGAAAGCAACTATTTTTTAGGCTCAACACTTAGAAAAACACATAAACTTAAAATTCTCGGATAAATTCGCAGCAATGAATTCAGATTTACTCGTTCCCCTCGCACCGAATATTTTAGAAACGGATTTGGTCAGTGAGCCTGCTAATTTTGACTTAATCGGAGAAACGCCGACGGGAATTCCCTGTAACGGCAATGGCGGCCCCTATCCTTCGGTTCCTTACCTCTTAGATAAATTCCAGCAGCTTTTAGAACGGCACCGAGAAGAAAAACATATCGTCGTGATTCAAGATTTCCCCGATCCTGATGCTCTTTCTAGTGCTTGGGCCTATCAGTTGATTGCAGAACAATACGGTATTCAATGTGATATTGTCTATGCGGGTACTCTGTCCCATCAAGAAAATATTGCCTTGGTGAAATTAACGGGATTGCCGGCGAAGCGGTGGGGGGTACAAACCCTCAAGGATCGAGACCTCTCTTTCTACCAAGGTTGTGTCCTCATGGATAGCCAGGGAACGAATAGCCAGCTTATGCCCTTAGTGAAGCAAGCCAATATTCCCATTTTGGTCGTGATTGATCATCACTGTAAGCAGGAGGAAATTCAAGCCGAATTTATTGATATTCGCCCTAATATGCGGGCAACGGCCACCATTTTGACCCAATATCTCCAGGCGGGTTTATTAGACTTTAATAATGCCAATCAAACCCATGTGAAATGTGCGACTTCTTTGATGCATGGGATTCGTTCTGACACCATTAATCTACTTCAGGCTCAAGAAGCAGATTTTTTAGCAGCGTCCTATTTAAGCCGCATTTATGATCCCCAGTTGTTAAATTCCGTTCTCCAGTCAGCCCGTTCTCGCCGTGTCATGGAAGTGATTGAGCGATCGCTAAAAAATCGGAGTATCCAAAATAATTTTTCCATTGCCGGCGTAGGATACCTTCGCTATGAAGACCGAGATGCCATTCCCCAGGCGGCTGACTTTCTGGTTACTGAAGAAAATGTCCATACGGCGATCGTCTACGGTATTGTTCACGATAATGCCAATGATATTGAACTGGTTATTGGCTCTTTAAGAACCAACAAATTAACCCTCGATCCCGATGATTTTCTCAAAGAAACTTTAGGGCAAGATAACCAAGGGCGTTACTACGGAGGGGGGCGAGATATGGCAGGGGGCTTTGAAATTCCCGTCGGCTTTTTAAGTGGGTCTAATCAAGATGCGGAATATACCAAACTCAAATGGGAAGTTTTTGAAAGCCAAATTAAGCAAAAATTTATACAACTCATTAATCCTGACCATAAAGTCATGCATTCTTAGCCCATTGATACGTAACCCGCATGAGGAGGAAAATCAGGCAAAGTGAGGCTATCTCAGATAAACATTTGTAAGAACGGTTTAAAAAATGAACGGTTTTTATAGAATAGGGATCAAGTGACTTAACCCTCAGTTTTGAAGTCGTGATTATCCAGACTGCTATCCTGTTAGTTAGGCCAATTTTTATGTTCCGAAAACATCTCCAAAAGCAGGAGCAATGAGTATCTCTACCTCCGTTGTCACAGAACTATTGCAGCTTTTCCCCCAGTGGCGGCCGCAAATGTACTTTAAATCCTCCCTGACAGCTCTATCCCATGCGATGGAAGATCAAGTACTTGCGGATACGGAGCATTCCCTCATTATTGCCAGTTTTCAACAGGAACGATTTTATCGACAAGAGGCGAATCGATATCAACGCATTGCTAAAGTTACGCCCCATGTTTATGTTTTAGCGGCTCCTGAGACTGAGTTTAAAAATAGTTCGGGTGCCTACGAAACCATTGCTTTTACGCCAGATGATAGCTTAAGTCAAGAGTGGCATTTAGTCGTTATCGGCAATAGCTATTCCAGTTGTTTGATTTGTCGAGAACGGCTTTCTAGCACGGGGGTGGATAATAACCGACGATTTGAAGGAATTTGGACATTTGATCGTCAGGTGAGCCAAGCCGCAGCAGAAATTCTTTTGAAAAAAATTTTAGAATATCGTCCTGAGTTAGCAGCCAAAATTAAGGTCACTCAGAAAAAATATTTAAGAGTGGAAGAAAAAGCCCGCAAAGTGTTATCTCCCGATTCGCCGCTAAATAATCCCGATCCCTTTGTCCAACGTCTGATTACTTACTTACAGGCAGGTCAATATAAACTGATCAAGGCCAATCGGTTTCTTTCGGTTAAAGAGCAAAAGGAACGCTTAATTAATTCGGTGACCACTGCCATTCGGCGATCGCTAGACCCCGATGAAATTTTGCAAATCACGGTGGAGAAACTCGGAGAAGGATTAGGGGTTTGTCGCTGTTTGGTGTATCGGTGCCAAGAAAGTGACCTATCCGCCGCCATTAAGCATGAATTTTTAAATGCGGGCATTAGTTCCGTCAAAGGCAAAGCCTGGCCCTTAAAAGGCAACCCCCTATTTCAAGAAGTGGTGGAGTTACGAGATGCCCTTCAGATTGATGATGCCTTAAAAGATCCGCGTTTACTAAGGGATTCTGCGGCTAATTCTCAGGAAACGCCTTTATACGATCTGGTGAAAAGTTGCTCGATTTTCTCCTGGCTATTAGTCCCCATTTTTTACCGTGATCGCCTGTTAGGAATGATGGAATTACACCATTGTGGCCCGGCTCCGACGGTCTGGAAAAGTGAAGATGTCATGCTAGTAGACGCGATCGCTACTCAAATTGGAGTTGCCCTGATCCAGGCCGAAGCCTACGCCAATTTACAGGAATTAAATGAACAACTCGCTGCCCTTGACCGTACCCGTTCTAACCTAGTGGCTATTACGGGCCACGAACTGCGAACCCCCCTGTCTACGATCCAAGTTTGCCTAGAAAGTCTGGCCAGTGAACCGGATATGCCCCAGGAATTACGGCAAGTCATGCTCAATACCGCCTTAGCCGATGCAGAACGGATGCGGAAACTGGTGCAAGATTTTCTTACCCTTTCCCAACTCGAAGGCGGACGGATTGATTGGAATGCCGAACCCCTCTCCCTCAATGAATGCGTCGAACTCTCCCTCAGTCATATCCGCGCCCATAATCGCAATAATCCCTTGCCCAAAATTATTAATCGGGTTTCTGAACAGGTTCCCTTAGTACAAGCGGATGGAGAATGGTTAGTCGAGCTATTAACGAAACTTTTAGACAATGCGGTTAAGTTTACCAGCCCCGATGGTGAAATCGCGATCGCAGTCGGTTCTACCGTTGAAACAGCCGACCAACGCCGCAAACCCAACCAACTAGAAGTGACCGTATCGGATACGGGGCGAGGCATTGAACCGAATCGCTTAGAAACCGTTTTTGATCGCTTTTATCAAGAGGAAGGAGCCTTACGTCGGAGCAAAGGGGGAACAGGACTCGGTTTAGCGATTTGTCGGCAAATTGTCAATGGTTGGGGGGGAGAAATTTGGGCAGAATCGGAAGGGAAAAACTTTGGTAGCCAATTCCATTTTACAATCCCTATTTTTGGAGAGGCTTCTGTCCCTAAAATGAGCGATAACAATAATCAAGACGAAATTGTTGTTCCGAAAACCCGCCGTAGCAATCGCAAGAAAAAATCAACGTAGTTTATTAACGCTATATGGACTATACCCGCTATTTTCGCGATCGCATTCTCCCCTCTAAATTTGCCCAGCTTGGGATTCAAACAATTGTTAAATGGCAAAAAGATGAGTGCTTAGAAATGGGGGCGGCCTTGGCCTACTACGCTCTTTTCTCGCTGTTTCCCATCTGCTTAGTGATTTTAAGTATTGTCGGATTTATTTTAGGCCCAACCACCGATACCCATACTCAATTGTTAACCGTCGCGCAAAATATTCTACCGGCTGAACCCTTTAAAATTTTTAAAGAAACCCTATTAAATTTGAATCAGAGCAGCATTGGCGCAGGATTAGTCGGTTTTTTTCTGCTATTACTCACCGCCAGTAAGATTTTTGAAGCCCTCAATCGTTCTGTTGACAAGATTTGGGATATTCATAATCAACCCCAACCCAATCAAGGGGTCAAAGAACATATTATTAGTTTTGTAAAAGATAAAATCTTAGCGTTTTTTCTTGTCCTCAGCACCGTCCTAGTCTTATTGGCCTCAATGTTAAGCAATGTTGCCATTCAAATCATCCTAACCATTGTGAAACAATTTGAAAACGTCATCACCGGCGTTAGGATAGACAATTTGCTCCTCATTCGAGGATTACAGATTGGTATTTCCTTCTTTCTGATTATGGCGGTCATTATGGGCTTATTTAAAGTCCTGCCTTCGAGTCGGGTAAAATGGCAAGATATTTGGCTAGGGGCGGTTCTGACGGTCTTTTTACTGATGCTATTGCAAAACTTGGTCAGTAGTGGATTCATCCAAATTGGAGAGCAATTCCGAGCCTATGGGGTCATTGGCAATGTGATGGTCTTATTGTTGTGGATTTATTTGATTTTTCAGATCTTTTTTCTGGGATGTGAATTTAGCTATGTTTATACCCATCTTTTTGGTAGCCGTCGGCAACCCTAGCTGATTCGATTTCTTAGAAATTTACGTTACAATGATCTTTAAGCAACTGCTGCGTTGGTGACTGCCAATAAAGTTTTTTGATCTATGCTTAAAAAACTTTGGGAGCTATTAAAGTGTTTTGTTGCAGTAGACCGAGCCAGTACTCGGAAACGAATACGGAAACCAACGGCACCCACCTGGTTAAACCAGGTCATAAACTGAGGTAAAACGGCGCAGCGGTGCTATCTCTGGCACGAATAAGATTAAGCCAGTATTCAATCCTTTTAGGTTAAGGTTTCTGGATAAAGTTCAGGATGCTCACAACACGTTAAGAACCAGATAATCTAAGATTAAGAAATGATTTAATTTGATTGCTGCTTAGATTCTTGGAAAAGCTATTCAACCATTATTTTCCTGCTCAAATTCTAACGCTAAATTCAGGATTAACGTTAATTCATCAGTATTTGCCGGCTATTCCTGTGGCTGTTGTCGATGTTTGGGTCGGTGCAGGGGCGATCGCAGAACCCAATGATTGGGGAGGCATGGCCCACTTTTTGGAGCACATGATTTTTAAAGGCACCAAACGCATTGCCCCCGGTGTCTTTGACCAAATTGTAGAACATACGGGCGGAATGACAAATGCGGCAACTAGCCATGATTACGCCCATTTTTTCCTCACTACCGCTTCTGACTATATGGGTGATACCTTGCCCTACCTGGCAGAAATCCTGCTACAAGCGGAAATTCCCGATGAAGAATTTTATTATGAACGGGATGTCGTTTTAGAAGAACTGCGAGGGAGTTATGATGACCCCGATTGGTTCGCCTTCCAAAATTTATGTCGTAGCCTGTATCAGTATCATCCCTATGGACGTTCAATTTTAGGGGAAGAAGCACAATTAATGCTACATTCCCCCAATCAAATGCGGTGTTTCCATCGAACCCATTATCAGCCCGAAAATATGACGGTTGTATTAATCGGAAATGTGACGGAAAAAGCCGCGATCGCCTTAGTCGAAAATTCTTTTCAGGAATTTGGGGCGCGGTCTGAATGTCCACCAACGGTTATCGAAGCCGAACCCCCTTTAATTACCATTCGGCGACAAGAATTAGTCGTACCGAATTTAAGCCAGGCACGTTTATTGATGGGCTGGATAGGGCCAGGAATTGAACAATTAGAGGACGGATTCGGCTTAGATCTCCTATCTGCCGTCTTAGCAGGAGGGCGATGTTCCCGTCTCGTCAGGGAATTTCGTGAAGATAAAGGTTTGGTTTTAGACATTTATAGCAGCTTTTCCCTGCAACAGGACTCTAGCCTTTTTACCATTAATGCTTATTTAGACCCCCATCATTTAGAGCAAGTCGAAACAGGTATCCAAGAGCATCTTTATCGGCTGCAATGCCAAGATATCTTAGAGATTGAATTAGAAAGGGCTAAACGCCTACTCTGCCATGACTATATCTTTTCAACTGAAACCCCTGGACAGATAGCAGGCTTGTATGGCTACTATCAGACCTTAGCCTCAGCGACCCTAGCCGTAAAATATCCGCTCAAAATCCAACAGTTTCAAGCAAGTGACCTAAAACGTTTAGCCAGGCAATATCTATCTCCAGAACGTTATGCCATTACGCTGATGCGCCCTAGTCTGGGGAGTATTGGCTAAAAAGCTATCCAATGAGTCAGATAATCAATGACCAAAACTCCCGTTCTGATTTCTTTGCCGGTTATGACTCCTCTTCTGCCGTTTGAGACTCAACCGGAAGGGGAGGTCTTTTGTTCTTTTTCAATTTCAATCGTTGTAAAATACGACACATGGTTGGTACACTTACACGAATGCCGGTTTGATTTTCCATCCGTTCACATAAAGTTGCTAAAGTGACATTATGTTCTTCAGCAACAACCTTTTCGATTAAAGAATAGTGTTCGGACGTTAATTTAGCAGAAGCCCCACCACTATGCGGTTTCGGCTCGATACTGCCCGTCTGTTGATGACGTTTGATTAATTTACGAACAAAACTATCACTGACATTAAATCTTTCAGCGGTTTCTCGAATGCTAGTTTTATTCTTTAGATAAGTGTCTAAAACTTTTTGGCGTAAATCAACTGAGTAAGGTTTCATTACCGTTATTACTTCTTGTTTGAGTTTTGTGGAAAGTTGCTCAGATAGAGCGTATCGGAATTGAGAAAGTGATCAAAATAAATGATAGTCATAAATATATAACTGATATTTGATTTTGTGAACCTTTCTCGTTGGTATATCTTCACAAAGAAGATGATTAGTTGATAGTCGAGACGAATTCGTTCGCTTCGATCTTACCTAATTGCGGTTGTTTTTCCTGCTTAATTTTTGTTTCTGGTGTCAAGGAAGAAAAACAATACGGACAACTAACCCCTGCTTGATCAGTGTAAGACAACTTATCACTTTCGGAAATAGGGGAGCCACAGGCAGGACACAGATCATAGGTGCCTTCTTCTAGTCCATGTTGCACAGCAACCCGTTGGTCAAAGACAAAGCATTCGCCTTGCCAAAGACTTTCTGTGGACGGAATTTCAGCTAAATAGTTTAAAATACCTCCTTTTAGATGATAAACTTCTTGGAACCCCCGATTGAGCAAAAATGATGAAGCTTTTTCGCAGCGAATCCCTCCCGTACAAAACATGGCAATTTTAGGATGGTCTTGGGGATTGAGATTTTGTTCTACATAATCAGGGAATTCTCGAAAGGATTGAGTTTGAGGATTGATTGCTCCCTGAAAAGTTCCAACCCTGACTTCATAATTATTACGAGTATCCAGAACAAGCACTTCTGGGTCTTGAATTAAACGATTCCAATCTTGGGGCGCGACATAGATGCCGACTTGTTGGGTTGGATCAACACCCGCTTGACCCAAGGTCACGATTTCGGGCTTGAGTTTGATCTTCATCCGCTCAAAGGGGAAGGTTTCTGCCCAGGTATCCTTGGTGCTGAGATCGTTGAGACCTGATTCGGCTCTGAGCAAAGCAAAAAAGTCCGCGATCGCGTCAGGAAATCCCGCTAATGTCCCATTAATGCCTTCTGATGCTAATAGAATCGTGCCTTTAATGCTTTTATCTTGGCAATAAGCTAACCAACGCGATCGCTTTTCCTCCAAATTAGTTAATCGGACAAACTTATAAAAAGTGCTCACCAAATAAGTCATCGGGTAACATAAAAAAAATACTTGATTATTGTTGCAGTCTATGACTATAATAGCAAAAGCGAAAAAAATTAAATAATTTATCGCCAAGCAATTTCAGGGGGTATAGCTCAGTTGGTAGAGCGCCTGCTTTGCAAGCAGGATGTCAGCGGTTCGAGTCCGCTTACCTCCATCTAATAATAGGATAACCCATTTCTTTGAAATTTTCTATAGGTGTGTAGAAAAAATTTTAAAAAGAGAAATAGTAGGCTACCTCTAGATAGCCCAAGATAGCTAATCTCACAAGGGTTTGAACCTCAACAAGACGGAACCTTAACGTAGGCGAGAGGATTGGATGAGTAGTAGGGTGCCTGCGCTAATGCCTAACATATTGGGTAACCAAGCGGCTAAAAAGGGCGTTAAAATCCCCCAAATCCCCATTGAGCTAGTTAAAAAGGATAGGAGGTAATAGGAAAAAATTAAACCAACACAGATCCCGAAACTGGTGGCTTTATTGGTATTTTGGGGACGAACTCCCAGGGCAGCCCCAATTAATCCAAATACAAAGCAAACCACTGGGAGGGCCATTTTTTCCTGAATCCGCACTTTTAGCTTACGAATCTTTTTTTCGTCGCCACTTAAGGTCACCACTTTCAAATACTCTTGAGCATCGGCAATACTCATTTCTCCATAGGGGCGATCGCGGTTAGCCATATCCAACGGAGCGCGGGGTAAGGCCAACTGTTGGTGTTTAAAACGCACAATATTGCGGTAGGAACCATCAGGGGCAATGAGGTAAACAGTGCCGTTATAAAAATCCCAGATATTACTACTGATATTCCAGGTTGCCGATTCCGCCGTCACCACTTGATTAACCCCTGACTGGGTACGGTCGAGAATGGTCAACCCTTTCATGTCAGACCCATTGAACTCTTCGGCATAAAATAAACGAGTTAGCACGGTTTGTTCGTTGCCATCGGGTTGTTTCACCTTTCCGTACTCAGGATAAATAATATTACGCTCCTGCATCGGGGGACGGTCTTGATTGACAGCCCGCTCTAAGGTTGCAGCCGATTCTCGGTTAGCCGCAGGGGTCACTTGATCGTTAAAAATAAAGGCTAATCCCGTAATTAATAGACCAAAAATCAACGCAGGAACCACCATGCGATAAACATTTACCCCAATACTCCGCAGGGCAATAATTTCACTATCACTCGACAGACGGCTATAGGCCATTAAACTGGACAGCAACATGGACATGGGAAAGGCCAAAACGATAAAATCTGGCATTTTGAGTACCAAAATTTTAACGGCAATCATGACGGGTAAGCCCGATTCCGTCACTCGACGCACTAGGTCGAACAGTGTGCCAATGGATAGCCCTAATGAGGTAAATAACCCCATACCAAAGAGAAAGGGCAACAGTAGCTCGATAAAAATGTAGCGATCCATGACAGATAAGCCAGGGAGTCGTCCTGCAATCGAGGGTTTCAACCCGCTTTTCGTCGTGTCGCTTTTTGCTATCATTCTTAAAGTGCCATTAAAGTTGAAAATTCTCGCCGAGATAATATTGCCGGACTAGAGGATTATTGTAGAGTTCCTCTGCACTCCCTGTCGCTAAAATTTGCCCATCCCGCATAATGTAAGCTCGATTGGTAATAGCCAGGGTTTCCCGCACGTTATGGTCAGTAATTAAAATCCCCATTTGGCGATCGCGCAGTTGAGCAATCAGAGTCTGGATCTCAGAAACCGCAATCGGATCAACGCCAGCAAACGGTTCATCTAACAGTAAAAATTCTGGGCCTTTCATGCCGACTGCTAACGCTCTGGCTAATTCGGTACGTCGCCGCTCTCCCCCCGAAACCTGAGACCCCTTGGTATGGGCTACCTTTTCTAAGCGGAACTCTGCCAATAACTCCAGTAAGCGATGCTGGCGTTGGGGAAAAGATACCCCCGTTTGCTCTAAAGCTAATAAAATATTCTCTCGCACATCCAAATGCCGAAAAATGCTGGCCTGCTGGGTCATGTAGCCAATTCCCATTCTAGCCCGCTTATTCAGGGATAATTTGGTAATATCTTTTTGATTCAGCCAGACTTTGCCCGTATTCGGTTTAACTAAACCCGTTGCGATATAAAACGTGGTGGTTTTTCCTGCTCCGTTTGGCCCTAATAAACCCACAATCTCCCCAGGGGCAACCCGAACGTTAACACGATTAACGACGCAACGTTTCCCATACAGCTTATGAATATTCTCTAAAACCAGTGTCACAATGAATTTCGCAGTTAATAAACTTAGGGATTGGGGGTTAATGGAGGCAAAGGTTCGTCCGCAAAAGGAAGGCTTTCTCTTGGGCTAGGTTGGGCAGGAGCTGCGTTATTATTTTCGGTTTCCTTAACCAAATAAATAGACTCTACCTGTTGACTGGCTTGAGGATTGGCGACAAATCGGCCTTCGTCAATTAAGTAAGTCATGGTTTCTGCCCGCATACTATTGCCTTCTTGTAGGACATAGACATTGCCATAGAGAACTAAGCGACGTTCCCGACTAAAATACTGGGCTTGGGCAGCGGTTGCTTGCATTTGTCGGGCAGGATAATAAACCTGGACATTCCCCCTCGCGGTTACGACTCCCGTTTGGGAATTGGCCTCTTGAATATCCGAACGAACGGTCATGGGGCTACTGGGGGCATTTGTCTGAGCCTGAGCACTTTGCCAACCATTACTCGTCAACACAAGTCCGGCTGTCAAACTGGTGAGTAATACCCCCAACAGTCGCCATTGTCTGGGTTGTTGAATTAAAGAAGCAAAGAAAAGTTTCATAACGCACAATTTTATCTTGAGGAATAAGATTAGAAGTATAGATTAAGTTTAACGAATCCCGCCAAGCATCCCCTCATCATATCGTCGATTGAGGCTTCTATCTTCACCCCGATGGGTTAAATAGCGTCTGTTGGTGAGTCAGGAAAGATAACAGCGGCGATCGCTGTTTTCCTTAGACCCCAAAATTAGCAAGAGTGTTTCACGGTTCGGTCACCATCACCGCTTTATTACGGGGAGCGGGTTTGAAGGCAATGCCCATAACAATTAACCCTGGCCAGTACAGATAAGCTAAAATCTCTAAATTTTCGCCAAAAGTATATAAAAAAAGCGTAATTAAAATCCCTAGCCCCACCCTTGCCACTTCATGCCGTTGGGATCTAATCACTAAGACAAAAAAGCTCAGCAGCATGGGAATTGCTAAGGCATAAAACCCCACAATCCCTCTGACAAACAGTAATCCAAACCAGGTGTGATGGGAACCAATGGGCATAAATTCGACTACGTGGGGCCCAGCTTCCAATACGCCATGACCCCAAATGGGAGCTTCCGTTTCCCAACGGTGTCCTGCAATTTCTTTCAGAATTCTTCTAACCCTACTAGAGGCGGCCCTGGCTTCCGTAAATTTGGTCATAATGTCATTAAAGAGCGTGATTATGGCCGGTGCAAAGGCTCCCGCGATCGCGCTAACAACGCCTAAAGCCATTAAGACAAAAGGACGACTTAGACGGGATAACAAAGTTGTAAGAATAGGCGTTAACAACAACGAAACCAAGGCTAAACGAGATTTGCAAATATAGCCTAAATAAATAGACCCAATAATTCCGTACCATCGCCATTTAGTGTTTTTTTCACTTAATATCAAAACAAAGTAAATGCTGGCAACAAAACCCAAGGCGGGGCCCCAGGGAGTAAACAAGCGTTGACGAATTTGTCCATCAAAATCCACTTCATAGAAGGACACATCAAAAAATTGATTGCTTGGCCCGCCTACCGCCCGGAGTGGTGAAACATACAAGACTTCGGGAAAACGCAGAATAGGGGCGATGATCAATAGGGGCGAAATGATTAGGGTGTGGAGACAGACAATGCAAGTGGCTCGATAAATAATTTGGGGACGAATATTAAGAACCCCCACCAGAGGATACAGCGCCAACGCCGCCCACCCTTTAGCCCAACCGATAGACGATTTAATGATTTCCCCTGTCGATAATTCAAAATCCAAATGGCCAATCACCAAGGCAACTTGCATCACCAACATTCCGATAATCCAAATCCAGATCATGATAGGAACTTGAATTTTTTCTTCTTCGGGGGTGTCTTCTGTTTGTATCCAGAGTTTAAATAAAAGATAGAGCGTGAGAATCCAACTTAAAACCGAGCCAACAATATACATGGCTCCCATCAGGTAAAAGCCATACGTCCAAATAATGCTGTACCAAACCAC